>NZ_JAFNNZ010000001.1:0-627132 GCF_026536565.1 Gilliamella sp. B2923 | reverse complement strand
AAACAGGCGTCAATCGGTGTCAGTGTGATGGTGGGCACGCAGCGCACTGAGCGGGAGGTCAATCAGGAGCAACATAATGTTATCAATAGTACACGATTATCTATTAGTAATGAAATAACTCGGTTTTTAGCATTTAAAACCCATACACATTACAAAATCCAGCTGTGCTTCTTGGCACTTTTGTGCCGGCTGGATTGTAGAAAGGTACCAATCGAAAAATAATAAAAGAGAAATACGTTGTAAAATAGATAGTATGCTAAAAATCATCTGAATTGATAAAAGTTCTCTTTGTACACTCACCACCGACCGATTTGATATTCAAAAATAAATATGGTTATTGAGATCCAAATTCCCTACCAACTACAAGATTTAAAAGAAACTATTGAGTTAATTTAAATTAATAAACAAATATGATATTGATTGAAAATTAGACTGGATTCAACAATAATGATGAAAAACCAATAACATTAAATAAAAGGAATATGAAACATGAATAGTACAAATGACGAACTTGAGTATTACGTACTACAACGTAATCCAAGTCATTCCTATCCCTTAATTATGTGTGATCCTGATTCGGAACATACGGAAGAATATCTATATGATTACGAAAATGAAAAAATTCCCAAACCGAAAGTGATGGAATTTACATTTAGTGAACCCTATTTTGCCAGCCCAGTCATTGGTGATTATTTTTCCCAACCTGAATCAGTAATCTCAGATAAGTTAAAAAAAATATTGTCTTCACTCAATATATTTGGAATTCAACTAATTCCAGCTATGATTACAAGTAATAAAGGTGATATTTTTAAGGATTACTTTTATATACATATTTATAATATTATTAATGCAATGGATAAACTAAACTCTAAATTCGACGAAGGGGATGATTGCTATTTTATCGATAAATTTAAGCTTGATGAAAATATTTTAAAAAATATTCCGTTAGAAGAAAGATTAATTTTTAAATTAGGAGAAGATCACACAATAATGCTTTATCACCGATCTATAGTTGAAGCATTAATGACTGTTAAACCAACTGGTTTAAAATTTATTAAAGTAAAAGATTGGCATATTTAAGCCATTACTGAGCCAAATATTAGCCTATCATTTAGCGCAATTTAAACAGTTATATGACTAACAAATAGCGTTCATGAATATATCAACAGAGAGCATATAGAAGGAGATTAAACCCAATCTCCTATTTATTTTGTTATTCAAAGCTTTGAAAAACATAATAGATAGGTAAAATAATTACAAAAATAACCACTTCAGAAAACATACTTCATGCTACTATTTTAACCAACAATCAGCAAATCTATTTTATCCCCCCAAAAAATACAACCTGTTAAAGAGAAATAAAACATGGAAAATTATTATTTTATACAGAGAAAATCCGACCAAGCCTATCCATTGATTCGAATAACCAATCGCGATGCTCACTTAAACCCCACTTTAATAAATTTGGAATTTAATGGAACTATACCCTCTCAGCCCGTTATGTCTGATTTTTTGTCTGGCCCTGAGATTTTTATTACCGATAAAATTGCCAATGTCATTAAAAGCTTTAAGCCTAAAGGGATAAAAATTATTGACACTGAATTAACAACCCCACAAGGTAAACTCATTAAGGACTATTTTTGTCTACTTTCTGACAACATAATCGAGGCTTTAGATAAAGATAAATCCGATTATGAAAAGCCTAGAAGAACATATTTTATAAAAAAACTCATTTTAGACAGAAAAATTTTAAATGAAATTTCTTTGGAACAAAGATTAGTTTTTTTATTAAGAGAATCGCTTCACATCGTTTTTCATGAAACATTAGCCAAAGCCATCATGGCGGTAAACCCTACCGGTATGGAATTTATTAATATTGAAACCGACGGAAAACCGTTAGAAGTAAATTAATATTCTTAACTATGGTTCGATATAAAGTTAGTTTATATCGAAATACACAGCATCTTATTCAGCAAAAATTTAGAGAATTAGAAGCGAAAAACACCAATTAATTTTTAATAAAGCAAGTTGTATATTTTCACTTGCTTTAGAAACAGAGATTTAATGAATCTAAAAAATGGCCGTAACTGAAACGGGTAAACCGTTAAATAATATCAATCGGTACCTTGAACACCGCTTTACGTACTTTTTTAGGTTCATCAACCATGCATGACGCTTGATGTAGCTCGCCCGGATAAAAGGCCGTAACTGAAACGGGTAAACAGTTAAATAATGTCAATCGGTACCTTGAACACCGCTTTACGTACTTTTTTAGGTTCATCAACCATACATAGCGCTTGATGTAGCTCGCCCGGATAAAAGGTCACAAACTCACCTTCGGTTAAATGAATAAAGTTATTTAAGCTGGCTTGATTAACAATAAACAGATCAGTTTTCTTTTCATAACAAGGTAAATGTGAGGCATCTAGCAAACTGTAGGCAATAATCTCTTCACCTCTGAGGATTAATTGAATATCTAAAAACTGTTTATGAAATTCACAGTGCCGCTCCTGCCTAGGTGAAGTCCAAGCATCACCAATGGTGTAAAACCATTGTTCTCCTTCCATTTGATAACGTCCGTCGGCCTGATTTTGAAGTGCATTCAAGCTTAGCTCAGCGCTCGATAATATTGTGTATAATGTATCTGGTAAAGTTGCTAACTTTAGATTGTTTAAGTGACCGGCAATCATCTTTCATCTCCTTATACTGCATTATTCTACAGTGTCAAAATGTTGCGCACCTATCATGCGATAAGTGCACAAGCGGTTAGTTGAAATTTTTAACCCAATTTTCATCAATCACAACATATTTAATAGCCATACGAAAATAGGTATAAGCAATATGTAATTTGCCGTCTAAACCCTGCTTAATAGTGGGATAAGAAAATTCACGATTTAAGCTATCTTTAGAATTATTTGTCATGCAGTAACCGTCGCCTTCATCCATATGCCGGATATAAGGCCAAGTTTCACCATTATCCATTGAAATTGCTAATGACATAGGTGCTCGTGGTGCGCCCCAAAAAGCATTTTTTTGCCCGTCAATAATTTCGGCCTCTTTTTTATTGGCACAACTTTCATCTTCAATTTCATCATAAAGTGATATACGCCTTGCAATTGCATCTTTAGCACTCGATTGATTAAACACTAAGGCAATATGCCCGTTATTTAAAACGGTGGCTTGAATGGAGGAGTTATTATTAGGTAAATTGGTGGCTATTGGTGTAGACCAATGATATCCGCCATCGGTCGATCGGCTAGCATAAATATTATCTGCCCAACGACTGCGGAAAAGCGCATACAAACTGTTGTCTTTCAATAATAAAATATTCATATGCACACAGCCTAAACTATCGGGCACATCAACATTAAACCAAGTTTTCCCGTTATCTTTAGAGATCATCACACCACTTGTATCATAACTTCCTACCCATTTTTCACCGGGTTTTGCAATACAGTAAAACACCGGTAATAACCAATCCCCGTTTGGCATTACTGTAATAGGCTGACGAATAAAAATACCTTTATTGGGATCTTCCAGTAACGTTTTAATTGGTCCCCAAGTTTCACCAAAATCATGCGATTGACGATATCGTACAATTGCCGTATCTTGATTGCCGGCGATTTGCGCGGTATACAGTAGCCACAATACATTATCTGGAGCCAGAAAAAACAGTGGGTTTTGTTCTGATCTTGTTGCGTCATTGGAAAGCTTGACCGCTTTAGTCCAAGTTTGACTGCCCTTTTTTAGTCTTGAATAATAAGCGGAAATATCAGCTATCCCCTCTTGCGTACCGCCAAACCAAGTGCAAAGTAGATCACCATTTGGTAATGGTAGTAAATTAGCCGCATGGTTTTGTACACATTCGGTTGGTAGAAATGCCTCAATTCGGGCACTATCATTTTTATTAATACTCAATCTGCCGCAGCAGTCCGGTTTAATTTGGGTCATGAGGTAATCTCCCTATAAACAATCAACATTATTTTTTAGATTTAACAAAAGGGCTAATTAAACATTTGTCTAACAGCATGATTACAGCAGGCGAAAGAAGCGCAACATACATGTTATTCACGCCTAATGGATCGCCTAAGTAAAACCAAACCGATGTAATAATAGCCGCCCCAATCAAGGCCATATTTGCTGCTCGGGTACTATTTAAAAAAGGTAAATAGAAAGCAATCATTGCCACAATAGTGATTGATAGCCGAATAGCACGAGTAAAAAATGAAAGCTTTAACACTTCCGGAAATGCCAGTACTAACAGCAAAGGAGCAAAACCAACGAAAACCGAAATCACTTTGGTTGCTTTAAACTCTTTTTCTTGTGAAGGTTTGAAATATGGCACATAAAAATCTTTAACAATCAGTGAGGCAATCGCTAAAGCAACGGTACTGACGCTAATAAAAATTGAAGCGACTAAGGAAGTGGTAATCACACCGGCCATAAATGGATTCATATCCTGTATAAACACCGGTAAAGCATATAAGCTATTTATATCCGGATGAAGAAATTTGGCACAAACTCCAATTACCGCAATAGCTATAGCAATAGGCAGGCAGAAGAAGAAAGCATACCAGCAAGCACGTTTTGCCGATTTGGCATCTTTCGTTGACGAGATAGCTTGAATCACAAATTGAGTACAAAAGATCGAGCCAATAGTACCGATTAACCAAGCAAAAATAGTACTGGCACCGATTGAACCGTCCCAAGTCCAGTAGTGTGGCGGCATCTGTTCAATCATGGGTGATATACCACCGGTTAAATACAATGCCGTTGCTAAAATAAATAACACCCCAAAATATTTCACGGCACTATGGATGATAGTGACATAAGCCACCCCTTTGAGTCCCCCGAAAGCAAAATAGAATGTGCTGACAACAGCGGTAATAAAAGCGGCAACCGGTAACGAAATTTGCAGCACGGTTGAAATCGCTGCCGCACCGCTTATATAGTTACCCACATTAACCAATAGCAGAGCATAAATCATAATGATCGAAATAAGATTTTTAGTTGAATGCCCATATTTTTGAGCAATGGCTGCTGAAATAGTGATTTCCCCAGTGTTGTAAATCTTTTTAACTAATAACAGACCAAACAGCGGAAAACCAATTGCGGCGCCAATCACTGACCATGACGCGGCAATCCCATTATCAAAAGCTGATTGCGCAGTACCTATAGTCGACTTAGCGCCAATATATTCGGTCATTAATAAAACACCGACAACGATTGCAGGTACCGCACGCGATCCTTCCATAAAATCACTATTATTTTTACTTCTTAAAAAATAGGTCATTGCAGAAGTAGCTAAAATATAAATCACCACAATACTTATAATAATGATTGTGTCCATTGTTCCAAAGTAATGCATAAATCACCTTCTTTACTTTATCAGTGCATGTTAAATAGTTATTACAATCGCTTCACAAGATCGTTAATTGTGGCAATATCAGAATCAGAAAATAGGATCGGATAACGGCTTTCACCCACCTGCTCGCCCATTAATGACAACGCTTTTTTGACAGCAGCCGGCGAAAATACCGTGGCATAAAGACGCTGCCGCAAATCACCGACCAACTCTTGCGCCGCTTTGGCGTGGTCAAGATCACCGGCTTTAAAGTGTTGCCAAATCGCCTGTATATGTTCCGGTACGACATTGGCAAGGCCTGAGATAGAGCCAACGGCTCCGCCAACAAAACCTTGATAAATTAAAGAGTCGGGTCCAGTTAACACATCAAACCCTTCAAATTGTTTGGCTATATCAATAAACCCTTGCAAACTTTCAATACTGCCCGCACTGTCTTTGATACCCCAAATATTCGGATGTTCTGCCAGTATGGCGGCGGTTTGCGGTTCGATTTTATTGCCCGTTCGAGCAGGAATGTTGTACAAATAAATCGGTACGGTTAATGCATCGGCGACTTTGGTGTAGTGGTCGATTAGCTCTTGTTGTTTTAATGGAATAAAATATGGGGCAATGACCGACACGGCATCTACGCCTAATTTCGCTATCTGTTTACCCAGTTTTATTGTTTCCTGACTTGAGATCTCACCTATATGCGCCATGACAGGGAAGCGCCCGCCAACTTCATCAACACAAACTTCAGCAACTTTGATTTTTTCTTGCTGAGTTAAAACGAAAAATTCGCCATTGGTGCCGTTACAAAAAATACTATTTCCATGGTGTAATTGGCGCTTAACTTGTTTACGCATCCGACTGGGGCAAAAATTGCCGTTATCATCAAACGTTGTCACAATAGCGGTTAAGATTCCTTCTATTTTTTTACTCATGTTAATTACTCCTGCTTAAAAGTTTTTATAAAAGCGATTGATAGATAGCCAATACATCTTGTTCGGTAATGGGTTTGGGGACATTGTTCATTAACCGTTTTACATTAAGTGCGTTATCAACGAGATAAGGGAGGTCATGGCTTGAAATGTTTAATTGCTGTAATTTAGTCGGCAATCCAAGCCGAACAATTAATTGGCTGAAATAGTCAACTAAAGCATAGGATTTTTCTTCTGTAGTCAGTGCCAACTGCGCATCGGGTAATAAATCGTAAGCTAAGGCAAACTTATCGACAACCGCATCACGCACAAAAGCCATGCAAGGCACAAGTAATATGGCATTGGCCACACCATGGGCAATATGATATTTGCCACCTAGCGGGTAGGACATTGCATGAACTAAATGGGTACCGGCATAAGTAATAGCTGCACCACCATAGTAAGATGCCCAAAGCATGTTGAGCCTTGTGCCAAAATTATCTTTATCCACAACCGACTTTTCGATAGCGGCAAACAATTTCGACAAACCTAGCATCGCATAATTATCACTGACGGCATTGGACAAGTTAGAGGTTAAACACTCAATTAAATGGCACAATGCATCAACACCTGTTGAAGCGGCAACCATTTTGGGCATTGAGCTAGTTAGTTCGGGGGCTAAACAGACATAATCGGGTAGCATTACCGATGAAATAATACCTTGTTTGGTGGCTTTTTCAGGTATGGCTAAAATAGCGTTAGGCGTCGCTTCAGATCCGGTACCGGCAGTAGTTGGAATCAACAATGATGCACAACGCCTTAGCGGTTGCACCCCGTCTAATAGCTGCTTCAAGGTCAAATTGTTATTTGCTATAGTTAAAACTGACACCAATTTAGCCACATCAAGAACACTGCCACCACCCACACCTATTACAAAATCCGCAACAGGAAGCGATAATTTTGCTAAAACGTTGGCAACATCATGTTGGCTAGGCTCTGGCGGGATATCATCAATGCAGGTTACAACCGGTACGATTGTCTTAATTGTTGCAAGCAAAGAGGATACTTGGGGTAAATTAATGACATTTTTATCGGTAATAAAGACAACATGATGATGTGCTTTAAATAACCAATGAAGATCGTTTAAAACCCCCTGCCCACTTAAAATTGTACTATTTATGTGCATAATTCGCTCCCAAAACACAAAATAAAATGAAACATTTAAATCACATTGATTTAATTTAATCATTTAATATTATTTTATGTGCTAATTTTGATCAAACTTAATATTTAAAATTGGGATCATGATCACAATACAATTAAAATGATTACATTCAATCAAAATGTTAGTGTTTTTTAATTGGAAATCGGTATAATTGCAGAAATGACAGATTTTATGATTGGAAATAATCAATGGTTAGATTAATTATTGCTGATGATTTCACCGGATCCAATGATGCCGGTGTGCAACTGGTCAATAAGGGATTAGCGGTAAATGTCGTTTTTGATTGGCAAAATGCTGACTTAGCAAATTCTTTCACACTAAACCTCGGCCAAGACGATAACAACGCGGTCATTGTGGTCAATTCAGAAACTCGTTCAACCTCAGTGATTGAAACCAAAGCAAGAATAAAAAAAGTGTTAGAAAACTTTTCCCACTTTAAACCAATTTATAAAAAAATAGACTCTACTTTACGTGGCAATATTGGTACTGAAATTGAAACATTATTAGACCATAGTGAATACCAAGCAGCACTAGTTATACCTGCTTTTCCGAAGATGAATCGTATCGTCAAAAATGGGCTATGTTATGTTAACGGCGTTGAGTTACAAAACACCGAATTTGCAACCGATCCAAAAACACCAGTGCTATCTTCAAACGTAAAAAATAACATTGACCAGCAAACACGCCTTTTATCTGCACAAATTAATTTAGAAACATTGAGAAATAATCAGCTAAAACAGACGATTGAAAATTTAATCTCTGCAGGTTATAAAATTCTGATAGTAGATAGTGAAACAGACAACGATTTACAGTTGATTTTAGGGCAGTTAAAGCCACTGCTTGATAAGCTATTATTAGTTGGTTCGGCCGGTTTGCTGGATTTTATGCCCAAAGCAAAAGAAGAAAACAAACAGCAAAAAACTAAAACCAGCAACGCACCACTTTTAGTTATTGCCGGTTCAATGAGCGAAATGACTCAACAGCAGATAAGTTACGCAATGGAGAATGGTGGCAGTAATTGGAGACTTTTTACTATCAACATAATTGATTTACTCAACCACTCTATTTCTCACCAATTAACACCTTACCAGACCGAGATTCAAGCGAGTTTAGACTCAGGTCATCACTGTATTGTCAGTACTTGCGCCAGTTATCGTGATCGGTTTGCAATTGATCTGCATTGCCAGCACTACAATCTATCGCGGATTGAGCTTGGTGAAAAGATCGCTACGGCTTTAGGCCAGTTAGTTAACCAATTAAAGTTTGATAATCTTTTTTTAACCGGTGGCGATGTGGCAATATCCGTAGCGAAATCTTTAGGTGCTAAAGGTTTCACTATAGAGGGAGAAGTCTGCCATGGCGTTCCCTATGGCAGATTGATTAGCCAACCCCCACTGACCTACCGAGTATTTACCAAAGCAGGCGGCTTTGGCGCTAAAAATATTTTATTGAAATCATTAGCATTTATTTAAAGGAGGAAAATTGTGTCAAAAATTATTGCTATCACCATGGGCGATCCAGCCGGAATTGGTCCGGAGATCATCATCAAGGCGTTACAATCCGACGTTTTAAAAAACACCCAATCAATTGTTATTGGATCGGTCGATTTGCTAAAAAAACAGTTAAAAATGGGACTATTCAATAATGTTATCATCAACCCCATAGAGCAAGTAACTGATGCCAAATTTAGTGCCAACGTGATTAATGTGATTGACATTGCGTTAGCTGACATTCATGCACTTAAGCCGGGAATAATTCAGCCACAAGCTGGTGATCTGGCATACCGATGTATTAAAAAAGCAACTGAGCTGGCCTTAAATGGTGAGGTATCGGCCATTGCCACCGCACCTTTAAACAAAGAAGCATTGCACGCAGCCGGTCATATGTATCCCGGACATACTGAATTATTAGCTCAATTAACCGATAGTAAAGATGTTGCCATGGTGTTATACACCGAAGCACTTAAAGTTATTCATGTTACAACACATGTATCATTGCAGAAATTTTTAACGACTTTGAGCAGCCAACGAATTGAAAAAGTGATAGGCATTGCCAACGATTTTTTGCAAAAAATTGGTATTGATCAGCCTAAAATAGCGGTTGCCGGTGTTAATCCACATGCAGGAGAACATGGCCTATTTGGTGATGAAGAGATCAAATTTGTGACGCCGGCTATCGAGAAAATGCAACAAATTGGCATAAACGTTGTGGGGCCTTGTGCACCTGACACTGTTTTTTTACAAGCTCATCAAGGGAAGTTTGATATAGTTGTGGCAATGTATCATGATCAAGGACATATTCCACTCAAACTGCTCGGTTTTTATGACGGGGTGAATATTGCAGCCGGCTTACCCTTTATTCGAACATCCGCTGATCATGGCACAGCTTATGATATTGCTTGGCAAGGTGTTGCTAAAGCAGATAGTATGATAGAATCGATTCGCTTAGCAGAGCTATTATCTTAACGACTGATCGATTAATAATGAGGATTAAACGGTGGCAAAATATAATCGACTTGATCAAATCATGGAGTATCTTAAAATTCATAATCTGGTGACAGTCGAACAATTAGTTGTGGCAACAGAAGCTTCACCTGCCACAATTCGTCGTGATCTAATTAAATTAGATCAACAAGGCGTAATAAGCCGTACCCATGGTGGGGTGACCTTAAATAGATTTATTCCTGCGCAACCAACAACTTCTGAAAAGCTACATAAAAGTTTTATCGAAAAACAGCGAATCGCAAAGACCGCAGCCCAGCTTATTAAAGCTGGAGATTCGATCGCTTTAGATGCCGGCACCACAACTCGTGAAATAGCCAAAAGAATTACCCAAATACCCGTTAGAGTTATCACTTCTGATCTGCATATTGCTCTTTTTTTGTCAGAGTTTAAGCAGATTGAAGTGACGATTATTGGCGGTAAAATTGATGACAGCAGCCAATCTTGTATTGGTGAACATGGGCGTTCACTATTGGAGCAAATCAATCCCGATATCGCATTTATTAGTTGTAACTCATGGAGCCTTAATAAAGGCGTTACTGCACCAACTGAAGATAAGGCTTTAATTAAATCTAGCTTTGCCGCTAAAGCCGATCGAGTAATATTGGTCGCCGATAGTAGTAAATATAATTGTCACTCGTTATTTACTGCTATTGCCCTCAATCGCTTTAGCGATATTATTACAGATAGTCACTTAGATGCAGAAACAAAACATCTTTTACAATCACAGCCGTTTAAGTTGCATATTGCAAGTTAATAAGATTTTACTTTAATTTCAATGATATGCTAAATACAATCATGATAAGCGCCATGCTACCGGTCAAAGAGATTTGTAATTAGCAGTAAAACTTGATTAAGCAACAATCTCACTATCTACAAAAAAATAAGCAATTTCTCTTTGAGCGCTTGCCAATGAGTCAGATCCATGGACAGCATTTTCAGTTACACTATCAGCAAAATCGGCACGTAGAGTGCCGGCATTAGCTTTAGATAAATCTGTTGGTCCCATTAGATCACGATAACGCTTAACAGCGTCTTCACTTTCCAGTACCTGCACAATAATTGGGCCGGATGTCATAAATCTAATCAGATTATCAAAAAAAGGTTTTCCTTGATGTTCGCCGTAAAAACCTTCCGCTTGCTCTTTAGTTAATCGAAGCATTTTTAAGGCTACAATTTTGAATTTAGCTTGTGAAATTCTCATTTCGATTTCACCAATTAGGTTTTTTTTCACCGCATTAGGCTTTATGATTGATAGTGTTTTTTCTATTGTCATGTTTCACCAATCCTGTTAATCAAAGGTAAATTTGATTCGAACAATTTGTCCGCTTTCATCTATTACCAGCAATTTATGATTTCCTCGTTTAGTTATCGGTAATGCGATCTTTTCATTACCTTCAGATTGGACAATAAAGTTGCCATCTAAAAACCACGTTTTTTTACCATACCCCCCATCGGAATTTAAATCAATAGTCACTTGAGTTTCACCCGGTAGCGCTCTTATCAATTGATTTTCTTCCAGTCCGTCAACGCTCAGAGGAGAAAATATATCTTGTCCCATAACAGGGCAATTGGGATCAACCGGTGGCAATAGGTTTTCTCTACGTTCTTTCGATAATAACCAGTTATCCAGTGAAACAGGCCATAAGGCTAATGTTTTCTTTTTAGCGCCTTCACAGTCAGAGGCAACACGTTTATTTTCTTCATTGACCCAAATATCTACCCAGCCAGAACGATAAGCACTATTTTTCAGTTGATTTAATGTGGCAAGTGTTGGTGGCACCATATGATTAAGTACAAAAGCTCTTTTTTGTCGGTGACAATTTTCGTCATCAGCAGGCAATGGTTGCCCGATTGGCCAACAAATTGACTCTACCGTCACTGAATCGGGTTGTTTAAACACCGGAAGTGGGCGATTAAGTCGCCTTTCTTTATTAAGCAATAATGAATTTACTTGCAATAAAATCGGTAAGGCTGATACAGAGCCATATTGTCCTAAAACTGGCGTTCCGTCGGGGCGCCCTATCCATACACCCACGATATAGCGTGGGTTAATTCCCACAGCCCAAGCATCACGATAGCCATAACTTGTACCGGTCTTATATACCATTTGTTTGACATTTCCCAGCATTTTCTGGATCATCCATGCACTACCTTCTGAGATAAGCGGACGGCTCGTTAATGGTTCGTTTTGGATAAAACGCAGTGAGCTGGCATTACCTTTTCGAGCAAAAGCACTATAAGCACTCACAAGTTCATCCATTCTCAATGAAGCACCACCCAAAATATAGGAAAGATTAGGAATATTTTCGATTGAGGATAAATTCAAGCCAACAGAAGCTAGTTTACCGGTAAACCGTTTAGGTCCATAGAGTTCTATTAATTGCACTGCTGGCAGATTTAACGATTTTTTAAGTGCTTCAGAAGCGCTAACTGGTCCATAAAAACCGTCATCAAAATTGGTCGGCCGATAATCTGTACTCATACGCGGAACATCTTGCAATAGCGATTCAGAATGGATCATACCTTCATCGATAGCAAAGGCGTACATAAAAGGTTTCAAGGTTGAACCGGGTGAACGTAAAGCACTGATCATATCGACCTGTCCATACCTATTTTGATCATTAAAATCAACAGAGCCGATGTAAGCTTTAACGTTCATATCGGTATGGTCTACAACCAAAATAGCCATTGACGCATTAGGCGGTAACTGTTTTTTGCGGTTAATGACCATATCCTCTAAATTTCTTTGCAATGACAAATCGATAGTTGAATGGATAATTTCATCATTTGGATACTGTCGTGAAAGTCGATAAGCCAATAACGGGGCATTTTTTGGCGCTTCACGAGGTTTAACCCAAACTTCATCTTGTCTAGTTTGCTCGATAATCTCTTTAGGCCATACTTGAAATTCTTCCATACGATCTAAAACTTTATCTCGAGCTTGCTGAGCACGCTCAGGATACCTGTCAGGACGCAATCGACTAGGAGCTTGAGGTAACACCGCAAGTAAAACAGCTTCACTACGACTTAACTTACTTGGTGGTTTGCCAAAATAAGACCAACTGGCCGCACCGATACCTTCGATAGTTCCGCCATAAGGGGCATGGTTTATGTATAAGTTAAGAATCTCTTTTTTACTATAATGTAACTCTAACTGTAGCGTTCGAAAAATCTGCTTAAGTTTGCCCGTTAGCGTGCGATCATGAGGATATAACAATCTGGCTACTTGCATTGAAATCGTGCTACCGCCAGATACGATTCGATTATTGCTGATATTTTGCCAACCAGCACGAAATAAGGATATCGGATTGACACCAAAATGGTTGTAAAAGTGGCGATCTTCATAGTTCAATAGCACATCAAGGTAGTAATCGGGTACTTCTTCAAGAGTGACCGGATAACGCCAAATGCCATTTTCATCAGCAAAGCGCCATAAGGGTGTATTATCTTGCGCAACAACCGTTTGAGTATTTTTCTTAGCTGTTACAGAAATTGGAAAAAGGAAATCTGCAATAAAAAAAACAGCGATTAAAAAAAGGATAAAAAGTACAAAAAACTGAAAAATTTTCTTAAGACGCTTTTTCATTTTTAGCTGTCACATTTAATTAATAAAATTATTTTAATTATAAAAATACCGCCAATTATTATTGGCGGGTATTTAATTGTTTGTATCGTTCAATCACTTCAATTCAGTGATACTGACTGATTATTCAACTTCCGGTTGTTCCGTTTGATCGGATGTAATTGTAATAATTTCCGGTGATTGGCCAATAGCAAATATCGATGGGCGATACATAGACTCAACATATGGATTTGGTACCACAAAATTACCCGGTGTCACTGCTCTTACAAGATATGCGACACGCTTGTGATAAGTATATTGGCCATTACTTGTGTAGCCATCAACATCAACTGCCGCCACATATCTATCATCGCGGAACTCTTGATATTTCACATTACTGCTATCTTCACCATCGAGTAAGTTAGCAAGTTGAGGTAGTGATGATAGATTAATACTGCTATTAGTTAAGTTTTGATTTTCAAGTTCTAAACCAGCAGGTAAGTAATCGATAATCATTGCATCAGGAATATCTTTTTTGCTTGATACTTCTAACACAACCGCCATTAAACTATTTATTTTTAATTCAGAAGGATCAATTTTATTGCCTTTCAAATCATAATAACTACGTTCAATTTTAATCTCATTACCTGTTTCTGTTGGTACAGGTGGAATTTTATTATAACCAGATACCGTCAATTTAACATAAAGCAGTTTATCATTTTCTGTATTGGTTAGGGTTAATCCATCAATGAGATCATCATAGTCATAAGATTTGTTTAAAGTTGAACCCGCATTTTCGGTTTCCGAATTAATTTTAAACGTAAAACTATCTTTACCACTATTTTCCTCAACTGACAGACCTGCAATAAATAAAGCCCCCAATTCTTGCGTTGATAAATAACGATTATCCATGAGTAAATCGGATAAAGTAACAAGATAATCAGAGATATTATTAGAACTTATTTGGTTACTAACTAATAATGCCAATACTAATGCATTATCACGTATTTCACTGCCATAATCTCCAACCCATTCATCTGTATCTTGATAAGAAGTCTTCATTGCTGTTTGAAGCATATCTTCATAGATTGTTTCAAAACCTGCTTTTTTAGCCGCAACAGCTAACTGCAAGACAGGTAAAGGTGATATTACGAAATTCTCGTCGTTTCTTTTGACTTGTTGATACAAAGAATTGATTTCGTTACGCACCGATGAGTCAAGTTGATTTTGTTTAGCTAATACCATTAAGGCATAAGCTTTAATAGCAAGTTGATTATAATGAATGACTTTACGACTACGATAATAATTATCTCTATCATCTATTGATGAGTTGTCATAAACATATTTTTTAAGTTGAGAAACTGCTTTGTCAAGTGGATACCAAGGAACGTCATAGCCTCGTTCTTTCGCTTCCAACAAGAAGTCTGTTGCATACACAGTTAGCCAAAACTCTTCTTCACTTTCACTACTCCACAATCCAAAACCGCCATTATCTCGTTGCATACCTAATATGCGTGAAATGCCTCTTTGAATTTTCGAACGGCGAGTTTCATTTGATTCTGTAGCAATTCCCATTGCTGCAAGAGCGGAGTTATTAGCAAATAAAGAAGGATATAATCCGCTAACGGTTTGCTCTAAACAGCCATAAGGGTATGCATATAACTCTTTAATGTATTGTGCAATATTAAGTGGTGGTGTAGTTGAGACAACCAATTTTGCATCAACTGAATTACTAATCAAATCATTTAAGACATTAGTATCCATTTTCCACTTCTCGCCACTATCAAGTGCAAATACATAATTTATGTTAGTAGGAGAATAACCAGGTCTGACACCGATTGTCCATTGATCATTAGTTTCATATTTATGATTTTCATCACCTATTTGTTTAATATTGGTATTTACAGAAAAATGCCCTAAACCATAATCGGCGGTAACCGGAATGTATATGATATCTTTTTGTAGACTATCAAGTGTCACTTCAGTTGTTTGAGATAAATCCGGGAATATTAACCCATCACTTGAAATGTTTACTTGCAAAGTTTGCTTTTCATCGGTCATATTATGTAACTTCAAAGCTAATAATGCTTTATCGCCACCTGCCATGAATCGCGGTTTAGTTAACTCGACAACAATCGGTGCTGCAATGGTCATAGTTTGTTCAGCTTTACCAAAACGGTCATCATCCCATGCTTGCGCCATAATGCGTAGTTCACCATTAAATTTTGGTAATGGTAAGTCAATTATGCCTTCGCCATTCTCATCAAGTTGAACGGTATCGAGTTGTTGAGCAATAATTTTAACATCATTTAGTGGTTTCTTCTTACTGTTTTCAAATACGGCATCACCACCAAAGCTGAGATTTACATTTCGACCCGAGCCTTCAATTAATCTGCCATAAACATCATAGTAATCAACATCAAAACGTTTACGACCTAAGAAGTAGGCATAAGGATCAGGTGTGGCAAAATTAGTAATATTTAATACACCAGAATCCACTGCTGATACCAGAACAGTTATATTGCTATCTTCCTTAATAAATTGTTTATCCAATTTAATTTTAACCGGAATAGTTTGTTCAGGCTCTGTTTTTGCTGGTAAATCCATAGTAAAAGTTAATTGGCGTTCGCTAGTATCGATAGGTAAATAAAGTAAACCAATTGCACGTTTTACTGTCTGAACTTTACTATCAGTTGTCGGGCGTACGATCATCGCATTAATGTAAACATCATGACGTTCCCAATTTTCAACTGGTATTTCAACCTCAAGCCCTTGTTCATCAATCGTGATATCTTTCTTCCAAATCGTTCCATCATTAGTTTCGAGTGAAATATAGCCCGAACCTGCAACTGGTGCTTGAACATGAACTTTAGCTATATCGCCTGGTTTATAGCCTTTTTTATCAATACTTAATTTCACTTGATCTGGGCGTAAAGCATTTGTACCATCAGTATTATCTTGCCAATCATAGCCTGACCAAAAACGCAAGCTTGATTTCGCACCTGTTTTGTTATCAACAACCTCAATTAAATATGAACCATATTCATTAGGTTGAAAACTTACTCTTGCAACATTATCAGAGGCAATCGATAATTGTTCTTCTTGAACGACAAACTGATTGGTTTTATATTCTTGTCTCCATCCACCATAATTCTCCCAAGACCAATAATAATTACGGCGTTCTCTGATAATGCGTGTGGTAAGATTATTGGTCGCCAATTTTTCACCGTCGGTATTGATGTACGCTATATCAAATTCAGCGGTCTTATCCTTATCTATTGTGTAGCGTTCATTATAACTATCTGATCTATAATTATAATATTCGCTTTTAGAAAACATTGGACGGATAGCTGGCATGTTTTCTGTTGGCCAAACCTGTTGAGTTGCATTACGAGTAACAGGTCGACCGCCAGGATCGAGTAAACTAACTGACACACCAATTAATGTTGGTTCTTTAAAGTCTTCTGATGAAGTCTTTATTACTGTCTCACCATTTGAATCTAATTTTTTTTCTTCATCGAAAAGTTCATCAAAATCTCTATCTTCAATATACTGACCTATTATGAAATCATTTAAACCGGCAAGCTTATCAATTTTTTTCATGTATGCTCTTACTTCAATCGTATTGCCCGAAGTTGGAGCCCCATATAGATAACGACCTTTAATATCAAATTTAACATCTTCATTAGCTAATATAGGTTTAGATGACGACGAATTAATGTCCAAAGCCATTCGTTCCGGCAAAAATTCTTCTACATTAAAATAGGTAATATTTTCTTTATCATCACCTACATTAAATTGAAGCGACCATTTACCGGTTGCTGCATCAAGAGGGATAGTATATTTGAATTGATATAATCCATGGTTATCAGATTGACTTGGTATAGAACCATTCCCAATAGATCGTCCTTCTGGTGTTTTTATTTCAACAACAATTGGTTGATCAGGTAATATCTGACCGTCGGCATTACGCAATAGCGCATTGTAAAAGATTGTTTCACCAGGACGATATAAATCACGAGGACCAAAAACAAAAAGTTGTTTATCCCTATATCGATCACCGGAAAGATTAAAATCCGTCAGATTTAAACCATTAAATCTGACGTCAACAAATGAAATTTGCTGATCATCGCTTGCCGTCAAATAATAATAACTGCTATCTGGCATTGAAATTTCTGCATAACCTTCTGCATCAGTTCTTACAGTGATAGGGCCCTTACTATCATCAATACTATGTAATGTTATTTTAATATTGCCTAATGGTGCTCC
Source organism: Gilliamella sp. B2923 (assembly GCF_026536565.1). Classification (NCBI taxonomy): domain Bacteria; kingdom Pseudomonadati; phylum Pseudomonadota; class Gammaproteobacteria; order Orbales; family Orbaceae; genus Gilliamella; species Gilliamella sp. B2923. The sequence continues at coordinate 609,308 of NZ_JAFNNZ010000001.1, read as the reverse complement.
ATCATCTAGTGCATGGGTCATTACCAGTAGATTTTTATTTGAATACTTATGAACTGAAATACCAATATTACTAATTGAAAAAACAGAGGATGGAGCGGCTCTGACGAGATCGCCAGTCTTAGTCATTATCGCTAAATAGACACCTTCTTCTTTAAGCTCAGGTATATTAGAAATATTAATTAACATATTTTCCTGAACATTTGGTTTAGGATTTAGCTCAAAGCGAGAGGAATAAACTAAATCGAAATATTGTTTCATATAATTAAAATCGTAAGCATCAACAGAAGTTGATAGATTACGGCTGTTCGAAAAAAAAGAGGCGAATTTTTCTGGCTTCACTTTAAAAAAATTAATATCAACTTTATTGACATTCAACGTTGTTACAGGGATTCCACTCATTGATTTACTTGGTAGTAAAATACCTGAACTAGTAAATTTGATGATAGGCTCGCGAGAACTTGTCGTCAAATAAGTTTGATAAACACTTTGTAAATGACTGTCATTGATGCCTGATAGCAATTTATCAATTGTTAATAGTAATCTACGATTTGGTTCTAAATATCGAAGTCTTAATTGCAATCCATCGTTTGATAGTTCCCATGCACCATCAACAGTCCCTTTTTCAGTATCCACTAGTCTTAGTAAATTAGAAAAATTGAGTTGTGGATTAATAGGAACAGAGAAAGTAACGACCAATGTGCTTGAACCATCAATAATTGCTTCAGAAGCATCAATAACTTTCAATTGTTTGCCGTTATACTTTTGAATTAATTCAGATGTAGGCGAAAAATTCGGTTTGTTGGTGGATTGTTGTTCAGTGGGTGCAATAGAACTACTAGCCGACTGCATTTGGGAATTGTTATCGATTGGCTCACTTCCAACATTTTGATTCTGATTGCTATCATCGCAACCGGAAAGAGCCAGAAATACACTAAAAACAGCTAACTTCTTGATAAATTTCATTATTTCACCGTTCCTTAATTATTTTAATTTTCTTTGAATTATATATACTACTTTTTGTATATATTATGCACTGTACTGACCAATAGACAAAGCGCTTTCTAAAAAATTTTGAAAAAAAGAGAATTAATGAATAACCCTTTTGAGATAAAGATTATTTAGAATTCGAATCTTTGAGAGAAAACTCATCTAAATGGGCAAAACATAAGATGAGTTTTTTAGGATTTTTTAATGATTTTTGCGGTTTAAATTCAAGTAAGTTAACTTAATTAAAGCAAAGAATTAAAATTGACTCACTTTAGGCTTCGAAATTAATCTTTTTAAGATCAAATTTAAAATTACACCATAAAGCGGTAAGAAGAATAATCCACAAATCAAAATTTTAAAACTATAGTCAATTGCAGCAATCTCGATCCAATGATTGGCCATAAATTCGTCGCTACTTTGATAAAAGGCAATGGCAAAAAAGACGATAGTATCTATACCATTACCTAACACCGCTGATGCCGAAGGGGCAACCCACCATGCTTTATTTTTACGTAAATAATTAAACACAGTAATATCCATAAGCTGCCCAACCAAATAAGCGGCAAAACTGGCTAATGCTATTCGAAAAACAAAAGTATTAAAATCAGATAAAGCTGAAAATCCCATCCAATGCCCTTCAAAAAACACAACCGAAATGGAATAAGAGAACAGTAATGCCGGTATCATAACAACAAAGATAATTTTTCTGGCAAGACTAGCACCAAATACCCGAATGGTTAAATCGGTGGTTAAAAAGATAAATGGAAAGGTAAATGCTCCCCAAGTGGTATGAAAACCGAAGATATCAAATGGGATTTGTACCAGATAATTGCTTGATGCAATAACTAAAATATGAAAAAAAGAGAGCCAGCAAAGCGCCTTGCGCTGCTGAGCTGAATTAAATTTGTTCTGAAGTGTTTCAGAGTGAATATTCAAATACATATTCGTTTCCTTTTTTAAATGGGGTGAGAGAACCCATAATCTTTAACGTAAAAATGATGTAATTAAGGTTAAAAATGTCGGATAAGCCGAATTTAATTACATCGATATCTAATATTTTTAAATTGTTATAAAAAAATGCTTTTTATATAAAATAAAAGCAATCAACCAACAAATCACGACAATGAATAAGGCATAGATAAAAGAACTGGGATAGTTTCCAAAATATTGCGCTAAAACTTTTGAATACAGAAATTGTCGCAAACTGAGTGAATCAGAATGAAAAACCAGCGTCATTCTACGCGTTATAATCGAAATAATACCGGCGACAACAAAAATGAATAAAGAATTCATGCCAAAGGGGATAAAACAATGAACGGCGTTTTTGTATTTTTTGATATCAATCAACCAAATTAATAAGGCAAATAAGACACAACCTATAGCACAAGTCACCAATACAAATGACGGTGACCAGATTTTTTTATTAATTGGGCAGATAAAACTTAAAATAAACCCTATTATTGAAAAAATTATTCCGTATTTAATCAAGATTTTTATTTTGTCGACATTGACATTAGTTGCAAATATTTGTTTGGCTATACAAAAGCCGATAAGGACTTGAGCAATGGCCGGAAAAGTACTTAATACCCCTTCCGGTTCAAAATACATACCATTATCCAGATACATACGCTCTTGACCCAAAATCATTCTATCGACTTTAGCAATAATGTTGTTATTTTTTTGCTCAAACCCGTCGCCCAAATATAAGATGAAAAAATAAAAGAGTAATATTTGAACGATCAGAACAGGCAAATATTTTCTATCAAAACATAAAATAATAAGAGAAGAAAACAAATAACAGATCGCTAAACGTTGTAAAATGCCCATAATTCGGATTTGATCTATGCAAGACAAAGATTCAACCATCCGCTCATGAAACGGCAGCCAATTAAAATGCTTATACAAAGCAAGAAAACCCGAAAACCAAGCAATGAATAATCCAATAGCAAAAATGATCAGCGTTCTTTTCAAAATTTTAATTAGCAGAATCTTATTAAGCTTAAATTCTAATTTATTTAAGGAAATATAAGTCGACACTCCCATAATAAACATAAATAATGGAAAGATGAGATCGGCAAAAGTCAGCCCGTTCCATTTAGCATGCCTAAGTAAAGGATAAATAGCATTTGGCGACCCGGGATTATTCACTAAAATCATTCCTGCAATGGTCATTCCTCGCAATACATCCAATGAGACTAATCGTTGATGATTGTCAGACATGCATTTCCCCTTTAAATAATGCTATCTAGTGCTATGGGTTAGATACTCATTTAACCCTTTGTCACGTAACTCGCAACTAGGACACTGACCACATCCGCCGTCAACCCCATAATAACAAGTGTGAGTGTGTTGCCGGATATAATCAAGATAACCGAGTTTATCAGCCATTTCCCATGTTTGCGCTTTAGTCAGATACATTAATGGGGTGATGATGTTAAACGTGTAATCCAAGGCTAAATTCATCGAGACATTCATGGATTTAATAAAGATATCTCGACAATCCGGATAACCACTGAAATCGGTTTCACATACGCCAATAATGATATCTTTAATACCTTGCTGTTTGGCATAACACCCGGCTAACAATAAAAATAGCATATTACGCCCGTCAACAAAAGTATTAGGATAATTCCCTTCTTGAGCTGATTTAATCTCTTGCGAGTCATCAATCAAGGCATTATTGGTCGTTTGTTTAATCACTGAAGTGTCAATGACGGTTTGCTTTACACCAAGATCGTCAGCAATCCATTTGGCTTTTTCAAGCTCAATGGCATGTCGTTGACCATATTGAAAGCTGATTGTTTCAACGTTTTCACGCCCATAATCAGCAATTGCTTGCAGTAGGCAAGTGGTTGAATCTTGCCCACCAGAAAATATCACAAGTGCTTTACGATGTTGCATTAAAAATTTCCTGTTAGGATGATGAGATTAACGATTATCGACTTTTTCAGGATAAAGATCGTGATTAGCTAAACGATTAAGCGCAATTTGTTCCCAGTTAGTGCCGGGTTTACCGTAATTTGCATATGGATCGATAGAAATACCGCCACGAGGTGTAAATTTACCCCAGACTTCAATGTATTTTGGATCCATTAATTTAATCAAATCTTTCATGATGATATTAATACAATCTTCATGATAATCACCATGATTACGGAAGCTGAATAAATAGAGCTTAAGTGATTTACTTTCGACCATTTTAATATTCGGCACATACGAAATATAAATCGTCGCAAAATCAGGTTGACCTGTGATAGGACAAAGGCTGGTAAATTCCGGGCAATTAAATTTAACAAAATAGTCATTACCGGGATGTTTATTGTCAAACGTTTCGAGAATTTCCGGACAATAGGTAGTTGGATAGCGAACAGACTGATCGCCTAGTAGTGTAACGTTACTCATAATTTTCCTTAGTTTTTTTGCGTGGGAGGTTTACGAACCACGTGATAAGGCGCACACCTTACCTTTTTTTGTTCTAAAAGTCCAGCCTGCTTGTGAATAACTAACCATAACGGTGTGAAGGCAAATTACACTGGATTTAAATTAAACTGGATTTACATAGAAAACGCCGTCATTTTGCTTATTCAATATCAATGCGTATTAAGTTAATGAGTTGTCATCATAAGCAAAATAACTCACATAGTTACTCTGCTTAGGATGACTAATTTGTAGGATAATAGAGATTAAAGCTTGCAAAAATAGCGTTTATTTTGATTTCAGTTCTTTGTAAAAATTGTCTAATTTGTCTTTAGCTTGCGCTAACTCTTTTTCAGCATCATTTAATTTCGAGGTTTTTTGGGCAATTTTTTGCTCATCGCCTTTGAGTTTTGCTTCAGCTAAATCTTTTTGTCGTTCGGCAACTTTTTCAGTTTTTTCATTAATATCTTTTTTATATTCGGCCTCTAAACTATCATCATTACAATGCATTTTGACATTTAATAATGCTTTTTCTAATCCTTGAACAGGCTCAAGATTAGCGGTTTTTTGTGCCTCAGCAATTTGCGCTTCAATCGCCTCTTTTTTGCCGGCACAAGTCTGCCCTTGATGATCATCAACGTTTGCTGCACAAACACCTAGGGTAAGTGTTGTTAAAAATGAAAGCAGTGTAAACTTACTTACAGACGACTTAATTATTGATTTCATAATGTTTCCTCTTAAGTTTATTTTCTTAACTGCACACAATCCACTTGGTGATTCTTACCTTTTGTTAAAATTAAACTGGCTCTTTCACGAGTCGGTAAAATATTTTCAATTAAATTTAATTCATTAATCTCGTGCCAAAGCCGGTTGGCAATATTAATCGCTTCTTGTTCCGGGAGCTGAGAATAGTGATTAAAATAAGAGTTAGGATCACTAAATGCCCCTGCTCTGAATTTTAAAAATCGATTGACATACCAATCATGTAAAAGCGACAACTCCGCATCGACATAGATCGAAAAATCCACATAATCAGAAACAAATACTCGATTATTCGCTTGCGGATAGTTAATGGTGCCTTGTAACACGTTTAAACCTTCTAAAATGAGAATATCTGGGCTATCAACAATAATCTCTTCGTTTTCAACAATATCGTAAACTAAATGTGAATAAACCGGCGCTTTAACTTTCGCTTGACCGGATTTTACATCGGCCACAAAGTTGATCAGCTTTTTAATATCATACGATTGCGGAAAGCCTTTTTTATTCATAATACCTCGTTCTTCGAGATATTTATTGGGATATAAAAATCCATCAGTAGTCACTAATGCCACTTTTCGATGTTCAGGCCAACGTGTTAACAGCGCTTGTAATACGCGCGCTGTCGTACTTTTCCCTACAGCTACACTACCGGCAATGCTAATGACATAAGGTATTTTTTGGCTTTTACCTAAAAATTTGGCCAATACTGCCTGTCGACTAAAACAGTTGTTAATATAATAATTGAGCAATCTGGATAAAGGTAAATAGATTTCACTTACTTCATCCATAGATAGATCTTCATTAATCCCTTGTAAGGAGCTTAGCTCGGTTGAGCTTAAAGTCATTGGTACCGCATTACGCAAGCTTGCCCACTCTTGACGGCTAAATTGCATATAAGGGCTCAAATGATTGTTCATGTTATATTCTCACTGCTTCACACTAACAAATTATTGGGCTCAGATTATACACAATTGCCATGTTTTACAATCAGAATTTCACTTAGCGTGTTCATCATAGCTATATTCATCAGTTACTGTTAAAATATAGCAGGTAAATATTTAGTCAAATTAGACAGAGATTGTATGTTAAAAAATAAATCGAAACAAAAACCCAAAAAAACGCGTCAAGAGATTAATGAAGCATCTCGTGAATTGAAGCGTAAACGCAAACACAAAGGGTTACCGAGCGGCTCACGCTTTAATGGCGATAGTGACAATCGCCAAAAAAAGGCAAACTCAGTTAGTCAAGACCCTCGAATAGGCAGTAAAAAACCGATATCATTAGTGGTTGAACCACAAGCAACCCACACTCCGGCTGTTAAACAATCTAAGCCTGTTAAGCAAACCTTAACACCACAGCAAGAGCTAGAACAGTTGGAAAATGATCCAAAACTTGATCAGCTACTCGATCTGGTTGAACAAGATCATAAGCTAACTGCCGAACAGCAAAATTATCTGGATAAGCAGTTAAATCGTATCGATCAATTGATGCAAGAGCTTGGTTATACCGACGAAGATTTTGACGAATTTGAAGACGAGCTAGACAAGAAAGAAGATATAGTCAGTTTGTTAAAGCGCAATTAATTCATCTTAACCATTTTTCAATTAAGTTGTAATATAATCAATATTATTGGGTAGAATATAATGACGGTTAATTATATTCTACCTGTTAATTACACCTTAAATAGGTATTTTGATTATGAATAAATTTATTCCGGTGAGCCAATCATAATGCCAATGTTAATTATGTTAAGTTTATATTTTGGGTTACTTATTTGCGTGTTATTATTTTTACATAAGACCAATCGAATCAAAATGAAAACCAGATCAAAGACAAAATATAAAGCCACTGAAAAAGGTTATAAAAAAAGCAATGTCAAATTCAGGTTTAAATCAAAATAATCCCACGCAAACTCAGTTATGGGATCAAGCGTTAATTGAAAAATACAATTATTCCGGCCCACGTTATACCTCTTATCCAACGGCGCTCGAGTTTAATGAGAGTTTCAATGAGCAAGATTTTATCACCGCAGCGACACGCTATCATGATCGCCCATTATCGCTCTATATCCATATTCCGTTTTGCCATAAACTTTGTTATTTTTGCGGATGCAACAAGCTCATCACCCGGCAAACACACAAAGTTACCCAATATTTAGATGCGCTTGATGTAGAGATCGAAAGTCGTGCCCCGCTATTTAAAAACCGCACCGTATCACAAATGCACTGGGGAGGCGGCACCCCTACCTTTTTAACCGATGAGGAAATAGCACGACTTATGGCATCGCTTAAGCAGCATTTTCATTTTGCTGATGATGCCGAGCTATCGATTGAAATCGATCCACGTGAAATAACGCCCGATACAATCGACCATTTAGCTAATTTAGGCTTTAACCGATTAAGTATGGGAATTCAAGATTTTAATCATGAAATCCAAAATTTAATCAATCGTGAACAGGACGAAAACTTAATTCGTCAATTGATAAAACAAGCACGTAAAAACCATTTTGCTTCAATCAGTTTAGATTTGATTTATGGTTTACCCAAACAGACGGTTGCAAGTTTTACCGAAACGTTAAATAAAGTGATTGATATCTCGCCGGACAGACTAAGCGTATTTAATTATGCTCATTTACCTTCACGCTTTGCCGCTCAACGTAAAATTAAAGACTATGATCTGCCGAATGCAAGCGAAAAACTGCAAATCTTACAAACCAGTATTGAAAAATTAACGCAATCAGGTTACCAATTTATTGGTATGGATCACTTTGCTAAACCGAGCGACGAACTCGCCATTGCCCAACAACAAAATAAACTCCACCGTAATTTTCAAGGCTATACCACACAAGGAGAAGCTGACTTATTAGGACTTGGGGTATCGGCGATTAGTATGCTTGGCGATAGTTATGCGCAAAATCAAAAAGATCTCAAGATTTATCAAAATCAGATTGCTACAAAAGGTAATGGTTTATGGAAAGGGTTTAATTTAAGCCTTGATGATAAGATCCGCCGTGATGTTATTAAGCAACTCATTTGCCATTTTTACTTAGATAAAACCACTATTGAGCAACAATATCATATTGTATTTGATGACTATTTTGCTCAAGATCTCGCTTTGTTAAAACCGCTTGAAAACGACGGCTTAGTCACCATTCGTCAACATGTTATTAAAGTGCAGCCAAAAGGTCATTTATTGATTCGCAATATCTGTATGTGCTTTGATACCTATATGCGCCGTATGGCTCGTCAGCAACAGTTTTCAAGGGTGATTTAACGTTAGACAGAGTAATTTTAGATAGCCTTATCATTGCAACACAGCAGTAGGTAAAGCATGACAGCCCAAATTGTTATCTACTGAAGATTTCGGTTTTAGATTTGTTGCTGAATCTTTTCCCTACTTTCTCCAATTGCCTTTAGTGCTAATATCAATCGAGAAAATTGACCAATTGTTGCTTTGATTAAATTGACTTTCAATCAAAGCAACATACCTTCTTAGTGACTGGCTAAATAGACTTTAAATTTAGTTGTTTGTGCAATCAATTCAACACTTTTAAACGTTTCATCTAAAATGGCTTGATACGGTAAAAATGAGTTTGCCACAATACATAGATAGCCATTAAGTTTAAGATGTTTTTTAGCTTCTTTAATCAAGGTATTAACAGCGGTATAGCTGGTCTCCTTGCCGTCATGGAAAGGCGGATTAGAAATAATCAGATGATACTTATCCGTTAAATTGGAAAAGACATCACTCGCCACCACTGTTCCTTTAAGCTGATTTGCAGCTAACGTCGCATTGCTTGAAGCAAGCGCTGCACTACTGACATCAGATAACGTTAAATCAACGTCCGGATTGAGTTTGCCGATGACGGTTGATAAGATCCCCGATCCGCACCCAACATCCAATACTTGACCTTTGACAATATCTTGCCGGTCAAGCAGTGCATTTAGCAGTAATTCACTTCCGGCATCTAACCCTTTTTGGCTAAACACGCCCGGCAAACTTTTTACTTCAATATCATGATTATCAATGGTTAAATGATAAGTTAACCACCATTGGCTAAGCTCGAATGCTAACCGGCTTTCAGCTTGAAAATGGTACAAGCCACAGCGCCTTGCGCTATCAATTTTTTGGATTGTGCCAAAATCGGCCAACAGTGCTTCAACACTTTTTACACCTGTTCTGTTCTCACCGACGATAAAAATATCGCTGCCTTTAGGCATATTATGCAATAAATAAGAGAGCTGAAACTGGGCTTCACTTTTGGTTTTTGGCCAATAATAGATTAGTGTATCCATGCCAACATAAAACTCAGCTTCGGGCAGTAATGAGAAGCTGACCTGTGCACGATGACTATTTTTTAAACGCAAATAAGTATGAAACTGCGTGCAATGAATTTTGACCTGTTTAGCGGATAAAACAGTTGGGTAGCTATCTTGAATATCGCCAGCGATGATCACATTTTTATCGTTAAAAAATGTTTGATGTCGTTCAATAACCTGACTGGCGGGAGTGTAAGCAGATGTTGCCATATTACCTCAATGAAAAAACCTTTATAATTTTAGTGGATGATTATACAATTAAGCCCTCTTAATCTCTAACAAAAAAACCGTAATTGATAATGACTGAACAAGATTGGTATCTGCAACAATGCCAAATTACGCAGTACGTTTTGCGTAAACCAACTGTTTTTAAAGGCGAAATGGCAACACAGATTAGCGACCAAATCCGTTTAATTGTGGTTGCCGAACAAAAACCGATGCAGAAAATCTATTTTGACATTTTAAGAGCCATTAATCTTGACCAAGACCAAGTATTGGTGCTCACTCCTGCGCAGTTAATCGTATCGCCTGATGAAATCAAACAAGTGGTTTGGTTTATTGATACACAACCGGATGAGCGCTGGCAAAATCAGTTAATTATCACAACCACCAGTTTAGAGACACTTGCTAATGCACCACAACAAAAACGCCAACTATGGCATCAATTATGTCAATATGAAGACTATTTCCACCCTAACTGAAGCTGATTTAGACGAGGCGTTTGCTTTAGAAAAGCGTTGTCATGCTATTGCATGGTCACAACAGACGTTTTTTTCGAATCAAGGAGAGCGCTATTTAAATTTTAAAATCACTATCGATAATAAAATTGTTGGTTTTTGTATTTGCCAACAGGTGGCCGATGAAGCGAATTTATTTAATATTGCTGTTGATCCTGATTACAGAAATCAAGGATTTGCTAAAGCACTACTTAGCCACTTAATTGATCAGTTAATGGCAATAACAACCCCAATGCCAATTTCAACCCTTTGGTTGGAAGTCAGACAATCAAATACCGCTGCCATTAATTTATATTATTCACTGGGCTTTAACCAAATAACTATTCGCAAAAATTATTATCCAACCACTGATGGTAAGCAAGAAGATGCCATAATCATGGCATATACATTAGCCCTATAAGGCGTTCAAGGAGGGTTTGATGAAAAAACAGCAGGCATTACTTTTTGTTAATGGTGAGCCGCCAGAGCATTACCCTATAGATCTTCAAAACTATCAATATATTGCTTGTACTGACGGCGCTTACCATAATTATCTGTCGCAAACAGCAATCATCCCCGATTTTATTATTGGTGATTTAGATAGTTTTGATGCTAAGGGCTCCGTGCCTTGCACAACCCAAATTATTCATACTCCCGATCAAAATAAGACTGATTTTGAAAAAGCGATCTTATTTCTTGCCGATAAAGGTATAACAACCTTTACGGTATACGGCGCTGCCGGGCGCAGCAGTGACCATTTTTTAGGTAATTTATCGGTGGCGCTGCAATATCATCAGCAGTTTAATATCACTTTTTATGACAATAGTTGTCACTTCTTTTTTGCCAAATCCGGACAAACAATTCATAAAGTAAAAGATCGGATTATTTCCTTACTGCCATTTTGCCAAGCGACCGGGGTGAGTGTGACCGGTGTTGCCTATCCATTAATCAATCAAAATTTAACTTTTGGTGGGTTGGTGAGTGTACGCAATAAAGCCATTTCAGACGTAGTTGAAGTTGTTATTGAAACAGGTACGTTACTAATTTTTATTGAAAATTTTTACTTAAGCAATTGACAATAACATTTACACTACTTTACAATATACTTACAATATATATAATTTATTATCAATTAAGGGTTTTAAACCATGTGTCTGAAAAAATATTCTTTACTTATATGTGCAACGCTCGCTTCATATGCGGTGAGTGCTCAAGCAGATGAGCAACACAGTCACACAGATAAGATCATTGATACATTTCTTGCATGTGATAACCAGTTTTTTGAACAATTAGCGGATAATAAAACACTTTTCAATGAATATATTGATTTAACTACTGAAGAAAATGTCACCTTTATTCCGGTTAAATCTGTTGTTGAACCAGATAAATATACAGCAACGTTTAAGAAAGCTTTAAGCTATCGTGGTTTAACCATTACTGGCTATCAAAATATTTATATCCCAACAGCGTTATCAGGCCAGTTTTATTATTGGGGCTTTATCTTTGATAATAGCGAAGATGAGATAAAAAAAGCATTAAGTGAAATAAAATGGAATGGCTATAATACCGATGTGTATATCGCCAATTCAAAAATTTACAATTCTAATACAAAAGTATGGCAGGACAACCCATATTCTATTGACGGCGTCATTCCTAAACAAGGAACTGTTGAAAAATCGCTTTATTTGGAACCATTTACCGATAATCAAAATCGAATAATGTGCTCTATTCAAGGTGATGTGAAAAAAAGTATCCTTTATGCAAGCCGCCCGGATATGAGACCGATTGATATAAAACTGGAAGGCGAACGTCGTGAAAAATCTGAAGCATTAAGAATTCAAAAGGAACGCCAAAAAGCCCCGGAAACACAAACTAATTCGACTCCCAAAAATAATATCCCTAAAGACGGAGACAACATTTAATGAAAACACTAAGTCTATTATTCATGCTGATTTCTTTTTCAGCAATAGCTCATGTTATGTCAGATGATGAAAACACCAGTGAAAATCTCCAAGATAAAATCGAAGTAGAGAATCACGGCAAAGCGTTAACAGAAGAAATGGATAAAGGCAATTTGACAACAATAATCCATCGTTTCATTCCATTAACAAAATTGAATCAAGGTGAATCAGTCGGGCAATCGTATCTTGATCGAATATCGATCAAATTACACAGTTATAATCCAAAAATACGGATGATTGACGAGTATATCAACTACTCGCCGGCGTTAGTACAAGAAAACCATGAAACAGGCAAAAAATATTATAGTTCCATTAAAATCGAATATTTTCTTAACTGCGATAAAATGGAGTTAGCGAAAGGCAAAGCTGAGATGTACCAAGCTGAATATGGTCAAGGCGAATTGATTGAAAGTGTTAATCTCCTTAATCGTTGGATTTCGCCAAAACATGACAGCCATGAACATAAGATACTGCTTATTTCATGTTCATTACCAATCTAGCATTAATACCTTCACTTATTTTACGCTGACCGCCAGGGCGGTGGCAGAGCGTAGGCATTTATGTTAATATCGATACATTGATTATCTTGATAAAACAGTATTTGTATGAATATCCAGCAATTCCACGCTATTACTGAACAATTGTTTAATGAAATTGAACTCTTTTTAGATGATTATGCTGATAAACATGATGTCGATATTGATTATGAAACTAACGGCAATGTGATGACGATCAGTTTTCCAAATGGCAGTAAAATGATCATTAACACGCAAGAGCCGCTATTTCAAGTTTGGCTGGCAACAGCTCGTCAAGGCTATCATTTTGATTATGTCAATGAACAGTTTATCTGTAACCGTTCCGATCAAAGCTTTACAACTATTTTTAGCCAAGCGGTAACAGAGCAAGCAGAACAATAGAACTCAAAGCCAAAAAGGGAACAAATATGATCGATTTGTTCCCCTTTTTTTAATCGATTTTACTTTCGTGTATTAGCTTATAATAAGGTTAGATTAGCCAGTTTAACCACCAGCCATTTAATCCCTTCATTCACAAAAGCGATCTGTACCCGTCTGTGGTCACCTTCACCGTCAAGATTGACAATTGTGCCTTCACCAAAGCGGTTATGTTTGACTTTGCGCCCTAAAGTATAACCGTCGCTTTCACGGCTTTTTTCCCAATAAGATTTTTTACGCTCTTGATAAAATTGTTCATCTTTTGTTAACTCATGGCCAGCGCCAGAGCGATGGGTTAAGTTGCCTCGATAACTAATTTCATTGAGATTATCAACCGGCAATTCAGCAAGAAATCTTGACGGTAAATTACGCTCTTCGCGTCCATATAAACGTCTTAGTTCCGATAAAGTCAAGGTTAAGCACTTGCGCGCTCTGGTGATCCCAACATAAGCCAAACGCCGCTCTTCTTCCATTCTATCGGTTTCTTGCGAAGATTTCTGAGCCGGAAATAGCCCCTCTTCTAATCCGACAATAAAGACATTATCAAATTCCAAGCCTTTAGCGGCATGCAGTGTCATCAATTGCACACAATCTTGATCTTTTATTACATCCCGACTTTCAAGCGAAGTATAGGCTAAAAATGACTCTAACACGGTAAGGGTTTCACCTGTTTGGCTATCTTCAATCACAGCATTTTCATTAGTGCGATAAAACTGTTCAGCAGCTGAAACCAGCTCTTCGAGATTTTCTAATCTTGATTGCCCTTTAATGCCTGGCTCTTGTTCGTACATTTGCAGTACGCCGGATAATTTAAGTATCACATCAAGTTGCTGGTAAAACGGCAGGTTATCAACTTCATGATAAATGGAGTCGATCAGTTCCAAAAAGCGACTTATGCCGGAGCGTTGCCTTTCCGTTAATGCATTCATCTGTATCAACTTCAAACAGGCATTCCATAGCGAGATTTGATGTTGGTTAGCCGTCAGCCTGATCTTATCTAATGTAACTTGTCCTATCCCACGACTAGGCGTGTTGACGGTGGCTTCAAATGCCATGTCATTATTGTGATCGTGCAATAAACGTAGGTAAGCTAGCGCTAATTTCACCTCTTGCCTTTCATAAAAGCGGATAGATCCATAGATCTGATACGGCAAGCCATTTTGCAATAACGTGTCTTCAAAGATACGAGATTGAACATTATTGCGATATAAGATCGCACAGCTAGCGTATTTTTCCCCTTCTTCATGCCGCTTTTTGATTTGACCAATAACAAATCGTGCTTCGTCAATATCATTAAACCCAACATAAAGTGAAATTTTTTCACCGTCACCGCTATCAGTCCATAAATTTTTACCTAGCCGGTTTTGATTTTTAGCGATTAACTCATTTGCCGCCTGTAAGATAATGCCGGTTGATCGGTAATTTTGTTCAAGGCGAATAATCTCCGTATCCGGATAATCCCGGATAAACAGTTGTAAATTATCGGCATTGGCGCCTCGCCAACTGTAAATGGATTGATCATCATCGCCAACAATCATCACATTAGCGGTATCGCCCGCTAGTTTTTGCACAAACTGGTATTGAATTTGGTTAGTATCTTGAAACTCATCGATTAAAATATTCGAAAAACGCTGATGACAATAATTCAACACGTCTTTATTACGGCATAATAGCTCATATGCCCTTAAGATTAATTCAGAAAAATCGACATAACCGACACGATCACAAATCGCTTGATAATCACGATAAATCGTTTGCCACATCACTTGTTTTGGGTCTTCCGGGGCAATGTCATTGGCTCGAAGCCCTTTCTCTTTTTGCGAGGAGATAAAACCAGCACACTCTTTAGGTGACCACTGCTTTTCATCAATTTTTAATTCACGAAAGATGCGTTTAATTAGCCGAATCTGATCTTCGGAATCAATCAGTTGAAAGTTAGAAGGAAGATGCGCTTGTTTAGCAAACATGCGTAATAAACGGTGTGTTAAACCATGAAAGGTACCCACCCACATACCGTTGAAATAACCTTCACCCACTATAGCTTGTATCCGCTCTTGCATTTCAGCAGCAGCTTTATTGGTAAAAGTTACAGCAAAAATGGAGTTAGGCGAATAGTGTTTTTCAATACAAAGCCAGGCAATGCGGTGGACTAAAACACGTGTTTTACCACTGCCCGCACCGGCAAGCACAATGGTGTATTGGTTGTCGGTTGTGACGGCATTTTGTTGTTCAGTATTGAGGTCATCTAATAATGATGTTTTTATTTCCACTATATCTTAACCTATTGCCCTATTAGCAAGCGCTAATTAGCCTTAATTTAATAAAAACGATGAATATATATATTTTTAATTCTGAATGTTTTGTTGAATCTAATCAAAAGGGATCTTAAGATAGGTTTCTGGTTAACAATAACGTCATAATACTGTTAACTTCACTGTCTATTTATACAGATACCGATTAGATTATAACAGATTATCTAATTCTGGCAATTGTGTTATTTCAATATGCGGCAAACATCTGGCATCGGCGAGGTGATAAATATCTTTGGCAAAAATATTTATCCAACAGGCTAAAAATCCACTATTGATTGCGCCATTGACATCGGTTGATAAATTATCGCCAACATGTAAAATTTGGTCAGCTGGCAGTGCTAGTTTTTGCGCTGCTAACTCAAATATTTCCGGAAAGGGTTTTGATCGCCCGTCGGCACCGCCTCGTAATGAGAACTGAAAGTAATCATTTAAACCAATTTTGTCAATTTCAACATTACCATTGGTGATGACAGCTAAAGGATATTTTGTTGCGAGTTGAGTTAATAATTGATGCGTTGCGTTGGGGACATGCATTTTGTGACGCCAAAAAGTAAAACACGCCATTGCTTCATCCGTTATTGCCGGGATTTGCACCGGGCTTACTTTGGCTTTAGTTAAAACAGAGCTAATGGTTTTAATTCGCCAAACAATGACATCATGGTAAATTTCCGGATCAAGCGCTAACATCGCTTTTTTTTCGGCATGAAAATCCGCTAAGGTTAAATGTTGTAAAGCATCATATTTTTGTAAAACCTTAATCATCTGCGCTTCGGCATTTTCAACAATCAAACTATTGTCATATAAGGTATCGTCAAGATCAAAAGTGATGGCTTTGATGCAATGGATTGAACGATAAAAATGCATTATTTTTTTCCCCTTTTGGCTCTTGGGTGTGCGGCATCATAAACTTCAGACAGATGTGAAAAATCCAAATGAGTGTAGACTTGCGTTGTTGATAAGTCCGAATGCCCGAGTAGCTCTTGCACTGCTCGCAAATCGCCACTGGATTCTAACATATGAGTGGCAAATGAGTGGCGTAATTTATGTGGGTGAACATGTGCGCTTAAACCTTGTTTCACGCCCCATTGAGCAAATCGTTTTTCCACGTTGCGGGCTGAAATTCTTTTACCTAATTTGGAAATAAACAGCGCATCATCTTGTGGCGCTAAAAAATCCCGCATTGATAGCCAATGTTTGATCCATTTAATCGATTCTCGCCCTAACGGTAATTTGCGCTCTTTATTACCTTTCCCCATTACCCGTACTTCACCGTCTTGCAAATTCAGCTCCCGGCAATTAAGGTTGACTAATTCAGACAGTCGCAAGCCGGAACCGTACATCACTTCAAGCATGGCTCTATCACGCACTGAGAGCGGGTCGTTATATTCAATATTAAGCAGTTGATTGATTTCATCGATATCGATATTTTTAGGCAGATGTTGCCCTAATTTAGGATTCAAAACACTTCGAGCAGGGTTGGCGCTAACCAGATCACACTTAATCATCCAATCATAAAAGCTACGCAAGGCGGATAAGCGTAATGACAGACTTCTTGCCTGCAATCCAGCCCGTTTACTCTGACTGATTAATAATCTGACGGCTGATGAATCGAGATCTTGCCAGCGGGCTATCTCGCTATCTTTTAATAAGCCGATAAGTGCATAAAGTTGGCGTCGATAATTAATTTGGGTATTTAAACTAAGCTGTTTTTCAGATTTTAAATAATCTAGAAATTGTTCAACTGGCTGAGTTAATAATGGTAAATCATGTTGTGCAGATTGATCCATTACGATTCCTTACTTTTTACGCATTACCCATCTTTCAATTAAAATGGGTAATATTTCGCAGATTTTTTCTAAAAGTAATGTGCCTTGTCCTGCTTGATAATGCTGTGAATCCGGACTGGTAAAGATTAAAAGACCTAAATCACCAAATTTACCAAATAATGATAACGCCACCGATCCAATATAACCATGTGTTGGAAATAGAAAATCGACTTCTGTTGAATTTAACCTGCCTAAATAATATTGGCTATATTGTAGATGCCTAACACGGATAAAATCAAACTGTGAAGCGTTTAAAGCGAGGTTGTGATAGTTTGACGGCGCATTTAGTAACCATTTGTCATCAAACAGATATAAATAAGCGCCGCTAAGTCCTAGCGCTTTTGCCCAGCTATTGAGCGAGAGGATAAGTTCATCTAAGCTATTGGCTTTGATTAATTGAAGCTGTAAGTACAGCATATCACTAAATAGTCGTTCATTAGCGATAGCGTGCTCCATTAATAATGTGATTTCAGATTCCAACTGGCTGATTTTATTACGCTGCCTTGCCATGTGCCATTCAGGTAAGGAAATAATCCCCCGCACCGGATGCGGTACCCGCATCTGTTCAATACGTGCCGCATTACGGATAAAAAAATCCGGATTATCGATAATATATTGACTAACAATTTCATCATTTAATTCAATCGCTGAATTTTGATGCTCAGCGCATTTTGCGCTCTCTATCTGGGTATCTTTAGCAACCATAATCAACTTCTATTGTTTTATCATTAGTAAGATTTATTTTCGTTATGCGATAAACGCCAGTTTTCGTAGCAAAATATGGCTAAATTTGGTTATCACAAAATCGACTATACTGCTATAAATCCGTCATAAACGTGTGTCGCCGGACCTGTCATAAACAGCGGGTGATCATCGCCTTTCCATTCAATCAGTAATTTACCGCCCGGCAAATTCACATTGACACTTTGATTTAATAAGCCTTGATTAATCCCGACAGCAACGGCTGCACAAGCGCCTGTCCCACAAGCTTGAGTTTCGCCAACGCCTCGTTCAAAGACCCGCAAATTGATATTATTGCGATCGATAATGTGCATAAAGCCAATATTAGCCCGCTCCGGAAAGCGTTCATGCTGTTCTAATAATGGCCCTATGGTTGCCACAGCGGCAGTGACAATATTATCCACTTGTACAACGCAGTGTGGATTACCCATTGAGGCAACACCACATAAAATAGTCTGCTCTTGCGCCCGAATGATATAAGTCTTCTCTTCTTTATTGGCTTTAAAAGGAATTTTATTCGGTTCAAATATTGGTGTGCCCATATTGACTCGCACGGTTTCATCATCGTTGACGGTTAATACGATGTTGCCTTTCATTGTGCTAACTTTTAAGACTCGTTTTTTGGTTAAGCCTTTTAATCGAACAAAACGGGCAAAACAGCGTGCACCATTTCCACACTGTTCCACTTCGCTACCGTCCGAATTAAAGATTCGATAATGAAAATCACTCTCTGGCGAGTAAGGTGGCTCAACAATGAGTAATTGATCAAATCCAACGCCGGTATATCTATCGGCCATACGTTTAATCATTTCAGCAGAAAGATGAACATTTTGCGTCACCGCATCAATAACCATAAAATCATTACCGAGTCCATGCATCTTTGAAAAGTTCATCTTTGTCTACCTTCTGTATTAACACACTGTTTTTTTAGTTTATTATAATTAATGGCTATCACCTATTTTGTTTAGCCACAAACTGTCAATTGTTTGCTCAGTCAATCTACCATTGAAACAATAATTAAACCTGTTCACCACGCCATAAATCAGCAAACGTTTCACGTTCACGAATGATTTTATGTTGATCATCAATCAACATCACTTCGGCGGGGCGTGGATGACTGTTATAGTTTGATGCCATACTAAATCCATAAGCGCCGGCACTGCATATCACTAACAGATCATCTTGTTTAACGCTAAGCTCACGTTGATAAGCTAAAACATCACTCGATTCACAAATGGGTCCAACGACATTATAAACATAGCTTTGATCGCAAGATTGTGGCGCTTTTGCCGGTAATACTTTCATCCAAGCTTGATAAAGCGCTGGTCTGATTAAATCATTCATACCCGCATCGACAATAGCAAAATGTTGATCATCTTGATGTTTAGTATATTCAACTTTAGTAATCAATATGCCACTATTGGCAACAATAGATCGCCCCGGTTCAAAGAGAATTTCCAGTTCAGGAAAAGGGGCTAATTTTTGTTTTAATGCGGTAATAAGGGCTGATATTGAAGGGGGCTTTTCGTTATCATAACACACGCCCAGGCCGCCACCTAAATCGATATGTTCAAGGGTGATGTTATGCGCTTTGAGCTTATCAACTAACGCTAAAATCCGATCAGCAGCATCAACAAAGGGTGATAGTTCTGTCAATTGCGAGCCGATATGGCAATCAACACCGACTATTTTAATATGAGGTAATAATTGCGCTTTTTGATAAGTTTCTAAGGCTAATTGATAGCTGATTCCAAATTTATTTTCCCGTAATCCGGTTGAAATATAAGGGTGGGTTTTTGCATCAACATCGGGGTTAACTCGTAACGAAATGGCGGCAATTTTACCTAACTGTTCGGCTATTTCGTTAATGCGGTATAGTTCCGCTTCGGATTCAACATTAAAGCATTTAATACCAACTTCTAAAGCCCGTTTGATTTCAGCAACAGATTTTGCTACACCGGAAAAGACAATTTTTTTCGGATCGGCTCCGGCTTTTAAAACACGTTCAAGCTCGCCTTGTGAAACAATGTCAAATCCAGCACCTAATTTAGCTAATAAGCTTAATACCGATAGATTGCTATTTGCTTTTATCGCATAACAAATTAAGTGCTTACATTCTGATAGTGGCGCTTGATAAGCCTTAAACTGCTCAACTATATCATCTGCCGAATAAACATATAATGGCGTCCCATAGTGCTCAGCCAGATCTGTTATAGCAATGTTTTGAGCCAATAATTGGCCATTGCGATAATGTAGAAAATCCATATTTGCTTCCTGTTAAACTATTTTAATAACATAAAAGAAATGCTCGATTGATAAGAGTTATTGGTAGGATGATAAAGAGGCCCTTTTAACCCACAGCCAACTAAAGTCAATACGACTAAACATAGAGAAAATAATTTTATTGTAGATTGCATAGATTATTCACAATTTATTCAATTTGATAATTGTTATCTATATTACACGATAGCCCTATTCGTGCAAAGAATAAATCTCGATAACTTAACTTATTATCAAGGTTTTTGGCAGAAATTGGTAAATTGGTAGGCATTTGTTATAGGCTAATATAGGTTAATATTTGAGCGATAAATTGTGTGGGGATTAAAGGTGGAGTGGTTTTTATATGGAAACGTGGGTGTTTTCTGAAAGTTCTGGTCAAAGATTTGTGTTTTTTTTGCTTAAACGCCTATATTTTCTGAAAGTTTTTGACAAGGTTTTTATTTCGTTAAAAGTTGCGGGTTTTTGGTTTGTAGGTTTCGGACGCTGTTAATTGGTTGATATTTTCATTTCGGTGCCTGCGTCCGAATAGGGGGATTTTATGCGAAATCCCCCTATACCCCCTCGCAGCACCGCCCAAAGCGGTCTTCGACTGCCCTCCGCCTTCGTTCGGTCTTAACGCACCGGCGCTGATTTGTTCCGGACAAAGCAGCGCCTCGCCAAACATCCTTGTTTGGCGTGCTAACCTCACTCAGTTGTCGGCGCTTTGTGAAGGTGCAATCTGGTGCACTTGTTTGCTTTTGTGAAAGGCAACGGTATGAGTTTTTGGGATATTTTTAAAAATATCTTAAGATTTTGTTTTTATACTAAAACACGGGTATTTTCTGAAAGTTCTTGTCGATGTTTTGGATTTTTGCTTAAACACCTATATTTTCTGAAAGTTTTTGACAAGGATTGTTGGCGTTTTTGTATGTATTAATATTGGTTTTTAAAAATTTTTAAAATATCCTTTTTATACTAAAACATAGGTATTTTCTGAAAGTTCTTGGCATAGGTTTATCGTTTTATACTGAAACGCATACAGTTTCTGAAACTTTTTGACAAGTTTTGGCGGTTTTTAGGCATTGATGTATTTTTGCCGTTCGGGGAGCCAGCAGTCGATGAGTGCTTTGGCTTGTTGTGGGTGGTGTTGTTGGATGTTTTGGGCATAGTTTTGTATTTGGCTTATTAGATGCTGATCACGCATTAAATCGACGACTTTAAAATTGGCCACGCCCATTTGTCTTGTTCCTAATATTTCGCCACTGCCTCGAATTTCCAGATCTTTTTGAGCGATGACAAAACCATCGTTACTTTGTCGCATGACTTCCATGCGTTCTCGTGCCACTTTACTCAGTGGTGCTTGGTACATTAGTATGCAATGTGATACGGCGCTTCCCCGCCCTACCCGGCCTCGTAACTGGTGTAATTGTGCTAAGCCTAAGCGTTCAGCGTTTTCAATAATCATCAAGCTTGCATTAGGAACATCAACGCCGACTTCAATGACGGTTGTTGCTACCAGCAGTTGAATTTGTCCTTCTTTGAATTTTTGCATTACGGATTGTTTTTCATCCGATTTCATTTTGCCATGCACTAGTGCTATGGATAGATGCGGTAATTTTTGTTGTAACTCTTCAAGGAGTTGTTCCGCTGCTTGAGCATCGAGCGTTTCGGACTCTTCAACTAATGTGCACACCCAATAAACTTGACGATTTTCAAGGCATGCTTGGCTCACTTTTTCGATAATTTCATCACGGCGAGAATTTGGTATCACCACTGTTGTTACCGGCGTTCTACCGGGTGGTAATTGGTCAATGATTGATACATCTAAGTCAGCATATATGGTCATTGCCAGTGTGCGTGGTATCGGAGTTGCGGTCATGATTAGTTGATGCGGGTGGATGGCTTGTTTGATCCCTTTTTGCCAAAGCGTTAAACGCTGATTAACACCAAATCGGTGCTGTTCATCAATGATGACTAATCCCAATTTAGCAAACTCGACTTTATCGATAAATACGGCGTGGGTGCCGATTAATAAAGTGATCTCACCACTTTTGATACCTTCATAACGTTGCTTTTTATTTTTGGCGGTTAATCGTCCGGATAACCAATCAACGTTGATGCCCAGTGGCGTAAACCATTGTTTGAAATTATGATAATGTTGTTCGGCAAGGATTTCTGTTGGCGCCATTAACACCACTTGTTGGCCATTTTCAATCGCATTTAACGCCGCTAAGGCAGCAACTAAGGTTTTACCCGATCCCACATCGCCTTGAATTAACCGCATCATGGGTACCGGTTTGGCCATATCTTGATAAATATCATGCACTACTCGTTGTTGGGCTTGAGTTGGGCTAAACGGTAGTGAGGCTAAAAATGGGTTGATTAACTGCCGAGTGATATGCATTGGATAAGCTTGCTGTTTTTGATTATCGGTCTTTAACAGCAACATGCTTAAATGGTAGCTGAGCAGCTCTTCAAATATAAATCGCTTGATAGCGGGATGTTCGCCGTTGGTAAGTTGGTTGATATCGGTATCAATAGGCGGATTATGAATGATATTTAATGACTCAAGTGCCGGTAAAAATTGGCTTGCTAACGGTTGCGGTAATACCTCTTGAGGTGGATTACGTTTTAATAGCAATAGTGCGGCTTGAATCAGTTTGCGAATAACATTTTGGGTTAAGCCGTGGGTTGTTGGGTAGATCGGCGTGTACCTTTCTTGAGTTGCGTCAGCGTGTAAAGATTGACTATCACGGTTTGAGTGCACTTTATATTGCGGATGAATAATTTCCCGATAGGTTTTACCACTTTTAATCTCACCGTAAGCACTCACCCAGCTTCCCACCGCTAAGGAGGCTTTTATGCCGGCATTAAAGTGCATAAATCTTAAAACCGCCATGCCCGTTTCATCTTGAATATAGCACAGCAACATCTGTTTGCGCCGAAAAACAACTTCAGTTTTGATGATGCGACCTTCAATAGTGGTATGCTCACCGATAGCCGCTTGATTAATGGCACAAGTGGAGGAGCGATCTTCATAGCGCATCGGAAAATGCAGTAACAGATCTTGAACGGTATCAATCCCTAATGCATGAAATCTTTTTTCTAAGTTATTGCCTATCCCGCTTAATTGAATTAACGGGACACGGCTAAAAAAACGATCGTTCATCATCACTAGTTGATATTACGTGTAACACTCACCACGTCTTGTTGTAGTGAGAGTTTTCGCATCAGTTCATTAAGTTGTTGAGCGTTTTTGACTTCAATTTGCAAAATGATTGTGTAAATTTGCCGATCTTTCTCTTCGGTATTAAGCCATTGCAAATGCGCTTTTTCGTCATTAATAATGGACAGTATATGACCTAATGAACCTTGATTATTTAAGATATCTACCCAAATTTCAGCAACAAAAAATTGCTCGATATTTGGCGCCCATTTTAAGCTGATGTACTTTTCCGGGTTATTTTGATAGCCAGTGATATTACGACAAGATTCGTGGTGCACCGTTAATCCTTTTTCGGGACTAACATGGCCGATTATCGGATCGTTCGGAATAGGATGACAACATTTAGAGAATGTCACTAACACCCCTTCACTGCCGGTGATAACTAAGGTTTTATTTGAATCTGAGTCATTGTGCAAAAGCTCTTTATGCTCTAAACCTTTGGCAATGAAATGACTCATAATATTACCTAAGCCAATTTCCGCCAATACATCATCAAACGTTTGTAATTGCGCTAATTCAACAATACGAGATTTTTGCTTCTCTGAAAGCGATTCAATACCACCCGATTTGATTAACGAAAGATTGAGCAAACGTCGACCTAATTCGATCGCATCTTCACGTTTTAAGGTTTTTAAGGCTTGGCGAATACGTGAACGTGCTTTAGCGCTCACTACAAAGTTAAGCCAATTGGCATTTGGTCGCCCTTCCGGCGAGGTAATAA
Organism: Gilliamella sp. B2923; assembly: GCF_026536565.1. Taxonomy (NCBI): domain Bacteria; kingdom Pseudomonadati; phylum Pseudomonadota; class Gammaproteobacteria; order Orbales; family Orbaceae; genus Gilliamella; species Gilliamella sp. B2923. The sequence continues at coordinate 585,108 of NZ_JAFNNZ010000001.1, read as the reverse complement.
TCTCAACTGTTTGCCCGTTGCTTAATGGTTGAGACAGTGGATAAGGTTTGCGATCAACAACTGCGCCGATACATTGATAACCGATATCGGAGTGAACGGCATAGGCAAGATCTACCGGTGTCGCCCCTTCCGGTAATTGAACGATACGTCCTTTAGGCGTAAAGACATAGATCTCTTTTGGGAACAGATCGGATTTGACATTTTCGATAAATTCAAATGAATTACCGACACTTTGTTGCAACTCTAACAGACTTTGCATCCAGCGTTGCGCTTTAATTTGGGCGGTGGTGTGGGTTAACTCATCGTTTTCATTATAAACCCAATGCGCAGCTACACCCATTTCAGCCATTTGGTCCATATCTTCGGTACGAATTTGCACTTCGACCGGTGTACCATGCGGACCAATCAGTGAAGAGTGCAAAGATTGGTAGCCATTGGCTTTGGGTATAGCGATATAATCTTTAAAGCGATTGAGTCGAGGCTTATATAAATTGTGTACTAAGCCCAGCGCACGGTAGCAAGCATCGACATCTTTCACCACAATCCGAAATATGTAGATATCCATAATGGAGTGAAAGTGTTGTTCACGAAGTTGCATTTTTTGGTAAATGGCATAGATATTTTTTTCCAGCCCTTCAACTTGTGCTTCAATGTTGGCTTCGGCTAATCGACCTGTGATTTCAGATAAGATCTGTTGGATTAACTCTTTTCGGGTGCCTCGTGCCGCTTTAACAACCTTTTCCAGCACTTTGGCTCGATTAGGGTGCATGGCGGTAAAGCCTAAGATCTCAAGCTCAGTTTTGATGTGATGAATCCCTAGGCGATGCGCTAACGGCGCATAAATTTCCAACGTCTCTTTGGCAATACGACGGCGTTTATCCGGTCTTAATGCACCTAAAGTGCGCATGTTATGGGTTCGGTCGGCAAGCTTGATTAAAATGACACGAACATCTTCGGTCATGGCGAGTACCATTTTACGAAAATTTTCGGCTTGGGCTTCTTGTCGGTTACGAAATTTTAATTTATCAAGTTTTGAAACACCTTCAACCAATATGGCAACATGTTTTCCAAACTCTTTAGTAATATCTTGAAAGGTGACAGGCGTGTCTTCGATTGTATCGTGTAATAATGCGGCGATAATGGTTTCATAATCAAGCCGCATATCCGCTAAAATGGTTGCGACCGCAACCGGGTGCGTTATATAAGGTTCGCCACTGCATCGGAATTGCCCTTCATGTGCTTTTTGAGCAAAGAGGTAGGCATTTTGAATAAGTTCAACTTGTTTAGCCGGAAGATAAGATGCCACAACCTCTTTTAAGCTATCAAAATATTGCATAGGCAATTCTCAGCAAAGCTTATTCGTACGAGGGAGTATTTTCTAAAAGAACTGACTCGTGAAGTGTTGAACGTACTTCAGCCTCTTCATCCTGACGCGCTTGGAAATCAGCAGTATCTAAAATCTGTTTATTAACAAGTCCATCTTCGATTTCACGTAAAGCAACCACGGTTTCTTTATCGTTTTCTTCAGGGATAAGGGGTGATTTATTTTCGACTTGCAATTGACGAGCACGGCGTGCCGCAACTAAAACGAGATCAAAGCGATTACCAATTTTTTCTACTGCATCTTGGACAGTTACACGTGCCATTTTTACCTCTAATATTTTTTACTTAATTGCTTCAATTGAAAGATCCAGTATTCTACTTAATTTTGTATGGAATTGTCCATACTAATCTTGTTTCGAATAACCAAAATCAGTGAGTAATAAAATCAGACAAAGCAGAATTAGCTAGTTGATTATGTCTAACCAAGCATTTTTTCCAACAATTTCGGGCATCTTTAATAGAAATCGACGCAAGCTATCTAAAGCGATTGCAGAAAATATCCGTTGCTCAACTGATCGATTGTGCGCTCGACCAGTATACTTTAAATTAAATGTGCATACCTGTTTTGCGGTTGCAATCATTAACATAAATTGACTGTTTTTTTCTCTAAAATTAACAATGCCTAATGCGATATCGGCCTGTTGTTGTTTTAGAGCTTGTAACAAATAACTTTCGGGATCTACAGTTAATATGGGGACAACTTCTGATTTAACAACTGGCGCATCCGATTGAAATAATTGGTAGCCAATCATGCCGGCCGACTGCTGCTCAATCACAATCAAAGTTTGATTAGTTTCATGCAACAATTTTGCAACCACTTCAGCAAGACCGACCTCGCCATGCTCAGCCAATACGCCTTCATAAAGTAAATTGTCGGCAACAATCTGTTTTATTTGTGCCCATATTTGATCCATTTGGTTTTGCAGATGCTCAAAGCCGGTTAGCTTGATTTCAATAATCGGCATAGCGGCACGATAACCAACCACAATATTGGACGGAATATCGAGCTTTTGTTCGATTTCGCTGGCAAGGTCACTCTCCGTTCGTCCCATAGTAGTTAACCTATAGCACAGTGGCTTTTCTAAGATTGGAAATGTCGATTTTATCTGTGGCAAGATTGAAAGGCGCATCATCTCCTGAAATTCTCTCGGTACGCCGGGGGTAAAAAATACCTGACAACCATTAATTTGCATCTTAAACCCACAAGCGGTACCTATCGGATTATCAATGACGCTCGCACTTTGCGGCAACATCGCCTGCTTTACGTTGCTAGCTGGCATGGTTTTGCCACGGCTTAAATAGTAATGTTCAATGTGCATTAACCACTGTTGATTGAGTTGCAACATCTCATTATTAGCGTTTGCAGCGGCTTGCGCTGTTAAATCATCGCTGGTTGGTCCCAATCCGCCATTAACAATCAAGATATCATTACACAAAGTACGTTCTTGTAGTGTCTGGCTCAATTGATGCAAGTTATCGCCAACGGTATGACGAGCGGTTATCAAAATACCTTCGTGAAATAAAAAATCAGAAAGCCAAGCGGCATTGCTATCGAGGATTTGGCCGTATAAAACCTCATCACCGGTACTAAGCATTTCAATCCTAATACTATTTGTTCGCTGTTTCATAACATTCCTTAATCATGCATTGACAATCGGCAAAGTAATTTACTTAATCATCATCGATTTCATCTTCGGTCTTGTTTTCCATATGCTCTTTACTTTGGACTAATCGAACGGCGAAATAGAGATCATAAGCAAAATCCAGATAATGACTATCCGGTTTAATATTCATCTGTTTGAACCAATTTTTCAACGTCTTTCGTCGGCCGGATAAGATTAATGTCACGTTTCGCACTTTCAATGATTTCACTAGCTCATCAATGCCGGATAATACGCTAACATCTTTATAGGTAAAACAAGGGATAGCATCGACTATAACATAATTAATCGGCTCTTCAGACTCGTCAATATAGCTAATAATTCTGCGTTTAAAATAAGCGATATTAAAATAGGTCAACGGCGAATTAAAACGATAAATAAGGGTGTTTTTTAACGGCTGTACATCTTGCCCGATTGAGTGAATTCGGCCGCTTTCATCCATACCTAATAGCTGATCTTTTGGTCTAAATACTCGGCGCAAAAATAAAAACAGCCCTAACAATACCGCTAACGCCATGCCAGGAATAATGCCAATAACTAACACCGAAATAAATGTTGTTAAACTCAGGTAAAACGCATCACGATCAAATTTAAAAAAGCGCTTTATAGTTTGAAAGTTAATTAGCGAAATCGAAGAGTAGATCAAAATCACGCCTAAAACGCAAGTTGGGATATATTTTAAGGGTGATAAAAACAGTAACACCACAAGACCAATAATAATAGCGGCGATAATTGAAACCAGTTGCGTTTTACCGCCATTGGCATCGTTAACGGCTGTTCGGGAAGATGTGCCACTGACCACAAAACCTTGCGATAAACCGGCAGCAATATTGGCCATTCCTAATGCTTTAAATTCGACATCGGCATTGGTTTCATAATTATTTTTCGAGGCAAAACTACGCACGGTTATCATCATACTAACAAAACAGATAATAGCGATATTGAGCGACGGCACTACCAGATCCCGCATCAATCCTTTATCAAAATCAATCCAAGATTCCATTGGGATAAAATCACTGGTCACATCACCGATTATGCGAACATTGTAACTGTCAAAGTTAAATAACCATGAAAGGAAAGTCATAATTACAACGGCAAAAAGTGGCGCCGGATAACGGGGTCTTATCCGTTTTAAGCCAACTAAAATCACTAAAGTTAAAAACGAGACGAACGTTGTTAACAGGTGAATTTGCGATATCTTAAATGGAAAATAGACAACTCGCTCAATCAAATAGGAATAATCGTAGCGAAAACCTAACGCCTTAGCCAACTGATCCACCATTATGGTAATAGAGATACCATTTAACAGACCAATTAAGATAGGTTGACTAAGTAAATCCGCCAATGCGCCAAGATGAAGTTTACCGGCGATAATGCACCAAATACCAATCATAATGGTCAGTATTACCACAAGTTGCCAACGCAATATTGGGTCATTGGCGGCTAAAGGAAACACAACGGCAGCGACCACAGCACACGTTGCGGTATCGGGACCAACAATTAATTGTCGGGACGATCCAAAAAGCGCATATACAATTAGCGGTAAAATGGTTGAGTATAATCCGGCAATCGCCCCGACTCCCGTCAGCTCAGCATAAGCGATAGAAACCGGCAACGAGACAGCTGCCACTGATAAACCGGCTTTAACATCATTTCCAAAATAATGACGTTTATAGTGCAACATCGTGGCAAGTCCAGGCATCCATATTAATATTTTTTGCCATATTGATTTGTTGGTCGCTTTTTCCATGATGATCCCTACTTTCCGGCTATGCTCATATTATCTATCAAAATAGAACCACATTTAATGCTACTTCGGGTTTCAATATCATTGCCGATTGCAACGATATGTTGATACATATCACGCAGATTGCCCGCAACAGTAATTTCGTTGACTGGATATTGGATTTGGCCGTTTTCGACCCAAAAACCGCTGGCACCTCGTGAGTAATCGCCTGTCACATTATTTACCCCTTGCCCCATTAACGAAGTAATGAGCAAGCCTCTATCTAATTTTCTCAACATCGCCTGAAAATCGGCATCAGTTTGGCTCGGCGAGACAAACCAGTTATGAATACCCCCAGCGTGCCCGGTAGTGGCTAAGCCCAGCTTACGGGCTGAATAGTTGCCTAATAGGTAAGTTTGTAATACACCGTCTTGAATAATATTACGCTCAACGGTTTTCGTCCCTTCACTATCAAACGGTGATGAACCAACACCTTTTAACACATGGGGATCTTCAAAAATAGTGAGCCATGAAGGAAAAATCTGCTTGCCAACGCTATCTAGCAAAAAAGAGGATTTACGATAGATAGCACCACCACTTATCGCCCCGCACAGATGCCGGATAAGCCCAACAGCGACTTCAGCAGCAAAAAGCACCGGTACTTGCATGGTCGCCATCTGTTTGGCGCCTAAATGCGATACGGTGCGCTCTGCCGCTTGCTCACCCACCCATTTCGCCGACTTAAGTAGATCGAGGTCACGTGATGAGGTGTAAGCGTAATTTCGCTCCATTTGCCCATTTTGCTCCGCAATGACCGAACATGATAATGAGTGAGAGCTAGTGCAATAGCCCTCAAGCATCCCCAAACTATTACCATAAACATACACCCCATATCGGCTGCTAAAATAACCGCCGTCACTACTGACTAAATTAGAGTGATTCAGCGCCATTTGTTCCGCTAAGGTTGCTTGTTCTATCGCTTTATCAACATTTAAATCACTTGGGTAAAAAAGATCTAAATCCGGTGCATTAAACGCTAATGACTCAACATCACCCAAACCCGAACAAGGATCGGGTGAGGTGTATTGCATAATATTAATTGCCATATCAATGGTTTGTGATATCGCTTGCGCCGTAAGATCGTTGGTTGAGGCGCTGCCTTTTCGTTGGTTTTGATAAACGGTAATGCCTAAAGCGCCGTCACTATTAAATTCGACATTTTCAGCTTCGCCTGACCGAGTACTCACATTAATGCCGGTAGCTTGATTAATTGACACTTCAACCGAATCAACTCTGGATTTAGCTTGTTTAATTGCATCAGCTACCACATTAGATAAATGCGCTTTTTGCTTGATAGCTTGTTTTTTTATTTGATCAATACTCATTTCATTATTTTCTACAATTCTGCTAGTGATACGTTATAATAAGCCAGAATTGAATTTTAGTTAACAAAAGAAATCATATGAACAACAATCAAGAGACAAATCTAGCGCCAAATTTTGATCCAGACAGTGCTGATGAGGAAATTATTTACGTCAGTAAAAGCGAAATAAAAAGAGACGCTGAGGCACTTAAAAAATTGGGTATTGAACTGATCAATCTGAGCAAAAATGAAATTGCCAAAATTCCACTCGATGAAGATCTCCTTTACGCTATTGAGTTAGCCCAAAAAATCAAAAAAGAGGGATACCGAAGACAAGTTCAATACATTGGTAAACTTTTGCGAAGCCGTGATATCGAACCCATTACACAGGCACTCGATAAACTGAAGAATCGTCACAATCAACAAGTTGCCATGCTGCATAAACTTGAAAAGTTGCGTGATGATCTGATTCAAACCGGTGATGCCGAAACGATTATAGGTCTATTCCCCTCAGCTGATAGACAACAGTTACGCACATTTGCCCGTTTAGCAAAAAAAGAGTTAGAAGCGAACAAACCACCTAAAACAGCGAGACAGATTTTTCAATACCTAAAAGAATTGAGCGACGCAGAATAAATTTTATACTGTGTGCTTATTACTAATCATTAATCAATATTTATTAACAAATCAAAGATAGAGGATACAATAATGGGACTTTTAAATGTACCAGCAGGTAAAGAATTACCAGATGATATTTATGTTGTGATCGAAATTCCGGCCAATGCTGACCCGATCAAATACGAAGTTGATAAAGACACCGGTGCTGTTTTTGTTGACCGTTTTATGGCAACAGCTATGTTTTACCCATGTAACTACGGTTATATCAATCACACATTATCACTAGACGGCGATCCTGTTGACGTATTAGTTCCGACTCCTTACCCATTACAACCAGGTTCAGTGATTCGTTGTCGACCTGTAGGCGTATTAAAAATGACTGACGAAGCAGGTAGTGACGCTAAATTAGTTGCTGTTCCACACACCAAACTTTCAAAAGAATATGATCACATCAAAGATGTTGATGATTTACCGGAATTATTAAAATCGCAAATCAAACACTTCTTTGAGCAATACAAAGCGCTTGAAAAAGGTAAATGGGTTAAAGTCGACGGTTGGGATAATGCCGATGCAGCTCGTAAAGAGATTATTGAGTCTTACGAAAGAGCCAAAAATAAATAACCCTTATTTTTGACAAAAAAGTAAACGTTTTGATAAAGCCATAAAAAATTTTTTATGGCTTTTTTATTTTTGAACTTATTTTGACTTTCGAAATAACTTAAAAATCTCAACGATACAACAATTTGCCTTAAATCAAAATACCATGGTTTATACAAAAATTTTATAAAAAACTTCACCCTAACATGAAAAATTTGTCATTAATTTCTTGCTTTCGATTATAAATTATGCGGTAATAGTAATGGGCGAACAACACAAAGCATTATTATGAAAACGATTAACTACTGTAATTTACATTTTGTACATTATTTTAGGTAAGAATTTGACTATTAATCTTGTGTTACAGCCTACACGAGCCGAAAAGGCAAATTATTAATTATTGTTAGGATGTCTAGTAAATGAATAAGAAAACAGGCCAAGTAAAATGGTTTAACGAAAGTAAAGGTTTCGGTTTTATTACCCCAGCCGATGGTAGCAAAGACGTATTTGTTCACTTCTCAGCTATCTCTGGCGATGGATTTAAAACCTTAGCCGAAGGACAACAAGTCGAATTTGCGATCCAAGATAGCCCTCGAGGACCAGCAGCGGCTGAAGTTGTTGTTATCTAATTAGTATTAATATACTAAGCAAAAAACGTCCATTTTACTCAAATGGACGTTTTTTTATGCCGATAAATTACTTATTTATCAGAAATAAAAAAAGCGACCATAAAGGTCACTTTTTTTAATAATCTAAATTACTGTTAATTATTTAGCAACAACAGCAATTAAATCTAATACTTTGTTTGAGTAGCCAACTTCGTTGTCATACCATGCAACAAGTTTAACGAAAGTATCGCTGATTTGGATACCAGCAGTTGCATCAAATACAGAAGTACAAACTTCACCTAAGAAGTCAGTTGATACAACGGCATCTTCAGTGTAACCAAGAACGCCTTTCATTGGGCCTTCAGAAGCGGCTTTAATCACTTTACAGATATCTTCGTATTTAGCAGGTTTAGCTAAACGAGCTGTTAAGTCAACAACTGAAACGTCTGGAGTTGGTACACGGAAAGCCATACCCGTTAATTTACCGTTTAATTCAGGGATAACTTTACCTACAGCTTTAGCCGCACCAGTTGATGAAGGGATGATGTTTTGAGCAGCACCACGACCACCACGCCAATCTTTGTGAGAAGGACCGTCAACAGTTTTTTGAGTAGCTGTTGTTGCGTGAACAGTTGTCATTAAACCTTCAACAATACCGAAGTTATCGTTGATAACTTTAGCTAAAGGCGCTAAACAGTTAGTTGTACATGAAGCGTTAGATACGATATCTTGACCAGCGTAATCTTTATCATTAACACCCATTACAAACATTGGGGTACTATCTTTTGAAGGACCAGTTAAAACAACTTTTTTAGCACCAGCTTGAATGTGTTTACGTGCAGTTGCGTCATCAAGGAATAAACCTGTAGCTTCAGCAACAACATCAACACCAACTTCGTTCCATTTTAAATTTGCAGGATCTCTTTCAGCAGTAACACGGATTGTTTTACCGTTAACGACTAATTTGCCATCTTTAACTTCAACTGTACCGTCAAAACGACCGTGAGTTGAATCATATTTAAGCATATAAGCCATGTACTCAACGTCTAATAAATCATTGATAGCAACGATTTCGATGTCAGAACGTTGTTGTGCAGCACGGAATACAATACGACCAATACGGCCAAAACCATTAATACCTACTTTGATTGTCATAACAATTACCTTCTTTATTTGTGTTAAATGATAAAATAATTAGCAGTTAAACTACCAAATTTTTAAGGTTTATTCAAGCTGATTCAGAATAATTGGTAAGAATAAATTAAACAGAAAATTATCTTAATAATCATACGATATAGGTTACTGATATTTTAGATAAGATTGCGATTGGATTGGACAATAACTATGATAATTCTTAACGAAATTGCGCGATTTTAATTCATCATAATCAGACAACTTAACATCCCCTACCCGATTATGAGATAGTCAGGCTAATTTGTGATATACATCTACATAAACTTATGTTTTTATGGTTTGGCTAAATTTTGCAAATTCACATTGGTATTAATCTCTGACACTCAATTCAACGATATAAAAAGATTAAACCGTCATGCTTTAAGCTATATATAAGATATATTCGCCACGCATAATCAACCAGATAAAAGCGAAAGTTAAGATAATGGCAGTTATTATCACCATAACACCATTAGATTTGATAAGTTAAGAGCGTTTGAAAGAGCCTTTAATGATCTTTTGCTTACCCTTAGGCGATTACAATCAACAATCCCACAAGCTTCAATTTATGGGATTGTATTTAAAATAATTGTTGTGAAGTGATTATATCGAAGAAAGTCTGTCAACAAATCGACTTAAAAACTGTCTAATATCCGCACCTTGTTCACTCTCTGCTTCGTATTTTAATGTTGATTTAGATTTCGATTCACCCTCAGAGGAGTTACGATATTTGCTTGGCACATTTCCCGAATAGATATAATCGGTTTTTGTAGAAATTGCCTCACTACTAAATCGACTGGAATAATTTATATCACCACTTATATCAACTCGAGTGGTTATAGAATATTTCTTAGCATAGGTTATGGTCTTTAAATTGAAATGTTGCTCTTTATAAACCGGCACTTTAACCTTATTACCTTTATCATCGGTTTTTTCGGTCATTCGCTCTACGTACCTTTCTGTTTTAGCTTCATTGGTTTCATACGGTTTCATATGAATATAGTCAGATGTGGCATTAATATCTATGATGACATTAGCTTGAGAACTACGATCAACAAAGTATATATAATCCTCTTTAAAAACTTGTTTTACCCAATAAAGATAATCGGAATCTTTAACATACACATTAACACGTCCCTGTAATTTACAACGACTCGCTCTAGCACTGGCATCACGATATTGGCCAAAATGTTGATATGCCAAATTGGCTGCCTCATAATTTTTAGCCGCTTCACGATAAGTCTCTCGTTTATAGGCTGTTTTTTCCAGTAGCGACGCTCTTTCATAGTACTCTTTTGCTAGCGCAGTAACATGTTTTCTTTTATTATCCTCATAGAGTTTATAACTATCTTTATATTCGCCTAATGGCTTATAAACCTCCCAAGCTTTAAGATATTCTAAGGATGCTTCATTATAATTTCCTTGTTGCGAAAACGTTTTACCTAAATCATAGTGATGTTTTGCTTCAATATCTAATTGTTGCTTTTTAGCATTTTTATATAAAGTAAAAATATCTTTGTATTTATACCGTTCTGACCCTTTTAAATATAGGTTAGCTTTTATTTTGTAACTGTCACTATCGGTACCTTTTATCGAATTACCATAATCGTAATACTCTTTAGCGATAAGTTGATCTAATTTACTCGCTGCATATTTATCGTTAAAGAAAGCGACGGTTTGACTATAAAATCGATTAACTAACAATAAATTAATTTTTCTTAAAGATTCATAACTATCAATTCGTGCTTGATAATCGGTACTCACACTACTATTAATGATTGTTTCGTAATGTGCCATTACATTACTAACCAAAACGCGTAACTTTTCGGCACTTTCATCATTAAATTTTGCTTCACCTTTTTCATTAATGTTCGATGTTAATAAACTAATACTTTCTACATATTGCCCTTGTTGGTAAGCTTTATCAGCCGTACGAACATGACAAGCGTTTAAACAAAATACTAACAAAATCGCTAAAACTATCCGCATATTAATTCCTTTCAAATTTAATTAATTATCAATCAAACATTTAGACTAGAAATCGTTTGATTGAGCGATTGTATGAAATCACACCCCGTTGTTTTTTTCATTTAATGCTAAATTTTTAAAGTGGATTTTTGGATTAGGGGGGATATATGGTTTCGTATATAAATGAATTAAAAATAAATAAAGGATTTTCTGCGCAGAAACATGAAGTTTTGCGATATTGGCATAAGTTGTATTAACTATACATCATTTTATGTAAGAATAAATATCTTAATAATTTTAACCAGATATTTTGACATTAAAAAAATTTCTATTTATTTAGTTATGCTTAATAAATTGTATGAACAGCACTATGCAATATAGTTAATGCCAAATAGGAATAAAATTTTACCATTCACTCCACATTCAATTTCCACTATAACTCGCTACTCCAAAATCCTGTAAATGCCAGCTACCACAAATTAGCCTCTATTGAATGATAGCGCTTAGTGGCTTTTGGTTATTGTTATCACTAAAAGGAAGCGTAATTACACTATTGTTAATCGATAATTATCTTTATTTAATTCATTGAAAATAAAAGTTGAAATATCACCATGATCGATCAAGAAAATTTAACCGACCACACGCCAATGATGCGTTTGTGTGGTTGAATTGATTTTTAATGATTTTTATTTAATTAAAATTGTTTGTTATATTTTTTGTTACACTAGCTAATTAATACTTATACGGTTACTTTAAATTTGATAATGATTACCAAGTAATATCAATAGGTTCTTTTCCCTTTACTTTTGCTTTTTTAAAAGCCCCAACTATACAGTTTTTTAATTCTCGAGTTAGTTCATTATGTATTTTATAAGTCATATAGTTATCTTTATTATCACCAACTACAAGATAAAACACAAAGTTATTAATTAAAAACATACAACTTTCATTTTTAAGTGGTACTACAAACATCAAGCTATAGCACAAATCAAAGATAGGTATAATAATGATATGAAAAGATTGTGGTTTTTTCTGTGGAACTATAAGATATTCTTTCATTTCCTTAATAACCTTTTCAGGGAATTCTATTTTTTTAGCTTCATTCCATTTAAATGATGAGCGCCAGAAAATGCTAACAATAAAATAATGTAACAAGTCGTTATCTATATTAGCAAGCATATTGCTAGCACTTAAATCATTATTCGTTTTATAAAATTCCTCAAATGACTTTAATAAAATAGGTTGGGTCTTATCTAATAGTTTGTAAGCTTCAGAATATTTAAAGGCTATTTTTGTTATTTCTTCATCCGAGATATCTTCTTTTTTTAGTTCAGGATTGGAATTTAAAATAACTTTATAAAGTTTTTCTATATTTTCTTGATGCTTTTTTTATTATTAAGATTCGATATTTCAAGAAAATAATCCTCTCCACGCTTAAGTCTATTCTCACATGTTTTACAGAGCAAATATTGTTTTAACTGAACTGATAATTTTCGTTTAGTATTCTCTTTAACAAGAACTATACCCGAATCGTTTTAGCTAGTGAATTATATTTTTTATAAATTGCTTTTGGAAAATAGTGACTTTCTTGAAGTTCAACATTTGATTCGTCACACATTAGAACCCCTTCTTAGTTTAATAAAAATACCATTATGCATATTGTAATAAAATATTCATTTAATGATCATATATCATAAGATTTCTTTAAGATTTTTAACTCTTCATCTAATTTTTCTCTCACAGGCAAGCATAATTCTTCAAAGAACTTCAATTGATTAATCCTATTTTCTAATTTCTGCATTCTTTCTTTTTTTTCATTAGTTTCTTTAGAATGAATATGGCTAAAAATGATTTCTAGCTCAATAGACTTAACAGTACCTGAAACTGCTTCAAGCCATTCTTTTGTTTCTTCATTTGTTATATCTTCAATAGCTCGTTCAAACATAAACGTGATTAATGTTCTTGTAGCTGAGTCAAGATTTTTGATCAATTCAAGCCAACCCACTGACTCATCTAGTTTTTTATCACTTTCGTCATCATATAAATTTTTAAAATAGCGAGGTATGACTGATTCAGGATTAAGTGATTCTAGCGCTTGAAATATAGGCTCAAAACTTTCAAATGGTCGAGTACCATCTGGCAGTAACTTGCGATTCTCCCAAAGCTTTAGAATGGTATTAAAACAGTTGGTTTTATCAGCCTCATTGCCACTCTCAGCTTTAATCATCAGTTCTGCAATATAGTTGACCATCCAAGCTGTAATTTCATCAGCATTGTTGTCTTTTAAGTTAGAAAGCAGCTTTTTACCTAAGTTGATAACTTTTTCTTGTATCTCTAAGTTTTCCATCTCCAGACAAGATGAAGGTTTTACTGTATCTAGGGATGTATCCGAGTTCATCTTCATTTTTCCTCACTCTGTAAGTATCTTTAAGCGTTCGACTAATATTTACTTGAATTGCTATATCGACATTCAAAACATTGCAAACTAATTTTAAAAAATCGAGTGATGCTAGTGCCAAATGACCAGAACTGATGTATGATTCCGAGTTATTAGGCTTATCTTCACTCCAGTACATATTTTTGAAGCATTGGCTATCATTAGACAACAAGCTATAGGTTTTATAATTCTTGCTATGCTTGACTTTGATTTGCTCCGCTATAAATTGTTTTAACTTATATGGCTGAGCAGATATTATGCCAACAAAAGGATCTTTTGATTCAATATAATTGTTTTCACCTTCTTTCATCAACCATGCTTCACATTTAAAATCATTTCTCTTTTCATCGTCATAATCGTCATCGCAAAAATTAGTTAAATAACATTCATATAAATGATTTTCAAAATTTACTATAGTGTACATTAGTGATTTACTTAGATGCTTGGGTACTAAAACACTTGAAAATGAAATATGTTCATTCTTTGAATTTTTATAATTATCAAAACCTCCGCTAACTTTTAGCCAGGTAGAAAAATCATCATTAGTAATTAACTGGTCAATAAAGTCTGTTTCAATAATCTGCCATTGCCAATTCTCATCGTTTTTAATGTTTAACCATTTTGGCATTTCAAGTGGCATAGGATCTCTAAGTTCTGCTAGTAGGGTATCATTTTTATTGAGAATTAGATGACCACTTAGCCAATCCTCCCAACAATCAATATCATAATCGTCATTTTTAATAACTGGCATTGAACTTAATAACATTGATGCGACTTCAAGCATTAGATGATAAGAAATGTAAAAAGCATAGTTATCAATCTGAGGGTAACTTGAATGCGAATGAAATGTATCTCTAAAGTTTCTTCTTTGTCTCCAAAGTTCAGATCTTGAATCTGTTATATATGATGACTCAACACTCATCTGCCATCGATTCTGTAAGACATATTTTGCAAGATCTTCAACCTGCTGTCCTGAGACACCAAATACTCGACCTAATGGTTTAAACCAATATCTATCAAAATCATAACCAAAGTTAATTTTGGGCAACTTACCTAAAGTATTTGCTTTATGCCAAGGAGTATCAATATGATATCGATACTTATCTCTATTTATAGTTGGATACGGAGTTGTACATGCCTGTGTGATTTTTACCCATAAAATATCATCAAAAATGTCTGAACAGTAACTTTTTAATATTAAACATATTTGTTTGGCATAATATTGAAACAATATTCCTTGTTCGTTATTAATGGCTATTGTTGAAAATAAGTCCTTATTTCCCATTAATAACACAGGGGATTTATGAACACATCGTGTCAAAGCCACAAGCAAATACAATTTGGCATGTAAATCATAAAATTCATATTTTGTTGGGATGTATGACTGGGGTAGTCCTTTTGTATAACAATCTAACAGTAAATTGACCTCATTTAGGCAATTAAGATCATATAATCTCGTTACTGCATGAATAGCTCTCCACCGTTCTTCTGCATGAGGTGAACCTAAATTTGCATATATATAACAAATAACTGCATGAGGAAGGCTGATTGGTAATTTTTTATGTTCATTCCAACAACCATCGGCATAATCAGCATCAAGAAATGATTCAAGTCTTGCAAGCCCAAAATCAATCATTTTTTGAGCTTGTTCCACTGTTAGCTTGTTAGCACTGTAATGTGCGAAACTGAATAAAGCGCTAGGTGATTCTATATCGACCGAATTTGAAAGCCCTATATTAACGCCATTTTCTATAGCTCCATTGGTTGCTTCATTCAATAAAAAAGATTCTAATATATATTGTCTTTCATATATCTCTGTAAATCTACTTGGAAATCGAGAAGCAATATGTTTTATAGCAGTATTCCATTGTTTTTGAACAGAAGCTTTGTTTTTCCAATCGATAGGTATTTGTTCAAATGCCCATTTAATATTCCAAAAATCCAATTTTTCTGAATAAGCAATAATATTTAAGAACGCACCTAATCCCCTAGAGGTGACTTTCTGAAAGCAGCCTTTCCAAAACTCATCCGTGTTTCTTGGATAACCTTGATTTTCAAAACATTGATAGGCATTCATAAAACCATTATCAGTTAATAAATCAAATTGCCCATAAAGCGTACTCCAAGGATACGTTTTCTTTTCAGTTTCTCCTGTATGGTTTATTGAATAACTTGAGTTATCTTGCTTATCATTAACTCTTAAGTACTTGAGTTCTTTTTCAGGTAAACAGTTAAGAGAATATTTATTAGCCAGCGCTTCAAGTTTTACCCATTCATCACCAAAATATCCACTTATTCTCAAATCACGAATGTAGTGATTAAGCATTCGTTGCTGGTTTGCCTTTTTCGGTTCATTTGCAATACACTTTTCCAAGAACTCCTCTAGACCATATTCCCAAGAAAATGCCGACAATGACCACAAGACACTTGATGAAGCAAGTTTTGAATCGATTGCACTATATGCGAGAGCATTCATTTGCCTCCCATGCCAGCCAACGTCTCTATCTTTCCAACGATGTAGGATAGGAAAAGCTGACTCTGCTGATAATTGGAAACAGGTTGAAACCGCATCATTTCTATCCCAGTATTTTTCTTGAGCGACAGAATCTCCTATCATTTCTGCACATCTCATATATCGATGGGAGAGTTCGGGGTTGCCTATATTAGTCTGTGAACTTTGTTTAGCAATTGAGGTTAAGGCTTCCCAACGTATAATACCTTCTTCACCAAATTCAGAGGCTTTACTTAGTGCTTGATCAAAGTAGACCGCTGCATCATCTTTACCCGCAGCAAGCACTGCTCTAGATAATTTAATAAAATTTTCCGAGCGTGTTTCAGGTGATTCATCGTAGTCGTAATTATTTAAGCGTGAACGACAACCCTCTTCAATAAAATCGCTTAGATCAAAAAACTTATCACTTCGACAACTTACTCGAAGAAAATAAAAATCATCAAGAAAAGATATCTTCAAATGATTACTTTGATATTTTTCAGAAAATAATTTCAGTTCGGTCAAATAGTCTGATGTACAAAATAAAATATTTTGGAATTTTGCCTTGGTAATTTCAAAGGATAATGGATCATATTCACGGTATGAGCTATGTCCTACTTTTGACGATAATAATTCCGCATTTTTATGTTCTTCTTTTAAATCGACTTTCATTCCGGATAAAACTTTAGCTCTTACCATATACCAAGGCAAAAGCTTACCAACTAACTCTTTTAATTTTTCGAGCTCTTGCCTTCCCTCGTATGTATCATTTTTGTTTTGCCAATCATTGGGAATGAAATCATCAAGGCGAAGATTAAAATTGCTTTTCAATGCTGCTTGAAGTGACAAATAACGTAAAAAGCTCTCCCTTGCATTACCAAATTGGTGATCATTTGTTATTCGATAAAGAGAAAGAGAGTTATAGTAATAATTTAATCCTCTTCTAACATTCGCTATAGGCAAACGATGAATAACACAGGCTTCAAAAAATGATAAATAAGCGTCATTTGAAAATCCAGTATTATGAATATCATCGCCCGCTTTATCTAACCTAGCTTTAGGTTGAATAATTTGGTTAAGACAACGGATTAAACAGCCCCTCGGGGGCGTATTTCCTACCTTCATTAACTCCGAGGTAATAGCTATGATAAAACTTGGATTATCTTTTCCATAACTGGCCATTAATTCAATGTCTTCAAAATTACCAATATCTATTAATCTTTCAATTAAGTCAGATGTAACTCTGTAGATACAGCAGGGAGGTTTCCATGAAAGAAGGAAATCAACACATTTTTTATAGCCATTCATTCGATATAAAGTAAAGGCTAATTCTAAAATTTCGATATCTTCCAGCTTCTCATCGAAGTGTTCATGTTCATCTTTAGCTTTAACTTCTTCTCGTTTTTGGAAGTAGCGGTAAAGCCAATGATGAGCAGACCGAAAATAGTTGTGCGCTTCACCTTTTAATAAAGGGATAGTGGACAATAATGACGCAGCGTACACCATTTCTGAACCCTCCCAGTTACCTCTAAGTACTTTTCTATGCGCTAACTCTTGTATGCGTTCTGTTGTCAAAAAAATTGCTACTAAATCTATATTGTGAGCCAATATACTTATTTGACGCTTATTGCCAGCAATTTCTTCACCAGCTAGCAGTGCCAATTTTATTGCTTCGTAGATTTTATTCGCCTTAAGTGCAGCCTTAAAAGCGTATTGTAATCTTTGTACTTTAACCAAATTATCATCGTATTTACTGATCGAAGGCAGATAATCATCAGATAATGCCAGTCCTACAAGTTCATCTAACTGGTTGGCTTTAAGCAATAAAAAGGGGAGCACTTCTGAGACATAAGTGAATTGTGGAGCCAATGGTTTAATAGCTTGAATAAAAGAATAGATTTTTTCAGGTGTTGGAGAATAATTATCCTGAAACCACTTTTCGGTTGGCTCATCCCTGAATTGAACCATATCATCTATTTGCCATAAAGGTCGCCCCAAATCAGCAATAAAGCTTGTGACAGAATCCTTTGATACATTAGCGGCGCTTGCCAAAACACTTATTGGAACAAATGGTGGTAGTGCTGCAAGTCCTGTACAAATATTATCTATACTATTTCTATAGTTTCTGGGAAATTCATCTTTTATTCTTTCGATCGATTGCTCTAATTGTCTTTCAATCAAATCTTCAACAGTAACTATTTGAGAACCAAAAGACAATAGCAATTCGCTTAACGAAGATGCTTTCAGTGACAGTGCATTAGCCTGAACGCGAGGATTTCCACCAGTCAGCCGATTAAATTCAATCGCTTGTTCTTGGCTTGCCTCAGGGAACTTTGTATGTAGGTTCGACAAGGTTTCTTCATCAGAAAAAGTAGACAACTGTAATCTATTAATTGTGCTGGGAGGATCAAGAAGGCTTAATCTCTCAGGTCGACAAGTAAATACTAATCTACAATTTTCAGGCACAATTTCCCTTATAAGACTGCTTACAAAACATGTAGAACCTTGTTCTTCAGCAGCCATTTCAGCATTATCTGCCGCATCAAAAATTATGACTAAAAGAGCATTCAAATCTTGTGACTTAAGTAAGTTACAGGCTTCGCGAAGCCTACCTAAAAAGATTTTTGTCCAATATTCATCTGGTTCATTTCTTGTAGGTATAACCTGATCACACAATCCATCTTTAGCCAAAGTATTTATTATTTGAGTATAGGCATGTTTAGTCTCATGACGTTTCGCACTAGTTCTTCGATAACTACCATTTCCATAACAGTCATATGCAATAACCACTGACGTTTCGTCAAATTCTTTAGAAATATTATTGCTTAATATTGATTTTCCAACACCCCCGCTTGCGGTAATGATAGTATGAGTTATTGCTTCTTTTATTGATTTAACAATGTTAGTTTGTTGCTCTCTTGGAATATAGTTTTCAATGGGTTCAAATAACGGAGGAGCAGGAAAAAAATCATCCATACTAATAGCATCGAATGCTTCCAATATGTCCTCTCGTTTTATCACATTAGATTTACCTGGTTCAATTTTTTCCCAAATTTTAGCCACTAACAGTTTTTCACGGTCATGAATATTTCTTGAAACAGTTAATTTATATAGTTCTTTATGAATATCAAATTTTTGCTCGTCATAGTTACCTTCCGAATCATCTAGGCTTAAACATTGACAGAACTGTTTTAATTTAACATCTTTGAGATTCGTATATTTTTCGATAGTAGCTATGAAACTTTTAGGTACTTTTCCGCTGTTAGCCAACTTCTTAATATTCGTCTTAAAGGAATCTGAAATTAAACGATTCGTTAGAATTGTTAACTTTATACTGATGAATTTACTTTCAGATTGTTCTAGATCTATAAAACGCTTTGCAAAGCCTTCTATAGTTTCCCTTAAATCAGATAAACTAAAACTATCACTTGCCCTTACAGTTGAGTGTTTTAACTGAAAATACTCTACAGATTTGCTTCCATCATCAGATTGGCGATATTCAGCTAAATCTATAACACACTCCCCAGCTAATTTAGACTCTTTAGAGCCTTCAATCGTTATTTGGATTAGGTCGGTATTGAAGTCTAAAAGCTTGAGACAGCGTTTAACAGCCCATCTATAATGGAAAATATCACCTGCTCTAGAAAAATTAATTGATGTGTTGTTGCTATAATTTTTCATAATATAATGTTTCTGGTTAATGAATCAGTTAAGAATATTACTTTGATATAACATATAGATTTCTTTTTATTTGTACACATAAGCATAAAAATTAATCACTAATTTAGGCTTAATCTTGAGTTAAATAATGCTATAAGCTATATTTTATTTCATGTTTCAATTTAATCTTCAAATAAGGATGCACCCACTTAATAGGCTCACTTGATACTAATCCATCATGCTCTATTGAACCGCAGACACTCGGATTATTCAAAATTGTGTCATAAATAGCTCTACTTTCGATACCCTGAATCATGTGAGCTAATATTTTCCCTTTACTCTTAATAGTTACTTTTGAATCTCTAATCAAATAGGTATGTTTAACTGCATTACGAATAGAAATACCACAATCTAGCCTTTTTGTTGCTCTAGAGATGTAAATATCAACCAATTGATTGAGTGAGTCCTTAATTGGTCTCACATATTTTTTCCATTTTTTAAGTAATCTTACTATATCTCTATAAGTATAGTACTTTGATAGCCCTTTAAAAACTTCACTTTTTCTCGTTAAACGAACACGCCCCATAGAGAAAATCAAGGAATATATCAATATTTTTGCTACTTTATCACTAATATTAAATCGCTCCATAACCTTTTTTTTGGTTATTGCTTTTAGTCGTTTACATTTAATATTATTCTCTTTAAATTCATGTTTTAAAATCATTAATTGACTACTGCCATAAAATAGCCCTCTGCTATGAACTAATAATCAGTTATAATAAACGAATAGTGATTAATATTTTACAACTGAATTATAACATACATAATAGTTATACTAATGATTAAGAATTAGCGATATTTTATGGGTCCAAGTGGTACTTAATGAGACTAATAAAAACAACTAATAAATTGAAATATAAACATAAATAAAAAATAAAGCCATGAATGAAAATGAAAATTTAACCGACCACACGCCAATGATGCGGCAATACCTTAGACTGAAAGCGGAAAATCCTGATATTTTGCTGTTTTATCGAATGGGTGATTTTTATGAGATGTTTTATGATGATGCTAAGCGTGCTTCGCAGTTGTTAGATATCTCGTTGACTAAACGTGGTTCGTCCAATGGTCAGCCTATTCCTATGGCGGGTGTTCCTTATCATGCGGTTGAAAGTTATCTTGCTAAACTTATTTCACTCGGCGAGTCGGTTGCCATTTGTGAGCAAATTGGTGATCCGGCGACGTCGAAAGGTCCGGTTGAACGTAAAATTGTGCGAATTGTTACGCCAGGCACCGTAAGTGATGAATTGCTTCTTGAAGATCGCAAAGATAATCTGCTGGCTGCCATTTGGCAAAAACAAGCGCATTACGGTTATGCCACGCTGGATATTAGTTCGGGGCGATTTTTTATTTTTGAATGTGATAATCTTGAAGCGATGCAAGCGGAGTTACAGCGCACAAGTCCGGTTGAGTTACTTTATCCGGAAGATTTCGCCACCATGTCTTTAATCGAAAATCGAACGGGGTTAAGGCGTCGTCCGATTTGGGACTTTGATCTTGAGACCGCTAAACAGCAACTCAATTTGCAGTTTGGTACAAATGATTTGATCGGTTTTGGCGTTAATGATTGCTGTTATGCCCTTTGTGCGGCGGGTTGTTTACTTCAATATGTTAAAGATACCCAACGCACTGCCCTGCCGCATATTCGTTCTATTATTAAAGAGTCTGCCCTTGATTTTGTGGTGCTTGATGCTGCAACGCGTCGTAATCTTGAAATCACTGAAAATCTTTCCGGTGGTACCCAACATACTGTTGCCGACATTCTGGATAAAACCCAAACGCCAATGGGTAGCCGGATGCTCAAGCGTTGGCTTCATTCGCCTATTCGTAATGTCACGATTTTAGAAAATCGCCAAACTGCAATTAGTCAATTGCAAGATGATTTTGATCAGATTCAACCGGTATTGAAGCAAATTGGCGATCTTGAACGTATTTTAGCTAGACTGGCTTTGCGCACTGCTCGCCCTCGTGACTTTGCTCGCTTGCGAGATGCTTACAATCTTTTGCCAGAATTACAAGCATTGCTGTCTCATCATAGCTCACCTTATGTTGTTGCTTTGCGCGCCAAAATTAATCAGTTTGATCAAATTGCCGATTTATTAAATCGAGCAGTTGTCGATGCGCCGCCGGTTATTATTCGGGACGGTGGTGTGATTGCCAGTGGTTACAGTGCAGAGCTCGACGAGTTACGAGCGCTTGCTGACGGTGCAACTAACTATCTTGAACAATTAGAGATTCGAGAACGTGAAACGCTAGGCATTGATACCCTAAAAGTAGGATTTAATGCGGTGCATGGTTACTATATCCAAATTAGTCGAGGGCAAAGCCACTTAGCGCCGATCCATTATACTCGCCGGCAAACACTGAAAAATGTTGAGCGCTATATTATTCCTGAACTCAAAGAGTATGAAGATAAAGTATTAACCTCAAAAGGGCGTGCCTTAGCGCTGGAAAAACAGCTTTATGAACAGCTTTTTGATCAGTTAATGCCCGATCTTGCCAATATGCAAATGAGCGCTGATGCGTTGGCCGAACTCGATGTACTAACCAATTTAGCGGAAAGAGCGTTAACACTCAATTATCATCGTCCAACGATTTCGGATAAAACCGGAATTGAGATCAATCAGGGTCGCCATGTGGTTATTGAGCAGGTGATACAAAATCCTTTTATAGCTAACTCACTAACGCTATCACCTGATAGAAGACTATTAATTATTACCGGTCCGAATATGGGCGGTAAAAGTACCTATATGCGACAAGCAGCATTAATTGTTCTGCTCACTTATATTGGTAGTTTTGTGCCGGCATCAAAAGCAGTTATCGGGCCAGTGGATCGAATTTTTACCCGTATTGGAGCGTCAGATGATTTAGCCTCCGGACGTTCAACGTTTATGGTTGAAATGACCGAAACCGCCAATATTATGCACAACGCAACTAAGCAGAGTTTAGTGTTAATGGATGAGATTGGACGAGGCACATCGACCTATGATGGTCTGTCATTAGCTTGGGCATGTGCTGAAAATCTGGCTAACGAAATCAAATCCATGACGCTATTTGCCACCCACTACTTTGAGTTAACCCAACTGCCGGAACATATGCAAGGCGTGTACAATATCCATTTTGATGCCATTGAACATGACAATACCGTCGCTTTTATTCACGAAGTGTCCGAAGGCGCTGCCAGTAAAAGTTTTGGTCTTGCGGTTGCCGGATTAGCCGGCGTGCCTAAAGTGATATTAAAACGAGCGAAGCAGAAGTTGAAAGAGTTAGAAATGATTTCCAAACAAACGGCGCATAGTCATGTTGATCAATCTCAACTCTCTTTTGTCACCGAACCGGAATCATCAGAAGTTGAACTAGCGCTGGTAAAAATCGATCCGGATGCGTTGTCCCCTAAACAAGCCTTAGAGGTTTTATATCAACTTAAAAAATTA
Organism: Gilliamella sp. B2923; assembly: GCF_026536565.1. Classification (NCBI taxonomy): domain Bacteria; kingdom Pseudomonadati; phylum Pseudomonadota; class Gammaproteobacteria; order Orbales; family Orbaceae; genus Gilliamella; species Gilliamella sp. B2923. The sequence goes on along the minus strand of NZ_JAFNNZ010000001.1, from coordinate 561,929 downwards.
CTTTAAACACTTTACCTTGATTAAACGTTTATCAAGGTAGGATGATTAAAATTAGCAGATTGCAAATAATTATCGCCTAATTAAGTTTAATTAGGCGGTTAATTTTATTGCCAGTTTTTCTTTTTAGAGGTTTTACCAATACCCGGATTAAAGCTATTGGTAGGATCGAGCTGATGATAAAAGTTTTTCAGATCATCATTTGCATGGTAAAGATGACCAACATTATGTTCAGCTGGATACTGCGCTCCACGCTGATCGAGTATGGCTAACATCTCTTGTTCAATCTGATTGCAATCTGTGCCTTTTTTCGCCAGATAGTCTTGATGAAATACTGAACAGAAGAAATGACCATAATACAATTTATGGATAAAGTGTTGGCTGATACTCTCCGGCAGGGTTTCGAACCACTGTTTATCATTACGGCGCAAAGCGATATCTAAGGCAACTAAATCTTCGACCGTTTTAGTATGCACATTTCGATAAATGGTTGCTGCACCGGCTGTGGCAAAACGATGAAGCATGGCAGCTTCGGCCTCTTTTTTATTACAGGTGAAATAACTACCGTTTCTGTTTTGGAAATATTGTTGTAAAAAAGCGGCGGCTTCAGCAATGCCGTTATCTGACATTTTTAATATCAAATGATGTTCATATTTATCACGATAAGCACGAATCGATTTCGGTAAATGATTAGGCAGAATTTTACAAACCGTCACAGCAAAGCGATCGGTAAAATTATTCGGGAAGAAAGGAATTTTACTGGTGATACGATCCACCCAATTTTTAAAAGCGTATAAGCGAGGAATAGTATCGGTACCCAATTTTTGTATCGCCAGAAAAATATGTTTACCGTAGACAGCGGCAATATCAAAGGCATCACGATGAATATACTCGCCTGAAACCGGTAAATTTTCAAAATTGCCTAAGATATGGCGTCGAATATCATCAAGCTCATTGGTGTCGTTGGTGCCAATATAAAAGACGGCGGTATCGTCTTCTAGTGGGAAGGTATCTAATCGCACAGCGAAAACCATTAATCGGCCTGCACTACCAGAGGCTTCGTAATGACGAGCCGGATCAGCATTAAAACGAGCTGGAGTATCGGCATCAATTTGGCGCACATGTTCTCGATAATCGTGATCATGTCCTGCGCCGGCATTATGTTCAATATCATCAGCGCTGTAGTTATGATTTTGCAGATTTTGTAAAATCGTTTCCGGATCATCGCCCAATTTAATACCTAAATGGTTGACCAAATGCAATTGGCCATTTTCATCCAATTGAGCAAAGACAGCCATTTGCGTATAGGCCGGACCGTGCTGAATTAAAGCGCCACCGGAGTTATTACACACGCCGCCCATTACCGAAGCACCAATACAAGATGAGCCAATAACAGAATGCGGGCCCCGATGATATTTTTTTAACTCTTTTTCTAACCGGAACAAAGTACTACCAGGCAAGCACACCACTTGTTCACCGTTTTCAATTACTTGAATACCGTCCAAACGACGTGTACTGACAATCACTATCGGTCTATCATAATCGTTTCCATCCGGGGTTGATCCACCGGTTAAACCGGTATTAGCTGATTGAGTAATAACAATGACATCGGCTTGAACACAAGCTTTTAAAACTTGCCATTGTTCAACTAGCGTTCCGGGCAACACAACGGCAATGGCATCGCCTTCACCAAAACGAATACCTTTGCGATAGGGTAAGGTGCGAGCGGGTTCGGTTAAGGTATGTTTTTCACCAACAATACGTTTTAACTGATCGATAAGGGCTGATGTATTTTGACTCATTTTTTTTATCCTTTTAAGTTGCAATATCACATCAAATATAGTTGTCTATATTATAACCATTAATAATGAAAGCAAAGCTATTTTGTGCGTTAACAAGCATAATTTACACTTCACAAAATTTTTATATTAATCATATATTTAATCCTTAAAATTAGTGTGGGATTATCTGTCAAAATTCAAAGAACAATAAGCTTTTGTTTGCTTAAATCAAGGTGTAACAAAGCACAAAAAATGGGTGAGCAAATATCCTTAGTTAATTTTAAAAGATGACATAATTAGCGTTTTACGCTAAGTACACTTGTCAGTTATTTTATACTTAAACGTATATATTTTCTGAAACTTCTTGACAGAAATAGGCAACTGGTTAAACGCTAAAAATTGGAATGAAGTATCCTTACTTCATCTTAAAAATAACTGATTCTGCGTTTCTCGCTTAATACACTAATCAGTTATTTTTATACTTAAACATATATATTTTCTGAAACTTCTTGACAAAAATAAGCAACATATTAAACGCTAAAAGTTGAAATGAAGTATCCTTACTTCATCTTAAAAATAACTGATTCTGCGTTTCTCGCTTAATACACTAATCAGTTATTTTTATACTTAAACGTATATATTTTCTGAAACTTCTTGACAGAAATGGGCAACTGGTTAAACGCTAAAAATTGGAATGAAGTATCCTTATTTCATCTTAAAATAACTGATTCTGCGTTTCTCGCTTAATACACTAATCAGTTATTTTTATACTTAAACATATATATTTTCTGAAACTTATTGACAAAAATAAGCAACAGACTAAACGCTAAAAATTGAAGTGAAGTATCCTTATTTCATTTTGAAAATAACAGAATCGGTGTTTTTCGCTTAATATACTTGGCAGTTATTTTATACTAAAACGTATATATTTTCTGAAACTTCTTGACAAAAATGGGCAACTGGTTAAACGCTAAAAATTGGAATGAAGTATCCTTATTTCATCTTAAAATAACTGATTCTGCGTTTCTCGCTTAATACACTAATCAGTTATTTTTATACTAAAACGTATATATTTTCTGAAACTTCTTGACAAAAATGGGCAACAAATTAAACCCTAAAAATTGAAATGAAGTATCCTTATTTCATCTTGAAAATAACAGAATCGGTGTTTTTCGCTTAATACACTAGTCAGTTACTTTTATACTAAAACATAGGTTATTTCTGAAACTTCTTAACAAGCTGCTGCCGTTCTGTTGGGGTGTAAAAAGTCCATGCGACAAAGCGACTCACTTTTTGACCTTGTGCCATAGGGACAATTTTGCTATCAATTGCGCCAACTTGCTTTAAATGTTTTTTGATTATCGGCAATGACTCTTTTTTGGATACCAAAGAAGTAAACCATAAACACTGTTTTTTATAGTGCACACTTTCTTGAATCATTTTAGTAATAAAAGCCGCTTCGCCACCTTGGCAGTAAAGTTCAGCATGTTGACCACCAAAATTAAGTATCGTTTTTTGCTTCGGATCGGTAAGTTTACCTAAATTTTTAAGCTTGCGTTGCGTTGCAGCTAATGCTGCTTGTGCCGAGGCATGGAATGGCGGGTTACAGAGCGTTAATAGATAAAATTCGTTCGGTTTAATGATTTGCTTAAACATCGCCGATCGGTCTTTTTGCAATCGGCACGCTACTGCACCGTTTAGAATAGGATTAGCTTTGACAATAAGTGATGCCACTTTAATCGCAGTAGGATTAATATCACTTGCCACAAACGACCAACCATACTCCGCACAGCCAATAATCGGATAAATGACATTAGCACCCGTACCAATATCGAGCACATGCACCTGATGACCAGTTGGAATATGGTTAGCATTATCGCTAGCTAATAGATCCGCCAAATAGTGAATATAATCGGCTCGACCGGGGATCGGCGGGCAAAGGAATTGATCCGGAATATCCCAATAACTTAAATGATAATATTGCATTAATAACGCTTTATTTAGCATTTTAACGGCTATCGGATCGGCAAAATCAATCGATAAATTGCCATATTGATTGGGTTTGACAAAAGGGGCAAATTCCGGCAATTTTTGGATCAGCGTTTTAAAATCATAACCATGATTATGCTTATTTCGATGATGTAAAGGTGATGATTTAGGTGATGTAGATGATTTTTGCATGTCAAATCCAATGATAAAAAACACGCTATTATATCGGCTTTCAACCGAATAAGTAAAAAAAGTAATGCAATAATTATTTGCCGGTAACAAAAAAGCATAACGCCCAGCAAATCAATCTCTATTTGTCGGCGAGATTGGCTGCTCAGAGCAAAAGCCGGAAAATGCGCTTAGCCTGTCAGCAGCCGATAAAGGTCACTTTTCCGCTAAGATAACTCACTATTAACGGAAAAGGTTAATGCGCCCTAATCTAATTTAGGATGCTGATCAACTAGATCCTGACGTTGCTCTTGTAGGTTTTCAATCTGTTCATCAATATCTTCAACTTTTTGTTCAATGGAATCAAAGTGGTCAGATAAGATCGCTTTTGCCTCACTGCGATCTGATGCCGCCGGTGTGGCGCCTCGTAGGGGTTGATTGGCCGTTTCATTCATTTTTAATCCGGTTATCAATCCAATAATAGCCACCACCATTAAATAGTAAGCAGGCATATATAAGTTGCCACTTTCTTCAACCAACCAAGCGGCAACAGTTGGCGTCGCCCCGGCGATAAGTACGGAAATATTAAATGCGATTGCCAGTGCACTGTAACGAATGCTGGTAGGGAAAATGGCCGGCAAAATTGAAGCCATTACCCCGGTAAAACAGTTTAATAGCACAGCTAAAATCAATAATCCCAAAAAGATAAGACCGATGATATCACTGTTTATCATGGCAAAAGCCGGATAGGCCAATATAAGTAAGCCTAAACTTCCACCGACAATAAAAGGTTTGCGTCCAATTTTATCGCTGATTAAACCAATCATCGGTTGGACAAATAGCATGCCTATCATGATAGCAATAATAATCAATACCCCATGATCGGTGTGATAATTTAAATTGTGCGATAAATAACTCGGCATATAGGTTAAAAGCATATAATAAGTCACATTTGTCACCATGACTAATCCTACACAGACTAAAAGACTCTTCCAGTACTGTTTAATGATTGTTTTTAGTGTCATTTTTGGAGGATTGGCAATGTGATTTTGAGCGTTGTTATCCATTTTATCGGTATGCTGTTGAAACGCCGGTGTTTCTTCGAGGGCGTGGCGTAGATAGAGACCAATTAAGCCAAGCGGCAGCGCAAATAAAAATGGAATGCGCCAGCCCCACGCTTGAAATTTGGCATCACCCATAATTGAGGAGAGCAGTACAACTAAACCTGCACCAACTAAGAAGCCGGCAATCGATCCAAAATCAAGCCAGCTTCCCATAAAACCCCGTTTGCGATCCGGCGAGTATTCCGCAACAAAGATAGCTGCCCCCGAATATTCACCGCCAATTGAAAATCCTTGTGCTAATTTCGCCAAAAGTAGTAACAGTGGCGCAAAAATACCGATCGAAGCATAAGAAGGAATCAGTCCAATACAAAAAGTACTTAATGACATAATGATGATTGTGACCGATAAGACTTTTTGCCGACCAAATTTATCACCAAGAATACCAAAGACTAATCCGCCTAATGGGCGCACCAAAAACGGTACCGAAAACGTTGCTAAAGCAGCCACAACTTGTACGCTAGGTGAAGCGTCGGGAAAAAACACCTGACCTAAAACATAAGCCAAAAAGCCGTAAACACCAAAATCAAACCACTCCATAGCGTTACCCAGCGCAGCAGCGGTTATTGCTTTTTTTAATTTACTGTCGTCAATAATGGTAATATCGTTAATATTTAAGGGTTTATTTTTTGAACTTCGTATGCTTTTCATAAATACCGCCTGTTTTGATGCAAATAAAAGAAAATTTATGCAATAAGGTGAATCGGTTACTTAATGATACAAACCAGTACAATATAAATTCACATTGTTCATGTGTTTTCAGACATTAAATTGGGAAAATTCCCAAAAATAAAAAGAGGAAAATAACTAGCAAAACGACGGTTTTATCATCACTATTCGATAATTTATCGAATGATAAAACGTGACGTTTAAGGGAAATTAGCCGTTGATTATAGCGACTTAATCCCATTTTGTAAAATTCATGCACAGCAAAAAAGTGGGCAATTTTGGTTTTGTGGCGGTAAGCTTTTACAGAAGTGAAATATCACTTATTCCCCCATTTCGCCAGTCATGATCGTGCAAACCCGGCAAGTTATTGATAGATTTAGTTGTCACTATCGGTCATTTTTAGCCATTCACTGCGCCCTTTTCTAAGCTTGCGTCGTTTAATAATATTATCTTAATGTAGAATCCTTGTTAGTTATCCTTTACAATGATTTCACTTAAACTGATGAGGTAATCCCTATGCGTTGGAGAGACCAAAGAGAGAGTGATAATATTGAAGATCGCCGCTCACAGTCAGGAAGTGGAACGGGAATTAATATCCCAATTGGAGGTAAAGGTAAAATCGTACTGTTTTTGGTTGTTATCGTTGCCGGTTATTATGGCATCGATTTATCCGGTTTACTCAATTCCGGTATCATTGATATTAACGACAACCAACAGTCCTCAGCTGCATATATGCAACCCGATCCCGATGCCGCAAAATTTACATCGGTTATTCTAGCCAGTACAGAAGATTATTGGCGACAAGAGTTTCAACATTTAGGTAAAACGTATATCCCACCGAAACTTGTTCTTTATACCGGCTCGACCCAAACTTCATGTGGCGCCGGCCAAACCTTAATGGGGCCTTTTTATTGTAGTTTAGATAAAACCGTCTATTTAGATCTCTCTTTTTATCAAGAGATGAAACAGCGTCTTGGCGGTGGTGGCGACTTTGCTCAAGGTTATGTCATCGCTCACGAAATTGGGCATCATGTGCAAAATCTGCTTGGTACCTTTAATAAAGTTGAACAATTAAAGCAGTCACAATCTGAAATTACCAGAAATCAATTATCAGTTAAACTTGAACTACAAGCCGATTGTTATGCCGGTTTATGGGGTAATTCGATTAAACAACAAAATCTGTTAGAAGTAGGCGATATTGAGCAAGCATTACAGACAGCACAAGCGATTGGCGATGATCGGCTTGAGCAACAAAGTACCGGCTATGTAGTACCTGATAGCTTTACTCACGGCACATCGCAACAACGTTATACATGGTTTAAACGAGGATTTGATAGTGGTTTGATTAATCAGTGTAATACCTTCACACTGCAAGGAAATTAAAAGGAAAGAAGATGTTTAATAAATTAGTAAATCGTATTTTATTAGTCAACGATGACGGTATCGATGCCAAAGGCATTAATATTTTAAAAGAAGCTGCCGAAAAAATTGCCCATGAAGTTTGGGTAGTTGCGCCGGCGCTTGATCAAAGCGGTGTTTCATGTGCCGTTAGCTTAAAATCACCCTTTCGGGTTGCTCAGCGGGGTGATAGAGAGTATGCCGTTTATGGTACGCCCGCAGATTGTGCTTTGTATGCGCTTAAATATTTAATGGTAGACAATCTGCCCGATTTAGTTTTGTCGGGAATCAATAATGGCACTAATGTCGGGTTTGAAACCATTTTATCCGGCACAGTCGGTGCCGCCATGATGTCAATGACACTCGGTGTGCCGGCAATGGCATTAAGCCAATCAACCACCGAAGATAATCAGCCAACCGATTGGGATTGTGCAATACATCATACCGAATCAGTTATTCGGCAACTGTTGGCGTTATCGGCACCTAAAAATATCTGCTTTAATATCAATTTTCCAGCTTGTAAAGCTGACAATATAAATGGCGTGAAGATAACCAAACAAGGGGCAGCAGATGTAAGCAAATTTATTGTTGCGCCAACAACCGATCCTGAAGGAAACGATTATTTTTGGTTTAGAGCAAAACGTAATCAACAAATTATTGACGAAAGTAAAGAGCTCGATGCCACCAATGGCGGCTTTATTGCAATTACGCCTTTAAGTTATGAGCGAACAGATAATGCATTTTATGAAGTCTTAAAGGAAAATTTTGTGGCGAAATAGCGTATTGTTACGTCTTCCTTTTAGGAAGACGTATTATTCAGTATTAATCGACTTTTGTTCTCACCTCTTTTACCAGCGCACAAAATATCAATGATATAGCGACCATAATTAAGGCGATCGAATAGATAATTTCATGCCCGTAAGATTCAGATACAAACCCTTGAAGCATACCGGCTATAATAATGCTACAGATGATACCATTATTAAACAAGGTTGATGCAACGCCCATTCGGGTTGGTAGCAGATCTTGAAAGTAGATAATTCCAATATTTGCCACAATGCCAATAAAAAGTGCATTAAATAGCTGTAACACAAATAAGATCCACTCATCGGTAAATAAAATCATACCGATATAAAAGATCAATCCGCAGATAATAGCGATAAAAAATAGATTTCTTTTGCCTAACATCGGCACTAAGTAGCCCGCAATGATCATAACCGGTATTTCAATCCCGGCAGCCAATCCCATTAGATATCCCGGTAAAGAATCAGAAAGATGTAATACCGATTGTACGTACAGAGGCATATCAATGATATACATCATATTTGCTGTCCACATAAAGACCGTTGATAGCAATAAAAACACTACATTTTTATTTTTAAATAAAGGTTGATTTGCCGCTTGTAAATCAACGTTATTAGGTAGCTCTGATGTCGGATTTTTTTCAACGGAAGGTAAAAAAATGGCAACAAAGATCATCGCGACAATAAACATCGACATGGCGCTCAGATACATGGTGGTAAAACCATACTCAATCGCTAATCCGAACGATAAAGGTGGTCCAATGACCCAAGCAAGTGACAGTTGTGCCCGTATCAACGAATTGAAGGCGACAACATTTCGTCCGCTTTTCACGGCATATTCACGAGCTAAAGCAAAAATTTGCGGCATCGCAGCGGACGAGAGCGCAGCAAATAGTACGCCGAGCGTAATTAAAAGGTAATAGTTACGGGAAAAGGCAAAAATAAGGCTATTGGTAACCCCCATTAAACAACAAAATATGACAATATTGCGCCTGTCGCCCCTTTTATCAGAATATTTTGCCAATAAAAAGCTACCAATAATGCTGGCAAAAGCATTTACCGAGAAAAAGAGACCGACTAAGCGAGGATCAACATTAACGTCAACCGATAAAAATCGACTTAAGGTTGGTGACTGTAATGCACCGGCTACCCCAATGACAAAGGTTGCAAATAAAAAAGCCGAAAAAATAACGCCTTGCCGTTGGCGAAACGAAGGAATACTAGACATATCTTATCTCAATCATGAAAGTGTCATTAATTATATACTTAAAACATACGCTTAGGTATTGAAAAAATAATAGCTTAAAAAATGATTTATTTTTCTACAATTAAGCGTACAATCAAAATCATCAACAAGACGAGGTAACGTTATGTTATATAATAACAAATCTACGCAGCAACATCATGATAGTCATCATCATTGCCAAGGTGAATGTCATAATATTGCGCATAATCATCATCAACAATCAGCACAGAGTGCCGATACTCATCAAACGCAAAACAGCGTGGCGAGTGTTGGGCGACAAGAACAAGATAGTAGCGCCAAAAATGACATTAGTGATCCACCCGAAGATCCCGAAAGGCAAAGCCAAGACATTAAGCTTATCTGGAAAATTCAAGGTATGGATTGCGCCCATTGCGCTAAAAAAATTGAAAATGGCATTAAAACTCTTCCGAATATTACTCACTCAAAAATCACATTTTCAACTGAAAAGTTGGTTGTGTTAGTTCCGCAAAAAGATCAAAAAATAATTAAACAGATTGAAGATAAAGTTGTCGAACTAGGCTATACCCCTATTTTCCAATCATCGGACAATCATGCTGATCAACATGAACACTCCCATATAATCGATAAAAAAGCGTTATTACCTTTAGCCATATTGGGCGTGTTAATTGTTATCAGTTATCTTATTACGCTGTTTAATCATCAAGCCGGTCAATACGCCTTTATTGCCACCGCTATTATCGGGCTGATACCGATATTAAAAGAGGCGATTTTATTGACTCGCAGTGGCACACCCTTTGCGATTGAATCGTTAATGAGTATATCGGCAATTGGCGCACTATTTATTGGCGCAGCCGAAGAAGCCACTATGGTGATTTTTCTGTTTATGATAGGTGAAATGCTTGAAGGGATCGCAACAAATAAAGCCAAGAAAGGCATTTCATCCCTTGCTAAGCTCATGCCTGAAGAGACTGTTATTATTATCGACGGTAAGCGTAAAACCGTTGCCAGCCACAGTTTGAAACCAGACGATATTATCGAAATTTCATCCGGCGGACGATTACCGGCTGATGTTATCTTAGTGAGTGAACAAGCCAATATTGACGAAAGCGCCTTAACCGGCGAATCGATCCCGGTCAACTACTTATATGGCGATAAGATTTTAGCCGGATCACTGGTGGTTGATAATACCATTCAACTCAAAGTGATTTCGCAAGCAGGGCAAAACGCTGTTGATCGGATCTTGCAATTGATCGAAGATGCCGAAGAGCGCAAAGCGCCAATTGAGCGTTTTATCGATAAATTTAGCCGTTATTATACGCCGGCTATTGCGCTGTTTGCTTTGTTGGTTATCCTTATACCACCACTGCTTTTGGGCGAAGATTGGTATACGTGGATCTATCGAGGATTAACACTATTATTAATTGGCTGCCCTTGTGCGTTGGTGATCTCAACCCCTGCCGTCATCACTTCAGCATTATCGAGTGCCGCCAAATTAGGAGTATTGATTAAAGGTGGCGCCGCGCTGGAACACATTGGATCGCTAAAAATGATTGCCTTTGATAAAACCGGCACACTAACGGAAGGAAAACCGCAAGTGACCGATATTATCAATCGAGGCTTAGCGGTCAATGACTTGCTTGCTATAGTTGCATCAATTGAAAGCGGCTCACATCATCCTTTAGCTATAGCTATTGTGGATTACACCAAACAACAAGATATCACGTTTAGTGAAGCGACAAATCGTAAAGCCATTGCTGGTATTGGTATTCAAGGCGAGTTAAACCAAAAAATCTATTATGTTGTTTCACCCAATAAAATTGACACTGTCTCAGTCCCTTTGTTAAACGACGATGCCAAGCTCATCGAACGACTGGAAAATGCCGGCAAAACCGTCGTGGTCGCCGTCACAGATCAAGCATTACTGGGGATTATCGCGCTGCAAGATGTCTTGCGAACAGATGCAAAACCAGCCATTAAGGCACTCCACCAACTCGGTCTTAAAACCTTGATGCTCACAGGTGACAATCAACGAGCCGCTAAAGCGATTGCCGGACAATTAGGGATGGATTACCGTGCTCAGTTATTACCTGCTGACAAACTGGTCGAGATTGAAAAAATCGGCAAAACTACCACCATTGCCATGGTCGGGGACGGAATCAATGATTCACCGGCAATGAAAGCCGCAACAATCGGCATTGCAATGGGAAGCGGTACCGATGTTGCCCTTGAAACAGCCGAGGTCGCCCTCAGCAAAAATAGTCTATCGAGTTTACCAACGTTAATTCGCTTAGCACGTTTTGCCAATCGAAATATTAAACAAAATATCACCATAGCATTAGGGATAAAGTTGATATTTTTAATTACCAGTCTATTTGGCTTAACCGGGCTTTGGTTGGCGGTATTAGCTGATTCGGGTACCACAGCGATTGTGACAGCCAATGCTTTAAGATTGCTAAAGGTTAAAAAATAAGGGTGAACAGCGAATTTTAACTTTTTTAAAGGATAAGTTTTCGACTTTACATAATGGCATAATCTATCTTTTATTGTTACACCTATTAAAGAAGGGATATTGTATGCAATCCCTTCTAGTAACTTATTCTTTAAACGGAACTATTTTAAGTTAGCCTCTGCCGTTCATATATAAACAGGTTATCAATGTATCGGCAAGTTTTCACGATTATAAAAACAGTAAAAAAGCTGATTTACCCGCCTTTTTATTTATCTTATTATTTGTAATTCGTCGGAGTTTTTGGGCTTGTGATAAAACAATGGGTAAGTATGAATAACAGATTTTCCATTTTCTATCATTTCACCTTTTAAACATGTCACCTTTTAAACATGATTTACCATTACTATCTTCAAATCTAACCAATTTGTCATAGAGCCTCATTTCACAATTCGTAAATGGTAATATCTTTTCTTTTTCTTTCGAGAACGCGGTTATATGTTCATCTTGCTTTTCATATAATAACTGTACTTTCGCCTAAAAGGATAAATTAATTTGAGTATAATATTAATTAAGTTTATCTGTTTATAATGTTGGTTTTATGCTTGTGAATACTGAGAACTCTTTCTTCTGCTTTTTCGTTTTACTATCTCGATTTCCTTCTATCCTCATCTTTTTTGTTTATATGTAAAACGTTTATCGCTGCTTATAGAGAATACTCGTCTAATTTTTTACTTGCTCCATCGACGCTTTGCACATCAATTTTCAGTTTTAGCGATGTCATTTCTGCAACCATAATTTCTCCAGACATAAAAAAGCCCGCAATTGCGAGCTTTAGGTTTGATTTGATTTTGTCTATCTACATTAGATTTTCCATGCTCAGTTAACAACAATCTGCATGTTTTTGTGAGGAAAACTGCATTTGCAAACCTAATGCTTGAACAATTTTAAAGATTGTATTAAAAGTAGGATTCCCCTCACCTGATAATGCTTTATAAATACCCTCACGGCTTATACCTGTATCACGTGAAAGCTGACTGATGTTTTTAGCTCTAGCTATATCACCAAGTGCAATAAATAAAAATTTAGGGTCTCCTTCTTCTATTGCGGCATTTAAATATTCTTGCATCTCTTCATCAGTATTTAATAAATCAACTACGTCAAAAGTTTTTAGTTTTGTAGTCATAATAAACCCCATTTATTTGCTAATTCTTTAGCAATTTTAATGTCTGTTTGTTGTGTATCCTTGTCACCACCACACTATAAAATAACAATTTCATTATTGCGGTTAGCAAAATAAACCCTGTATCCTTTTCCACAGTGAATGCGCATTTCTGATACACCGCTACCTACAGATTTAACGTCACCAAAATTACCTTCTTGCATACGACGAATTCGAACTTTAATTTTAGCTGCTGCAGTTTTATCCTTAAGCGACTTCAACCATTTTTCCATTTGCGGTGTATAACTTACAGTAATCATGCTTTATTCCTGTTTTAATTTAAAACTATTTTATCTTACACAACCAACATGTCAACTGTAGTTGTCAATTTTAATTATTTATATTGTTACCAAAACTTATCTAATGCTTATATTGATGTTAATCATAAAAATAATAATGAATAAAACAATCGATGTTGAAACAGGTATACCAAACGATGTCGTGAAATAGCCACAAAAGATAAGGAAAGATTAGCACAAACGTTAGCTGAATTTTTAATTGGGTATTTAACTGATGAATCGATTAACTGGTTGCGAAATATAATTTCATTTGATATAGTTTCAAATGAAATTATATTGAAAAGGTGATATTATGGCAATTCCTATTACAACGGTTGAACAACTGATTGAAAAATTTAAATCTCGTGGAATGTCTTCAAATTATGATGAGATCTTCTTAAGTCGTTTATTGCAGTTTAGCACTGAAGCACTTTTAGAAAACCTAAATCAAGCCTACCGACAATACCAGCTGGACGATAAATTATTTGCTGTTTTATTAGTCATAAACACCTTTCACCCTGAAGGAGTCAAACCGTCGCAACTCAGTGAATTAACCCATTTTTCTCGGGTGCAAGTGACACGATGTGTAGAAACATTAGTAAAAAATGAGTTAGTTATACGACAAGCTGATCCGCATGATCGCCGCTCACACTGTTTAATTTTAAGCAACAAAGGGATCAATTTTTTTAAAAATGAAATCCCCCCTATCGAAAAAAGGGTTGTTCAAGCCTGGCAAATTATCAGCCAAGAGGAGCGTCAACAATTGCGCTCAATCTTACTGAAACTTTTAAAACACCTTGAGCAGTAAACTGAACGAGAATATCGATGACAAAAAAACGACTTATCCCGCTATTATTGTTAATAATAATTCTAATCAGCGGTGCAATTTGGTTTATTAACAAAAGCCCTTCTTCATTAGTTTTATATGGTAATGTTGATATCCGCACAGTAAACAGTAGCTTTCGTGTGTCAGGGCGTTTGATGCAATTGAATTATGAAGAAGGTGATCCTATTAAACAAGGCGATCTATTAGCCAAACTCGATGCTAAACCTTATCAAAACGCCGTTAATCAAGCTAAAGCAAATTTAATGGTTAAGCAAGCGCAACTTGATTTAATGATAAACGGATATCGCAAAGAAGAAGTGGCTCAAGCCGCTGCACAAGTTTTACAGTATCAGGCAAGTTATGATTATGCTGAAAATAACTATCAGCGTATGGCGAAATTAATCAAATCATCTTCAATATCTAAAGATCAATTCGATAACAGTTTAACTTTACGTGATCAAGCCAAAGCTAATTTACAGACCGCTAAACAAAAGCTTGAAAAGCTTACTAATGGTTATCGTAAAGAAGAGATTGAATCAGCACAAGCCACCGTGCAAGCTGCGCAAGCGGAGCTAGCCCAAGCTGAGCTTAATTTATCAGATACCGAACTTTATGCACCTTCCCAAGGCACAATTTTAACCCGAGCAGTTGAATCCGGCACCATGTTGACTGCCGGCTCTCCGATCTATGCCATTTCATTAGATCGGCCGGTTTGGGTACGAGCCTATATCGACGAAATTAATTTACATCAAGCCATACCCGGAAGAAAGGTTTATGTCTTTACCGATTCTCAGCCGGATAAACCTTATGTTGGACAAATTGGCTTTGTGTCTCCCACGGCCGAATTTACACCGAAAACAGTTGAAACCCCAGTACTTCGCACTGATTTAGTTTACCGTTTACGTATTCAAATCAATGAAACCGGTCAAGGTCAAGCTGATGATATGTTGCGCCAAGGCATGCCGGTAACAATAAAATTTGCCCAATAACGAGCGAATCTATGCAAAACCGTCAGCAAATAGTACTCGATAAGGTAACAAAACAGTTTGAGCATAAAGATCATCAAGTCAATACTGCACTAAAACCTTTATCAACCACAATTTCTGCCCATGGTGTAACAGGTTTAGTTGGACCAGACGGTGCCGGTAAAACAACGTTATTACGAATGCTAGCAGGCTTGCTTACGCCAAGTTCAGGTCAAATTAAAGTTGCGCAATACAATCCGATTGATAATCGTGATCAATTGCGAGCAATGCTAGGTTATATGCCACAAAAATTTGGGCTGTACGAAGATTTGACCGTTATTGAAAATCTTAATTTATTTGCTGATCTGCGCCATATCAAAAAAGATGAGCGTCAACAAATGTTTGACAAATTACTAACATTCACTGATTTGGCAAGGTTTACCCAGCGACTTGCGGGTAAGTTATCGGGTGGAATGAAGCAAAAACTAGGATTAGCATGTACTTTGCTCGGTGATCCACAAATATTATTACTTGATGAGCCCGGAGTTGGGGTAGATCCTATTTCACGACAGGAACTTTGGCATATGGTTCATCAATTAGCGAACGAAGGAATGTTAATTATCTGGAGCACCTCTTATCTTGATGAAGCCGAACAGTGTGAAACAATTTTACTTATGAATCAGGGAGAATTGCTTTTTCAAGGTGCACCAAAATGTTTGACTCAACGTGTTAAAGATCGGGTTTATCTACTTTCTTCGCCAATTTCACATCGTCAATTATTGCGAGCGGCATTAAAACTACCACAAATTAGTGACGGTGTGATTGAAGGTGATCGTATTCGTTTAATACTCAAACCTAATGAGTCTATTGATCAAGTTATAGCAAACCTTAAAATAGCTAATATTAGCTATCAACCCACCGCAGGGCGTTTTGAAGATGCTTTTATTGATCGTTTGGGCGGCATATCTAATAAAGAATCAATATTAACTAAAATTATGCCGAATGTTGCCGGTTTGCCTGATGATATTGTCATTGAAGCAAAGGATTTGACCCGCACTTTTGGTGATTTCATTGCAACTGATCATGTCAATTTTACTATTAAGCGTGGTGAAATTTTTGGTTTATTAGGTCCCAATGGTGCGGGCAAATCCACTACATTTAAAATGATGTGCGGTTTATTACCGATTAGTAGTGGGCAGGCATTAGTATTGGGATTTGACCTCAAAAAAAGTGCTACTCAAGTGCGAGAGCGCATTGGCTATATGGCTCAACGGTTTTCTTTATACGACAAATTAACCGTACAGCAAAATTTAAACTTCTTTTCGGGCATCTATGGCTTAATGGGTAGCGAACAAACACAGCGCATTAATGAGATGATAACGGCATTTAGCTTTGAGCCAATTTTAGACCAAACTCCGCAATCACTTCCTTTAGGATTTAAACAGCGATTAGCGTTAGCCTGCGCTTTAATGCATAAACCCGATATTGTGTTTCTCGATGAGCCAACATCAGGCGTCGACCCTATCACTCGCCGTGAATTTTGGATCCATATTAACAGTTTAGTCGAAAAAGGTGTTACGGTTATGGTCACCACACACTTTATGGATGAAGCGGAATATTGTGATCGTATTGCATTAATTAATGGCGGTAAGTTAATTGCTTTAGGCTCGCCTAACCAACTTAAGCAATCGGTCGCAAGCAATGCCACTATGGAGCAAGCTTTTATTAAATTGGTGAACGATGCTAACTTGAGGGCGTCAAAATGAGTTTTTCACTCTGCCGAACAGTAACACTTTGTCAAAAAGAGATGAAACAGATTATCCGTGACCCCAGCAGTTGGATTATGGCTATCATCATTCCATTGATATTACTGTTTTTATTTGGTTATGGCATTAGTTTAGACGCCAATAAAGTGCGTATTGGCGTGCTGGTTGAGCAAACTAGCCAACCTGCTCATGATTTTGTTCAGGTCTTAAATGGCTCCCCATATATTGAACCCATATTTTCGGATAATCGTTCGCAATTGTCAGCAAAATTAAATGCCGGGCAAATTCGAGGCATGCTGATTATTCCGGTTAATTTTGCTCAACAAGTACAAAATCGACAAGCAACAATTCAATTAATTACCGACGGCAGTGAACCGAATACCGCTAATTTTGTACAAGGTTATCTAACCGGCATTTGGCAAATTTGGTTACAGCAACAAAGTCAACAGCAATTAATTAACAGTAAGCCAATGATTGATATCACTTCCCATGTCTGGTTTAACTCAGCTGCGATTAGCAAGAATTTTATTTTACCCGGTGCAATAACCATAATTATGACTATTATTGGATCAATCTTGACTTCGTTAGTCGTTGCTCGTGAATGGGAACGTGGCACGATGGAAGCATTGCTATCAACACCGATGACCAAGTTGGAGTTTTTATTATCTAAACTGATCCCTTATTATTTCATTGGGTTACTTGCTTTAATTATCTGTTTTCTGGTAACAGTTGGTATTATGCATGTGCCTTTCCGAGGATCATTTTGGCTATTATTAATGCTAAGCAGCCTATATTTATGGGTTATTTTGCAACTGGGATTATTAATATCTACCGTTACTCGAAATCAATTTAATGCAGCGATGATAGCGTTAAATGTTGCATTTTTACCCGCGGTCATGCTTTCAGGTTTTGTATTTGAGATTAATAGTATGCCAGCTATCATCCAAATTATTACTTATATCATTCCTGCACGTTACTACGTCAACATCTTACAAACACTATTTTTAGCTGGCGATATTTTTTCAGTCATGTTGATTAATGTTGGATTTTTACTGATGTGTTTGTTGCTGTTATTTATGGTGATCTTCAAAAAAACTCATATGCAATTAGATTGAGGTTACAGGAATAAAGACCATGCTAAGATTTATCAACAATATGACTTTCTACCGAACTGTAACATTAATTAAAAAGGAGCTAGCCCTACTTTGGCAAGACAAGCAAACTCGCACTATCTTAATCATACCAGTCCTTTTGCAAATTTTTATTTTTCCATTCGCAGCGACGTTGAATGTTAATAATGCAACGATTGCAATTTATCGACCAACGGTAGATCAACCCACCACGGAGTTAATTGATCGGCTAGCTAATGCCAGTAGTTTTTCTAAAGTGATTATATTAGATTCGAAGCAAGCAGTAACCGACATCATTAATCACCAAAAAGCCTTAGTGGTTGTGCAATTACCTGTTGATTTTTCCCGTAAGTTACTCAGCGGGCAATCGCCACAAATCGAAATTATTTTAGACGGTCGTAAATCAAATAGTGCACAAATTGCTGCCAACTATATTCAGCAAATTATTATGCAATATCAACAACAAAATAATGTGCAAGATAATACCGGATTAATTGTCCGTCACCGTTATAACAGTAATTTAGACTATAAAAATTTCATCTTACCGTCACTGGTTGCCTTAATTACGACGATAGGTGTAATGATTGTCACCTCACTATCGGTGGCACGTGAACGTGAACAAGGCACACTTGACCAATTACGTATTTCCCCCTTAATGACTTGGCAAATTTTTATAGGTAAAGCGATCCCTGCAATTATCGTTGCCACATTACAAGGTACTATGGTGTTAACCGCCAGTGTTTTGATCTATCACATCCCTTTTCAAGGCTCACTGCCTTATTACTATTTATGTATGATAACTTATGGATTATCTTTGGTTGGATTTGGATTATTTATTTCAGCGCTTTGCTCAACGCAACAACAAGCTTTTATTGGCATTATTACCTTTATGGTGCCTGCGATTTTACTCTCGGGTTTTATTGCGCCAATTGAGAACATGCCACAATGTTTACAGTATTTAACTGAAATAAACCCGGTTCGTCACTTTATCGAATTAACTAAACAGATTTATTTAAAAGATGTCAGTTTTACAATCATCTGGCAAAGTTTATGGAAGCTATATGCAATCACCCTCTCATTAGGGGGAATTGCATATTATCTTTTTAAAAAGTATGTGTAGAACTAATCGGTATTGAGTCGTAAGGTGTTTAAATCGATTCAATGCTGGTCTCCCTGTAGAAACAGGCAGATCCCGTTACTCATCACTGCGTAATGAGATTTCGCCACCGATGTAGGCGTTGATTGTGCCATTTTGTTCAAGCAATAAAGCACCTTGATTGTTTATGCCTTTGGCAATACCTCGAATGATATTTTCACCTATTAATAATTTAACCGGTCGATTAATAAAATTATCCAAACGATTCCAATCAGTCATAAAAGCGGTTAATCCTTGTTGCTCAAATTTAATCAGATTCACTTTTAGCGCTTTAATCACTTTGGCAACCAGCAAATTGCGATCAACCTGCCCTAAATTAGCCCACGCTTGATTAACAATGTCGGTATCGGGATTGGTCATGTTCAGATTGACACCTATACCGATAACAGCATGAGCATAATCACCCGTTTTTCCGGCAAGTTCGATTAAAATGCCGGCGAGCTTTTGATCATTAAGATAAAGATCATTTGGCCATTTTACTTTAATATCTTGCCCGGATAATTCCCGTAACGTATCGGCTATCACTATGCCAACAACTAAACTGAGCCCCATTGCCGCTGCAATGCCCTGCTCTAATCGCCAATACATGGAAAAATAGAGGTTACTGCCAAACGGAGCAAACCATTTGCGCCCTCTTCGCCCTCGGGCTTTAGACTGAAATTCAGCCACACAGCTATGACCCGATTGTAACGTGTCAATCCTATCGAGTAGATATTGATTAGTTGAATCAATGATCGGTAAAATTTCAACATCACTATCAGCGCCATAATAGTGGTCAATTTTAGCTTTATTAAATAGATCCAATGGTGAGGTTAAACAGTAACCTTTACCTTGAATAGAGTTTAAAGTAATACCCCACTCACGCAGGAGTTTAATGTATTTATTAATTCCGGCACGAGTAATACCAAATACAGCGGCAAGCTCTTCGCCGGAATGAGACTTACCGTCTGCCAATATTTCAATTAATTTAAGCGGATTTTGTTGGCTACGCATCAGTGGCTCGCTCTCTTAGTAATAAAACGACAAAATAGAGTGAGATTATAGCAAAACTGACAAATAAATAGGTATTATTGGTCATATCCATAATAAAAGCGATAATAGCCGGTGCAATTAAACTACCAATGGTATTGGTTAATAACATCGCTTGATTCATCGTCACAATCTCTTGTTTTCGAACACACGAACATGCCCAAGCCATCGAGATTGGATAGATCGTATAAATGGTGGTGCCTAATAAAATAATTGCGAGCACAGAATAAAAATTAAACACCAACATCAAGCAAGCTACCACCGTTAGCAACGATTCAATCAGTAGTACAATTCGTCGACCATATTTATCGGCACAGTAGTTTGCTGGCATTTGCGCTATCACGCCGGATAAGATTAATAAAATCATCCAATTTGCCACTTGATTATCGCTATAGCCCAAATGAGAGTAATAAGCCGGCATTAACGAATAGAGCGAACCAATTAGCATACCGGCTATCATACAACCAATCAGACCGAGTCGAGACGGTTTATATAAAATCATCGGTATAATATTGAAACTGTTTTGCTTTCTTTTCGGTAATTTGTAATGAGTTAGTAAAATAAATAAAATCGCTAATCCCATTAACACCGCAATCACTAAACCAAAATAGAGCACATCTTGAGGAAAATACTGTAATAGCGCTTGCCCCAATACTGTTCCTAAATAGTAAGTGGTGAGATAGATAGCTAGCATTTTGCCACGTGTGCGCACTGAACCGGTCACTAATATACAGCTTTCAATGACGACCCAAGTGACAGCGCAAGCAATACCGATAAAAAATCGCCAGATCGCCCAACTGTAAAAATCCATTGAAAAACTTAGCCCAATGGTTGCTACAGCAAAAATAAGGCAACTATAGGTGTAAGTATATCTGGCATTAAATCGGCTAATAAACCAATTTGCCATAATAGTACCCACCAAATTGCCAGTAAAATAGCTTGATCCAACTAAGCCAATTTGCCCTAGCGAAAAATCTTCACGTACCAACCAAAGTGGTACTTGAGTATTTAAAGCTGATAAGGCGATGGTGACAAATAATAAACTGGTTAATAAAATAGGAAATGAATACGAATGTCTCATAATTTTATTGATTATAAATAGTTTTATTGATTATAAATAATTATCCACATCAATTTCACCTGTTGCACCAATAAATCGAATTTCTGGCGACAGGTGCACCGAAAATTTTTGATAAACTGCGTTTTTGATATAGCGAGCTAAAGCAATGACATCTTGCGCCGTTGCGTTATTTTTATTAACTAATACCAATGCTTGTTGCTGATGTACAGCTGCACCGCCAATTTGATAGCCTTTTAGACCACACTGATCAATTAACCAACCTGCGGCTAATTTAACTTGATTGTTTACCTGTGGATATATAGGCATAGTTGGGTAAATTTCAAGTAGCTTATCGGCCACCATTTTATCGACTACCGGATTTTTAAAAAAACTACCGCCATTACCTAACACTTTCGGATCGGGCAATTTGCTACGGCGAATTTCACACACTTTATCGAAGATCATTTTGGCGGTAACAGTTTGCGGATCAAAATTTCTTAATTCCCCATAACTCAATACCGGTTGCCAGTTTTTGGCAAGTTTAATGCCGACAGCAATTACCGCATAACCTACGTCATATTGGTGTTTAAAAATGCTTTCCCGATAGCCATACTGCCCGTCAGTGACAGTAATTATTTTACCTGTAGCCAGTTCCAGTAACTCTACATAATCCGCCACTTTTTGGAACTCTACCCCATATGCACCAATATTTTGAATCGGTGCGGAACCTACACAACCTGGAATTAATGCTAAATTTTCCAGCCCCGGAATATTTTTTTCAACAGTTTGCGAAACAAGATCATGCCATATCTCCCCAGCGCCAACCCGTAAAAGCCAATGTGTGTCGTTTTCGGTAATGGTGATTCCTTTAATACGGTTAACCACAATAGTGCCAGCAAAATCGGTTGTGAAAAGCGTATTACTACCCTCTCCAATTATCATGATAGGTTGATTTGGTGCATTATTTTCCCATATTTGCTTAAGCTGTAAAATGGTGGTTGCAGTTACAACATTGTCAGCACAAACATCAAGCGCAAAAGTATTAGGAATTTTTTGTTTCATTAATAATGACCTTATTTTTATCTATACACGCAAAACGTGTTAAATCTACCGATTTATATAACAACTTATATAACAACTAAGGTTAAACTTTATAAAATTAAGTGAGATAGGCTTTAGATTTTACAAGCTGTCTTAAGTTAATTTGTCAAAAGGCGTAAATTAATCTCTAGCGATAAATTTTTATCTACAATTTAGATCGACTATTTTATCACAACGAGGCAAGATATTTTATCAATTGTTAAACCATTTTCACTTGATCGGCTTATACCAATAGGTATCATAATGTTTTTTTTGAACTACGCACTATAAACTATTGAATTTAAATAATATTTATTTAAAGATTGATGTCGCCTATATATTCAATTAAACAAAGGCGCAAATCTTTTTTGTTTTTTTTTATCATGTATTATAACTATTCGAACGATCTTTTTTATAAATTAGGCTAAAATGAGCATCAATAGCTCTGAAAGTCTCGCTATGTTGGCAATGGTTTTAATAAAATAGACAAATGGGCGTTAGATCACGGTTTTAGGTGACATATTTCTTTAATATGTTACCAAGTGGTAGTTAAGATTTAGAGGAAATTATGAAAAGAGTATTTATTATGATCCTAGATTCTTTTGGGATCGGTGGCGCAGAAGATGCAAAAAAATATGGGGATGAAGGTTCAGATACATTAGGTCATATCGCTCAAGAGTGTGCCTTAGGTAATGCCGATGAAGGTCGTAAAGGTGCATTACATTTACCTAATTTAGGCAAATTAGGCTTAATTGAAGCTGCATATGAATCGACCGGATCTTATCCGCAAGGCATGGCTACCGAAGGCGAAATAATCGGATCATATGGTTATGCTAGTGAAATTTCTTCCGGTAAAGATACCCCTTCTGGCCACTGGGAAATAGCCGGTGTACCGGTACTTTTTGATTGGGGATATTTTACCAACACCACCAACAGTTTTCCGCAAGAACTATTAGATAATATTGTCACTCGTGCTAAATTGCCCGGTTACCTTGGCAATTGTCACTCTTCGGGTACCATTATTCTTGATGATCTTGGTGAAGAGCACATGAAAAGTGGCAAACCTATTTTTTACACCTCTGCCGATTCGGTATTTCAAATCGCTTGTCACGAAGAAACTTTCGGATTAGATAGACTCTATGAAATTTGTGAAATCGCTCGTGATGAACTCAATAAAGGTGATTACAACATTGGGCGTGTTATTGCCAGACCTTTTGTCGGTCAAAAAGCTGGCGAATTTGTTCGTACCGGTAACCGTCATGATTTAGCAGTAGAGCCACCTGCTCCAACCATGATAAAAAAACTGGTTGATGAAAAACAAGGTACCGTGGTTTCAATCGGTAAAATCGCCGATATTTATGCGCAAGTTGGTATCACTAAAAAAGTTAAAGCAACCGGTATCGAAGCTCTATTTGATGCCTCACTTAACGAAATTAAACAAGCCAAAGATAATACCATTGTGTTCACAAATTTTGTCGACTTTGACTCATCTTATGGGCATAGACGTGACGTTGCCGGTTATGCAGCAGCGTTAGAATATTTTGATAAACGCTTACCGGAAATGCTTGCACTCATCGAGCCGGGTGATCTATTGATTATCAGTGCTGACCACGGCTGCGATCCAACTTGGCCAGGAACGGATCACACTCGTGAGCATATTCCTGTTCTTGTTTATGGTGACAGTGTGCCAGTTGGTTCTTTAGGTCATCGCAAAACCTTTGCTGATATCGGGCAAAGTGTTGCTGATTATTTTGATTTATCACCAATGGAATATGGTGAATCATTTATCGGCAAATAAGTAACCAGTTTTATTTTATTAATACATTTTTTAGATATATCATCAGGAGAATTTGATGCCAACCCCACATATTAATGCTGCTGAAAATGATTTTGCGCAAACTGTTTTAATGCCGGGCGATCCGCTTCGTGCTAAATTTATTGCGCAAACATTTTTACAAGATGCAAAGGAAGTCACCAACGTCAGATCTATGTTAGGTTTTACCGGTTACTATAAAGGAAAAAAAGTGTCTGTTATGGGGCATGGAATGGGCATTCCGTCTTGTTCTATTTATGCTACCGAGCTGGTAAAGTTTTACGGCGTAAAAAATATCATTCGCATCGGATCTTGCGGGGCAATTAGCCCGGATGTTAAGTTGGGCGATGTTATTATCGGTATGGGCGCTTGTACTGACTCAAAAGTAAACCGATTACGTTTTAAAGATCACGATTTTGCAGCGATTGCCGATTTCGATCTCATCTGTCATGCAGTCAATGCAGCTAAAAGCTTAGATGTAAATGTTAAAATTGGTAATCTTTTTTCAGCCGACCTTTTTTATAGCGTTGAGCCGGAACTTTTTGATGTCATGGAAAAATATAATATTTTAGGTGTCGAAATGGAAGCCGCTGGTATTTATGGTGTAGCAGCAGAGTATGGCGCAAAAGCTTTGGCAATTTGCACCGTATCGGATCATATTCGTAAAGGTGAAGCCATGTCAGCTGAACAACGTCAGCTTGGCTTTAAAGAGATGATAACTGTTGCGCTCGAATCAGTATTGTTAAACCAAAATTAACAAAAATGGCAGATTTCTGCCATTTTTTTTTGATTAATTACAAGGTGTTAAAATTATCACTTTGGATACTATTGGTTAATCAACTTTTATCGAGTTAAGTGCTTATAAAATTTTAGTCACTCAAGCTTATTGTGTTATCACCAGTAAATCGGGATTGATTCTGTGGTAACAAGTTTTAAATTTATTCATTAATAGTTAATAGATAGGTTATAAAAGATCTCATTTAATAAGGAATCGAAATGAATACCAAGTTACAACTTAAAGTTATATTTTTCTTTCAATTTTTCATCTGGGGGAGCTGGTTAATTACTTTAGGCTCTTATATGATGCGTAAATTGGAATTTACCGGCATTGAAGTTGGCTCTGTATATGGGACTATGGGAATTGCCTCATTATTTATGCCAAGTTTACTCGGCATAGTAGCCGACCGCTGGATCCCGGCTAACCGCCTTTATGTTTTATGCCACTTAATCGGCGCGATAACACTATTTTTAGCTGCTTCAATCACTTCACCATTTTTAATGATGATTGTGATGCTTATTCACTGCTTAGCATTTATGCCAACTATCGCTATTTCAAATTCGATTTCTTACTCTTGTTTAGAGTCTCAAGGACTGGATGTTATTACACAATTTCCGGGTATAAGAATTTATGGAACAATAGGCTTTATTGTCGCCATGTGGTTAGTTAGCTTCTTACAATTAGAATTGAGCAACATGCAACTTTATATTGCTGCTGGCAGCTCTATTTTACTTAGCCTTTACTCATTAACATTGCCTTTAATCCAAACCACCAAAAATGAGACCAAAGAAAAATCATTATTAAGTTCTTTGGGGCTAGATGCTTTTGTATTATTTAAACAACCTAAAATGGCGATCTTTTTTCTGTTCGCCGTACTCCTTGGTGGCATTTTACAAATAACCAATACTTTCGGTAATCCATTTTTACACGATTTTGAGAAGATCCCTGAATATGCTGATAGTTTAGTGGTCAAGTATCCTTCAGTACTGCTCTCTATTTCGCAAATTTCTGAAGTGGTATTTATCTTATTTGTCCCGTTTTTTATGAAACGTTTAGGCATTAAATATGTGATGCTAATTAGTATGTTAGCTTGGGTTGCACGATTTGGCTTATTTGCCTACGGTGATCCGTCGCCATTTGGCTTTATTTTATTGCTTTTATCGATGATAGTTTATGGTTGTGCTTTCGATTTTTATAATATTTCTGGCTCAATGTATGTTGAAAAAACCGTTTCAACCAGTATCCGCAATAGTGCGCAAGGCTTATTTATGACCATGACCAATGGTTTAGGCGCTTATTTAGGTTCGATGATTAGTGGTATTGTTGTTGACCGTTTTACGTCAAGTGAAAATATCATCGATTGGCATAATGTGTGGTTAGTATTTGCTGGCTATTCTTTAGTTTTAGCCATTATATTTATGTTAATATTTAAAAATGACAGTGCAGAGCAAAAAACCGCTTAAGCTGCTAATTAATATAGTGAGGTAAGCCTAAAAACTTACGTATGCTTATACAGCGTTAGCCATTTCATTGTTAAACCAATGTAACAAAAAAAATGGCTAGCTAATGTATAAAATATTGAGATACAACTAAACTTAGTACCAATATGCTGGCAGCAATCATGATTGTTGCCAGCTCTCAAAAAAACCAACCTGCTTCACAAAAATAGCGTTAAGTCACACAAAATGTATGGAAAAGATACCCCATATCAAGGTAAAATATCACAAGATTGCAATTAGCGATTAATCGTGACAAAAGCCACTTAGTTAGTACTTAATTTTCACTATTCTAAGTACTTAAGAAGTTTACTTAAATAGATAAATACTCGATGAATAAGCAAATAGTTCCTAAAGTCATACTCCACGAACATGTCGAAGGTAGCATTACCCCTTTTATGGCTAAAAAATTAGCCGATAAAAATCATCTCCCTTTTCCCCAATCTTTATGTTATCAACCCGGCCAATACGATAAAAATGAATATACAAATGGTCGCTATCAATATGATGAAACTGATTTTGTTCAATTTATTCAAACCTACGACACTGTTTCAAATTTCGTCAAAACGCCCGAAGATTACTACCTCATTACTTATGATTTTCTAAGCAGAAATGCTAAACAAGGTCTAATATACTGCGAACTGTTTTTGTCACCCTATCATATCTGCGCAACGCACACCGATAATCAAGTCATTTGGAATCAACAAAGATTTCATCAAACACTAAAACAAATGGATAAGGCGATTATTGATGTTCAAAAAGAACATAATATCACTGTCAGATACCATGTAATTGGCGTACGTCATCTAGGTGTTGATGTGGTGTACGATACACTACAATTTATTGAAAATAATCCTCATCCATTTATTACCGGATTTAATATCGCTGGTAATGAGAAAGCCGGCCATTTTGATGATTTTGAAAAGGCTCATCAACTTGCGTCTAAATTGAATTTAAAAAAATCTTATCATGCTGGTGAGATTGATTGTGCTGAAAGTATTATTCAAGCGCTTAAACATGGTGCAGACCGAATCGGGCATGGTATTCGTGCCATTGAAGATCAAAAGCTCATTGATGAGTTAGTCAGCAAAAAAATCACACTCGAAATCGCCCTTACCAGTAACCGAATTTTAGTCAATGAATTACATGGTGATATCCACAATCATCCGGTACGACAACTTTATGATAAAGGCGTGCCCATTACCTTAAATACTGATGATGCCGGCATTTTTGGTACTGATATTGAAAAAGAGTACCATTTGGCGCAATCGATTTTTAACTTTACTCGATTGGAATTACTCGATATTACGCTATGCGGTATCGATGCCGCTTTTGTTGAAGATGCGGAAAAAATGCGATTAACCGATTTAGCACTGTCATTTTTTACCGAAAATGATAAGCATTGTTTACAATTGGCAATCAACAATCATCAATATCACCCTGCCATAATTGAGCGATTTATCAAATATCAAAATAGATTATTAGTACTTGTTAATGAATAACAATATTGCGAAAAGGAGATGTACATGACCAAAAACAAATTAACTTTAACCTTACTAACACTATTCGTTTCTGGCGCTCTCCATGCCGCAACGGTTGATTTAAGAATTATTGAAACAACCGATCTGCACGGCAACATGATGAATTATGATTATTTTAAAGACCAATCTATTGATACCTTTGGATTAGCTAAAACCGCTAATTTGATTCATCAAGCTCGAAGTGAAGTAAAAAACAGCGTATTGGTTGATAACGGTGATTTAATTCAAGGCAGTCCTATGGCTGATTATGCAGTCAAAAAAGGACTGAAAGACGGCGAGATACACCCAGTTTATAAAGCGATGAACACGCTGGATTATGTTGTTGGAAACATTGGTAATCACGAGTTTAATTTCGGCTTAGATTTTTTACAAAAAAGCCTAGCCGGCGCTAAATTCCCTTATATTAACGCCAATGTCTATGATGCCAAAACCGGTAAACCGTTTTTTAAACAATATATCATTATCCCAACGTCTGTTATTGACAGAGAAGGGAATAAACATACCGTCAACATTGGATATATTGGCTTTGTTCCGCCCCAAATTATACAGTGGGATAAGTTAAATTTAGAAGGTAAAGTCGAGGTTAAAGATATTACCGAAACGGCTAAAAAATTAGTTCCTGAAATGAAAAAACAAGGTGCTGATGTCATTATCGCCATTCCACATTCCGGCGTTTCGTCTGAACCTTATAAAGCCTTAGCTGAAAACTCTGTATACTATTTAAGCCAAGTTGAAGGCATCAATGCAATTATGTTCGGTCATGCTCATGGCGTTTTCCCAAGCGAGGATTTTAGCTCACTGCCAAATACCGACATTAAAACAGGCAACATTAACAATGTGCCGGCAGTAATGCCCGGACAATGGGGCAGCCATTTAGGGGTCGTTGATTTAGTGCTTGAAGGTGATCAAGCAAAATGGCAAGTCACGGCTGGTCAATCTCAAGCCCGTCCAATTTATGATGTCAAAACTAAACAAGCGCTGGTTGATGTTGATACAACAATTATCAATGCACTTAAAGAAGATCATCAAGGTACCCGTGAATTTGTCGGCAAACCGATTGGTAAAGTATCAACTGATATCAATAGCTATCTAGCTTTAGTTGAAGATACCTCAGCACTACAAATTATTAGTGATGCGCAAATTGCTTATGTAAAACAATTTATTCAAGGTGATCCGGATCTGGATAATCTCCCTGTTTTATCTGCTATTGCACCGTTTAAAGCTGGAGGGCGAAAAAACGATCCAACTGCCTTTGTGGATGTTAAAAAAGGCGATCTGACGTTTAGAAATGCCGCTGATATTTATCTCTATCCTAATTTATTGTCAGCGGTAAAAATTACCGGCCAAGAGGTGAAAGAGTGGCTTGAGTGTTCAGCTGGCGTTTATAATCAAATTGACACTGAATCGACCAAACCACAATACTTAATAAATTGGGATC
The DNA here is from genome assembly GCF_026536565.1 of Gilliamella sp. B2923. Classification (NCBI taxonomy): domain Bacteria; kingdom Pseudomonadati; phylum Pseudomonadota; class Gammaproteobacteria; order Orbales; family Orbaceae; genus Gilliamella; species Gilliamella sp. B2923. Next base: position 532,751 of record NZ_JAFNNZ010000001.1, on the reverse strand, counting down.
ATTTCAGAACTTATAATTTCGATACGATCGATGGCGTTAGTTACGAAATCGACATTACTAAACCCGCTCGTTATGACGGTAATTGTCAGTTAATTAATGCCGATTCTGAGCGAATCAAAAACTTGACTTATAAGCAAAAACCGATTGATCCTAAACAAGCATTTTTGATTGCGACCAATAATTATCGAGCCTATACCGGTGCATTCCCGGGCACTGGCGGTAAAAATGTTAAATTTAATTCACCTGATGACTTAAGAGTTATTCTTTCTGCTTATATTAGCAACACCACCAAAAAAGACGGGGTGGTTAATGTGACAGTTGATAATAATTGGCGAATTTCTCCAATAAAGAGTAAAACCAAATTGGATATTCGTTTCGAGTCGTCCCCAACTGATGAAGCTAAAGCCTTTATTGAAAAAAATTCACTGTATAAAATTAATTATCTGGAAAAAGATAAATTAGGTTTTGGGGTATACCAATTAGACTTGCAATCAGCGGTTAGTCATCAACCACAAAATAAATAGCACAATTTAAGATTCAAAGGATTATTACTATGCAAATTGAAAAACTGATTGAACTGGCTAAAACCGCACGTTCTAAAGCTTATGTGCCCTACTCTAAGTTTCAAGTAGGCGCTGTACTGATTACTGAAGATGATGAAGCTATTTTAGGTTGTAATATTGAGAATGCTTCATACGGATTAGCTAACTGTGCTGAGCGTACAGCGATTTTTAAAGCGGTTTCAGAAGGTAAGCGTAAGTTTAAAAAACTGGTGGTTATAGGTGACACGGCGGGACCAATTTCACCTTGTGGCGCATGTCGTCAAGTAATTAGTGAATTTAGCGCCAAAGATATGCCGGTTATTTTGACTAATATGCAGGGCAAAATACAAGAAACAACGGTCGGCGAATTATTACCTTGGTCTTTTTCACCGAGTGATTTAGATTAGTTTTTACCAAACAAGACACTACGATATTTAAGGTTTTAGCGATTACCTGTGTTTATTGTCGTTGCTACTATTAAGCCGATGTTTTTCGGCTTATCCAAAGTAATTAACACGTTATATAAACCAAACAAATAGCTAATTAGTTTTATTGTTATAAAGAGAGAATATTAATGAGATTTGTAGATATTATTGAAAAAAAACGTGATGGTAACCCTCTTACTACTGAAGAGATCCAATTTTTCATCACCAATTATACCAACGGTACCATTCCCGATTATCAAGTCAGTGCCTTACTTATGGCTATCTACTATCAAGGTATGACATCAAAAGAGTGTGCAGACCTTACCAGTGCAATGATGTATTCTGGTGAAACTGTTGATCTATCTTCAATCAAAGGTATCAAAGTTGATAAACATTCAACTGGAGGCGTTGGCGATACTACCACTTTAGTACTTGCCCCATTAGTTGCTGCATTAGGTGTACCGGTAGCGAAAATGTCGGGACGAGGCCTTGGTCATACCGGCGGTACAAATGACAAATTTGAATCGATTGCAGGATTTCAAATTGAATTAGGTAAACAAGAATTTATTAATCAAGTTAATGAAAAAGGTGTAGCTGTTATTGGACAATCAGGTAACTTAACTCCAGCAGATAAAAAGCTTTATTCATTACGTGATGTAACAGCAACTGTTAACTCTATTCCACTCATTGCCAGCTCCATTATGAGTAAAAAACTAGCCGCTGGCGCTGATGCCATTGTGCTAGATGTTAAAACCGGTGACGGCGCACTTATGAAGAGCATGGAGGATTCAGAAAAATTAGCCCGTGAAATGGTCAGCATCGGTAACCAAATTGGTCGTAGAACTATGGCAATCATTTCCGATATGTCACAACCTTTAGGATTTGCTATTGGTAATGCTTTAGAAGTTAAAGAAGCAATTGATACCTTAAAAGGACAAGGTCCAGCAGATTTAACGGAGTTAGTGTTAACACTAGGTAGTCAAATGGTTGTGCTTGCCGATAAAGCAAAAACGTTAGATGAAGCCAGAGAAAAACTTCAAGCTGTGATCCAAAACGGTCAAGCGATTGAAAAATTCAAAACCTTGATTGAAGCACAAGGTGGCGACAGTTCTGTGGTTGATCACCCTGAAAAATTAGCTAGTGCACCATACCAAATTGCTTTACCGGCACTAAAATCCGGGTATGTTTCACGTATTATTGCCGATCAAATCGGTATTGCAGCTATGCAATTAGGTGCTGGACGTGCCACTAAGGATGATGTTATCGATCCTGCTGTTGGCATTGTGTTGCATAAAAAAGTGGGAGATAAAGTTGAGCAAGGCGAGGCGTTACTCACTATCCACGCTAACACAGATAAACTTGATGCAATTAAACAAAAATTGTATGACAACATTACAATCAGTGATAGCGCTAAAGAACCACAACTAATTTATAAAATAATAACAGAATAATCATTTTATAAAAGGATTTAGGAACACTACCATGAATGGTTTAAAATTAAATAAAAAATTAACACTACTGTTTATCTTAGGGCTTTTTTCAGTCAATGCGATTGCAGCTGTAGCAACCAAACAATCAATCGCGCCTACTTGGGAAAAAAACAAGCCTTACTCGTTTACAATTTTGCATACTAACGATCATCATGGTCGTTTTTGGCAAAATGATATTGGCGAATATGGGCTTGCAGCTCAAAAAACAGTAGTGGATGAAATTCGAAAAGAGGTGACCGCCAAAGGAGGCAAATTATTGCTGCTATCCGGTGGTGACATTAATACTGGTGTTCCTGAATCAGATGTGCTTCAAGCTAAACCTGATTTTATTGGCATGAATGAAATTGGTTATGATGCCATGGCAGTGGGTAATCATGAATTTGATCACCCTTTATCGATTATTCGTGAGCAACAAAAATGGGCACATTTCCCTTTTTTATCAGCCAATACTTACTTTAAAGGCACAAACAATCGTGTGTTTGATGCCTATAAAATGTTTGACTTAAATGGTATTAAAGTGGCAGTTTTTGGTTTAACCACTGATGATACGATTTACTTAGCGTCGCCAAAAAATACCGACGGTGTCGAATTTCGCCAAACGTTACCCGAGGCGCAAAAAATTATCGCTCAGATCAAAAAAACTGAACGGCCGGATATGATTATTGCCGTAACCCATATGGGACACTTTGAAAATGGTGAACACGGCACAATGGCTCCGGGTGATGTTGAATTAGCCAGAGGCTTAGAAACCGGCGATCTTGATATGATTGTTGGCGGTCATTCTCAAAATCCTGTTTGTATGGCAAGTAGCAATAAGCGTATTACCGAATATGTTCCGGGGACACCATGTTCACCGGATCAACAAAATGGTACATGGATTGTGCAAGCACATGAGTGGGGTAAATATGTCGGTCGAGCAGATTTTGTCTTTTTAAACGGCAAAATTACATTACAAAATTATCAACTCATACCAATTAATTTAAAAAAAGAAGTCGATAATGGCAACGACACGAAAAAGCTTGAGTACTATACTAAGCAGATAGCGCAAGATGAACAGCTATTTGAAAAACTAAAACCTTATCAAGAACAAGGTAAACAACAGTTATTAGTTAAAAGTGGCGAGTTAATTGGTCGACTCGAAGGCGAACGCAGTGTTGTTCGATATCAACAAAGCAATCTAGGACAATTATTACTTAGCGCTTTTATTGAAAAAACACATGCTGATGTTGGCATTATGGCTGGCGGTATGATTCGTGATTCACTCATTGAAGGTGACATAACTTATCGTGATATCTTGAAAGTTGAGCCGTTTGGTAATAGTGTTGTCTATTTCGAACTAACAGGAAGTGAATTAATTGATTACTTGAAAGTGGCGTTAAGCAAAAAACAGGGATCTGGCGGTTTTACCCACTTAAAAAATATTACCTTAACGCGTTCAGGCAATAATATAGAAGAGGTAAAAATCAATAATGAGCCGATTGACTTGCAGAAAATGTATCGGGTTGCAACATTAGATTTTCTAGCAGCAGGTGGTGATGGTTATCCGATCATGAATAAACTACCAACGTTTGTTGATACCGGTTATCGTGAGGCTGATGCGGTGCGTCAATATTTTGAAGAACATTCGCCAATTAATGCAGCCGATTACGAGCCAACACAATTTATTATTGATAAATAAATTTTTAGATTTAACGCTCCTTGATAGTCAAACTTGCAGATAGGTTGTTGGTTGATTTTACTCAATAACTAACATGGCTGATTGCTATCAAGGATTGAATATTAACAAGATTTTAATATACTTGCTTTGTGCACTGAGGTAATTATGCAAATGAATGAATTTCAACAAAACTGTTATGATATTGTCACCGACCCCAATTTATCACCTAAACAAAAAGCCAATTTACTGGCATTAGCGGCGGAAAATAATTTACCTTATGTTGATTTAGATAGCGAAACACAAAATGCCCTTAATGAGCGAGTGATTTGTGATATGTACGAAGGCCATGCGCCTTACAAACCTCGTTATGTCCTGCCGGATTATGCAAAATTTCTTAAACAAGGGTCTGAGTATTTAGAACTTGAGCCGGCCAAAAACTTTGATGATGCAATAAATATGCTGACCATTGCTTATCATCATGTACCGTCTGTCACCGGTATGCCCGTTTATCTGGGTTGTTTAGATCAAGTATTACTCCCTTATGTGGGTGATTTAACCGAAGATGAACTTTATCAACGATTAAGACATTTCTGGATAATGTTAGATCGTAATTTGCCCGATGCCTTTATGCATGCAAATATTGGTCCTTATGATAATATCATCTGCCGTTTGATCTTAAGAATTGATCGAGAACTTAAACAAGTTGCGCCTAATTTAACTTTTATTTATGACGAAGATATCACGCCGGAAGCATTATTATCCGTTGCGATTGAAAACATTTGTGAAACGGCTAAACCACATATAGCCAATAATAAGATGATCAAAAAAGATTTTGACGAAAAAGGCTATGGCGTTGTCAGCTGTTATAACTCTCTACCAATTGCCGGAGGGGGCAGTACCCTTTCAAGAATTAACTTAAAAGAAGTTGCGCAACGCAGTAAAAATATTGAGGACTTTTTACAAAATAGTTTACCTTTGTACTGCCAATTACAGCTAAACTTAATCAAAGCCCGTTCAGCATTTTTGTTTGAAAAATCGAACTTCTTTCAAAATAGCTTCTTAATCAAAGAAGGGCTGATTGATGCTAACCGATTTGCGCCAATGTTTGGCATTTACGCCATGGCAGAAGCAGTTAATATTCTTCAGGAAAAATCGGGCTTTAGCGGTCGCTATGGTCAGGATGAAGATGCCAATGAATTAGCGACCACAATATCAAAACAGCTTGCTGATTTTGTCGAGACTCATGATATTAAATACGCATGGAAAGGCAAAGCAATGCTCCATGCCCAATCCGGTATTAGTACTGATAGAGGCGCCACACCGGGATTACGTATTCCTTATGGTCATGAGCCAGATCCGGTTACTCATATTATGGCGCTTTTTAAACATCACCATTACTATACTTCTGGCATTAGTGATATTTTAACGATCGACGAAACGATTAAAAATAATCCTTCAGCGTTATTACAGATTTGTAAAGCAGCATTTAAGTTTGGTTTTCGTGAATTTACTGCCAATATCAGTGGTAACGATCTTGTTCGGGTAACAGGCTACATGGTGAGATTATCTGATATTAAAAAATATAAAGAAGAAGGTTCCCGTATCAATACCACGTTTTTAGGTAGCGAGGCTGCACAAGATACAGTGAATAACAGTTATTTATGCCGCACACCACGGGTTATAAGTCATGAACAAGTCATGGGCAATCGTTAATAAACTTTTACCCTTTTCATGTGTTGACGGGCCAGGAAACCGATTAGTTATATTTTTACAAGGATGCAATTTTAAATGCTTAAATTGCCACAATCCCTATACCATATCATTTTGTCGGGATTGTGGCGATTGTGTGACTACATGTCCACACCAAGCGCTAACATTCAGTAATAATAAAGTTATCTGGCAAAGCTCCGCTTGCCAACAATGCGATACTTGTATAAATACTTGTTTATACCATTCAACGCCGATGACTTATCGTTACAGTGTTGAAGAGATTTTAATCATCATTCGCAAGTATCTGCCCTTTTTAAATGGCATAACCCTCAGTGGTGGTGAAGCAACGCTACAATTACCCTTTATTGAAAAGCTCTTCACAGCGATTAAACAAGCCGATGATTTAAAACACCTTAGCTGTTTTGTTGACAGTAATGGCTATCTTCCCCAACTGGGCTGGCAAAAAATAGCCAATGTCATGGACGGCGCCATGATTGATCTTAAAGCATGGGATAATCAAGTACATGTTGCTTTAACCGGTAGAGATAATGTAAGAGTTAAACAGTCGATTGAATATCTTGCAAAAATCAATAAATTGTATGAAGTTCGATTTCTCATCATTCCCAAACACACCGACTTACAGGACAATGCCAAACATTTAGCCAATTTTTTAAAGCAGTTCGATGCTAATATAAAAATTAGAATTAATGCATTTCATAATCATGGTGTTAGTGGTGTAGCCAAAACATGGCAAAGCGCATCAAAACAGCATATCGAAAATTTTGCTATGGAGTTAAAACAATTTGGTCTAGAAAATATTGTTTTGCCAGCGGTTTATTTATCATAATAGCGTTTTTTTAATGAGTGTGTGCCTAATAAACCATTAACAGACTTATTATAAAAATTCCAAAATAATGGCTTAAATTTTTTACCCCATGATATTATTGAAATAAAAATGAGCAGGTTGAAAACCTGCTCATTTGATTAACAGCAAAATCAAAGATTAATATAAATCATTAATATCTGTTTTGATTTTTTAAAAAATAGCAAATTGTATATCAACGTTAATATTTAACACATAAGGTATATGCTATATCTGGTTCAACAATAATATTACCTTCTACCATCCCTACACTGTAATATCGATAATTACCTAATCCATCTTTTAGCGATGATAGTTCACTGGTAAAATAGAAATCATAATTGATTAAACTTCTTAAATTTGGCGCACCAGACATCATATCTCGCCCAATATAATCAAGTGGCGAATAAAAGTAGACTTTACCCCATTCTGGCAATAATCCTTCACCGATTGCTCTTCTATATCCATTATTTTTTACATAATAGAAATCATTATTTGTTGGAACGGTAGCTAAAGGAGAATTTGATAACTCAGCTCGTATTGGTAATCTATCATTATTATTTTGACAATATGTATTTGCGCTTTGCCAATTGCCCACCAAGTTATTTGTAAAATATAACCAATGTTTTATAGAGAAAGTGTAATAAAACTGTGCTAACGTTCGATTATTGGTAACTAATATTACAAATTTATCATCTTTAGCTGGTACATTTTCGGTAAATTTAAATTCACTTTTAGAATCAGCGTTTGAAGCACGAGAAGTACTAATTAGTGAATTATTCGGATTTTTAACCAAGGTATAACTATAATCTGAAATTGGATTTACCGGCACAATTCTAAAACGTGCATCCGGGAAACCATATGTTGGGAAGTAATTGCCGTTTTGATCTTTAGCGGTGGCCTTAAAACCTTTATGCATAGTAAATTGGTCTACGTTATAAGGAACATCAAGATCTATCGTATCAGCACCATAAGGAGCATAGTTATCCCCTTCATCCCAGCCATTGTGCATAATCAGGGCCAATACACCAGGCCTAATATAACAGATACCATCATCAGCACTGACTTGAAATGTTTTAGAGACTTCTCTAGGTTCTGATTGGTTAGGATCACCGTACTGGGTTTTAGCAATAAATTGAACCGTTATTTTTAGCGATAATTTAGCATTAGCCGTAGATGAAGTGCACACATCACTACCCAGCGGTGCGGTGGAATCAGAAGGAATAACATTATTATTTTGATCTCGCCATTCTGCATTGATATTTTGTATGATAAAACTATCGACAGCAGCAAGTTTATCGCCATCCACATCATCGATATCACTATCATTTAATTTTGAAGTATCGATACTAAATGAATAAAGACTCGGTGAACTACTGTAGGCAACAGAGATCTTATCATCAGCACCCGGTGAGACAATCGCCGGATCAAGGCCGTCAATTTTTAGTTGGAATTGAATTCCGTTTAAAACTTTTGTATCAGCACTAGGAAGCACATCAGGTGGATTACCGTGAATATATTGCTCAGTAGTGGCGGCAACAGATAATCCCGCAAAAGAGCTATGGCAAAAAAAAACTAAAAAAGAACAGACGGCAATATTTAATATTAATTGCATCGAATAAAATTTTTTCGAAACAGAGATATCACTATTCATGCTAATTCCTCTACTCATAAACTTCTCCGTAAGTTGGAATAAGATTATTGACTTGAAGCTTTAGTGAACAACACAATTTTCAAGGGATTAATAAAAATTGTTACCGATTACATTTATAATTTGTTAAAAATAGCTTATAAGCAATTAAACTATGACAAACTCGCTAAATTTCATCCATATAAAGGCTTGATCTTATTGAATATTTTCAACAACCGTTAGGTCGTGTTAAAACAGTGTAATATTCCAGTGTCGTAAAAAACTAATTTAAGAATATCAAAAATAAGGCGTGCTAAATAAAGAAGATTAGGTTGAGTTGGTTTAACTAAAATCACCAACTTTTTATAGTATATAATAATATGAGTAATATGGAATAGTTAAATAGAGATTTATTCAAATTTTATTGGATTAATATAAATATTGGTTAATAAAACCGCCAATAAACTAGACAAGATTATTTAACGGGCTTTATTTTTAATCATCACATTGTTAGTTAGCAATTTCGTTCAAATATTATCAAATTCACGCTGAACCATAAGGCGGTTAATACCGCCCTGTGGTTTTACAGAGTAAATTTTAGCGTCTTTATTTTCCTTTTCTAAAGGCAGCAGCAAAAGCATTACCCATTGCACTATTTGTCATCGACGTAGATTGTGCGCTTTTGGTATTGTTAGCCGATTTGTTCATTTTAGGTTTAACCCCTTCAGATTTTGACGCTGTTGGATCATCAAGTCGCATCGATAAAGCAATACGTTTGCGGGCAATATCGACTTCAATCACTTTCACTTTAACAATATCACCGGCTTTAACAACTGTTCTTGGATCATCAACAAATTTATCCGATAGCGCCGAGATATGAACTAAACCGTCTTGATGTACGCCAATATCAACAAATGCACCAAAGTTTGTGACATTGGTGACAGCGCCTTCCATAATCATACCAATTTTTAAATCTTCCATGGTTTGAATATCATCGGCAAACTGAGCTGTCTTAAATTCAGGTCGTGGATCGCGACCCGGTTTATCAAGCTCTTTAATAATATCGGTGACGGTCGGTACACCAAAATGGTCATCGACATAATCAATAGCATTTAAAGATTTAAGGTAATGAGTATCGCCCAGAATCTCTTTTAAAGATTTATGGTTTTTTTCTAAAATTCGCTCAACCACCGGGTAGGCCTCAGGGTGAACAGCTGATGCATCAAGAGGATTCTTACCGTCCATAATTCGCAAGAAACCGGCACATTGTTCAAACGCTTTAGGACCTAAGCGGGAAACTTTTAATAGCTGTTTACGATCGTCAAATTGACCATTTTCATCACGCCATTGAACAATATTTTGCGCAATGACTTTATTTAATCCGGCAATACGTGCAAGTAACATAACCGATGCCGTATTCAAATTCACCCCAACAGCATTAACACAATCTTCGACCACTGCATCCAGTTTTTTCGCTAATTGAGTTTGACTAACATCATGTTGATACTGCCCTACGCCTATAGATTTTGGATCAATTTTAACCAGTTCAGCAAGTGGGTCTTGTAAACGACGAGCAATCGATACTGCACCACGAAGCGATACATCCAGATCAGGAAACTCTTGCGCAGCAAGTTCGGATGCAGAATAAACCGAAGCGCCAGCTTCACTGACTATGACTTTTTGCCCTTTGACTTCAGGGTATTTTTTTTGCACATCAAGATAAAAGCGTTCTGTTTCGCGCGATGCAGTACCATTACCTATTGCCACTAATTCTACTTGATATTTGATACAGAGCGCTGCAACAACCATTGCGGCTTTATCCGCTTGTCCGGTATGAGGATAGATAGTTTCAGTGGCAATTAATTTACCAGTTGCATCAACAACCGCAATTTTCACCCCGGTACGCAGTCCCGGATCCATGCCCATGGTCACCTTCATACCCGCTGGTGCCGCCATTAACATATCATGTAAATTGGCAGCAAAGACATTGATAGCTTCTTCCTCAGCATTTTCACGTAAGGTAGTCATTAATTCTGTTTCCATGTGCATCAAAATTTTAATACGCCATGTCCAGTTTATGACAGCTTTACGCCATTTATCTGCTGGTTGATCATTGAAATGGATCCCTAAATGCTCAGTAATAATTTGTTCGCAGTAGCTCTCTTTTGGCGTTTCTTCAAATTGCGGATCGGCATTAAGTGAAAGTTGTAAAAAGCCTTCATTACGCCCTCTAAACATCGCTAAAGCACGATGAGAAGGCACTTTTGAAATCAATTCACTTTGGGCAAAATAGTCACGGAATTTTGCCCCTTCTTCTTCTTTACCAGCGACGACTTGTGAAACCAAATGTGCATTATTCCATAGATAATGCCGCACTTTAGCAAGCAGCGCTGCATCTTCGGCAAAGCGTTCCATAAGAATATAACGAGCACCGTCTAAGGCCGCTTTCGTGTCAGCGATTCCTTTATCCGTATTTAAAAAGTTTACCGCTTCACTATCAGGATCAAGTGACGGATTTTCCCATAAAGTATTTGCTAAAGGTTCAAGTCCCGCTTCAATTGCAATTTGCCCACGTGTTCGGCGTTTAGGCTTATAAGGTAAATAAAGATCTTCAAGTTCAGTTTTACTCAGTGTTTGGGTAATTTTTTGACTCAGTTCTGGGGTGAGTTTTCCTTGCTCCTCAATTGACTTTAATATGGTTTGTTTACGATCTTCAAGCTCTCGCAAATAACCTAACCGACTGTCTAAAGTACGTAATTGGGTATCATCTAACCCACCGGTTACTTCTTTACGATAACGTGCAATAAAAGGAACAGTGCTTCCCTCATCTAATAATTGAATGGCTGATAAAACTTGTTCTGGTTTTACAGTCAGTTCACCCGCTATAATATGACTTATTTGATTATTTATCATGGTATCTCTATTTATTTTGTCGATTAACGGAATGTAATCTTATTATGCAAAAAGCTAATTATATAACAAGAGAGGGCTACTTGGCACTCGATCGTGAATTGAAATATTTATGGAAAGAAGAAAGACCGCGTGTTACTCAAGCTGTTTCTGATGCGGCAGCACTAGGCGATCGTAGCGAAAATGCCGAATATATTTATGGAAAACGACGATTACGTGAAATTGACAGACGAGTAAGATTTTTAACTAAGCGTTTAGAGATATTGACTATTGTCGATCCGGATCCAAGACAAGAAGGCAAAGTCTTTTTTGGTGCATGGGTAAAGTTGGAAGATGAATCGGGTAACACGCAAATTTACCGTATTGTGGGAGCCGATGAATTTGATCCTAAAAAAAATTGGATTTCAATTAATAGTCCTGTTGCCAGAGCGTTAATTGGTCATAAAGTTGATGATGAAATATCAGTAATGACACCTAATGGCAAAGCTTATTTTTTTATTTTAGAAATTAGCTATACTCAAATACTTTAATATATTAACCATTTAATCGATGAAAATTAGGGATAAGTTTTAGACGATCTTGCTAGGTAGTTATTCAATTATTTATGGGCGTATTATCTACTGCCTATAAATTAAAATGAATTCGGTTTACAATTAAGATCATCGTTACTCATCACTTTATTTATTATGAGCGCTGTCAGTCAACTATTTATCTATCCTATTAAATCGCTTGCAGGTATTCCCCTAAATACATCGAATGTCGTTGAAGGGGGATTTAACTTCGATCGTGTATTGATGATTAGTGAACCTGACGGAACATTTATTACTGCAAGACAATTTCCTGAGCTTTTAAAACTAAAAACAGCTATTGTTAATAACAATATCGTTGTTTCAACACCGTACGATGAATCAATCACGATTAATTTCGATGAATTTTCTAAAAGCAATGAACCTACAGAAGTTTGGGGTAATCATTTCACTTCACATATAGCACCAATTAGTGTAAATCAATTTTTTAGCCAATTGCTACACAAAGATGTACAACTTCGTTGGGTTGGGCGACAATTATCACGCAGAACCAAGCGCTATCAAGATGTGCCGGTAAGTTTTGCTGACGGCTACCCTTATCTATTATTAAATGAAGCATCTTTTAATTATCTTCAAAAGCAGTGTCCGGAAAAATTAGATATTCGCCAATTTCGGGCAAATATCATTATCAAAGACGCACTACCTTTTGCCGAAGACGGCTGGAAAACGATCAAAATTGGCGAAGTGATTTTTGATATTGTAAAGCCCTGCACTCGCTGTGTGTTAACTACGATCAATGTCAATTCCGCTAAACCGCTTGCCAACAATGAGCCGCTTAATACTTTGCGTTATTTTCGATCTGATGATCAAGGGCAGATCGATTTTGGTATGAATATGATTGCTCGAAATCAGGGTACTGTATCGATTGGTGATAAAATTGAGGTACTTGAACGCCAACCAGCTAAAAACTATATTAAAAACTTTCCTAAAGAATCAATAAAAGACTATCAACCTTGTACAATTACTTTCCAAGATAAAAAAATTAAAGGTAATAATCAGCAAACAATTTTAGAACAACTTGAACAACATAATATTTCAATTCCTAACTCTTGTCGGGCTGGTGTATGTGGTCGTTGCTCAGTATTATTAACAAAAGGGAATGTAAAACCTTTAACTCAATCAGCGATTAAACAAAATAAACATATTTTAGCCTGTAGTTGTGTTCCAAGAGGTGATATCACTATAGAATAGAAAAATAATGATATGAATGCTCAATCCATAGTCGGTTGGATGTTTACTCAACATTTAGACTTGTGGGAAGCTGGAAGGGATTATTTACAAAAAGCAGCAGATCAAGGTCTTATTGATGCAAAAATAGGTTTACAGCTAACGTCGGATAAAAATCCTTTTATCATGTATTAAACAATAAAAGATAAGTTTTAAAGGGTAAATGGGTAGTAAACTACCCATTTTAAACTAGGTTAATTAAGAAATAGCTTTTAATTTAAACTGCTCATCATCCAAAGCTATGGCGTTTTCTGTTTTTATGAATGACTTAGCTAAAGCTAATCTATCATTCATCACCTTAATTGCTTCTGAAAAATAGAAGGTTTTGTTCATAGCAATGAACGTAGGTTGCGCAATAATGCAAAGCGATGCACTTTCTCCAGCTTCAACAACCAATAAACATACTCGTTGACCTGATTCTTGCAAGTTTACTTCAACAATATCAGCAACTTTCGGATTATACAGCATAGGTTGCTGAGAAAAATACCAACTCTTAGGCATTTGTGGTTTTAAAAAATTTGAAGCTACGATTGCATTGATTGATAATTCAATTTTTTGAGAGTCACTTAAAGCTAAAGATTGGCAACTATCATAAAATAGATAATAAGCCGTAGCATCACCTACCGAAAACGAAAATTCAGTAAAAACGTCGGGTATCAACATTTTACTGGAATAGCAGGAACGGAATAACATATCAGACGAAACTTCAAGCATCAAGCTATCATATTCGCTATCAAAAAACCAACGCCAACTATCTGTTGGTCGAAAAGTCATTTTCATTGACATGTTTCCCTGTTAAGTTGCATTAAAATTAGGCAAAAGATAACATAAATATTAAAAAAAATAAATATAAAATTAAAATAAAAAAATTTTAATTATTTAATTTATAAAAGTTTTAATTAAATTTTAACAGGATCCAAATGATCTAAGTTGGATCTAAAATTGGATCTTGGATCCAACTTAGATCATTCTTTTTTATACTTAAACACCTATATTTTCTGAAAGTTCTTGACAAGCATTTTTAGACATAAAAAAAGGCGCCATTAAGCGCCTTATACAGTGAAAAGTAAATTAATTAACTTGCAACATTAATACGTTTCATATCAGTCATATAGCTACGTAATTTGCGCCCGATGATCTCAATTGGATGGTTGCGGATCTCATCATTAACATCACGTAATAAGGCATTATCTACGCTGCCTTCCGGGATCGCTTTACCTAAATCACCAGCTTGTAAAAGTGGCATGAATTTTTCTTTCAATAACGGCACGGCTGCATTTGAAAATAGGTAGTTACCATATTCAGCAGTGTCTGAGATTACCACATTCATTTCGTATAAACGTTTACGGGCAATGGTATTTGCGATCAATGGTAACTCATGTAATGATTCATAATAAGCCGATTCTGGTAAGATACCGGATTCAAGCATAGTTTCAAAAGCAAGTTCTACACCAGCCTTAACCATTGCGACCATAACAACACCTTGATCAAAATAAGCTTGTTCATCAATTTTACCTTGATATTCAGCGGCTTTTTCAAATGCGGTTTCCCCAGTTTCTTTACGCCATTTTAATAGATTTGCATCATCATTAGCCCAGTCTTTCATCATAGTTGATGAAAATTCGCCTGAAATAATATCATCCATATGTTTACGATAAAGATCGGTCATTACAATTTTTAATTCTTTAGCCAAAACATTGGCACGTAACTTAGCAGGATTAGATAAACGATCCATCATTAGCGTGATGCCACCTTGTTTTAATGCTTCAGTTATTGTTTCCCAGCCAAATTGTAATAATTTACATGCATAAGCTGGATCAACACCTTCAGCAACAAGCTTATCAAAGCAAAGTAAAGATCCGGTTTGCAACATTCCACAAAGTATGGTTTGTTCACCCATTAGATCTGATTTAACTTCAGCAACAAAAGAAGATTGTAAAACACCAGCACGATGCCCACCGGTTGCCGCAGCCCAAGCTTTGGCGATCGCTAAACCTTCACCTTTTGGATCATTTTCCGGATGCACAGCGATCAAAGTTGGTACGCCAAAGCCACGTTTATACTCTTCACGGACTTCAGTTCCCGGGCATTTTGGTGCCACCATAACAACCGTAATATCAGAACGAATTTTTTCGCCCACTTCGACAATATTAAAACCATGCGAATAGCCTAATGCGGCACCTTGTTTCATAAGTGGTTGTACCGCTTGTACCACAGCTGAATGTTGTTTATCCGGTGTTAAATTGATAACCAGATCGGCTGTTGGAATTAACTCTTCATAACTGCCCACTTTAAAGCCATTCTCGGTCGCTTTTTTCCAAGATGCTCGTTTTTCAGCAATTGCTTCTTTACGTAATGCATAAGAGATGTCTAATCCTGAATCACGCATGTTAAGCCCTTGATTCAGACCTTGCGCACCACAACCAACAATAACAATTTTTTTGCCTTTTAAAAAATCAGCTTCTGATGCAAATTCATCACGAGCCATAAAACGACATTGACCTAATTGATCTAATTTTTCACGTAAATTTAAGGTATTAAAATAGTTTGACATTATACTCTCCATGAGTTGAATAACAGGTAATCGATTTTTTTACACTATATAGTAAATTTATAATTGCGAAAATTGATATATTTAGAATATTATGTTGCATAAGTTGCAATATACTTGCTAAGTTAAATACTTTCTTTTACTCTAAGCCACCCAAAATGAATAGGCCAAAACTTAAATATGGATACACGTTATAAGCAAGCAAATAAAGAAGCAAAACTTTCATTGCTATTAACTATTTTCTATCTTATTGCATGGAGTGTTGGCGCTTACTGCGTTAAGGATAAAATGGGCTTATTAGGTCTGCCATTATGGTTTGAATTATCGTGTATATTGGCACCTGTTGGTTTTATTTTATTGTGCTTTATTATTGTAAAATCTCAATTTAAAAATATCTCTCTGGAACAAACTAAGTGATTAAACAATGCATTTAGATATTATTCTTCCTCTGGTTATCTATCTTATTTTTGTATTTGCACTTTCAATTTATGCTTACACAAAAAGGAAAAAAGTTAATCAATTTACCGATTATTTTATTGGTAACCGAACCATGGGCGGTTTTTTGCTAGCCATGACGCTAGCGGCCACTTATATCAGTGCCAGTTCATTTATAGGTGGCCCTGGTGCGGCTTATAAATATGGTCTTGGCTGGGTGCTTTTATCCATGATTCAAGTGCCAACGGTCTTGCTTTCGCTTGGTATATTGGGCAAAAAATTTGCTATTTTAGCGCGTAAATATAATGCCATTACGTTAAGTGACATGCTCTATGCACATTATAAAAGCAAAATGATTGTTTGGTTTGCAAGTATTGCACTCGTGGTTGCATTTGTTGGCGCAATGACTGTGCAATTTGTCGGCGGAGCTCGCTTACTTCAATCCTCAGTTGGGATCCCCTACGACATTGGATTATTAATTTTCGGCATAGGTACGGTCATTTATACGGCGTTTGGTGGATTTAGAGCCAGTATCTTAAACGATGCTTTTCAAGGTTTAGTGATGATTATTGGCGCTATTTTACTGTTGATAGCCATCATCTATGCCGGCGGTGGTATCACCGCTATTGTTGAGCGTTTATATGAAATTGATCCAGCCTTATTAACGCCGGAAGGTCCAAATCATTTTATGGACTTCCCTTTTATGACCTCGTTTTGGGTATTAGTCTGTTTTGGTGTAGTTGGCTTACCGCATACCGCTGTGCGTTGTATGGCATATAAAGATAGCAAAGCAGTGCATCAAGGTATTATTATCGGCACAATTGTGGTCACTATTATTATGTTAACCATGCATCTATCCGGTGCGCTTGGGCGGGCAATTATTAGTGATTTAACCATTCCGGATCAAATTGTACCGACATTGATCATCAACGTGTTACCGCCACTTGCGGCAGGGATCTTTTTGGCTGCACCGCTTGCAGCAATAATGTCGACCATTAATGCTCAACTATTGCAAATATCTTCTGTTATTATTAAAGATCTGTTTTTAAGTATTAAACCAAATACCAACTGTAGTGATAAGGTGCTAACTCACATCTCAATTGCAATTACATTTATTTTTGGCGGACTACTGATTTTAGCAGCTTGGAAACCGCCAGAAATGATAATATGGCTAAATTTATTAGCGTTTGGTGGGCTTGAAGCCGTATTTTTATGGCCTTTAGTTTTAGGACTGTATTGGAAAAAAGCCAACGCAACCGGTGCACTTTGCTCAATGTTTGCCGGTGCGATAAGTTATACGCTACTTGCCGCTTATGATATTAAAATTTACTCTTTTCATCCAATTGTGCCATCTTTAATAATTGGATTGATAACCTTTATTATTGCCAACAAGTTTGGTAACACAGGAAAAAATTATGCCTTGGATTCAACTGAGAATTAATACTACAAACGACTTAGCAGAAAGCATTAGCGAACAATTGGAAGAATCAGGGGCTGTATCTGTCACGTTTCAAGATACTTATGACACCCCGGTATTTGAGCCGCTACCCGGTGAAACCAAACTTTGGGGAAATACCGATGTCGTTGGTTTATATGATGCGCAAACAGATATTGAAGAGTTAAAAGCAATGTTAAATCTAGCGCAATTCTCCTATAAAATTGAACAGCTAGAGGATAAAGATTGGGAACGTGAATGGATGGATAACTTTCATCCAATGCAATTTGGCAAGCGTTTATGGATTTGCCCTAGTTGGCGCGAAGTGCCCGATGTTAATGCCGTAAATGTCATGCTTGATCCCGGCTTAGCTTTTGGCACCGGCACACATCCAACTACGGCGTTATGTTTAACTTGGCTAGATAGTTTAGATCTGACCGATAAAATAGTGATTGATTATGGCTGTGGATCTGGTATTTTAGCAATTGCAGCGCTCAAATTAGGCGCCAAACGGGTAATTGGTATTGACATTGATCCACAAGCAATACAAGCAAGCCGTGACAATGCAATGCGCAATAATGTCAGTGAGCAATTGGAGCTCTATTTAGCTAAAGATATACCCGACAATTTACAAGCTGATGTCGTTGTTGCTAACATCTTAGCTGGACCGCTCAAGGAATTGGAGCCAAATATTAGCAAGCTTGTGAAATCAAGCGGAAATTTAGGTTTATCTGGTATTTTAGAATCACAATCCCAAAGCGTTTATGACCACTATCAAGCCCACTTTGAACTTGATCCGATTGTTGAACAAGAAGAGTGGTGTCGAATAACTGGTAAAAAAAAGTAAAAATTTGACATTATCCCCTTTTATCTTCGAAAAAAAATGCGTAATATAGCCCGCTTTAATTTGCTAAGTATTGGTGATGTGACATTAAAGAATAATTTAATTGCCGCACCAATGGCCGGAGTCAGCGATAGACCATTTCGTAATTTGTGTTATCGATTTGGTGCTGGCATGACCGTGTCAGAAATGTTTTTGGCAAATTCTGATGTTTGGCATACAGATAAATCTTCATTACGCATGATTTCATCGGATGATGTTGGGATAAGGGCTGTTCAAATTGTCGGTTCAGATCCTGACGAAATGGCAAGAGCAGCAGAATTTAATGTCAAACATGGCGCACAACTTATTGATATCAATATGGGGTGCCCGGCTAAAAAAGTAAATAAAAAATTAGCAGGTTCTGCATTAATGCAGAATCCGGCACTAATTAAAACGATTTTGCAAAAAGTTGTTGGTGCAGTCGATGTACCAGTAACTTTAAAAACTCGGACTGGATGGGATAAAAATCATAGAAATTGCATTGAAATCGCACAAATTGCCCAGGATTGTGGCGTAAAGGCTATTACTATTCATGGCAGAACACGTGCTTGTTTGTTCAATGGAGTGGCAGAATATGAATCTATTAAAGCAGTGAAAGAAAATGTAACGATTCCTGTCATTGCTAATGGTGATATTTGTACTCCCGAACAAGCAAAAGAAGTTTTTAAATATACGCAAGCTGATGCTATAATGATCGGCCGAGCGGCACAGGGGCGACCTTGGATATTTGAAGAAATTGCATTCTATTTAACACATGGACAGTTACAAAAAGATAAAACGATTGAAGAAGTAGAACAGATTGTATTAACACATCTTGAAGATCTTTATCAGTTTTACGGAGAATACAAAGGATTACGGATTGCCAGAAAGCATGTAAATTGGTATACCAAGAATTATGCTGATAGCGATCAATTCAGGCGCTTATTTAGTGTACTTAGCAATACAAGTGAGCAAGTAGCTACACTAAAAGCATTTTTTAGTCAAATTAGAAACAAACAAAAGAGTTAAAAATACTATGTCAGAACAACGCGTTACAGCTGCAGCACTTAAATTTACAACTGTAAACTCTCAAGACCAAATAACACAAAAACCTTTGCGAGATTCAGTAAAACAAGCTTTGAAAAACTATTTATCTCAATTAAATGGTGAAGATCCTACTGATCTATATGAATTAGTGCTAGCGGAAGTTGAACACCCATTCCTTGATATGGTTATGCAATACACACGTGGCAATCAAACCCGAGCTGCCAATATGCTTGGTATCAACCGTGGTACTTTACGTAAAAAATTGAAACAATATGGTATGAGTTAGTCGATACTTTTAGCATATTGAAATTAAACTATGAATTAAAAGCGTCTATCAAAAGGCGCTTTTTTTTAACTTATTATTTATGAGCCTTAATCCTTCTATGACTCAATATTGGAAAATAAACATCAAACCGATGAACGCAAGATTAAAGTTGGCGTCAATGTCAGTTTATGCGGAAGTTCGGTAGGGTTATGTAGCCGGTTTAATAAGGTTTCAACCGCTAATTGTCCAAGCTCTTCTTTAGGTTGATGAATGGTTGTTAATGGCGGTGTCATGTATTGGGCGATTTCAATATCATCATAACCAATAATGGCAATATCTTTACCCGCCACCAGACCATTACGATAAAGTGTTTGATAAGCCCCGATTGCCATTGCATCATTACAACAAAATACCGCCTGTGGGCGAGTAGCAAGATCTAACAAGCTTTGCATCGCAACAATGCCCGAAGCAAACTGAAAATCCCCTTGAGCTTCATACCCCGCCAATACAGCTAAGTTAGCGTCGTGCATCGCTTTTCGGTAACCTTGCAACCGTGACTGAGCTTGGGTATTATTCAAAGGACCTGTGATACAAGCAATGCGTTGATATTGCTTTGATATTAAAAACTCGGTAGCAAGAGTTGCACCATAAAAAGAGTTGTCTTGAATGGTATCGCAAATACCACTAAAAGGCGTCCAGTCCATCATAACCATAGCGAGTTTCGGATAACGTGCAAATATCTGCTGTGGAATTGAGTGGGTTTCCGTACACATCGCCAATAGACCATCAACCCGCTTTTGCAGTAAGTGTTCTATGTTATCGAGCATACGTTGATGATCGCCCTCTGTGTGGCATAATATCAAGTTGTAACCCAGTTCATAGCAACTTCGTTCAACACCTTGTACTACTTCGGAATAAAATGGGTTATTACTACTGGTCACTAACATACCAATAGTATACGTTTTATTGCTTTTCAAACTGCGAGCTATCGCACATGGCGTATAATTTAACTGTGCGATAGCCTGTTCAACTTTTTCCCGAACAGCCGGGCTTACATAGCGATCGTTATTGATAACATGAGAGACAGTTGATGTTGATACTTTCGCAAGTTTTGCGATATCTTTCATTGTTGCCAATTTTTTATTCTCATCAGTTATTTACCTTGTAATTGAAGAAACTCATCTACCTGCTTACGGGTTGGAACGGATGTTTGCGCTCCAGGTTTAGTGACAGATAATGCCGCAGCAGCATGGGCAGATATAACTGCTTCATTTAAACACTTGCCGTCTAAAAGTGCGGTCACAAGCATGCCATTAAATGTGTCGCCGGCACCAATGGTATCGACTGCATCAACCTTAAAGCCTGCGACTAATTCACCAACACCAGATGAACTGACCCAAGCCCCTTTGCTACCTAACGTAATAATAACGGTAGTAACGCCCTTATCATGCAATACATTGGCCGCATGATGAGCATCTTGCTCAGTCACAATTTTAATACCGGTTAAATGTTCTGCTTCAGTTTCATTTGGCGTAATAATATCGATGTGCTTAAGCAGATCATCAGATAATTTTTGTGCCGGAGCCGGATTTAAAATCACTTGCGTATTATGCGCCTTAGCTAGTTTAGCGGCTTGTTTAATGGTAGCTAAAGGTGTTTCAAGTTGCATTAAAATCGCATCAGCATGAATGATATCATCTTTAAATTCAAGTAAATATTCTGGCGTTACCGCAGAATTAGCACCAGCATAAATCGCTATTTGGTTTTCACCTTGTTGATTAACTAATATTAAAGCAACACCGGTATTTTCACCATTAATAGTTGAAACCGAACAAGTCTCAATATTATCCTCTTGTAACTGTTGTTTAATCTGCTTACCTAATTGGTCATTACCGACCGCGGCAATAAACTGAATGTTTGCTCCCAAGCGCCCTGCTGCTACCGCTTGATTCGCCCCTTTACCACCAAATGATATTTGGTAGTTTGAACCGGATAAAGTTTCACCCGGTTGTGGAAATGCAGGTACATTTAAGATATGGTCAACGTTAACACTACCTAAAACAATTAATTTTTTACCCTTCATTCGTATTTTCCTAATGCTATAACCAAAGGACACATTAATTTGCCTTTTAATCATTTATATGAGTAACAAGTCTGAGTTCAACCGGAACTTGAGTTGCTACTTTTTCGCCTTTTATCACTTTATCAGCAATTTCAATGCCCATAGCCCCTATCTCGTTCGGCTGTTGAGCCACCGTCGCACCGAGTTTGCCACGTGAAACTGACTTAATACCGTCTTCGGTGCCGTCAAAGCCAACAACTAAAATATCGTTTCTTCCGGCGGTTTGAATAGCACGCATCGCTCCTAAAGCCATTTCATCATTTTCAGCAAACACCGCTTGAACATTCGGATAAGCTGTTAATAGATTTTGCATGACATTCATCCCTTTAGCACGATCAAAATCTGCCGGTTGCGCTGTTAACAAAGTCAGGTTGTTTTCTTGGATTGATTGAGTGAATCCTTCCCCTCTTTCACGTGATGCTGAGGTGCCTACAATGCCTTGTAGTTGAATCACTTTTGCACTAGCGCCTAACTTTTCAAAGATAAAATTACCCGCCATTTTACCACCAGCGACATTATCAGACGCAATGTGACTAACAACTTCGCCTTTACTTGCCGTACGATCAAGCGTGATAACGGGTATTCCTGCTTTATTTGCAGCAAGAACAGCATTACCAACCGCCTCAGAATCGGTAGGATTGATTAAGATTAATTTGGTGCCTTTAACTAGGGTATCTTCTACATTTGCCAGCTCTTTTGCCGGATTATTTTGCGAATCTAACACGACTAAATCATAACCTAATTCATTCGCTTTTTGAACGGCACCCTCTTTTAAGGTAACAAAAAACGGATTATTAAGTGTTGAAACAATCAATGCTATATTTTCTTTAGCCCATACTTGAGAAACTAAACTAAAGCTCATAGCCACGCCGACAACGGTCGCCAAAATCTTTCTTAAACTCATCACATTCTCCTAAAATTTACTTCTTTTTAACACAACTACTTATTGGTTTTTTTATCCACCAAAACCGCTAATAAAATAACCACGCCTTTTACAATCATTTGATAGTAAGCATCGACGCCTAACATATTTAGTCCATTATTTAAGAAACCTAATATGAGTGCCCCAATTAATGTACCGAAAATTTTACCTCGTCCACCTGACATACTTGTCCCACCAAGTACGACAGCAGCAATAGCATCCATTTCATAACCAGTACCAGCAGTAGGCTGAGCCGAAGAGAGTCTGGATACTTCAATAGTACTGGCTAGAGCACACAATAATCCACTAAGCGCATAGACAATAATTTTCACACGATCAACATTAATGCCAGATAACCGTGTTGCCGCCTCATTGCCGCCCAATGCATATATGTAACGACCTAAACGGGTATATTTGAGTAAATACCATGCCGCAATAAATACTAATGCCATTATCAATATTGGCACAGGAATACCAAAAATGCGACCAAAAGCAATAGATTCAAATATTTCTGAATTATCATTAGTGCCGGTAGAGATTGGGCTTCCTTTGGTATAAACCTGTGTTACGCCACGTAAAATAAGCATCATGACTAATGTAGCAATAAAGGCTTGTAATTTCCCTTTAGCAATAATCACACCAGAAAAAGCACCTAATAGCGCACTAATAATTAATGATGCTGAGATAGCTATAAAGGGTGAAATATCCGAACTAATCATCGAAGCGGTTAAAGCGCCGGCTAAAGCAAAAATTGACCCGACCGCCAAATCAATACCTGAGGTTAAGATAACTAATGTCATTCCAACTGCAATAATGGCGTTGATTGATGTCTGTTGTAAAATATTAAAAAAATTGTTTAAAGTAAAAAAGTTATCACTTAAACACGACACAATCGCAATTAGCACTAGTAAAGTAATTAATGACTTTTGCTCAACTAAAAAATTCTTGAGCGTTTTATTTTGCAGCATCAGTTCTCTCCTATATTTTTTCCAACGGCAGCTGCCATAAGTTTTTCTTGTGTTGCATCACTTATTGAAAAGTCACCTGTTACTTTTCCTTCGTGGATTACTAATATACGATCGCTCATACCGAGCACTTCGGGCATATCAGATGAAACCAAAATGACACTTAATCCTTGTTGTTTAAATTGGTTAATCAGTTGGTATATCTCTTTTTTGGCGCCAACATCTACCCCACGAGTTGGTTCATCGAGAATTAATATACTTGGACGGGTCATTAGCCCTTTAGCAATGGCAACTTTCTGCTGATTACCGCCGGATAAAAAACCAATGATTTGATTAGTTGACGGGGTTTTGATGTTAAATAAGCCAACAAAATCATCTACCGCTTGTTGTTCATCTATCAATCGCAGTTTTTTAAAGGGGTTAACAAAATAGCTTAAAGCATTAAGTGACATATTGTCCTTCACCGACATACCTAAGATTAATCCATCTTTTTTACGATCTTCTGAGATATAGACAATCCCATAATTTAATCCGTCTTTAGGTGTTTGAGTCTTAATTGTTTTACCATTTAAAACAATCGTTCCCGATTTTGCCGGATTAGCGCCATAAATCATTTTCATTAACTCTGTTCGCCCGGCGCCCATAAGTCCGGAAATACCGAGTATTTCACCTTCATGCAGCGAAAAACTGACATCATTTACACCATTACCGATTAAGTTTTTAACGGATAATGTCTCTTTTCCACGTTGAATATCGATTCGAGGATACTGATCGTGAAGTTTTCGCCCAACCATCATCTCAATTAAGGTATCTTCAGTTAATTCACTCACCTTTTTTTCGCCAATAAATTGGCCGTCACGTAACACCGTTACTGCATCACAAATTTCAAAAATCTCTTGTAGCCGATGCGAAATATAGACTACACCGCAATTTTGCTGTTTTAATTTTCTGATGACTTCAAATAGCGATGCCGTTTCAGTATCCGTTAAGGCATCAGTCGGTTCATCCATGATAATAACTTTAGAATTGAAGCTTAGCACTTTGGCTATTTCAACCATTTGTTGTTCACCAATAGATAAATCACTTATCAAACGTCGACTATCATATTTTAGATGTAGCTCCGCTAATAATTTATCGGCTTGGGCGTAGGTTTTGTTCCAGTCAATACAACCAAATTTATTGGTAAATTCTCGCCCTAGAAATATATTCTCAGCAATGGTGAGTTCCGGTATTAAGTTGAGTTCTTGATGAATAATACCGATTCCGGCTTCTTGTGACGATTTTGGTCCATTAAAATTAGTTGCTTTTCCTAAATAGATAATGTCGCCAGCATCTTTTTTATATATTCCTGTTAACACTTTCATCAGTGTTGACTTACCCGCACCATTTTCACCAATCAAAGCCATAACCTGACCGGCTTTAACAGTTAAGCTCGCCCCGGATAATGCTTTAACGCCAGGAAAAGATTTATGAATATTGGTAAGCTCTAATAGGTTGTCGTTCATAACGCACTCATCAATGTTTGAATATTTAAAATTAAAAAATTACACCTGATTGTAAAACTATATTAGCGTAGGGGGTGCATTCACCTGTTCTAATAACCGCTTTACAATGATGAGTTTGTTGTTTTAGCTCTTCATGTGAGACATAAACGATCTCAACACTGCTTTCTTGACTCTGTTTGATCTTTTTTAGTTGCTTTAATATTTTGTTATGAATAGTTGGGTTTTGGGCAATAACTTCCTGCGCCAAAATGACTTTTTCAATTTGCATCTCTTTTGATAATGATTCGAAAACTTGCATAAACGTTGGTATACCATAGGTCAATGCTAAATCAATTCGTTGAACTGCGTTAGGAATGGGTAAACCCGCATCACCAATGGCTATTTGATCGGTATGCCCCATTTTGGAAAGAGCCTGAACAATTTCTGAGTTAAATAATTGCCCTTTATGCATAATATAATCCTTTAAATAATCCGTTTAGTTGCTATCGAAACGTTTCGATAACACATCATCCTTGTAAAAATTGTTTATGGCAATAGTAAAAAATTCAAACTTGTGATCTGGATCAATCTGAATGGATTCAGTTATAGAAAAAATCATGAATAAACACGATAAAATAGGTTTAGTTATGAGGGTAAACTAATAATTAGCGTCGGCTATTTAATTGTTATCCCACTAAAATATCGCGTTTTTAATTAAATTTTGATTAAAAATAGTCCTATGTTTGACTGTTAAAAAGGAATGAACATAATGATAATGAATTTTAGACAAAAGTTTGTTAAAATGTAGCGATTTTTAAATATTTTAATCTGGAGAATTTTATGGCAGGTCATAGTAAATGGGCCAATACCAAACACCGCAAAGCGGCACAAGATGCTAAGCGCGGTAAAATCTTTACAAAAATTATTCGTGAACTTGTAACCGCAGCCAAAATCGGTGGTGGCGATCCAGCGTCTAACCCTCGCTTACGTGCCGCAATGGACAAAGCACTTTCAAATAATATGACACGTGACACGATGAATCGTGCTGTTGCTCGTGGTGTAGGTGGTGAAGATGACACCAACATGGAAACCATTATTTATGAAGGTTATGGTCCAGCGGGTACAGCTGTTATGGTTGAATGTTTAAGTGACAACCGTAACCGCACGGTATCAGAAGTGCGTCATGCATTTACTAAAACAGGCGGCAATCTTGGAACTGACGGTTCAGTATCTTATCTATTTACTAAAAAAGGGGTAATTTCTTATCCTAGTGGTACTGATGAAGATCAAGTTATGGACGCAGCGCTTGAAGCTGGTGCTGATGATGTTGTAACTTATGATGATGGTGCAATTGATGTATTTACAACACCTGAATCTTTTGGTGAAGTAAAAGATGCGTTAGATGCAGCAGGATTAGTAGCTGAATCGGCAGAAGTATCAATGATTCCAGCGACTAAAGTAGATCTTGATGTCGACTCTGCGCCTAAATTACTTCGCTTAATTGATATGCTTGAAGATTGTGATGATGTTCAAGAAGTGTATCATAATGGTGAAGTATCTGACGAGGTTGCAGCTACGCTCTAATGGCCATTATTCTTGGCATCGATCCCGGCTCTCGTTTGACCGGTTACGGTGTAATCCGTCAAACGGGACGACAATTAACTTATCTTGGCAGTGGCTGTATTCGTACTGCTGTCGATGACTTACCTACTCGCTTAAAACGCGTTTATGCGGGTGTAAGCGAAATTATCCTTCAATTCCAACCGGATATGTTTGCAATCGAGCAAGTTTTTATGGCTCGCAATGCAGACTCGGCTTTAAAGTTAGGACAAGCAAGAGGCTCAGCGATTGTCGCTGCGGTAAATCATGATTTACCGGTTTTTGAATATGCGGCTCGTTTAGTCAAACAAAGTGTGGTTGGCACCGGCGCTGCCGATAAAAAGCAAGTACAACATATGGTCAAATTATTACTAAAACTACCCGCTAGCCCGCAAGCAGATGCGGCCGATGCTTTAGCAATAGCCATCACTCATGCGCATATGGGACAACACTTAATAAAATCACTCAAGTAATGCCCGATTATATATCATTTAACACTGGTGATTTTCAATTTATCTCATCACAACAATACTAGATCTTTTTCTTGTTATTCAAATCAACGCTTATTTTACATACTCTACCATTTACGCATACAATTTGTTGAACTTAGATTTTATGGCTATAACTTTTTTTCAATTTATTTGATTACTACAAAAATGAAATAAAAAAAGCACCAATATTATTGGTGCTTTGCAATTAGATTAATAAAAATAAAATCACAATTAACTTGTTAAATGCACTCCCTACTTTAAGCTGGGAATGCATTTATTGATTAATTACTTTTATCTGCTGATTTTGATAGGTTACTTGGTAATACCACCTTATTTTTATGTTTAGTAAATAGTTTGGTAATAAACAAGAAGAATAACGGAACATAGAATATTGCTAAGAATGTTGCCGTTAACATACCACCAATTACCCCGGTACCAACCGCATTTTGGCTTGCCGAACCGGCTCCGGTGTTCAATGCTAATGGTAATACACCTAAAATAAAGGCGAAAGAAGTCATTAAAATTGGTCGCAAACGTAACCGACATGCTTCAAGAGTTGCATCGATAAGCGATTTCCCTTCTTTTTCTAATGCATCTTTAGCAAATTCTACGATCAATATTGCATTTTTAGCCGATAACCCCATGGTTGTTAATAGACCAACGATGAAGTAAATATCATTATCAAGCCCTCTAAACATCGTTGCAAATACTGTACCTAAAATACCTAATGGTATAACAAATAATATTGAGATTGGTACTGTCCAACTTTCATATAATGCGGCTAATGACAAGAACACCACAATAATAGAAATAATGTAAAGAGTCGTGGTTTGTGAACCGGTTTGACGCTCTTGATAAGAGATATCAGTCCAGTCGAAAGAGAAGCCTTTTGGTAACTGTTGAGATAACTCTTCCATAATTGCCATTGCTTGACCAGAACTTAAGCCCGGCGCTGCTGATCCACTGATGCCCATTGCTGCCACACCGTCATAGCGAACTAATGAAGGTGAACCATAGCTTTTCGAGGTTGTTGCAAATGCATCATAAGGAACCATTTCACCTTTTTGATTTTTAACATGCCAATAACTAAAGTCGTCCGGCAACATACGATAAGGCGCATCTGATTGTAAGTAGACTTTTTTAACTCGGTTGTTATAAACAAAGTCATCGATATAAGCTGAACCTAAAGCCGTTGATAATACGGTATTAACACTACCTACTGAAACACCAAGCGCCTGCGCTGTTTCAAAATCAACGTTAATTTTGTATTGTGGCACATCTAACATACTGCCCGGACGGACTTGCTGTAGTTGAGGATTATGAGACGCTTGCCCTAATATTTGGTAAAAAGCTCCCATTAAAGCATCATGACCTAGTCCAGCTGAATCTTTTAGCATATAAGAAAAACCATTTGCCATACCTAAAGACGGTACCGCAGGTAGATTTGCTACAATTACACGTCCCTCAGTAATGGTAGAGGCAAATTGCCAACCACTTCCAACTAATGCATCAACTTTTTGATCCGGACGTTTACGCTCATCCCAGTCTTTTAATCGAACAAATCCGAGTCCCATATTTTGGCCACGACCAACCATACTAAAGCCCGCAACGGTAAAGATTTCTTTCACTGAATCGGCTTTTTGTTCCATATAGAATTTAGATGTTTTATTCAAAACGCCCATTGTCTGTTCTAATGTTGACCCTGGTGGTAATTCAACCATGACAATCAATACACCTTGGTCTTCGTTAGGTAAAAATCCTGTAGGTAATCGATTAAATCCGAAGAATAAACCTACAATAATTAAAATATAACAAACAAACGATACCAGCGGGAAACGAATGAATTTAATTACGCCTTTTTCATAATAGTGCAGGCTGAAACTATAAACTCGGTTGAAACGCTCAAAAAACCATTTAGTGGCAAGTGCACACCAACTAAATGGCGGGATATTTGATAATTTTTCACCGAATGTCGCTTTTTTATTCTTACTTTTATTTGGCGCTTTTAAGATTTGAGCACAAAGCGCTGGCGTTAACACAATTGCCATTAAAACAGATAACGACATTGACGTTACAATGGTAATTGAGAACTGACGGTAAATTCCCCCAGCAGCACCACCATAAAATGCCATTGGCACAAATACCGCAGATAATACGACCGCTATCCCGACTAAAGCAGACGTAATCTGTTCCATTGATTTAACCGTTGCTGCATAAGGAGAAAGTCCCTCATCATGCATAATACGTTCAACGTTTTCGATAACGACGATAGCATCATCGACCAATAGACCGATTGCCAACACCATGGCGAACATGGATAAAGTATTTATGGTAAATCCACAAATATACAAGATGGCAAAAGTACCTAACAACACAACCGGTACAGTAATTGTCGGTATCAGCGTTGAGCGAAGGTTTTGCAAAAATACATACATTACAATAACAACGAGAACTATTGCTTCGATTAATGTATGGATTACGTTACTGATAGATAACTTAACAAAAGGTGTTGTATCGTACGGATAAGCAAATTTAATATCTTCAGGGAAGATTTTCGATAATTCTTCAATTTTCTTATCAACTTGTTCAGAAGTATCTAATTGGTTCGCACCTGTTGCTAAATAGATACCTAAACCAGCAGACGGTTTACCGTCATAACGAGAAATAAAATTATAATCAGCAGCACCGATTTCAACTTTTGCCACATCTTTTAACAACACATTCGAGCCATCAGTATTAACACGAACAAGAATATTTTGGAACTGTTCAGGTGTTTTTAACCGTGATTGAGCTGTGATAGTAGCATTAAGTTCTTGACCATCAGTTGCCGGTAAAGCACCTAGCTGACCTGCTGTTACTTGCGCATTTTGCGCTTGAATAGCCGCAGTGATTTCTTCAATTGATAAATTAAAATAGGTCAATTTATTCGGATCAAGCCAAATACGCATCGCATATTCAGAGCCAAATAACTGAGTATCACCTACACCTTGTACCCGTCGTATAGGATCTTGTACGGTTGAATAAACAAAGTCTGCGATATCTGCTTGTGTTTTTTGTGGGTTGGTTGAATAAAAACCGATAACTTTTAGAAAGTTAGTATTATTTTTAGCAACTGACACACCATTTTTCTGCACACTTTCAGGTAGCCGTGATTTAATACTTTCAACTTTATTTAACACTTGCACCTGCGCAAAGTCAGGGCTAGTACCAGGCGCAAAAGTAAGGGTAGTTTGCACAACCCCTTGAGCACTACTGGTTGATTTCATATAAATTAAATTATCTAATCCCGTTAAATTCTGTTCAATTAACTGAGTAACGGTATTTTCAATTGTTTGAGCATCAGCGCCCGGATATGCAGCAGAGACAGTAACAGCTGGTGGTGCGATATCGGGATATTGTTCAACAGCTAACAGCTTTATACATAAAGCGCCGCCGAGCATCATCATGATAGCAATTACCCATGCAAAAACAGGTCTATCAATAAAAAACTTAGCCATAATTAAATCTACCCCTGTTTTATTTCACGCTGTTTTCGATGATATTATCTAACTGTTCTTGAGTGAGTGTAGCCGGCGTACCAACAACCAAACCTTGCATTGGTTTACCAGATTCAACTGCGGTTAAATTTAATAATCCGGTTGTAATGACTTGTTCACCAATATTAATTCCTTCGGTCACGATCCAGTATCCGCCGATACCGGTGTAAACTTTAATACCTTGACGGTATTCAATTGTATAATCTGGTTTTAAGATTTTAGCTGTGTACTGACCTTTAGCGTTACTGGTAATACCTTGTTGCGGTACCAGTACTGCATTTCGTATATACCCTAGCGTCATTTGTGGTTTAACAAACATGCCCGGTAAGATTTTGCCTTCACGGTTAGGGAATTGAGAACGTAACGTTACGGTACCAGTAGTTTCATTAACCGTCATGTCTGAAAATTTAATGCTTCCTGGCTCTGCATATTTAGAACCGTCATTAAAAAATAGTTCAACATTATTGCCTTTAGCCGGTTCATAGATCACGTTTTGGTCTTGAAGATATTTGTTATAACGAGTCGCCGCTTCTGTCATATCAACATAAATTGGGTCAAGTTGCTGAACTAAAGCTAACGGCGCTGATTGTCCCGCAGAAACTAAAGCCCCCTCAGTGACACTTGAACGGCCGATATAACCATCAATTGGCGAGTAAACTTTAGTATAATCTAAGTTCACTTTAGCAGCATGCTCAGCAGCTTGTGCGACCAATACACTTGCTTCTGCTTGTTGAGCATCAGCATTTGCTTTATCGTATTCTTGCTGACTGATTGACTTACTGGTCAATAGACCTGCATAACGCTTTAAAGTAAGTTGAGCAATTTTGGCATTAGCTTTTGCGCTGGCAACGTTTGCAACTGCGCTATCATAATTGGCTTGATAAATGGCAGGATCGATTTGATAAAGCGACTGTCCGGCTTTCACATTAGAACTTTCATCAAACTCACGTTTTAATACAATCCCACTGACTTGAGGTCGAATTTCAGCGATTTGAGATGCAACAACGCGTCCTGGTAAATTTATTTTTAAGGTGTAGTTTAGCGGTTCCACTTTAAAAACGGTTACCTTTGGAATTTGATTATTACCGCCCTGCGATTTACCATTATCACAACTGGTTAGTAGAAACAGACTAGTTATTGCAACTGGTACGGTTAATAATAGTTTGTTAAATCTCATATAAAAATGACCTCAGTAAACTTAATAATTATTTTTTTAATAACAATAAATCTTATTTAAAAGTAGCCGAGGATTTTACAAAAAATATGCATAGATTGTAAGTATCTTTACAAGTTAATAGCACAGAGTTCTAAAAATCAGCATCAGAAAAACAAGGAATAAAAAAATTATTTTATCTATTATCATTATTTCTAGAAATAAAGTAATATATTTATTGATTTTTCGTGCTATTAAAGTATTTTAAATAAAATGTTATACTAATAACTATAGCTGCTATAGTTTGTACGAATATAGCTTACTAATAAAAAGTAAAAAATTTAACATTGTTAAACTCTGAAATCAGTTTTATTCAATAACATTATTGAATAATTTGAGTCTATATTTAATTTAAATCTGAGATGGGTATTATGGATAATTTACGTATTGTTCTAATTGTTGTTGCGTCCTTGGTCATTATTGCTCTATTGATTCATGGATTTTGGATCAATAAAAAAGAACGTTCTTCCCTATTTAAATCGGACCAAAAGGATAAAGTCCCGCAAAATACTCAAGCACTCGAAGATATTTACAATAATGAAGAAGATGATGTGATTTTACTTAATCCGAAAAATAAAACGGTTGAAGAAACGGCTCAAGAAGAGACGCCAAAAGAAGAAAAAATCGAAAATATACCTCAGCAAGTCGATTTATTTATTGATGATATTCAAGAAGATAAAGAACAAGATGACGAGCAATCTCAATCTACAGTAAACTTTAAAGAAGAGATATTTGAAGACTCACCCGTAACTGAACCAAAAATCAATAAGCAAGCTGAACAGCGTGTTAGCAGTGAAGTAAACACGGCTAAGGCAAATGAACAAAGCTATAAACAAGAAAAACTCAATGTGGATTATACCGAAGAAAATCCAATGGAGATTATTGTATTAAACGTGACAGGTCTAAAAGGACAATTATTACAAGGCGATGTCCTACTTGCCAGTATAATGCAATCAGGATTTCAATTTGGCGATATGAAAATATTCCACCGTCACCTTGACCCGGCAGGTAATGGCCCTATCTTGTTTAGTTTAGCTAATATGGTTAGCCCGGGTTATTTAGATCCGGAAACCATGCATGAATTTACTACACCCGGTGTGTCAATTTTTATGGTTGCACCAACACACGGCAATAATCAACAAAATTTCAAGTTAATGCTACAAACAGCCCAACGTATCGCTGATGATGTCAATGGCGTGGTATTAGATGATGAACATCATATGATGACACCACAGAAAATTGATAGTTATAAAGAACGTATTAAAAAAGCCTGTAACGAAAGTTAATCGTTTAAAAAATAGCAATTCTAAAATACTACCATGCCACCAACTGATGTTGGTGCATGGAGTGAAACTTATTAATTAATCTTTTATAGAACCTTTAAAAATAAATCGTTATTGTATCTAATATTATTGATATTAATACAAATTAAATGATAATCCTTAAAACCTGCGTTTCAATTTAAGAGCCTACAATCATGTCACAATCAAATAGAACTGAACATTCATCAAATCAATCTGGATCAACACAGGATGTCGTTGCACAGTTAACATCTTTACGTAATCTGATCAGACATCATGAATACTGTTACTATGTGCTCGATGACCCTCAAATTCCTGACGTAGAATATGATAAATTATTTAAACAATTACAATCTTTAGAACAGCTGCACCCGGATTTAATTACAGCTGACTCACCAACTCAACGAGTAGGCGGCACACCGTTATCGCAGTTTGCCTCTATTAAACATGAATTACCGATGCTGTCATTGGATAATGTGTTTGACGAAGCAAGCTTTATCGCATTTAACAAAAGAGTCAAAGATCGCTTACATCTTGATGATAATCATGAAGTCGAGTATTGCTGTGAACTTAAACTTGACGGCTTGGCGGTCAGTTTGCTCTATGAAAATGGTCAATTTGTACAAGCTGCAACTCGTGGTGATGGCACTACAGGCGAAGATATTACGGCTAATGTCAAAACCATTAAAACCATTCCGCTAGTATTACTTGGTGAGAATATTCCTGCACGTTTGGAAGTGCGAGGTGAAGTATTTATGACACATAAAGGCTTTGCTAAACTCAATAACGATGCAGAAAAACGTAATGAAAAAGTCTTTGCAAACCCTCGTAATGCTGCCGCAGGTTCACTCAGACAATTAGATCCCAAAATTACAGCCAAAAGACCATTAACCTTTTTTTGTTATGGTGTTGGGATTGTTGAAGGCGCTCAGTTACCCGATACCCATTACCAACGTTTAATGCAATTAAAGGCATGGGGACTGCCTGTTAGCGATAAAGTCGAAAAACGTCTAGGCGCACAAGCGGCGTTAGACTATTTTAACCAAATCGGCGAACAACGCATGTCGTTAGGTTTTGATATTGACGGCGTTGTTATTAAAGTTAATAGTATTGCATTACAAGAAGAACTTGGCTTTGTTGCCCGAGCACCACGCTGGGCAACAGCATTTAAGTTTCCGGCTCAAGAAGAAGTAACCAGACTGAATAAAGTTGATTTTCAGGTTGGGCGAACTGGCGCAATCACCCCGGTTGCAAGGCTAGAACCGGTATCAGTTGCTGGCGTTATTGTCAGTAATGCTACACTACATAATAGTGATGAAATTGAGCGATTAGGCGTCCGTGAAGGTGACTATGTTACCGTTCGCCGTGCAGGTGATGTCATACCTAAAATAGTTGCTGTGGTTAAAGACCGTAGACCGAATGATACCAAAGCGATTGTGTTTCCAACCCACTGCCCTATCTGTGGCTCATTAATTGTGCGGGATGAAGGACAAGCCGTTTCACGATGTGCTGGTGGATTAATTTGCCCGGCACAACGCAAAGAAGCCTTAAAACATTTCGTTTCCCGTCGAGCTATGAATGTAGATGGTATGGGCGATAGACTAATCGAACAATTAGTTGATAAAGATTATGTTAAAACACCGGTAGATCTTTATAAACTCAATGTCCCAACCTTATGCAGCTTAGATAAAGTTGGGGAAAAATCTGCCAAAAATTTATTAAATGCCTTAGATGTATCAAAAGCCACAACGTTAAGCCGATTTATTTTTGCGCTTGGTATTCCAAATGTTGGGGAAGTGACGGCTGAAAATTTAGTCAATCAGCTGGGTAACTTAAAAGCGATTGAAGATGCTTCGCTGGAACAACTACAAACAGTCAACGATGTTGGAGCGATTATCGCGGAAAGTATTATCGACTTTTTTCAAGAACCTCATAACCGCAACGTCATTGAGCAATTAACCAGTGATGAGATTGGTATTCATTGGCAAGATGTTAACCCACAAGCTCAAACCGTAACCACCGATTCACCATTTTCCGGCAAAACGGTTGTGTTAACCGGTACCTTATCGGTATTAACACGTGATGAAGCGAAAGACAAATTGAAACAACTTGGGGCAAAAGTCACTGGTAGCGTATCAAAAAATACCGATTTGGTTATCGCCGGTGAGGCAGCAGGTTCTAAATTAGAAAAAGCACAAGCGCTAGGCGTTAAAGTTATTGACGAACAAGAAATGTTAAATTTATTGAATGAATCAAGATAAAATAAGCTGGAATATCTTTAGCTATTGAATCAAAATAGCTAAACAAAGTAACTCAAGGAGAAAAATATGCCTTTATTAGATAGTTTTAAAGTCGATCATACTAAAATGAAAGCACCTTTTGTACGTGTTGCTAAAGTTATGGTAACGTCTAAAGGTGACAACATTACCGTATTTGATCTTCGCTTTACTGTTCCAAACAAAGCGCTATTACCTGAAAAAGGCATCCATACTCTTGAACATCTATTTGCTGGTTTTATGCGAGATCATCTAAATAGTGACAAAGTTGAAATTATCGATATTTCACCAATGGGATGCCGTACAGGATTTTACATGAGCTTGATTGGCCAACCTGATGAATCGTTAGTAGTCGATGCATGGTTAAAATCGATGCATGATGTGTTAAACGTTGCATCGCAAGCGCAGATCCCCGAGCTTAATGAATTTCAGTGTGGTACTTATAAAATGCATTCACTAGATGAAGCCAAAGCGATAGCAGAACAGATTATTCAATCTGGTATTGGCATTTGTCACAATCAAGAAATCGCATTATCTGATGCACAACTTGCATCGTTTAATCAGTAGGAGAAAACAATGCCAAATGTCGTGATAGACTTTTTAGAAGGTCGTACAATTGAACAAAAAAGAGAAATGGTAAAACGAGTAACCGCAGCTATTGCTGAAACGTTAAATTGTAAACCCGAAGCGGTACAAATCATTATTCATGAGTTGTCAAAAGATCAATGGGCTAATGGTGGTCAGTTACGTTGCGACAATGATTAACTCAGTCAATTCCTTCGTTGATTTCCTGGTTAATTAAGTTTGCTAGTTTGCAAAGTCGTTTGGGTTTCCCTAATCACGTTGGATAATAATAACCTCAAAATTGTTTTAAAACACTTTTGAGGTATATCATTTTAAAAACATTTTGACCTTAAATTTACATTGAATTGTGATTAATCACACTGGTCAGAATTTAATGATTACAATGATGTAGATGAAGCAAATGCCCCATTTTATTGGCTTTGGTTTCTAAATAGTGTTCATTATTTGGATTTTCACCCACTTCTAACGGAACTCTCTCGGTGATTTTAATGCCAGATTGTTCAAGAACTTTAATTTTTTGCGGATTATTTGTTAATAGCCGAATCTGGGATACCCCCAGTAAAGTTAACATATCGGCACAAAGCGTAAAATCACGTTCATCAGCCGCAAAACCTAACTGCTCATTCGCTTCAACAGTATCAAGCCCTTGATCTTGTAACGCATAAGCTCTTATTTTGTTGAGTAAACCGATATTACGTCCTTCCTGACGATGATAGATTAAAATACCTTGCTCTTGTTTTGCTATTTGCTTTAAAGCAGCCTCTAACTGAAAACCACAATCACATCGTAAACTAAATAAGGCATCGCCCGTTAAACACTCGGAGTGAATTCGGGTTAAGATTGGCGTTTGGTCGGTAATATCACCAAATACTAAAGCTGCATGTTCCTTTCCGGTTGCAATTTCCTCAAATCCGATAAGCGTAAAACATCCCCATGGTGTTGGCAGTTTAGCTTGGGCAACCTTTTTTAATTGCATTATTGTCTCCGTATAAAATAAAACACAGATAAGATTTTTTAAAAAACTTACCTTCCATGCTAAAATAGATAGCAATTTATGCTTAGTTGAGTTCTTAAATGGGGTTAGTAATTAAAAAAACAATAGCAGCACTGACTATTTTCTTAATAGTTCCTTTTGCTATTATAGCCACAAATTGGCATTGGCAACCAGAGTCATTAGATAATACCTCCAAATATTTTTTTTGGATTACTGAAACTGCAAGTTATCCGTGGGCGATCATCACTTCGATTATGCTCTTTGTTATGTTTTGCTTGTTAATTCCAAGAAAAACGAAAAAAAATGTTATACTATTGTGGTTACTATTAGTCATGGCTATGTTAGGCGGTCAGATAGTTAAAACAATCATAAAATCGCAAACAGCACAAAGCAGACCTTATGTCTTATGGCTGGGTAAAGAATATAATCTGAATGATAAACAATTTTACTCATTACCAAAATCAGAGAGAAAAGCAGTTATCCAAAATTTATTAGCCAATTCACACCCCATACCAAACTGGTTAGCAAAACATTGGCAAAGTGAAACAGGTTACTCTTTTCCTTCCGGACATACGTTATTTTCAGCGACATGGGCATTTTTAGCCATTAGTCTGCTTAGCTTTAGACGCCATTACATTATTGTTTCTTTGCTGGGTATTTGGGCTTTACTCATTGAATTAAGTCGAATATTGTTAGGGATGCATTGCCCAATTGATTTGATCTGTGGATTACTACTTGCTTGGTTAATTTCATTAATCTGCTGTTTTTATGCTAGAAAATGGCATATATTAGATAGATAATTTAGAAATTATTAATTTTGTAAAGAAGTTTCAGATTCTATAGACGTTTAAGTAAAAATAAATATAAACAAAGGTCAACATTATGAAATTTATCATATCAATTATCTTGATAATTGTTATTTTCGCCTTATCTATTGCTATTGGTTCTGCCAATGATCAAGTTGTGTCATTTAACTACCTTATTGCAAAATCAGAAATGCGACTTTCTGTTTTACTCGCCATTGTATTCGGTTCTGGATTTATTGTTGGTTGGATATTAACCGGCTATTTTCTTATAAAATATAAGATAAAACATATGGCAACGAATCGAAAACTGATAAATTTACAGAAGAAATATGACGAACAGATGTCAAATTTGCAACAAACGAACTTAACTAAAATCAATTAGAATAAACGATTATGTTTGAACTGTTATTTCTATTACTACCGATTGCCGCCGCTTATGGTTGGTATATGGGAGATAGAAATGCAAAGCAAAAATTTTTAAACCAATCTAACCGATTATCGCGCGAATATGTCGATGGTCTTAATTTCCTTTTGTCTAATCAGAAAGATAAAGCCGTTGATCTCTTCCTCGATATGTTAAAAGAAGATGACGGTACGCTTGAAGCGCATCTTACTTTAGGTAATTTATTTCGTTCCAGAGGCGAAGTTGATCGAGCTATACGAATACACCAAGCATTAATGGAAAGTTCATCGCTATCATTTGATCAACGATTATTAGCCATTCAGCAATTAGGGCGTGATTATATGGTTGCCGGGCTTTATGATCGAGCAGAAGAGATGTTTTTGCAGCTGGTTGAAGAAGAAGATTTTCAGCAAAATGCCTTACAGCAACTGATAATCATCTATCAAGCTACCAGTGAATGGATTAATGCTATCAACGCCGCAACTAAACTAGTTAAATTAGGTTATACCCAATATAAAACCTATATTGCGCAGTTTTATTGTGAATTAGCTTCATTAGCGATAGCCAATGATGATCTCGATCGAGCCTATAATTTATTACAAAAATCGGCTTTAGCCGATGCCAACTGTGCACGAACGTCATTAATGCTAGGTCGGGTTTTAATGGTTCAAGATAAAACTGAGCAAGCGATCGAATCATTTAAACGTATTTTATATCAAGATAAAGCCTTTATTGGTGAAGCTTTACCTTTACTTAAAGAGTGTTATATAAATATTAATAATTTATATGAATTCCAACAGTTTTTAGAAGTTTGTGTCGAACAAGATTCCGGCAATATTGCAGAGTTAATGCTTGCAGATCTTATCGAACAGAAAAATGGCTTAGATGCTGCTCAATATTATCTGTATCGAATTTTATTAAAACACCCCAATTTAAAAGGTTTTTACCGACTGATGAATTATCATGTCGCTGATGCTGAGCAAGGTAAAGCGAAAGAAAGTTTATTACTTTTACGTAACATGGTTGGCGAACAAATTAAAGCTGTGCCTAATTATCGTTGCCAAAAATGTGGATTTACTGTCAATTCAATCTATTGGTTATGCCCTGCATGCCGCTCTTGGTCAACGATTAAACCTGTCCGTGATTTTGAACAATATTCTGATAATTAAAAGAGTTTTCTTATGTTTTTAATAGATTCGCACTGTCATTTGGACAGCTTGGACTTGAGCAACAAGTCCATTGAAGATGTTTTACAACACGCTACTGACAACGATGTTAAACACTGCTTAAGTGTAGCGACCACACTTTCTGGCTATGAATCGATGAAAAATTTATTGATGCCGTATCGGTCTCAATGCTCTTTTTCCTGTGGTATTCATCCTCTAAATTTAGATGATGAGCCCTATGATGCCAACCGATTTTTAACCTTAGCCCAACAAGACAATGTGGTGGCATTAGGTGAGACAGGATTGGATTACTACTACCAACAAGATAACATCGAATTACAGCAAGCCAACTTCAAAGCGCATATCGAACTTGGAAGAAAACTCAGTAAACCAATTATTGTCCATACCCGTAACGCTCGAGAAGATACACTGAGAATATTGAAAGATGAGCATGTCCATTCTGGTGTTCTACATTGTTTCACTGAAGATATACCAACAGCAAAACAACTATTGGACTTAGGCTTTTACATTTCGTTCTCCGGCATTATTACGTTTAAAAATGCAGAGTCACTTCGTCAAGTCGCCAAATTTGTTCCACTCGATCGCCTATTAATTGAAACCGATTCACCATATTTGGCACCTGTTCCCTATCGAGGTAAAGAAAACCAACCTGCTTATGTTCGGGAAGTTGCACAATATTTAGCAATACTTAGAGGGGTCTCTCTACAAGAAATTGCAAAGCAAACAACGCATAACTTTTGTCAATTATTTAATTTACAAGGGGCATTAAATGAGTAACAAGTTAAACATTGATTGGAATGATTTTTTAACCAACTATTGGCAAAAAAAGCCGGTTATCTTACGAGATGCTTTTAGCCACTTTGTTGATCCAATCACACCGGATGAGTTGGCCGGTTTGGCAATGGAAGAAGAAATTGACAGCCGAATTGTGACCAATAAAGACGGTAAATGGGACGCCAAATTTGGACCTTTTATTGATTTTAGCAATTTAGGCGAAGATCATTGGAGTTTATTGGTGCAAGCAGTCGATCATTGGCATGAACAAGCAGCAACCTTAGTTGAACCTTTTAAATGTATACCGCAATGGCAGTTTGAAGATTTAATGATATCTTATGCAACACAAGGCGCTGGTGTGGGTCCCCATATCGATAACTACGATGTATTTATTATTCAAGGTATGGGATGTCGCCGTTGGCAAGTTGGTGATCGTAATCCAAACTATAAACAATTTAGCGCCCATAAAGCCCTATTGCATGTAGAAAGCTATCAACCTATTATTGATGAAGAAATTACTGCTGGCGATATCTTATATATCCCGATAGGTTTTCCACATAATGGCGTATCAATCGGAGAATCGTTAAGCTATTCAGTTGGATTTAGAACGCAAACATCGCAAGAATTACTCAGTGGTTTTGCCGATTATGTTATTGATAATTTACCCAATGGAATTTTTTATCAAGACCCTGATTTGAAACTACCAAAAGATCCTTATCGAGTTCAGCCTTATGAGCTGGAAAAATTACAAAATCAGATGATTGATTTAATCAAAAATCCACAGCTATTTAACGATTGGTTTGGAAAACATATTACCATACCAATGCACGAGCTTAACATTCTACCGGTTGAACCAACTTATGACTTAGATGAGTTTAAAGCGTTACTTAAATCAGGCGCAAAACTACACCGAGTACCAAGTATACGGATAGTTAAAATTGAAAATGCCGGTTATATTCATGGCAAGAAAATCCCACTACCGATAGAAGTAATTGATCTGCTTTGTCAATCAGAAACACTGAGCTATGATCAACTGCACCATGAAGAAACGCTTAAAGTAATGCTTCATTTTGTTAATTGTGGATTCTGGTATTTTCAAGATCAGGAATAAAACCATAATTCCGCCGAATGGACTATCGGCGGAAAATATTGTTTTCCGTTATCTTAAAAAACTGACGTAAAAAAACAAAAAGAGTCTTTCTAAATTGGATTTTAATAATAATTGTACTTTTTAGTCTTTATTGTCGAATAAATATCATTATTTTCGCTTTTTAATTTGGATTTTTAAATGTTTTGAGTATATACTTGCCTCGCTTAACAACACCCTCCGTCTAAAGACGAATAGAACATCACCAAAATGCTGATATTTAGCATCTATCTTTTAATAATTAGAGGTACTCATGAAAACTCAAGCAGACATAGTCACGCAAGCTGAAAATGAAAGCATTGAAACAACGCCTTATCAAAAAAGAACACTTTTTGCATCAACTGTAGGTTACGCATTAGATGGCATGGATATGATGATATTAGGCGTCTGTTTTAGCCTAATTGGTGCTACCTTTAATTTGACAAATACCGATTTAGGTACATTGACGTCCGTTACCCTATTAGGGGCTGTGCTTGGTGGGATCTTATTTGGCGTCCTTGCAGATAAATATGGACGGGTAAGAGTATTTTCCTGGACTATTTTAATCTTCTCCTTTTTTACCGGTCTTTGCGCAATTTCACCTAATTATGAATGCTTTTTAGTTTTCCGATTTTTAAGTGGGCTAGGCCTTGGTGGCGAATTTGGTATCGGCATGACACTTGTTTCAGAAAGCTGGCCTAAAAAGAAACGTTCACGAGCAACAGCAATTGTTGCCTTAGGCTTTCAACTAGGTATTATTTTAGCCGCATTATCTGTTAATTTTGTCGGCGAAATCTATGGCTGGCGCTGGGTTTTTGCCATTGGTGTTTTGCCCGCATTATTTGTTGCTTGGACACGTAAAGGCTTAAAAGAGCCGCAAATCTGGCAAAATTTGAAAGATCAAAATAAAAATAAAATTGCCATTCATAAGCTTTTTAAAAGCCCAAAAACAACCGCAACCACAATTGGATTAACTATAGCGTGTGCCGTACAAAATTTTGGCTTTTATGGATTAATGGTTTGGATGCCAAATATGATAGCCACCGAACTTCAATTACCATTTAAAAACACGATGTTTTGGACTATTTCCACCACCATTGGTATGTCGTTAGGTATTATTATCTTTGGTTGGCTTTGCGATAAAGTCGGACGGCGTCCTTCCTATATTATATTTCTTCTCGTTTCCGCGATATCTATCTGGTTCTATTTTCAACAAACGGATATGCTGGTACTTATCATTTTCGGTGCTATTATTGGCTTTTTTGTTAATGGTATGATGGGCGGATATGGTGCTTTACTCGCTGAACATTACCCAACAGATGCCCGTTCAAGCGCTGAAAATATTATCTTTAATGTAGGACGTGGAATTGCCGGCGTCTCGCAAGTGCTTATTGCTTATTTTGCCACGGTATATTCTATTAGTTATGCTCTGGCATTACTTTCTGCCGCTTACTTATTGTCAGCTGCCGCATTTGTGTTTTTAATACCCGAAACCAAAGGTAAACAATTAGATTAATTATTTAATACAAATACAATACTGTTGCCCTGTGTTAACAGGGCTAACCTTTTATAAACAAATAATTTGCTACCAGAAAAATAAACTAACAAATTTTTGGGTCATCACTTATCGCATTCACTGGGTTTAATCGATACAGATGATACTTCTTTATTATTAAGAAAATAGCTGAACCTTAGACCGTTTGGAAAATTTTCTTTAAAAGCATTCAATTCCGAGTCAACTTTACAATACTCTACAAGTGTTTCTACACGGGTATCATCTTGAAACGCTTTTGATTTCAACGTTTCTTCATCTAATCCTTCAAAATCATACCTATAAACTAATATATCATCAATTGCGTCTACATCTGTCAGTGTTGTATGTTCGTCATATTTTATCGGCAGTTCTTTTCTTATCATTTTAATGGCTAATTGTTGTTGAGCGTTCTTTTTTTGAAAATTATCACAACTAAATAAGACCAAACTGCTAGCCATTATTATGGCTAATTTTAAATATTTCATTTCATTACCTTACAATTGAAATTAACGATTAACTTATTGTTGATTAAAACCAATGGTGCTCAATGCAATTTTAATCTTATAACATGATTTTACAA
Source organism: Gilliamella sp. B2923 (assembly GCF_026536565.1). NCBI lineage: Bacteria > Pseudomonadati > Pseudomonadota > Gammaproteobacteria > Orbales > Orbaceae > Gilliamella > Gilliamella sp. B2923. The sequence continues at coordinate 489,218 of NZ_JAFNNZ010000001.1, read as the reverse complement.
TGATTAATTTGAGCACAATTAATATTGTACGCAAAAAGTACGCTTAGTATCATCTGTAGGTAAGTATAGATTGAATATCGCTATCTGTAATCACTTATACAAGGTATCAACCAATAATATTAAAATAGCGATTAACTCATCTTAAAAATGATCAATACTTTAAAGTGTTTATTCAAATCAACTTAATGAGTTTATATAAACCAGCCATGCAATAAAATGTTGGCTTTGAATAATAGTTGATGTTTCGCAAATAAAAAAAAGGGCTACTATCAGCCCTTTTTCTTCGATCAAATATTGGAAACTATCTATTATCACAATCACTTGGTTTAACATTGAGTGATAATACTTTGTCATCATTGATATAATAATTATGATTAGCGCCATTAGGGAATGCTAATTTTATCGCATTTACCGTAACATCTTTACTGCAATAGACATCAAGTAATTTATTAAATACCATTTTTTGATTACTATCTGAGTCAAATGCTTCTTTAGCTATCCCATTAACGGCATATTTATAATTAATTGTTTTATCATCTTTTGATACATCCACTAATGCCGTATTTTGATCGATCGTCAGTGGTAATTCTTGCTTAATACCTTTGATTGCTAAATCTTGCGCTAAATTATAATTACCTTCTTTTACTTTATCTAAAATATCTTGCGTTTGTGATTTGGTTTGTTGATAGAGATCTTTGGCTTTATCACTAATTTCTGCACCAGCTTGTTCCGCTTTTTGTTGAAGGTCATTAACAGTTGATTTTGAATTATCACAGTTAACTAAGAAAAGACCCAATACAGCTAAGGAGATTACTTTAAAAAGTTTCATTTTATTGCCCTTGTTTTTATTTTTGACTGTGGCGATGATGATATGACTCACTATCGCCCCTCGATTGAAATAAGTTAACTTCCTAGCACAACATAACAGCAAAATGACCATAAGTTATTTTGCTGTTAAAATGATGATTAGTTAGTATGCATACCACCAGTAACACCGTAAGTTTCAGCCGTAGTATAGCTAGATTCTTCAGAAGCTAAATGAACATAAACACCAGCAAGTTCAACCGGTTGTCCTGCACGTTTTAACGGCGTTTGCATACCAAATTCAGGGATAACATCACTTGGCTGACCACCACAGACTTGTAATGGAGTCCAAACCGGACCTGGTGCCACACAATTGACACGAATACCTTTACTACCTAACTGTTTAGCTAATCCTCGAGTAAAAGCAATGATTGCTGATTTAGTTGATGCATAATCTAATAAATTAGCACTAGGTTGGAAGGCTTGAACAGATGACGTTGTAATGATAGTCGATCCTGGTTTTAAATAGCCTAATGCCGCTTTAGTGACCCAAAATAATGAAAAGACATTGATCTCAAAAGTTTTCTTAACTTGTTCTGTAGTCAATTTCATAATATCTTCAACCGCAGTTTGTTTACCTGCAACTAAAGTTAAATTATCTAAACCACCCAGTTTAGTATGTGCTTGCTTAACCAGCTTTTTACAAAAATCTTCATCACTTAAATCACCGGGAATTAAAACTGCTTTACGTCCTACAGACTCAATAACTTTAGCAACCTCTTTCGCATCTTTTTCTTCATATGGCAAATAGTTAATTGCCACATCTGCACCCTCTTTGGCATAAGCAATTGCGGCTGCGCGTCCGATACCTGAATCTCCCCCAGTGACAAGCATTTTACGTCCAGCTAAGCGACCGTGACCATGATAGCTCTTTTCACCACAATCGGGGATTGGTTTCATTTCACATTGTAATCCCGGCGGTGTCTGTTTTTGTTTTGGGAATTTAGTATGATGATATTTTTTGGTTGGGTCATAGGTTTGTTCAGTCATAATTTTCTCCTAAGTTAGGCTTGTATTTGTTGACAAATTCAATATAACTTAAATGAAATCAATTAATAATCACAAAATCCTATTGCTAAGCATATTTTATATCTTTAAAATATTTAATTAATTCAAGTAATTATATTTATTAATAATTAAAGATCATCTATTTTTAAAGTTTAATAAAACGCTGTAAATCATAGGTAGAGATAAAGTAGAAATTCAATCCACAATAAAGACGGCTTTTCACAATTAATCCCGTAATGCTTAGGATAATTATGGTCGATCCATTGGTGTTGCTACGCGATGTAGTCAATTTAGTTTATCAAATAAAGTTTAACTAAACTAGCGATTATAAATGATAAATATATGTGCGTTAATTTAGCTGACAATCTGCCGGTGTTAGCTCGATAATCACAACTTCTTTATCATCAATAAAATAATGATAATTTGCACCTTGCGGAAAGGCTGTTTTCAAATCTTGCATATCCTTGTTATTTTCACAATATGCCTTAAGTAATTCCATACGAATTGTACTAAGTGTGGTGGTGAGTAATAAAGCTTGTTCGGGTGTATTGATGACTCGATATTGATAATTAATGGTATCTTTATCCTTATATACACCAAACAGTGTTGTAAGGCTATCAATCTCGATAGGTAATGCACTTTTTATCGGATCGATCACCGAGTCTTGTAATGCGGCATTTGGATTATTACTGGCTTTATTATCAGAAGATTGCTTAGCATTATCACAACTAAATAAAACTAAATTGATCATCAAAAAGAAAATTATTTTAATACTTTTCATACTGATATCTCTTATTCGTTATTTATTATTCATGTTATTACCAGCATTAAGAAGCAATAATTTAAAATAGCTTATTGCTCAGCTTCTTATTTTGATTAATATTTATACACCAATATTAGACAAATTACCAAAAAAACAGTAAAAATAGTTATTTTTATACTTAAACGTAGGTATTTTCTGAAACTTCTTGACAAACATTTGTGGGTACATGACAAAAGCGTTAAAAAACAGTTGCACTTTTTTTTAAATCGAGTATTTTGTTTAAAAATAATTTTAGAAAATGACAAAAAATTAATATTTAACATCATGAAATTTTCACTCAAAATCGTCCTCATCAACATTATTGTCAGCGTGGTCATTATTCCAGCGCGGGGGCGTTTTTTGAATTAAAATATGTTCATACATTAAATCAAAAACCCCCGCCCCTAAAAGCGGGGGTTTTTTTATGAACAATGGATGAGCAAAATATGACAAGTGAGGAAGAAATGTTAGGAACACAGTGGATAGTAAAAACCTTAAAAGAAAAAGGCGTGACCACCGTTTTTGGTTATCCCGGTGGGCAAATTATGCCGCTATATGATGCGCTTTATGACGGCGGTATTGAACATGTGTTATGCCGTCACGAACAAGGTGCCGCAATGGCCGCAATTGGTTATGCACGTTCTACCGGTAAAATTGGCGTATGTATTGCCACATCGGGCCCCGGAGCGACCAATATTATTACCGGACTTGCCGATGCACTTATTGATTCTGTCCCAGTGATTGCAATAACCGGTCAAGTTCCTACAAATTTAATTGGCACCGACGCCTTTCAGGAAGTTGATGTTTTGGGTTTATCGCTTGCCTGCACTAAACATAGTTATTTAATCGATAATCCGCAAAATTTACCCAATATTTTGCAGGAGGCTTTCACTTTAGCCAACTCAGGCAGGCCGGGACCAATATTAATCGATGTTCCGAAAGATATCCAGCTTGCCGACCTTGACTATCAACACTATTTAACGCCTGCCAATAAAAATTCTTCTGTTAATAATGCTCAATTATTCCCAATTTCTCAAGATGAGATAAAACTTGCTAAACAAATGATCACCGACGCCAAAAAACCTATGTTATATATTGGTGGCGGCGTGGGGCTTTCTGGCGCAATAACCGAGTTAAGAGACTTTATGTCACTGACACAAATACCGAGTGTCTCAACCTTAAAAGGGCTTGGCGTTGCTGATCTCACTAATCCTTACTATTTAGGGTTGGTCGGCATGCATGGAGCTAAAGCCGCTAATTTAGCGGTACAAGAGTGCGATTTATTAATTGCGTTGGGAGTACGCTTTGATGACAGAGTGACAGGCAAATTAAATGAATTTGCTCGCCATGCTAAAGTGATCCATGTTGATATTGACCAGTCTGAAATAAACAAATTACGCCAAACACATTTAGGATTACAAGGCGATATCAAACAAGTTTTACCTCAACTCGATGTTACCGTATCAATAGCCAATTGGCATAAAAGAGTTGAAGAATTAAAAACATTACACCCTACTCGCTATGATCATCCCGGTGAGGCAATTTATGCGCCTGCATTATTAAAAAGGATTTCAGAACGTAAACCGCAAAACACCATTATCACCACCGATGTTGGACAACATCAAATGTGGACTGCACAGCACATGCGTTTTACTCACCCGCAAAACTTTATTACGTCAAGTGGGCTTGGGACAATGGGATTTGGTTTGCCGGCAGCTGTCGGCGCACAAATGGCTAGACCTGATGACTTAGTTATCTGTATATCGGGCGACGGATCTTTTATGATGAATGTTCAAGAGTTGACCACGATTAAACGCAAAAAGTTACCCGTTAAAATTGTACTAATTGATAATCAACGCTTAGGTATGGTTCGTCAATGGCAAGAGCTATTTTTTAATGAAAGATACAGTGAAACGAATCTTTCAGACAATCCGGACTTTTTAATGCTGGCTAAAGCGTTTGATATTCCCGGTCAAACGATCAGTAAAAAATCTGAAATTGAGCCTGCGCTCGATACCATGTTTAATGCGCCGGGCGCTTACCTTTTACATGTTTGCATTGATGAACTGGAAAACGTTTGGCCGTTAGTTCCACCGGGCGCTGCTAATGAAAATATGCTTGAAAAAAGTGCTAAGGAGTAAGTGATGAACACAAAAACACAGTATCAAGTCACCATAAAAGCTTATGATAAATTAGGCTCACTTGAACGTATTTTACGCGTAGTTCGTCATCGAGGTGGACATATTGAAAAAATGCAGATGCAGACAGTTGAAAATGAGCAGTTAATTCTATCTTTACTATTAACAACCGAACGTTCACTTTCAACTTTACAAAATCAAGTTGCAAAATTAGCCGATGTCATTGCGGTTGAATAACAATTTTTAGTGATTTGTTTCGTTGAAACAAGTAGTTAAATTAACATTATTAACAATTTTATATAGTTAAACGTAATTGAAAGTATTGTATAATGCTTAACCGTTGAAAGATAAAACATTAAGCAGTACATAGACTTAATATAGTAAAATTTAAGAGGAAAACAAAATGGGTTCTACAGCAAAATCTGAGTTTATTTGGTTAAATGGTGAAATGGTTCCATGGGCGGAAGCGAAAATACATGTCATGTCCCACGCTTTACATTATGGTACATCGGTATTTGAAGGTGTTCGTTGTTATAACACGCATAAAGGACCAGCTATTTTCCGTCACAAAGAGCATGCACAAAGACTATTAAATTCAGCCAAAATCTACCGTTTTCCTGTCCCTTACACGCTTGAAGAGATCATGGAAGCGACTCGTCAAACTATCAAGAAAAACAAACTGGAAAGTGCTTATATCCGCCCATTGGTGTTTATCGGCGATGTTGGTATGGGCGTCAACCCGCCAGCCGGTTATAAAACCGATGTGATGATTGCTGCCTTCCCGTGGGGAGCTTATCTTGGCGAAGATGCTTTAGATCAAGGTATCGATGCAATGGTCTCATCATGGAATCGCGTTGCCTCAAATACAATCCCGGCAGCGGCAAAAGCAGGCGGTAACTATTTATCATCATTATTAATTGGTTCTGAAGCACGTGCTAATGGTTTTCAAGAAGGCATTGCTTTAGATGTGCATGGTCACCTATCTGAAGGTGCCGGTGAAAATCTCTTTATTATTAAAGACGGCGTTTTATTTACCCCAGTTTTATCATCATCGGCACTTCCGGGTATTACTCGTGATGCGGTGTTAACGCTTGCTCGTGATTTAGGTATTGAAGTACGTGAACAAACCTTATCCCGTGAAGCTCTCTATCTTGCTGACGAAGTATTTATGACCGGTACTGCTGCTGAAATTACCCCAGTGCGCAGTGTTGACCGTATTCAAGTAGGTATTGGTCGTTGTGGTCCTATAACTAAACAGATCCAACAAGCATTCTTTGGTTTATTCAATGGCAAAACTGAAGATAAATACGGTTGGTTAGATCCAATTAATTAAGATGTGCTTGTTTAAAATCCGCTGGTAAAGTCAGCGGATGACATAAAGAGTTAGATTAAATATACAAAATTAAGTACCGTTAAAAATCGGTCGCTTGCGTAATAAAAACTTGGGAGCAAGAAATGCCTAAATATCGTTCAGCAACCTCCGTCGAAGGGCGGAATATGGCAGGAGCCCGCGCTTTATGGCGTGCAACGGGCGTAAAAAATGAAGACTTTGGTAAACCCATTATTGCAGTGGTTAACTCGTTTACTCAATTTGTACCGGGACATGTTCATTTAAAAGATATTGGACAGTTAGTTGCAAAACAGATTCAAGAGTCCGGTGGGATTGCCAAAGAATTTAATACTATCGCTGTTGATGATGGCATTGCCATGGGGCATGGTGGTATGCTCTACTCACTACCGTCACGTGAACTGATCGCTGATTCGGTCGAATATATGGTCAATGCACATTGTGCTGACGCTATGATCTGTATCTCCAATTGTGACAAAATCACCCCCGGTATGCTAATGGCATCACTTCGATTAAATATCCCAACCGTGTTTGTTTCTGGCGGCCCAATGGAAGCGGGTAAAACCAAACTTTCTGATCAAATTATCAAATTAGATCTTGTCGATGCCATGATTCAAAGCGCTAATCCAAATGTAAGTGATGCTGACAGTGAGGCGATTGAAGAGTCTGCTTGCCCAACCTGTGGTTCGTGCTCCGGAATGTTTACCGCAAACTCGATGAACTGTTTGACTGAAGCATTAGGGCTTTCACTTCCGGGTAATGGCTCATTAGTTGCCACCCATAAACAACGTGAACAGCTATTTTTAAATGCCGCTAAACGAATAGTTGAGATCACTAAACGCTACTATGAACATGACGATGAATCTTATCTTCCTCGTTCAATTGCCACAAAAGCGGCTTATGAAAATGCCATGTCACTAGATATTGCAATGGGCGGTTCAACCAATACCGTATTGCATTTACTAGCAACGGCACAAGAAGGCGAAATTGATTTTACTATGTCCGATATTGACAGATTATCTCGCAAAGTTCCTCATTTATGTAAAGTGGCACCAAGTACTGCCAAATATCATATGGAAGATGTGCATAGAGCTGGTGGGGTTGTGTCAATCATGTCTGAACTTGACAAAGCAGGACTACTAAATCGCAATGTACACAATGTGCTGGGTCTTAACTTGCAAGAAACTTTTGCAAAATACGATATTACTCAAACGGCAGATGAATCAGTTAAAAAAATGTACCGCAGTGGCCCGGCAGGGATTCGCACAACCAAAGCATTTTCACAAGACTGTTATTGGGATACGCTTGATGATGACCGTGAAAATGGCTGTATTCGTGACAAAGCTCATGCCTATAGTCAAGACGGCGGACTTGCTACTTTATATGGCAATGTCGCACAAGATGGCGCCATTGTTAAAACCGCTAGCGTTGCAGCTGAAAATCTTGTATTTAGAGGCCCCGCCAAAGTGTTTGAAAGTCAAGAAGACGCAGTTGATGCAATCTTAGGTGGACAAGTGGTTGCCGGCGATGTGGTTGTGATTATTTATGAAGGACCTAAAGGTGGACCCGGTATGCAAGAGATGCTCTACCCTACAAGTTATCTAAAATCAATGGGATTAGGAAAAGCTTGTGCTCTCATCACCGACGGTCGCTTTTCCGGTGGCTCTTCGGGCTTATCGATTGGACATATTTCCCCCGAAGCGGCTAATGGTGGGGTTATCGGATTGGTACGCAATGGCGATATTATTGATATTGATATTCCAAACCGTAAATTAGTGTTAGATGTCCCGGCAGATGAGCTTGAGCGTCGCCGTGTTGCCGAACTTGCAAGGGGTGATAAAGCATTTACACCACATCAACGAGACCGATACGTATCTTATGCACTTAAAGCTTATGCCAGTTTAGCAACCAGTGCAGATAAAGGGGCAGTTCGAGATAAAAGTAAATTAGGTGGTTAATGTGAAACAACATAATACTCAACTTTCTGGCGCTGATTACTTAAAAGCAACACTTTGTAGCGCTGTCTATGATGTGGCTCAAGTCACACCATTAGAAAAAATGGATAAAATATCATCGAGATTAAACAATCAAATTTACGTTAAACGTGAAGACAGACAGCTCGTGCATAGCTTTAAAATACGTGGTGCACAAGCCATGATTGCCAGCCTTAGCCCGGAAGAACGTCAATGCGGGGTTATTGCGGCATCCGCAGGTAACCATGCTCAAGGCGTTGCCTATTGTGCCAACAAATTAGGGATAAAATCACTGATTGTAATGCCACTAACGACGGCTGATATCAAAGTTGACGCGGTAAAAGGATTTGGTGGCGATGTACTGCTTTACGGTGCTAACTTTGATGAAGCAAAAGCAAAAGCACTCGAATTAGCAAAAGAGCAAAAACGCATTTTTATTCCCCCGTTTGATCATCCACTGGTTATTGCCGGACAAGGCAGTATTGCTATGGAACTGTTACAACAAAATGCCAAACTCGATCGCATTTTTGTGCCAGTCGGTGGCGGTGGTCTGGCAGCTGGGGTGGCTGTATTAATCAAACAAATTATGCCGTCAATTAAAGTGATCGCAGTTGAACCAGCCGATGCAGCTTGCTTAAAAGCCGCATTAGATGCTGGCAAACCCGTTGATTTAAATCGAGTGGGTCTGTTTGCTGAAGGGGTTGCGGTAAAACGTATTGGTGATGAAACATTCAGACTTTGCCAACAATATATCGATGATATTGTCACTGTTGATAGTGATGAGATTTGCGCTGCGGTAAAAGATTTGTTTGATGATGTGCGGGCGATAGCTGAACCGTCCGGCGCTGTTGCGCTTGCCGGAATGAAAAAATACATCGAGCAACACAATATTAGCGGTGAAAATCTTGCTCATATTTTATCCGGAGCAAATTTGAATTTTCACAGCTTACGCTATGTATCTGAACGCTGTGAACTTGGCGAGAAACGTGAAGTGTTGTTAGCAGTGACGATTCCGGAACAAAAAGGCAGTTTCTTGAAATTTTGCCAGCTTTTAGGCGGACGCTCAGTCACCGAATTTAACTATCGCTACCATGATGATAATTTAGCCTGCGTTTTCGTTGGTGTGAAAATTTCAAAAACCAATGAAAAAGACGAAATTATGCAAGAGTTAGCTGCTGCTGGTTATCAAGTGGTTGATCTTACCGAAGATGAAATGGCTAAGTTACATGTTCGTTATATGATTGGCGGTAAACCATGTAAGCCAATTGCAGAACAAGTTTACAGCTTTGAATTTCCCGAATCGCAAGGTGCGTTACTAAAATTCTTACAAACACTCGGTACCAACTGGAATATTTCAATGTTCCATTATCGCAGCCATGGCACTGATTATGGTCGAGTTCTTGCTGCATTTGAAATTGACCAAACCAATAGTCATGATTTCGATAAACATCTTACCGACTTAGGCTACGGTTACCATAATGAAACGGCAAACCCGTCGTTAAAACTGTTTTTAACCAATTAGCGTTAAATCAGGATGACTATTCACTTTAACTGATAATAATTAAAGTGAATAGTCACTAAAAAGTCGGATATTTTAAACGATTAAAAAGAATAGATAGATTAACTATGATTAGATTAGCAACGATTGGCACCAATTGGATCACTGAAAAATTTATCGATGCGGCATTACAAACTCAACAATACCAATTAACCGCTATCTATTCCCGCGATATCCATAAAGCCGATGCACTGGCAAAAAAATATCAAGTAAAGACGGTTTTTGATCAACTAACTCAACTTGCCCAATATTCAAATGTCGATGTCGTTTATATTGCAAGCCCTAATTCGCTTCATTTTGAACAAGCTAAACTGATGTTAGAAAACAATAAAGATGTAATTTGTGAAAAACCATTAACCTCTAACTTGTCCCAAACTGAGCTCTTAATTGAAATAGCGCAACAAAACCAACAACTGATTTTTGAAGCCCTCAAAACCATTTATTTACCCAATTATCAATTAATTGCGCATTACCTGCCAAAATTAGGCAGAATTCGCAAAGCACTATTGAATTATTGCCAATACTCCAGTCGTTATGACAGTTATTTAAATGGCAACAATCCAAATACGTTTAACCCCAACTTCTCAAATGGCTCCATAATGGATATTGGTGTTTACCCACTCAATTTTGGGCTTGGATTATGGGGAAGCCCAAATAGAATATGTGCCAGTGCGGTAAAACTCGAATCAGGCGTCGATGCGCATGGTAGTGTTTTACTTAATTATGACGATTTTGATGTCATCATTTGGCATTCAAAAGTGAGCAACTCTTACCTTCCGAGTGAGATTCAAGGTGAAAAGGGATCGCTCATTATTAAAAACCTTTCCTGTTGTGAAAATATTATTTATCAACCAAGAATAGGTGAAAAAAAGGAAATCACACTAAAACAACACAGTAATGATATGTATTATGAAGCGGAAGAATTCGCTAAACTCTACCGACAACGAAAATTAGATCATAACGGTTTAGTCTACTCATTACTATCATCAAAAATTTTGACCGAAATAAGAAAACAAACGGGAGTGGTGTTCCCTGCTGATCAAGATTTACTCATTTAATAAAATTAAAAAATTAAAAAATTAAAAATACCGTTTCTAGTCACAATTTTGCTTATATTGATCTGTTACAATTCAAATTACTTTTAAGTTCAAAAACAAACTGATCGACAGAAACTCAACAACGAAAGTACTACATTATGTGATGAACTTTACCTGAGCCTGCCCACATTGACGATACCTTTTACGACTGAAACGTTACCACAAGTTTATTTTAAAGAACGCTAAATGTTATTAGCGTTCTTAGCAAGTAAGCCGTTTACTTAGTATAAAATAGACAATGCCTCAATCACGACTATTTAATATGCGCAATATAGCCTTTAATAATCTCGACACTATTTTTAAATAGCTGCTTTTCATTATCTGAAAAATCTAATTCGATAATTTTTTTGATACCATGCTGATCTAAAATAGCCGGCACACCAATTGCCACATCTTTGTAACCATACTCACCATTCAATATACAACTTAGCGCTAACGCTCTATGACTATTGGTAAAAATATGTTGGCAAATTTCAGTAATCGTGCTGGCTATACCATATTCGGTACAATGTTTAAATTTGGCAATTTCAAAACCTTTATTTTTTGCTTTACTGCCAATATCATTAAAATCGATTCGGTTTTTTTCTACATGATTAAGGTTAATGCCATAAACAGATGAATGTGACCAAACGGGAAATTGTGAATCACCATGCTCGCCCACAATAAAAGCATCAATACTTTGTGGACCAATATCCATTTGTTCGCCTAACAAACGGCGTAACCTCACTGTATCAAGCCAAACACCCGTACCAATAACCCGATGACGTGGCAACCCCGATAATTGCCAAACTTGGTAAGTGATCGCATCACAAGGATTAGTCGCCACTAAAAAAATACCTTTAAAACCATTTTTCATCATATTCGGTACTATTGTTGCAACAATTTTAGATGTACCAGCTAACTCTTCAGCTCGGCTTTTTTGCGCTAAACCTGATGTTACAGTAATTATAGCGATATCAATATCCGCACAATCAGTTGACTCACGTAAACTAACTTTAATCATATTTTGTCGATAAGCTGCTGCATCCAACAAATCTTGCGCATGGCCATAAGTTCTCTCTTTATTTATATCAACCAGTACAATTTCTTCACAAATACCACGGTTAACTAATGTATATGCGGTGGTTGAACCTACATTACCAACGCCAATAATCATGACTTTACGTAGTTTCATGCTAACCTCCAAGGAGTTAAGAAAAAAATTGAAATGCAAATGACTAAATTATCGACTAATACTGATTTAAAATGGATATTTTTGATATGACAAACGATAGAAAATAACTAATTTATAATGATCTATTATAAATAATTAATTCATCATACATCATATTTTTGTAAATTATTTGATCATTTGTTAATATTTATCCGATTTACAAAAAGGATGAAACAATGAAATATAAATTATTAGCAGGATTAGCTATAACCCTACCAGTCACGTCTACGGCTTTAACTTTGCAAGGAACTCAAACCTTTTCTGAAAATGTAAATATTCCCATTACGCATAATTACGATGTAACCAATTATGGTACTCATATAGGTATTAATATAATCAAAAATAGTAACACTATTTTTGAAAAAGATGTAACCATCAAAAAAACGGAGCAAGATGATCTATCTGGTCAATCTATTTTTGTAGGCATAGGTTCAGATTCTCCCGATGGAATCAGTTCAACTTTAATTAAAGGTAATCTTTTAATCGATATGCAAGGGGAGGAAAGCATACCATTATATTTGCAAGGAGATGACTTAACCGTTAATGAGAATTTAACAATGAACTCATCCAATGAAGGTATTGGAACAATTTATTTGAATCGTCAAGCTTCGCTGACTGTTAATGGCAAAACAAATATAAGTTTTAGCAATAACCATGAAGACCATACTGCAATGTATATTAGTAACGCTTTTTTAACATTAAATGACGATTCAGTTATTGATGGTAGCATTTACGTCATTGGTTCTGGTTTAGCAAAAATAAATAATAAATCAATAATAAACGGCACTATTCTTGCGGGATATGGCGGAACTATCATCTTAGATTTAGCCAAAGGGTCAAAAATTACCGGCACCGTTTTAAGTTTTGGCGATCCAGATGATGATGAACCGGAGGAAGGTGAAGATAGAACCGGAATCATAAAAATGAATCTAGCCAAAGGCGCCTTTTGGGAGATTAATGACAAGATTTCTGAAATAACAGAATTATCCGGTCGCGGTGATGTAAAATTTATCAATAATGATAGTGCAGATGATCGTTATGGTGAGCTAAAAATTGAGAGCTTAAAAGGGGAAACAACTTTTCATTTACGTACCGATATTGTGGCACAAAAAGGTGACAAAATTATCATTACAAAATTCCCTGAAGCCGTATCTCGCAACACATCAGCCGAAGGTGTGCACACCTTAATCTTAACGAATAATGGTGCAAGTGAAACAACCGGAAAGGAAAAATTAACCTTAGTTGAAATAGATAATCATGCCGTAACCAATACTGCGACTTTTAAAACCAATCACGCAATTGAATTGGGTGGTTACGTTTATCAGTTAAATAAACAAGAAAATGAGTGGATCTTAGCCAGCACGGGCAAAAAAGATGATAAAAACATAAATCAAAAACCGCAAATTAGCTCAAGTGCTGATGCGAGTGCAAATTTTCTTAATGCAAATTATTTAATGAGTTATGTAGAAAACCAAACCTTACTTAAACGTTTAGGGGATATGCGTAATAGTGGCGAATTTGGTGATGTGTGGTTAAGAGCTTTTTCAGGTAAATTAGACTCTTTCGCTGGTGGTAATTTAAGTAAATTTGATATGAATTATCATGGATTCCAATTTGGTATTGATAAACAATTATCTGAACAATCTCCTTTTGTAATTGGTGCTTTTGTTGGTCAGACTTACGGCGATCCAGATTATCGTAAAGGCGATGGCTCTTTAAGATCGTTTAACACCGGTTTGTATGCAACTTATTTAGATAATAACGGCTGGTATATTGATGGTATTGCAAAATATGCTCGTCAAAAGAATCATTTTAAAGTAAAAGATACTGCCAATGATGTGATACAAGGTTCAGGTCGTACCAATGGATTAAGTGCATCGATTGAGTTTGGTAAGAAATTTAGATTCAACAATTTTTATATTGAACCACAGTCACAACTATCATATAGTCATCAAAATGGTAAATTAATTCATGCATCAAATGGACTTAATGTTAAGTTGGGCAACTATAACTCTTTAATGGGCAGAGCATCGGCACTTTTTGGTTATGAAATTAATACTGATAATAGTAAAATCAATCTCTATGCCAAAACAGGTATAATCCGTGAATTCGATGGTGATACTTACTATAAACTCAATACCAGTAAACAGAGCCACTCTTTTAAAGGAAACTGGTGGAATAATAGTGTCGGTATGAGTGCGCAACTCAATCAACAACACACTATTTATTTTGATTTAGAAAGTTCAAAAGGAAATCGATTCGATCTTTTACAAATTAACGGTGGGTATCGTTACTCTTTCTAAATAAAACCACTGTTATAATCATCAATCACATTCCCATTTATCGGGAATGTGATTAAATAAATCAAAGCATTATCTATCATTAAAATAGACATAACTATCTCTCTTTTTTTAAAACATTAATTTATAATAAGTAACAGAAGTAATTTATTAAGCGCTTCACACATTTAGTCAAAATAAATTGACTTTTATATCTTAAATGATAATAATTCTCATTAGCATTTAAAGCAATTGCTTTAACTTTCTAAAATAGTTATGTTGGAGTAGTAATGAAAAGGATTTCACTTTACCTATTCCTTCAATTCAATTACTGTTTTTTTGTATCTTGATTAACCTCAAGAATATATTATAAAAAAGGAGTCGCTAATGAAATTCAATTTTCTAAGAAGCCGTGCATCTTTATTAAAGATGCTACTTAGCTCTTTAATCATCCTTACAGGGTTCACGGGTTCAGCCACCGCAGAAGAAAGAAAGTTTAAAGTTGTTACCACATTTACCGTTATTCAAGATATTGCACAAAACGTGGCTGGCGATGCAGCGGATGTCGAATCAATTACCAAAGTCGGCGCTGAAATTCATGAATACGATCCAACACCTCAAGATATTACTAAGGTGCTTTCTGCCGACCTCGTTTTATGGAACGGGCTTAATTTAGAACTTTGGTTTAAACGATTTTATGTCGATATCAAAGATGTTCCATCGGTTGTTGTAACTGAAGGTATCGAGCCAATGCCGATCCAAGAAGGTAGCTATAAAGGCAATCCCAACCCACATGCATGGATGTCGCCAACTTTAGCGCTAACTTATATCGAAAATATTCGTGCAGCTTTGGTTAAATATGATCCAAAAAATGCCGAAACTTACAATAAAAATGCCGCAGAATATATTGCAAAAATAAAAGCTCTTGATGCGCCACTGCGTGAACGTTTAGCCAAAATTCCGGAATCACAACGTTGGTTAGTTACCAGTGAAGGGGCATTTAGTTATTTGGCAAGGGATTATAATCTTAAAGAAGCCTATTTATGGCCAATCAATGCAGAACAACAAGGCACACCAAAACAAGTAAAAAATTTAATTGATCTCGTTAGAGCAAATCAGATTCCGGTTGTATTTAGTGAAAGCACTATCTCAGATAAACCTGCCAAACAAGTTAGTAAAGAAACCGGTGCCAAATATGGTGGCGTATTATATGTTGATTCGCTTTCAACTCAAGACGGTCCGGTACCCACATATATTGATTTACTGAAAGTTACAGTTGAAACTATTGCTAAGGGGTTTGAAAACTAATGACGCCAATCAGCCTAAACGTTCAAGACATAACTGTGACATATAACAATGGTCACACAGCGATACATGATGCTAGTTTTAGCTTAACTGGCGGTACCATATGCGCTTTAGTGGGCGTCAATGGTAGCGGAAAATCAACACTGTTTAAAAGCATCATGGGAATGATACGACCAACTAAAGGAAAAGTAACATTTAATGATATCCCGGTCAAACAGGCTTTAAAACAAAATATTATTGCTTACGTGCCGCAAACAGAAGAAGTTGATTGGGATTTTCCGGTATTAGTTTCCGATGTGGTTATGATGGGACGCTATGGGCACATGTCTTTTTTACGCATCGCCAGTCAAGAAGACAAAAAACAGGTCGATCTTGCCCTTGATCGTGTCAATATGTTGGATTTTAAGCATCGCCAAATTGGTGAGCTTTCCGGTGGGCAAAAAAAGCGAGTATTTTTAGCCAGAGCATTAGCTCAACAAGGAAAAGTCTTATTATTAGATGAGCCGTTTACCGGTGTAGATGTGAAAACTGAAAACGCAATTATCGACTTACTAAAAGATCTTCGCAACGATGGGCATTTAATATTAGTTTCAACGCACAATTTAGGCAGTGTGCCGGAATTTTGTGATCAAGTGGTATTGATCAACCAAACTGTACTTGCATTTGGATCAACAGAATCAACTTTCACGCCACAAAATTTAATGACAACCTTTGGTGGTGCCTTACGTTATTTAAGTTTATCGGGAGATAAATTACATGATGATCAAGACCCGCGCAAGGTATCAATATTAACAGATGATGAACGAGCGGCAATCTTCTATGGTGAAGGAAAAAATGATTCACCTCATCAAGATTTACTTATCGAACATCACGGTCATGAACCTAAAGGACAACAATAAATGGAACTACTCCTTGAACCATTCACCTACGGTTTTATGTTGAAAGCCATTTGGGTTAGTAGTATTGTTGGTGGTGCTTGTGCATTTTTGTCGGCCTTTTTAATGTTAAAAGGTTGGTCACTTATGGGGGATGCACTTTCACACTCGGTAGTACCTGGGGTTGCCGGAGCTTATGCACTAGGTTTACCCTACTCTGTTGGTGCATTTTTTACGGGCTTACTGGCAGCGTTATCTATAACCATTGTAAGAGCAATTACCCGATTAAAAGAAGATGCCATTATTGGTTTTATCTTTTCGACGTTTTTTGCAATCGGTTTATTAATTATTTCGTTAAATCCTACTTCAGTGAATGCTCAAACCATTATCTTTGGTAATATTTTAGGTATTGATGATAACGATATGTGGCAAGTTCAGATTATTATCCTAGTATCATTTACCTTGCTTCTATTTTGCTGGAAAGACTTATTAGTCGTTTTTTTTGATGAAACGCATGCCAGATCTATCGGCCTCAAACCATTGCCACTTAAAATCCTTTTTTTCACTATTTTAAGCGCTTGTACTGTAGCGGCTTTACAAACTGTAGGAGCCATTTTAGTTATTGCAATGGTTGTCACTCCCGGCGCAACCGCATATCTACTAACTAATCGATTTTCACATTTATTGGTAATTGCGGTTGTTATTGGAACATTAACCAGTGCAATTGGTGCTTATATCAGTTACTTTTTAGACGGTGAAACAGGTGGGGTAATTGTTACTCTACAAACATTAATCTTTATCACCGCATTTTTATTCGCACCGCAACAAGGATTAATTTCAAACCGTCGAAAAATCAGACAAAGTAAACTAAATAGTGGGGTGAAAATATGACAGATCTATTATGGCAATTTTTTTGTCACCCTTTAACTATTCCGCTTATTCAACGAGCAATCTTAGCTGCTATGGCTACCGGCATTGTTTGTGCACTTCTGTCTTGCTTTTTAGTTTTGAAAGGTTGGTCATTAATGGGCGATGCAATTTCACATGCGGTTTTACCCGGTATTGTTCTTGCATTTTTGGCTGGTATTCCGATTATTATTGGAGCATTTTTGTCGGGTCTTTTTTGTTCAGTTGCAACCGGTTATATTAAACAAAACAGCCGAATCAAAGAAGATACTGTAATGGGAATAGTGTTTTCCGGTATGTTTGCATTTGGCTTAGTCCTATTTTCTAAAGTCGATACCTCACAACACTTAAACCACATTCTATTTGGTAGTGTACTAGGTACAAGTTATGATGAGCTTAAGCAAATTATTTTAATTTCTGCAATTGTTTCAATAATCATTATTGTCAAGCGCCGTGATCTTATGCTCTACTGCTTCGATCCGGTGCAAGCCAGAGTCGTTGGCTTACCGGTGAGGCTTTTACATTATGGGCTTTTGAGTATTTTAGCCTTAACCATTGTCGGATCGCTAAAAGCGGCTGGGGTTATCTTGGTTATTGCTATGCTGATTGCACCGGGTATTACGGCATTTTTAATGACTAAACGTTTTGAAAAAATGTTAATTATCGCATTGTTGGTTTCCGTTTTTTCAACGGTTGTCGGGACATTAATTAGTTATCATTTAGATGCTTCAACCAGTGCTTGTATCGTCATTTTACAAGCGGCAATTTTTGTCATTGCTCAGTGCTACTCGTTAATGGTTAATCGCAAATCCAAATCATAAGAAAATTGCGTAAAGGTAAAAGGTTACCTTATTTTTACCTTTACGCAGCACGTATTAAGTTAGTATTAAAAATTATTCATCATCCATATATTTACTGGAGTCAGCATAATTATCAAAACGTGAAAATTGCCCTTGGAATTTCAAGCGAACTTTACCTATCGGACCATTACGCTGTTTTCCTAAAATAATTTCGGCAATGCCTTTATGTTCGGAAGCTTCATTATAAACTTCATCACGATAGATAAACATAATAACATCGGCATCTTGCTCTATAGAGCCTGATTCACGTAAATCAGAGTTAACCGGCCTTTTATCTGCACGCTGTTCAAGGCTACGATTAAGCTGAGAAAGTGCAACGACAGGAATTTGTAACTCTTTAGCTAATGCTTTTAATGAACGTGATATTTCAGCAATTTCTAACGTTCGATTTTCTGACATGTTCGGTACTCGCATTAACTGCAAATAATCGACCATAATCATACTCAAACCTTTATGCTCACGATAAATACGTCTTGCCCGGGAACGTAACTCCATTGGCGTTAATCCGGATGAATCATCGATATAGATATTTTTTTTCTCAAGCAGTAGTCCCATCGTACTTGAAATTCTAGCCCAATCATCATCTTGCAATTGACCGGTACGGATGCGGGTTTGATCAACGCGAGAAAGCGAAGCCAACATACGCATCATAATTTGTTCTGAAGGCATCTCTAAACTAAATATTAACACTGGCTTTTCTTGCATCATTGCCGCATTTTCGCATAAATTCATCGCAAAGGTTGTTTTCCCCATTGACGGTCTTGCGGCAATAATAATTAAGTCAGAACGTTGTAAACCAGCCGTTTTTTTATCCAAATCTAAGAAACCGGTTGAAACCCCTGTCACACCGTCATGAGGACGTTGAAACAGCTCTTCAATTTTGGCAACGGTGGCCTCTAGCACTTCTGTAATACTTTTAGGGCCTTCGCCTTGTTTAGTTCGACTTTCCGCTATTTGGAATATCTTACTTTCAGCCAAATCTAAAATTTCAGTACTATCACGCCCTTCAGTTGCATAACAGTTGTCAGCAATATCATTCGAAGCGCTTATTAATTCCCGTAAAATAGCTTGCTGACGAATAATGTCACTATAAGCAATGACATTAATTGCACTCGGTGTATTTTTCGAAAGTTCAGCTAAATAAGCAAAACCACCCACATCAGCCAGTAAATCTTTACTTTCCAAACTTTCAGAAAGGGTAATTAAATCAATCGGTGTACCTTTACCGACTAAAGTATGCATTTCGGAAAAAATCAACTGGTGATGACGAGAATAAAAATCCCGTTCAGTAATCATTTCAGCAACTAAATCCCAACGCTGGTTATCGAGCATTAAGCTACCAAGCACAGCTTGTTCTGCCTCAATAGAATGAGGCGGTAATTTTATATTATGTAGCTTAGATTTCTTTGCTTCTTGATTTTTCGAATCTTTACTGGAAATTGTTTCATCAGTATTCATTGCATTCATCTTTTTGTTTAAATTTAATTCGTATTAAGCCAGTAAGCTTACTGTAAAAATAACGGTCCTAAATCACATTTCGGTATTTGATATTCTAATGGATAGTCCACTTGTACTAAATACAACCCTTCGGGTTTAGCCGTAGCAGCTGCTTGCGTTCGATCTTTTGCTTTTAATAAATCATCAATCCATTGTGGAGGTTGATTACCCGCCCCTACTTCTAACAAACTACCAACGATATTTCGCACCATATGATGCACAAAAGCATTAGCTTTAATGTCGACAATTACATATTCGCCTTGTCGACTAACTTCGATATGATGAATATTACGCCAAGGTGTTAAAGATTGACACTGAGCAGCTCTAAACGATGAAAAATCATTTTCACCCAGTAAATATTGAGCCGCCTGATGCATTAAATTTTCATTCAACGGTAAATGGTAATGCGATATACCTTTAGCCAAAATCGCTGGTCGGTAACGATGATTATAAATCACGTACCGATAACGTCGGGCTGTCGCACTAAAACGCGCATGAAAACTTGCTTCAACAGGTAGTGCCCAACGTACTGCAATATTGGCGGGTAAATGAGAATTTACCCCCATTGTCCATGCACTATCTGAACGCTGCGCTTGTGTTTCAAAGTGAATAACTTGCCCGGTAGCATGAACACCGGCGTCAGTTCGTCCAGCACAAAAAACCGAGATAGGTTCATTAGCGACAACAGATAAAGCCGACTCCAATCTTGCTTGAACTGAATCTACAGACTGCTGACGTTGCCAACCAAAATAGTGACTTCCGTCGTACTGTATACCAAGTGCAATTTTAGAGATAGTCATTAATCAGTATCTCAAGCGTCTCAATTAGCATTAATGCACCTAAATAACGTACATTATCGGCCACAGACCAAAATTGAATTTGTTCATAATGACCGTAGCTATGCCTTAAGTTTGCAATTTTAATCGCCAAATGATCTTCAGATTCCGGACTGACCTCAGTTACTGGCGTAGGTAAATTATCTTCTTGCACTTCTACGCCAAACTCATTAAAACGAGCGACATCTAACTCAATAGGTAAACTGCTTGAAACGTTAATCGCTTGTGCTAATCCATAAAACACTGGCACGATAACTGACTCAATCGAAACAGGTAAATCATAGTTACTCAGTACTTTACGAATTTGATCAACTTGTGTTTTCTCACCTAACATTAAATCCTGATGCTCATGCGATACAGGCAATAAATTGAAAGCGAGTTGCTTGTCAAATAACTCATTATCGACCGGCATACCGTTTAACAAACGAGCACTTTGTCCGGCAAGTTCATCGACACCTGGTTTACCATAAAGCGAAGCAGGAATAAAACTGGTCGCATGTAGATTGGTCAATAATTCAATCTCAGTTAGCGATGCTACGCAGCGTAAAAGTTGGCATACTGTTGCACTGGCAACAGCAACAATATTTTCATTACGGTATTCAGTTAGCACACTATTATTAACTTTAGGTACCACTAATGGAATATGATCTTGCTGAGCAAAATAACCACTGGCATCAATAACTATACAGCCTGACTCTGCTGCAATTTGTGCATATTTTTCACTGGTTTTACTACCAGCCACAAAAAAGGCAAAATGGCATTGGCTAAAGTCCATTTGCGCACTATCAATAACCGTTAGATTTTTACCCGCAAAACGGATAATTTCGCCAGCGCTATTATCGCTACCGACGACATAAAGATTTTCAATTTCAAAACTATTGTTTTGGCTACTACGTTGTTGTAGTAACGCTATTAGCGCAGAACCAACTTGTCCTGTCGCCCCAACAATGGCAATGTTCCATGCAGACATAATCAAACCTAAATTAAAAAAAATTTGTGGTAATTATACCACTATATTACTAAAGATAATGGAAAAAAGATGTGCCAATATTTTGGAACAAAGATCGAAAAAATAATTTTCCAAACATTACAAAAAAACAAATCATTATTAAAGTAATAGGTATAAAAAACAATCTAAACAATCTAAACAATCTATCATGTCCAAAGTCACTTTATCGGCTATTGCTAAAAAAGCGAGTCTATCGATTGCTTCTGTTTCTCGAGTTTTAAGAACGCCGAGCATCACATCAGCTCAGACACAATCACGAGTTTACCAAGCAATAGCAGAGTTAAATATTGATGCATCTAACCGCATTACCGCTCAAACAACTGAGATTAAAAGTAATAAAATACTCATACTTGATAACCAGCTTATCAGTAAAAGTTTAATAAATTTTGGCTTAGAAAGCCTATTACAAAAAGAAAATTACCAACTTGAGTATTTAAGATTTTCTTATTATGGTAAGGCAGATATTTATCACTTAGTACAATATATAACTCAACACGCGTTTGCCGGGATTATCATTATTAATGATGCACCCTATTTAGAAAATCTATATCCCTTTAAAAAAGCGTTACCACCTATCATTTTCATTAACCACTTTGTCCGTGATTTTTCATGTGTTTACTTTGATCATTTAATGATAGGTTATCAGCTCACCCAATATTTGATTAATCATTATCATAAAAAAATCGCTATTTTAGTTAATGATAAAAACAAATTTAATACAAGTTTACTTTTACAAGGCTATCAACAGGCTTTATATCGGGGTAATATCTCATTTGATCCTAATTATCTGATTCAAGACTGTTTTACCTATGAACACGGCCGATTAGCGATAAAGTCATTGCTTAACAGTACCAATCCGCCTACTGCTATTATTTGTGATGATATGCTCAGTCTGAACTATCTGGATAAAAAATATATTCATAACCAAAATTATCTATCAAATTATCGTGCCGTTTTTGGCGCATTACATCAAGCAAAGGAGAGCCAATCTCAATTGGCAAAACCTTTGACTATAACTTATATAAGTCATTTTAAAGAGTTGCAATATAATGAATTAGATACTTTAAGTAGAATCAATAAACCATTATTGAAAATGGGCGAAAAAGCTGCGTTGCTAATGTGTGAAACTATCAAAAAAAATATAGCATCACCGCAGCAATGCCATATTATTGATACCGAAAAAATATTTATACACTAAATAAATATGCAAATAGCAAGATAATAAACAGCTTAAGAAGCTAAGATGTCGATATTAACCGTTTTGGAGACAATTTATTAAACTGCCAAATACCGGCACCAATAAAATGATTGTCTTGATAAATCCTCACCAATGTTTCAACTGACGTATTATTATCTATAATAATAGTTCGACCGAGTAATATATCACTCCCTTGCGCAGCGTTTAATGTAATCTTAGGGCGATCTTGCAATGGGCTATCAACTGGCAAGAGTAATTGATCTTTGTCGACTATATTTTCCAGTGCCTCGAGTGTCACCATTTTATCAAGAGGGTAATTAGAAACTTGTAATCGTCTTAAATAAATCACATGTGCACCACAGCCGAGTAATTCACCTAAATCATCAATAATCGTTCGAATATAAGTCCCTTTAGAGCAATGTATTTCTAACGTTAACTGGTTAGTCGTTGCGTCAAATTCAATAAATTGATTTTCATAAACCGTAATAGGCCTTGCTTCACGTTCAATCACAATGCCTTGGCGAGCATATTCATAAAGCGGTTTACCTTGATACTTCAAAGCTGAAAACATCGTCGGAACTTGTAGAATATCACCACGAAAATGAGTCAGCGCCTGTTCGATTTGTGCTTGATCGATTAACACCGGTTTAGTACAAATAATCTGCCCGTCAGCATCAGATGTATCAGTTCGTTCACCTAATTTAGCAATGACTTTATAACGTTTATCTGAATCTAATAGATATTGAGAAAATTTAGTTGCTTCACCAAAACAGATCGGCAACATGCCAGTTGCTAAAGGATCGAGTGCACCAGTATGCCCGGCTTTTTTAGCATTCAACAGTCGTTTCACTTTTTGCAAAGCATCGTTCGATGTCATACCTTGCGATTTGTCTAACAATAAAACGCCGTGAAGATCACGGCGAGTGTTTTTTATATTTTTCATGTTATTTTTATACTGAAACGTATAGTAAATCTGAAATCTTTTGACAAAATTCAGATTCTATACTTTAACGGTTAATCTTTATGACGTTCATTGTCTTGTTTGATCACATCAGATACCAAATTCGACATCTGCATACCTTTAACAAGTGATTCATCATAAAAAAACTTAATCTCAGGAATAATTCGTAAACGCATCGCTTTGCCAATTAATGACCGAATGTATCCTTTAGCATCATTTAGAACCTTTAAACCTTGCTCAATAACCTGCGGATCGTCATCATTCAAAAAAGTCACAAAAATCTTAGCATAGGAGAGATCACGAGAGATATCTACGCCAGATACAGTTACCATACCTAAACGAGGATCTTTGATTTCTCGTTGAAGAATAATTGCAATCTCTTTTTGCAATTCATGTCCTACCCGAGATGAGCGATTAAAAGTTTTTGCCATATCTATATTCCTTAAAATATGAATAAGCAAGGCGTAAACCTTGCTTATAACATGATAGCGTAATGATTAAATCGTACGCTTGATTTCGATAGTTTCAAATACTTCGATAGTATCGCCAACACGAACATCGTTATAGTTACGTACCCCAATACCACATTCCATACCATTACGGACTTCATTGACATCATCTTTAAAGCGACGTAGTGACTCAAGTTCGCCTTCATAGATAACCACGTTGTCACGTAATACACGAATAGGGTTATGACGTTTAACGACACCTTCAGTTACCATACAACCAGCAATCGCACCAAATTTAGGTGATTTAAACACATCACGCACTTCAGCAAGACCAATAATTTCTTGTTTGTATTCTGGCGCAAGCATACCGCTCATTGCTTGTTTCACTTCGTCAATCAAATCATAAATAACAGAGTAATAACGAAGATCCAAGTTTTCAGATTCAACAACTTTACGTGCTGATGCATCGGCACGAACGTTAAATCCTAAAATAATGGCGTTTGATGCAGCAGCAAGTGATGCGTCGGTTTCGGTGATCCCACCTACGCCTGAACCAATAATTTTAACTTTAACTTCATCGGTTGAAAGTTTAAGTAATGAATCAGAAATCGCTTCAACTGAGCCTTGAACGTCGGCTTTAAGTACGATGTTAAGCTCAGAAACGTCACCTTCGGTCATGTTAGTAAACATGTTTTCCAGTTTCGCTTTTTGTTGGCGAGCTAATTTAACATCACGGAATTTACCTTGACGATAAAGAGCTACTTCACGTGCTTTTTTCTCATCACGAACAACAGTTGCTTCATCACCGGCAGACGGTACACCAGATAGACCTAGTATTTCAACAGGAATAGATGGTCCAGCTTCGGTAACTTCTTTACCTAGTTC
This sequence comes from Gilliamella sp. B2923, assembly GCF_026536565.1. Classification (NCBI taxonomy): domain Bacteria; kingdom Pseudomonadati; phylum Pseudomonadota; class Gammaproteobacteria; order Orbales; family Orbaceae; genus Gilliamella; species Gilliamella sp. B2923. The sequence continues at coordinate 464,157 of NZ_JAFNNZ010000001.1, read as the reverse complement.
ATTACGCATTGCACGAATACGTCCATATTCAAATCCACAAAGAACAATATCACCTTTGCGTAACGTACCGGATTGAACAAGCACCGTTGCCACAGAACCACGACCTTTATCAAGGAAAGATTCGATTACAACACCACTTGCCATACCTGATTCATATGCAGTTAGCTCAAGAACTTCGGCTTGCAATAAGATGGCTTCAAGTAACTGGTCAATACCTGTTCCAGCTTTAGCCGAAACATGGACAAATTGCGTATCGCCGCCCCAATCTTCTGACATAACGCCATATTGAGCAAGTTCGCCTTTTACTCTTTCGGGATCAGCTTCAGGCTTATCAATTTTGTTTACAGCAACAACGATAGGTACATTGGCAGCTTTCGCATGTTGAATAGCCTCAATAGTTTGTGGCATCACACCATCGTCAGCAGCGACAACTAATACCACAATATCGGTTGCTTTTGCACCACGAGCACGCATTGAAGTAAATGCGGCATGGCCTGGTGTATCTAAAAAGGTAATTTCGCCATTGGCTGTTTTAACATGATAAGCACCAATGTGCTGGGTAATACCACCAGCTTCACCAGATGCCACTTTAGCTTTTCGGATATAGTCAAGCAATGAAGTCTTACCATGGTCAACGTGACCCATAATTGTCACAACCGGCGCACGAGATACTTTTTCAGCACCTGTATCACGATCGCTCATCAATGATTCTTCAAGCTCATTTTCACGACGCAGAACCACTTTATGTCCCATTTCTTCCGCAACTAATTGTGCGGTTTCTTGATCAATAACTTGATTGATAGTTGCCATAGCACCCATTTTCATCATAGTTTTGATCACTTCTGAACCTTTTACGGCCATTTTGTTAGCAAGTTCAGCAACGGTAATGGTTTCACCAATAATGACATCACGATTGACAGCTTGAACGGGTTTATTAAAGCCTTGTTGTAAAGTGCTTTTCCCTTTCTTTTTATTATTACCACGAGTAACCGCACGAGCTTCTTCACGCTCAGCTTTGCCTTCAGATAATTTACTGCCTTTTTTCTGTTTAGTTTGCTTGGTATTGCGACCACGGCCACGAGCACTTTCAACTTCGCGATCGGTATCATCTTCTGCCGCACGTGCATATTTAGAAGTGGTGACATGATAATCTTCTTCATCACCATTATCACTTTCCTCAACATCGCTATATTGCTCAGCTAATTTACGTGCTTCTTCAGCCATACGTTTAGCTTCTTCTTCGAGCTTACGACGATTTTCTTCCTCTGCTTTACGTTTGATTTCGTTCGCTTCGGCTTCTAAACGTGCTTTTTCTTCTTGTGCTTTTTTCACTTTCGGATCAATTGGCTGTTCTTGTGCTACTTTCGCCTTTTGTTCCTGGCTGCGTTTTTTAGCTTCTGCTTCTTCACGCTTTTTCGCCTCTTGTGCGGCTAGCTTTTCTTTTTCTTCAGCTTCTTTGCGTGCTTTTAATTCCGCTTCTTGTTTTGCTTTTTGTTCAGCTTCAAGGCGAGCCTTTTCTTGCTCGGCGGCAAGTTCAGCAGGGTCACGTTTAACAAAAGTGCGTTTTTTACGGACTTCTACTTTAATTTCTTTACTCTTTCCACCGCCACTTGACACATTCAAAGTGGAATGCGTTTTACGTTGCAACGTTAATTTAGTTGGGCCTTGCTGAGGATTTAAGTGCGCAAGCAAAGCCTCTTTTTCCTTTTGAGTAACAGTATCAGATGCAGTTTTTTTCATCCCTGCATCGGCAAACTGTTGCAAAAGTGTTTGCACTGGAGTATTTATTTCTTGAGCCAGTGTTTCGATTGATACTTTGGTCATGTATTACTTTCCCTCAATTATTCATTTGCAAACCAACAAATATTACGTGCAGCCATAATAAAATCGCCAGCTTGTTTGCTTGTTAAACCTTCAATATCAGCAAGATCATCTGTACCTTGTTCAGCTAAATCTTCCAACGTAATAACATCATGTTGGGCTAATTGATAGGCTAATTCTTGTGTCATACCTGGTAGATCTAATAAATCTTGAGCAGGTCTTTTATCACCACTATGAGCAAGCGCAATAGTTGTTAGTGCATCTTTTGCTCGGTTTCTTAATGCTTCAACCAGCTCTTCATCAAGTTCTTCAATTTCAAGTAACTCATCAACTGGCACATAAGCAAGTTCTTCTAACGAGGTAAAGCCTTCTTCTACTAAAAGTTGGGCTAAACCTTCGTCAATATCTAAATGTTTCATTAAATTACTGATTGCGGCAAACGATTCTGCATGATGTTTTTCTTGCAAATCTTCGGTGCTCATCACATTTAATGTCCAACCGGTAAGTTGTGAAGCTAAACGAATGTTTTGACCATTACGACCAATGGCTTGAGGTAATGTATCAGCATTAACTGCAACATCCATGGTATGTTTATCTTCATCAACAACGATAGACACAACATCAGCAGGTGCCATAGCATTAATGACATACTGTGCCGGGTTATCATCCCATAAAACAATATCGATACGCTCACCACCAAACTCATTTGATACCGCTTGAACACGTGCACCACGCATCCCAACACAAGCACCAACCGGGTCGATACGGCGATCATTGCTGCTAACAGCGATTTTAGCGCGCGAACCAGGATCACGTGCCACACCTTTAATATCGATCATCTCTTCGCCAATTTCTGGCACTTCAATGCGGAAAAGTTCTTCCATCATTTGAGGATTAGAACGGCTCACACAAAGTTGGGCTGGCTTATTATCTTGTTCAACAAGATATAAAATACCTCGAACACGGTCACCAATTCGGAAATTTTCACGTGGTAACATATCATGACGTGACATCATAGCATCAGCATTGTTACCTAAATCAAGAATAACGCTATCGCGATTTGTCTTTTTAACAATACCTGTAACAATATCACCAATTCGATTTCTGAACATGTCAATTACCATTGCACGTTCAGCTTCACGGACTTTTTGTACGATGACTTGTTTAGCCGTTTGCGTTGTTATACGGTCAAATGCTACAGACTCAATTTGTTCCTGCACATAGTCACCAACTTGCACTGTTGGGTCTTCATACTGCGCAGCTTCGAGTGTCATTTCTTTAGTCGGTTGCGTGACTTCATTAACCACTTGCCAACGGCGAAATGTGTCATAATCACCTGTTTTGTGATCAATTTTAACAACAACATCAATATCTACCGCATGTTTCTTTTTGGTTGCTGTCGCTAATGCTGTCTCTAGCGCTTCAAAAATTTTGTCTCGCGTTAGTGCTTTTTCATTTGATACCGCTTCAACAACAGCTAAAATTTCTTTATTCATCCTTTACACCCGTACTCTATTTAAGGTTAAAATTCGGTACAATATTTGCTTTTTGAATATTACTAAAAGCAAATACTTCATCACTACCATCCACGGTCAATGTAATCATTTCATTTTCGATAGACTTAATTCGTCCTTTCCACTTACGACGATTTGCAACTGCAATACGCAAACTAACCGTGATTTCTTCGCCGATAAAACGTTGATAATGTTCAATTGTAAACAGTGGTCTATCCATACCCGGCGATGACACTTCAAGATTGTAGGCATCTTTGATAGGATCTTCGACATCAAGTACTGCGCTAATTTGTCGACTAACATCAGCACAATCATCAACAGTAATACCATTTTCACTATCAATATAAACTCGTAACACTGGGTAACGGCCACGAATGTATTCAATACCGACCAGTTCAAAACCAAGTGCATTGACTGGTTCTTGAATGATATCGGTCAATTGCTGTTCTATATTAGCCAAACAAACCTCCACTGCAGAAAATAAAAAAGGGCATAAAGCCCAACATTCCTTTTAAACTTACGCTTAAATTATTACATACAAAAAAGCCTCGACAAGCGAGGCTACATTCAAAACAAACTATAATGAAGCCACTTGATATGAACTTTCAGACAATAATAGGATAGTTAATATATGAATGAAAATTTAAAGTGGTTGCGGGGGCTGGATTTGAACCAACGACCTTCGGGTTATGAGCCCGACGAGCTACCAAGCTGCTCCACCCCGCGATAGATGGCTGAAGATTATACTGTATTTTCCAAAAAATGCAACTCAAAATCACAGTGATTTTGGTAATTACGCTTAAACTAAGTGAAAAATAGCACCCCAAATTTTGTTGCTATTTTAACAATAACTGAACAATATCTGAATCTCATTATGGGTGCTATTTTCCACTTTTCAAGTCAGCAGGCATAGCTGACCAATTCGCTAAAAAACTACTGAGCGGTTGCCATTTTCATACTTTTAACAAAGTGGGCTAACTCATCAAGCATTTTTTCAGGATTATCTAAGTTTTTCTCAATTAGTTTTACAGTAGCTGAGCCGGCAATGGCGCCGGCTGCACCGGATTGAATCGCTTCGCTTACTTGACTAGGATCGGAGATACCAAATCCTTGTATAGCCGGCGGTGCATTAAATTCAACCAATTTTTTTAATAAATGGGTGAGCGGTTTATTGGCTCTGTTTTCTGTTCCGGTCACACCAGCACGAGACACTAAATAAGTATAACCCTTACCTTGTTGGGCAATTTTTTTCATGACTTCATCATCAGCATTCGGTGGACAGATAAATATTGGGGCAATGCCATGTTTTTCTGCATACTGAGTGAATTCTGAAGCATATTCCACCGGTAAATCAGCAATTAAAACTGAGTCGACACCTGCTTGGGCGCATTTGGCATAGAAGTTATCAATGCCTTGTTTGAAAACTAAATTTGCATAAATCAATAGCCCGATAGGAATATCGGCATTATCTTTTCTGATTTGAGTTAACATAGCAAAACATTTATCCACAGTGATTCCACCATGAAAAGCCCGAATATTGGCATTTTGAATGGTTGGTCCATCGGCCATAGGATCAGAAAATGGTATTCCTAGCTCCAACGCATCCGCGCCGGCATCGATTAGAGTCTGTATAATTTTTAATGAAAGCTCAGGGTTAGGATCGCCAACTGGGACAAAAGGAACAAATGCACCTCTTTTATCTTGTTTTAATTTATCAAATAGTTTTTGATAACGGTTCATTCGACTTCTCCTTTTGCTTTTAAAATATCATAAACAGTAAAGATATCTTTATCCCCTCGACCAGAGAGATTGACAATCAATAATTGCTCTTTATTTGGATTTTCTTTGATCATCTTAAGTGCATAAGCTAATGCATGAGACGATTCTAACGCCGGAATAATACCTTCACTACGTGATAATGCTTTGAACGCATCTAAAGCTTCATCATCAGTAATCGACACATAATCTGCTCGGCCAATACTATCTAAATAAGCATGCTGTGGCCCGACAGACGGAAAATCCAACCCGGCTGAAATCGAGTATGATTCTTCAATTTGTCCTTCATCTGTTTGCATCATTGGGGATTTCATTCCAAAGTAGATACCCAGTTTTCCATGTTTTAACGATGCACCATGCTCACCACTTTCAATACCATGACCACCCGGCTCTACACCAATTAATCTGACCGATTTATCTTCGATAAAATTCGCAAACATGCCTATAGCATTCGAGCCACCGCCAACACAAGCAATAACCGCATCAGGTAACCGCCCTTCTTTTTCAAGGATTTGCTGTTTTGCTTCACGGCTAATCATTTGTTGAAATTCACGTACAATAGTTGGGAAAGGGTGTGGGCCTGCGGCAGTACCTAACATATAGTGTGCTTTTTCGTAGCTGCCAGACCAGTCACGCAAAGCCTCATTACAGGCATCTTTTAACGTCGCTGAGCCAGTTTCAACCGGAATCACTGTCGCCCCCATTAATCGCATTCTAAACACATTAGGCGCTTGACGTTTTACATCTTTTGCACCCATGTAAATTCGACACTTTAAGCCCAGTAAAGCACAAGCCAAAGCTGAAGCCACGCCATGTTGTCCTGCGCCCGTTTCGGCAATAATTTCCGTTTTTCCCATTCTTTTAGCCAGTAACGCCTGCCCTAAAACTTGATTTGTTTTATGCGCCCCACCATGCACCAGATCTTCTCGCTTTAAATAAAGTTTAGTTTTGCTGCCGGCAGTTAAATTTTTACATAAGGTCAGTGCAGTAGGCCGACCGGCATAATTTACTAAAAGATCATTAAACTCTTTTTGGAAACCGGGATCATTAATTGCTGATATAAAGGCATCCTCAAGTTGCTCAAGCACTGGCATTAATATTTGGGGAACATATTGCCCACCAAATTCACCAAAGTAAGGATTTAATTTAGACATAACCATTCCTTTTTTAATTTAATTTAATTTGTTCAAATACGGCTGTAATTTTTTGTTTGTCTTTAATGCCGGGTGACGCTTCTACACCAGAGTTAAGATCAACACCAATGACATTTGTTGCTAAGGCAGATTTTATATTTTGAGGATTAATGCCACCAGCTAAAATCACATTATCTAAATTGTGACCATTTAACAAAGACCAATCAAAACACTCACCTGTTCCACCCGCACCATTATCAAAAATATAGCGACTCACCAAAGGATTATGATGCTGAGGAATCACGCTACTAATGCTTATTGCCTGCCAAATTTGGCACGATTGAGGCAGTTGTTGGCGTAAAGCTTGTAGATAGTTATCATCTTCACCACCATGCAACTGAACAGCATAAAGCGATAACTGCTGGGCTATTTGGCTAACTTGATTAACGCTCTCGTTTTTAAAAACCCCAACCCAATTAAGTGGTGCTGCTGCGATGACAGAACGAGCTTTTATTGGTGAAATATAGCGTGGTGATGTAGGTGCAAAAATTAAACCACCATATACCGCACCCGACTGATAAGCAGCGACAGCATCTTCAGCTCGGGTTAAACCGCATACTTTATTTTCACCAAACATTACTTTTCTAATCGCTAATGTTAAATTTGATTCTGACATTAAGGCACTACCAATCAAAAAACCATGGGCATAGGCACTTAATTCCTTGACTTGATTATGTGTATAAATACCCGATTCACTGATAATAATACGATCATCAGGAATAGTTTTAGCGAGAGTTTTTACCCGATTTAGATCAACACTCAAATCACGCAAATTCCGATTATTGATTCCAATCACCTTAGCACCAAGCGCAATTGCTCGTTCGACCTCTTTTTCGCAACTCGCCTCAGTTAATATCCCCATATTGAGTTGATGCGCAATTTCACTTAAATAACGATACTCATCATCAGATAAAACAGACAACATTAATAAAATTGCATCGGCTTGATAATGACGGGCTAAATAGATTTGGTATTCATCGATAATAAAGTCTTTACAAAGAACGGGTTGAGTAACTTCATTGCGGACTATTGGCAAAAACTCAAAACTACCCTGAAAATATTTTTCATCTGTTAGCACCGAAATAGCCGAAGCATAATCTTTATAAACTTTAGCAATATTAGCGGGATCAAAATCATCACGAATCAATCCTTTAGACGGCGACGCTTTTTTGCACTCTAAAATAAACACAGTTTTAGGCTGACTTAATGCTTGATAAAAATCACGATCGCTCGGTTTTATAGCCGATTTAAATGTTTCTAACGGCTTTATTGCTTGTTGCTCGGTTAACCATGCCTGCTTATCATCGATGATCTTTTTTAATACCGTCGCCATTTCAACATTTTTGGTCAATGCTGCAATTGCCATAACACTCTCCCTTCCTATCTCGCCGCTAATTGTTGTAAAAGCGAATAAGCCTTGCCACTACGCATCATATCAATGGCCTGTTTAGCGTTTTGTTTTAAATCTGTTTGACCAAACAAGCTCATTAACATTGCGACATTAGCTGCAATAGCCGCTTCGTGAGCTGGTTTGCCGTGTCCTTGTAAAATTGCAATTAACATATCACGATTCATCTCTGGAGTGCCACCTTCAATATCTTTTAAGGCATACGTATTGAGTCCAAAATCTTGTGGCGTCAACGTAAAATAACGGATTTCACCATTTTTAACTTCGGCAACTTGAGTCTCACCATGAATAGCAACCTCGTCCATACCTGCGCCATGAACCACATAAGCATGAGTATAACCTAGCATTTTTAACGTTTCGGCAATCGGTTTAATCAAATCCGGATGATAAACACCTAATAAAATACGTTTTGGTCTGGACGGGTTAATCAACGGTCCCAATACATTAAAGATTGTTCTTGTTTTTAACTGTTGACGAACTGGGGCTGCATGGCGAAAACCGGTGTGATACTGTTGTGCAAATAAGAAACAGACACCAAGCTCATCTAACGCCTTTCGTGACGCTTCGGCTGGCATATTTAATTTAATCCCTAAAGCCGATAAGACATCTGATGAACCGGATTTACTCGATACTCCACGATTACCATGTTTTGCCACTTTATAGCCTAAGGCAGCAGCAACAAAAGCGCTGGCTGTTGAAATATTAATACTATTAGTTCCGTCACCGCCAGTTCCCACTATATCGGTAAAATCATAATCCGGAATATCGAAACTATCAGCATTTTCAAGTAATGCTTGAGCCGCTCCCGCTATCTCATCAGGTTTTTCACCACGAACTTTCATACTAATCACTGCGGTGGCAAGTACTGTAGGCTCAATTTTTCCTTGAATAATCAGATTAAACAGCATTTTACTCTCTTCTTGAGTTAATACTTGTCCTAAATACAATTTATTAAGGATTGGTTGAATATTGTATTCTTGTTTATCAACTATCGCTTCTTGTTTTGGTTGTACTTGAGGTTGTGGCGGATTAAGTGCCCATTCAATCGTCTGTTCTAATAGTTTTACACCTTGAATAGTTAAAATTGATTCGGGATGAAACTGAAAACCGCAAACTCGGTCTTGATCGTTACGTACAGCCATAACAATATTATTGCAAAGGGCATTAATCGTTAATGTTTTAGGAATATTTTCCCCTTTTAATGAATGATAACGAGCAACCGGTAATGGGTTAGGTAACCCTTTAAACATTGCTTGTTCATCGTGTTCTATCAGCGAAGCTTTACCATGCAAAATATCACCAGCTGGCACGATAGTACCACCGTAAGACTCAACAATGGCTTGATGACCTAGACAAATACCAATGATTGGTAACTGCCCTTTTAAACGTTTAAGCAGTTCCGGCATACAGCCTGCTTCGCTCGGCGCACCAGGTCCAGGGGATAACATTAAAATAGGGTTATGCATTTGAGATAATTTTTCGATAATAACATCGGCAGGTATCGTATTACGATAAATCGTCACACAATGTTTGCTATTACGTAATTGATCGACTAAGTTATAAGTGAATGAATCCACATTATCAATAAATAAAATATTAGCCATTAAAATACTCCTTCTACATTATGTGCTGCCATAATTGCTCGCACGACTGCACGTGCTTTGTTACGGGACTCATCGGACTCTAATTGAGGTTCAGAATCTAAAACCACACCAACCCCAGCTTGAACGGTTGCAATTCCGTTTTCAACATAGGCACTTCGAATAACAATACAAGTATCAAGATCGCCATTAGCGGTAAAATAACCTACAGCACCGGCATAACTCCCTCGTTTAACTTTCTCCAATTCAGCTATCAACTGCATTGCCCGAACTTTTGGAGCACCGGTTAACGTTCCCATATTCATCGTAGCTCTATAAGCATGTAAGGCATCTAAATCATGACGCAGTTGACCCACAACTCTTGACACTAAGTGCATAACAAAAGAGTAACGGTCTACTTTTAATAGTTCCTTGGTGTAACGCGTGCCGGGCTGGCAAATTCTCGCTAAATCGTTCCGTGCTAAATCAACTAACATTAAATGTTCAGCCAGTTCTTTTTTATCTGTTCGCATCTCAAGCTCTAATCGACTATCAAGATCATGATCGACTTCGCCGTTCTGTTTTAAGCCTCGAGGGCGAGTACCGGCAGTTGGATAGATTTCAACTTGATTAGTCGCCTTAGTATATTTAAGTGCACTTTCAGGAGATGCACCAAATAACACAAAATCCTTATCTTGCATATAGAACATATAAGGACTTGGGTTACTGGCTTTTAAAACTTGATAAGCCGATAATGGTGCCGGACAAGGTAATGAAAAACGTCTGGATGGCACAGCTTGAAAGATTTCACCTTGCTCAATCGCATCCTGCATTTTTTTAACCGCTGTATTAAAATCGTCATCACTTTTATTACACATTACTTTAACATTTGCCAATGATTGGGTCTTAATCGGTTTAACGGGTTGTTTCAGCATTGACTGTAATTCGGAAAATCTATCAGTTAATCGTGAAATTTCTTTGTCGTCAGAAGTAAAAGCGGTAGCTTTGAAAATTGATACATGGGATTGGTGATTAATTTCTAATAGGGTTTCTGCTAAGTAAAAGCAGAAATCTTCACAATGTTGTTCCGTTGGTAAAATCGGTAAGTTTTCAAAACCTGCAACTAAGTCATAACTAAATAGGCCACCAACAAAAACGGCATCGGCATGGCTGTGTTGTGGAATGTTAACCAGATTTAGCAATGCTCGTAATGCATCAAAAATGGATTGTGATTTTAAGCGAGAATCCTCATCTTGCAGATCATCTACAGCAGGAAAAACCAACGTTAATTTTTGGGGAGTAACAAGCTTTTGTTCGACACTATCTGAAAAAGTATTTTGCAATAAAGGCAGCAGTTTTTCACCATTGGTTGTCAATGCCTCGAAAGTCACTTCGTTATTTAACGCCGATATGCGCATCGCACTATCGACAATCATCACACTTTTAATACCTTGCTTGTTATCAATTTCCGCTGATTCTAACAACAATGTTGCTGGTCGATTATCACATAATTGATTAAACACTTGAGTCGGATCTTTTAGATAATCAATAGTCTTGGTTATCTGGGTTAACGTTGGCTTATTCATTGTTGACTCTCCTATTATGCAAATTTTTATTTACAATTTATTTTTTAACTTATCAGAAACTAAAAAACCCGCAGTTAGCGGGTTTAAGAAAAAACAATAATTCATCACATCACCCGCAAAAAAGTAATGCGCCACCAATCAAAGCTAGTGAACATACGGGTAGTTAAGCGTAAATATTGTGTTTTCATTTTAGTTATCAGTTTTAAATAAATTTTGTACTATTAAACTAGTTCATTAGTTTATTGTCAAGAGGATATTTTGTGTGCAGCATAAAAATTAACTTTAATCGATTTAACTAACCAAATGATATAGTCAAAGACACTCGTTAAAAGTCGTGCTTTGCTAATAAAAATTATCTTGTTTCAACAAGGCTTAAGGAGGTCTAACGTTAGTTAGGCACAATGGTATAACCTTTGACAGATATTTCAATCGATTACACGATAAAGCCGCTTTAACTTTATTGGTTTATTTTTATTAGTAGATGAATAATTTTATGCCAATCAAACGTTAATTTAACAGATTATTAAAAATATACTTACATTGTTAATTAAAACTAGTCAAATAGGGTAAGAACGATTAGAATGACTCACTTACTAAACCAACCATAAATTTTGAGAGATTTAGATATATGCCAATGTTTTATATTCTTATCGGTATCATTGTTTTACTTGCAGTTGTAACAGTACTAAAAGCCATTACTATCGTTCCACAAGGTTTTCAATATACTATTGAACGTTTTGGAAAATATACGCACACTCTAGAACCTGGTTTAAATATTATTATTCCATTTATGGATGGTGTGGGTCGTAAAATTAATATGATGGAACAAGTACTTGATATTCCGTCGCAAGAAGTTATCTCTAAAGATAATGCCAACGTACAAATTGATGCAGTGTGCTTTATACAAGTTCAAGAAGCAGCCAGAGCAGCTTATCAAGTTAACCAATTAGAGCGCGCAGTAATAAACTTAATGATGACTAACATTCGTACCGTTCTTGGTAGTATGGAGCTGGATGAAATGTTATCACAACGTGATCATATTAACTCAAAATTATTGAGTATTGTTGATGACGCAACAAGCCCTTGGGGAATTAAAATTACTCGTATTGAGATTCGAGATGTTCGCCCGCCAGCTGAGCTAATCGCTGCCATGAATGCGCAGATGAAAGCTGAACGTAATAAACGTGCGGAAATTCTTGAAGCAGAAGGTGTTCGTCAAGCAGCAATTTTACGTTCTGAAGGTGAAAAACAATCAGAAATATTAAAAGCTGAAGGTGAAAGACAAGCTGCATTTTTACAAGCTGAAGCCCGTGAACGTGCTGCTGAAGCTGAAGCGAAAGCAACTCAAATGGTTTCTGAAGCGATTGCCGCAGGTAATATCAATGCAATTAATTACTTTGTTGCACAAAAATATACCGAAGCGCTACAAAATATCGGCTCATCAGATAATAGTAAAGTTATCATGATGCCACTCGATGCAGCAAGCTTAATGGGTAGCATTGGCGGCATTGCTGAACTTATCAAAAATACTAAATAATTATCGTAAGATTTAGAAAATCTATCTCCTTGACATCATTGACTTGATGTAAGGAGATAATTATTAGTTTTTAATCAAATAAGTCTTGTAGGAAATCGATCATGACAGATTTTGCACTAATTATCTATAATTCACCTCATTGGGTATTTTTTATTTTAGGCGGTATTTTGTTGATCGCTGAATTACTTTGTTCTGGTGGATATTTACTTTGGAGCGGTATTGCAGCCATTATCGTTGGTTTAATCGCATGGTGTTTACCACTTTCTTGGCCTATCCTTTGGATTTTATTCTCTATTTTTACTTTAGTTTCAGCTTATATTTGGTGGGGTTGGCTCAAAAAGAAGGGACAGGATAAATCGAGTAAAGGTGAGATTAATCAACCACAACAAGACTTAATTGGTACTAAAACCGTTGTTACAAAAGCCATTGTTAATGGTTCTGGTCGAGTTAAAATAAAAGACGGTACATGGTCAGCTACCTGTGATAAAGATTTACCAGTAGGACAAGTCGTGATTGTGACTTCTGTGGATGGAATAACATTAAATGTTGAACCTATCCTTTAAAAAGTTTCAATATTTAATCATGTAGGAAAATAAAGAATGATGAAAAAATTTACACCAATTTTAGCGCTGTTAATTTCCGTTAATATTCACGCGGATCCAAAAGATGATTATAAAGAGGCTTATGTCACACCTGTATTTAAAGATATAGCGGGTTTTCCGTTTCCTGATATTACGCTTAAAGAATGGAATATTGAAAACAATATCTTTCTTTTAAAATACAAAGAAGAAGATATTGATAAAGTAATCGATATTTGTAAAAAAGAGAAAATCCCTGATTATAGTGAAAATGGTGATCAGACATTATTGGTGAAAACCAAAATATGCAACAAAGCAAAAATAATGAGTAAACTTTATCATATATCTCAAGATGAAACTTCTACTACACCTGATCCAGCCTATAGTGAAGCATGGATCACGCCAGTGTTTAAAGATATACCCGATTTTCCACTTCCGGATATCACAGCCGATGAATGGCAATATACGCCTCTATCTGTATTGAAAAACAAATATGAGAAAACCGACATTGAGAAAATGATTAAAATTTGTAAAGAAAATAAAATCCCTTTTTGGACTGATGATACTAAAAATGCACCAAAATTTATGCAATCGTTATTGTGTAACAAAGCAGAATCATTGATTAGATACTACTAACTTTTACATTAATTTATTTTATTAGCCAATATTAATTATTGGCTGATTTTTTAATGAATAAACTGCAAATATTTACCTATCAGTAAAAATAAATTATTCACATTCTTTTTACCTATCCATGCTACTTGCTATCAATCTATAAATGACAAATAGATAGTTAAAGCGGCATCGCTAAATTAGCTGATTTGACACTCGTTATTTTCAATAGTTGAAGCACTTTTTTAAAGCCAAAATAAAAAAGCCCAACAATGATCGATTGTTAGGCTTTAGCTAAAATAATTTGAGTTTACTGTTGAGATGCAATATCGCTACTACATCCTAATTAGCTCAAACTAATGTGACATTGATGTTTTTACACCACCTTTAGGAATTGGTATATACATTCTTTCTTTATCTGTTCTTTGTTTATTTTTGAAGGCTTTGATTGCCGTTTTAATACCAAAAAAGATAATACCATAAACAACAACTAAGAACAGGATACTTAATCCCGCATTGGTGTAGTTGTTTATTACAATGTGGTGCATATTATCGATTTGTTGTGGTGTTAAATCGCTACCTTCGGCAATACGACGATTATATTCATTCGCTAAATAGAAGAATCCTTCAAGTTGTGGATTGTTGCTAAATAGTTTCAATCCTAATGCCCATGTTGTACAAATTAATAACCATATAGCAGGAATAATCGTTACCCAAACATATTGAGCACGTTTCATCTTAATTAACACAACTGTTGCTAAAACTAAGGCTACTGCGGCTAACATTTGATTAGAAATACCAAACAATGGCCACAAACTCTTAACACCGCCTAATGGATCGACAACACCTTGATATAACAGATAACCCCATAAGCCAACACAACCTAGCGTACCAATGAAACCGGCAACTAACGAATCAGTTTTTTTCAAGAATGGCACAAAATTGCCTAACAAATCTTGAAGCATAAAGCGACCTGAGCGGGTACCTGCATCTAAGGCTGTTAAAATAAATAAAGCCTCAAATAAAATACCAAAGTGATACCAAAAGCCCATATCAGCACCAGGAATAATCTGATGAAATACATGTGCAATCCCAACAGCTAAAGTTGGCGCACCGCCTGCACGATTTAAGACTGAAGGCTCACCAATATCTTTTGCGGTCTGTAGTATCTCTTCAGGTGAGATCACAAATCCCCAAGAACTGACCGTTGCAGCGGCATGAACGGTTACCTCTTTCAATTGTTCAATAATCATCGGAGCTTGATCGGTACCTAATTTATGAAGATCGGGCATAGTAATACCTAAAGCTGCCGGAGGCGTATTCATGGCAAAATAAAGTCCCGGCTCAATGATCGATGCCGCAACTAAAGCCATCATAGCGACAAATGATTCCATTAGCATTGCACCGTAACCAATAAAACGGGCATCGTTTTCATTTGCCAGTAATTTTGGCGTAGTACCCGATGCAATTAATGCATGGAATCCGGAAACCGCACCACAAGCAATAGTAATAAATAGGAATGGAAATAATGCGCCTTTCCATACCGGACCTGTTCCGTCGACATATTGTGTGATATCAGGCATTTTAAGATCAGGATTTAAAATAACGATACCAATGGCTAGCCCAACAATAACACCAATTTTTAAGAAAGTAGCAAGATAATCACGAGGCGCTAAAATTAACCATACAGGTAACATGGCAGAAACTAATGCATAACCAACTAGTGCATAAGTAATCGTGGTTGCTTTAAAAGTTAAAGCTGGTCCCCAATATGCATCATGAGCAATTACACCACCAAACCAAATTGAGAGAATTAATAAAACAATCCCTATAACCGAGACCTCAAGAACACGGCCTGGTCTGATAAATCGCATATATATTCCCATAAATAAGGCAATAGGTACGGTTGAACAAACCGTAAATACACCCCACGGGCTTTCAGCTAAGGCTTTAACTACAATCAATGCTAATACCGCAAGGATAATAAGCATAATCAGGAAACAGCCAAATAATGCGATAGTGCCGGGAATAGATCCCATCTCTTCTTTAATCATTTCACCTAATGAAGAACCATTACGGCGAGAAGACAAAAATAACACCATAAAGTCTTGTACAGCACCCGCCAACACAACCCCGGCAAGTAGCCAAAGGGTACCAGGCAAATAACCAACTTGAGCAGCTAAAACAGGGCCAACAAGCGGTCCGGCTCCGGCAATAGCAGCAAAATGGTGACCAAATAAGACATATTTATTAGTTGGTACATAATTCAAACCGTCATTATTTATGACAGCAGGCGTTGCTCGAGTAGGATCTAATTGCATCACCTTCTTTGCAATATACATACTGTAATAACGGTATGCGACAAGATAGATTGAAACAGCAGCGGCAACTATCCATAGTGCACTGACATGTTCTCCACGTCGTAATGCAACTACCGCCAGACAGCATGCACCGACAAAAGCTAGGATCAACCATGGAATATGTTTGAAAACTTTATTATTCATAATGATTCTCTTTGTGGGTTTATATTAATTAGTAAGAAACTTAGCCACCCTTAACCAGTTAAAAATTGGTTAAAAATCAAAAGTACATCATAAAAGATGACTTTTGACAATTAGCGACCTAAGCGCTTACTAAAGGTTCCTTTATATCCAAGCGTATAGTAATTTTTTATTGATTTGAAAGAAATTAGTATTTTAGTTATAGGCTAAATCAAGCTGATAAGTGGTTAAATTTAGCCAATGAACGGTCGAATTATTTCAATTGTTATAATCCAATAGTCTCTTTGAAAGGTTTAAGATACCGACGACTTACCGGTACTGAAATATCGTTTATTAGAATGATATCAACACCGCCAGCATCATTAAAACGAATCTCTTTTAATTTTTTAGGATTGATCAGATATTGCCTGTGGCAACGAATCAAAGGGGTTTTGTCCTCTAATGTTTTTAATGTTAATTCGGTGAAATACGCACTATTTTCATGATTAAAAACATAAATACCACTGACTTTTGAGGCGATATAAAACACATCATCCATATTTAATAAATAAATCCGATTGTGACCAACACAAGGAATATAATTAAATTCTTGCTCAATTGACGCTAATTGTTCAATATTTGACGGGCATTGCTGATGAAGCCGAGTTAATGTCTTATTTAATCGCCCTTGCTCAACAGGTTTTAACAAATAATCAAAAGCTTGTTCTTCAAATGCTTTAACAGCAAATTCACTATAAGCCGTTAAAAAAACAATATGCGGCATCGTATCAGGATCCAGCATTGAAAGCATTTCAATACCGTTTATTTTCGGCATTTGTATATCTAAAAACACGACGTCAGGTTGTAGACGATGAATTTCTCGAATCGCTTCCATGGCATTTTGACACTCAGCAACAATGGTAATTTCAGGATCGTTTTGCAATAAACACCGTAAATTTTCTCGTGCAGGTAGCTCATCATCAACAATAATTACATTTAACATTGAACAGTCACATCCTCTTGCAACGGTATGGTCAGTCGAACTTTAGTACAACTGTCGGGTATACAATCAATTGTTATCCCATACTTCTCCCCATAGCGAATATTAATCCGTTTATCAACTAAATTCAAACCAAGACCATTAATATCTTTTCTATTTTCCCGATAATTACCCGCATTATCAATGACTTCTAATATTAGCGTTTGAGCTTGCTGGTAGGCTTTGATAATTACCTTTCCTTTGCCTATTAATTGAGAAGTCCCATGTTTTATCGCATTTTCAACTATAGGTTGCAATGAAAAAGCCGGAAGTTGAACGTATTCTAATTCACTCGGAATATCGATTTCGACGGTTAACTGTTCCATAAATCGCATTTTTTCGATTTGTAAGTAAGCATTGACATGCTCTATCTCGTCTTTTAGCGATACCATTTCTTCGGTTCGTTTAAGATTTTTGCGGAAAAAAGTCGAGAGATTTTGAACTAATTGCGAAGCTTGAGTTTGATCCCGACGAATAACAGCAAGTAAAGTATTTAAGGCATTAAATAAGAAGTGAGGATTAACTTGCGCATGTAAAAGTTTAATTTCGGTTTTCGATAATAGTTGCTTATAGCGCTCATTTTGACCGGCAAGAATTTGGGCTGATAATAAACTGGCTATCCCTTCGCCCAAAGTACAATTTATCGAACTAAATAAGGTATTTTTGGCTTCATAGAGTTTAATGGTACCTACTACAGTATTATTTTCACCGCGTAAGGGAATAACGAGCGTCGAGCCTAAACGGCAATTTTTATTAATTGAGCACTGATAAGGCTGATGTACACCGTCAAGATATTTCACATCATTTTCTTCAATTGCTTTTAAGGTAATATCTGACGTAATCGGCGTGCCGGGCAAGTGATGATCATCACCAATACCAATAAAAGCTAATATTTTTTCTCTGTCAGTGATAGAAACTGCACCAATATCGAGTTCTTGATAGATAATTTCGGCAACTTTTGTACTATTGATCTGATTAAACCCTTCACGCAATAAACCTTCAGTACTAACCGCAATTTTTAACGCTTTAGCCGAAAAAGCCGATGTATAACGTTCAAAAATAGCTCGTCTATCTAACAAGATTCGCATAAACATTGCCGCCCCAATGCTGTTAGCCACAATCATCGGTGCAGCTATGCTACCAACTGCATGTAAAACCACATCAAACGGTCGAGAGATTAATAACACCATAATCATTTCAATCGATTCAACAATTAAGCCTAATATCCCAACTAATAATGGGTTATAGATAAGATCAACTCGCCCTTTTTTCATTAAAATATAGTGAAGTAATCCACTGATTAATCCGGTTAAAATGGTTGAGAGCATGCAACTTTCAGCGGTGATCCCCCCTAAAGTGTAACGATGCACACCACCGGTTATCCCCACTAACAGACCAACCATGGGTCCACCGAGTAACCCCCCTAAAATAGCGCCAATTGCTCGAGTATTAGCAATTGTGTCTTCAATGTGTAAGCCAAAATAGCTACCCATAATACAAAATAGTGAAAAAATTAAATAACAGATTAATTTGTGAGGTAAGTGAACGGTAACTTGCATCAGCGGAATGACAATGGGTGTTTTACTTAGCAAATAAGCAATGACTAAATAAATACACATTTGTTGTAAAAGCTGTAATACAAGATCAAATTCGAACATGATGCTGACCATAGATGCAAACCGTCGATGACTATCGACGGTTGATTGTTAACTTATTTATCAAGCAAAGTAAACGTTTGCTTATTTTTTGTAGTTGAGTCATCACCAACATACACATTAAACTTTCCGGGTTCGGCAACATATTGCATTTTATCGTTCCAAAATTTTAACATGTCATATTTGATAACAAACTTAACTTGTCCTTTTTCTCGTGGCTTTAAAGTAATATTATCAAAGCCGATTAACTGTTTGACAGGTCTGCTTACTGACGCCGTTACATCTTGAAGATAAAACTGAACAGTTTGCATACCGGTTTTATCACCAATATTTTCCACATTGGCAGTCACCACAATTTCACCGCCCGGCAACATCTGATCACTTGATAAAGCAAAATCAATGGTAAAATCGGTGTAACTTAAACCAAAACCAAAGGGGAATAAAGGTTCATTTGGGCTATCAAAATATGAAGTGGTATATTTACCCATGTTCTGCGTACCACGTGGGCGTCCGGTATTTAAATGACTATAATAGACAGGTATTTGCCCTACATTCATAGGGAAAGACATTGGCAATTTACCTGAAGGGTTATAATCACCGAACAAGACATCTGCAATGGCATTTCCTCCTTCTGTACCTAAAAACCACGTTTCGAGCATTGCATCGGCTTGGTCATACTCTTCTGGCAATGTCAGAGGGCGTCCATTCATTAATGTAATCACAACCGGTTTCCCCGTTGCCTTCAATGCTTTAATCAACCGTTTCTGACTGTCTTGCAACGCAAGATCTGTACGGCTTGAAGACTCATGCGCCATACCTTGTGCTTCACCCACAAAAACCACAACAACATCAGATTCTTTAGCGGCAGCAACCGCTTGTGCTAACATCTCATCCGCCGGCCTTTCATCAAATTTACTACTCATTCCGTATAAATTTAAAAATTTAAATAAGTTCGGATCATCAGATAGATTTGCACCAAAAGCATAACTAATCTGTTTAGGATCTTTTACGGCATTTTTAATACCTTCTAGTGGTGTGACGGCTAAATTAGCTCGCCCTGCCCCAGACCAACTACCTAAAATATCTCGTTTAGAATCCGCTAAAGGCCCAATGACTGCAATTTTCATATCTTTTGTCAGTGGTAAAAGATGATCGTTATTTTTTAACAATACAATACTACGGCGGGCAACATCTCTAGCTTCTTGTCTATGTAAGCGATTATCAGCAAACATTGTGTCGATATCTAAATTCGGATCTAAATTACGATAAGGATTTTTAAATAATCCCATATCATATTTTAATTCTAAAACTCGACGACAAGCCCGATCTATTTCATTTTCAGAAATCACCCCTTGATCAACAAGTTCCGGTAAAAATTGTAAAAAATACTCATCGTTCATACTAATATCAATACCGGCTTTGATCGCAACACGCACCGCATCTTTAGGATCGCTGGCTACACCATGATTAATTAATTCCCGAATTGCACCATGATCACTGACAACAACACCGTCAAAATGCCATTTGTCACGTAATACTTCTGTTAATAACCAGTGATTAGCACTTGCCGGAATACCATTGACACTGACCAAAGATACCATTACCGCACGGCTGCCGGCATCAATGGCCGCTTTATAAGGAACCAGATACTCTTGAAACATCTTGCGTTCACTCATATCGGTACTATTATATTCACGCCCACCCTCAACGGCGCCATATAAAGCAAAATGCTTCACCGTGGTCACTAAAGATTTTTTATCTTGTAAAGACTGTTTTTGCATTTTTTCAACAAAAATACGACCGGCTTCTGATACCAAATAAGGATCTTCACCAAATCCTTCTGATACCCTACCCCAACGTGGATCTCGAGTAATATCAACCATTGGCGCCCAAGTCATGTTTAAACCGTCACTGGTTGCTTCATCAGCAGATACTTCGGCAACTTTACCTATTGCTGAACGATCCCATGTCGATGCTATAGCTAAATTGATTGGAAATATCGTGCGATGACCATGAATAATATCAAAACCAAAATAAAGTGGAATTTGGTTGCGAGATTGCAAGGCACGTTCTTGCATTTGAGATAAATCAGGTTCAACAACGGTGTTAAAAATACCACCAATTTCACCTGCTTCAATTTGATCGAGAACTTTACTTAAAGTTAATTCACCACCAACGCTGATCAATCGTAATTGACCGACTTTTTCCTTAATCGTCATTTTCGATAAAAGGTTATCAATAAAAACTTTCTTTTCTTCATCAGGAGTTTGCGCAATCAACGATCCGGAAAATATAAATAAGACTAAAAAAAGAACGATTTTTTTCATCATAATAAGTCGTACAATCATTAAGCAGTTAGACAGATCAATAGCATAACGTATCCACTACAAAAAATCTTGTTTTTTACGAAGTTTATTAGGGTAAAGGAGGAAAGGCAGCATTTACTATCGAAAATTTTTATACTTAAACGTATAGTAAATCTGAAATCTTTTGACAAAAAATACCCATATAAATGGGTAATAAGCAACTTTGCCGAATAATATCGGCAAAGATAAATAATTAATCTCTAAAGTTAGTAAATTGGAACGGTTGGCCTAATTCACCATTTTTCACTAATGCCATGGTCGCTTGTAAATCGTCCCGAGATTTACCCGTTACACGCACTTGTTCACCCTGAACTTGAGCTTGCACTTTAAGTTTGCTATCTTTTATCAACTTGACAATTTTTTTAGCTAATTCTTTATCAATCCCCTGTTTTAACTTAACGGTAATACTATAGAATTTACCACTATGTTCCAGCTCTTCGGGAATGTCTAAAGCACCGCCGTCAATGCCTCGTTTAGCTAGCTTATCACGCAAAATATCCAGTAATTGTTGTACTTGAAAGTCTGATTGACTTGTTGCTTTGATAGTTTGATTTTTTTCATTGAGCTCAAATGAAGCTTCAACATTTTTAAAATCCCAACGAGTAGTTAATTCACGCGTTGCGTTTTCAACGCCATTTTTAACTTCTGGCATTTGGATTTCTGACACAATATCAAAAGAAGGCATAAGTTTTCCTCTTCTAATGGTTATAAATGATATTAATATAAAAGATGAATGATGTAGTTAAAAGCCGCCAAACGACTTTGACGGCAAATTAAGAAGTGATTAGTAAAAATTAATCAATGGTACGAAGTAATTCGTTAATACCTACTTTACCTAACGTTTTAGCATCAACTTTTTTAACGATAACAGCACAATAAAGGCTATATTTACCGTCTTTTGTTGGTAAATTACCTGAAACCACCACAGAACCAGCCGGTACACGACCATAGTGCACTTCACCGGTTGCACGATCATAAATTTTAGTACTTTGACCGATAAATACACCCATTGAAATAACACTGCCTTCTTCGACAATAACACCTTCAACAATCTCACTACGTGCACCGATAAAACAGTTATCTTCTATGATAGTCGGGTTAGCTTGTAATGGTTCTAAAACGCCACCAATACCAACACCACCGGATAAATGCACATTTTTACCAATTTGCGCACACGATCCGACAGTTACCCAAGTATCAACCATGGTACCTTCATCGACATATGCGCCAATGTTGACATAAGACGGCATTAATACAGTATTACGAGCGATATAGGCTCCTTGACGAGCAATCGCAGATGGAACAACACGGAAGCCTTCTTGTTGGAATCGAGCTTCATCATATTGGGCAAATTTTAATGGCACTTTGTCATAATAATTAGTCGCCCCACCATCGATAAGTTGGTTTTCATTAATGCGGAAAGAGAGTAATACAGCTTTTTTTAACCATTGGTGAGTCACCCAGTCCCCATTGATTTTTTCTGCGACACGCATCTTACCGCTGTCGAGTAAATGAATACATTGATTAATGGCATCACGTGTTACCGTATCAACATTTGATGGGGTGATTTCAGCACGACGTTCAAATGCGGCTTCAATAATAGTTTGTAGTTGTTGCATCTCTCGTTTCCTTTAACTTTTAGTCCGTTAGCAAATTCAAATAGGCAAACAGTATAATATAATATGTCGTGATTTTTAAGTGGTTTGTCATATCATTAACTTTTTTAAGTAAAAATAAAAAATGATTTGTGGCATCTGTTCCAAAATAACAACAAATATCTGCCCTCATCTTCCTTTCAGTTAACATAGCGCTACCTTATGATAATCAAATTCAGCTATGCAAAATTTAGGATTTTCTTTAATTGAATTACTCATTGTTGTTTGTATTAGTGCCATATTAGCTAGTGTGGGTATTAACCATTGGCAAGCCCAAAAGTTGCGTAATGAATTAGAGATAACCACCAAACAATTAGCTTCTTTTTTGAGCGAAGTTCAAGTAAAAGCTTACACGAATAATGATAATTACTATCTTCATCTTTTTGTTTCACCTTGGTGCTTAAGTATTACTCAAGGTGAAAAACCTCAATCTTGTCATCAAGGTTTATTGCAATTTATCAAGCCCGACAATTCAGTCGTTATTAGCGGATTGAATGATAACCAAAGCGCCACATTTTGGGGGCGCCGTAATATGGCCAAAAATATCTCTTTCGAATTAAGTAATCGTATCGGTACCAGCAAAATCTTTGTTTCATCGCAAGGGCGTATCCGGTTTTGTCGAAAAAGTAGCTACCTCACGGGGCTGCCGCCATGTTAAATCAGTCAGGATTTTCATTATTAGAAGCGCTAATCAGTATAACATTATCGACGATAATGGTGCTCGGCATAAGCTCTTTTTACACACAATTGCAAACCAATATTTATCATCATTATCAAAAAAAACATTTACAAACAATTGTTGAGCAAGGACTAGTAGGCTTATCAAAGGATATCAGACGAGCTGGATTTATTGCTAACGATCCAACAAAAATGACAGCAAAACCGATCGATATTACCTCAAATCCTTACTGTATAACGCTACGTTATGATAGCGAAATACGTAATGATTGGATCTATAACCCCAATTTCACCCGATATTCAGACATATTTAGCTATCGTTATAATCAAAAAAATATCGAGTACAAAACAGGCGAGCTTAACTGTCGAAGTTCGCAATGGGAAAAACTGTTCGATCCTGCTGAAGTGAAAATCACGCAATTTTCAATTAAACAGCAAAAAAATGGTTTGGAAATTACCCTTGCGGCAGAATTAAAACAAAACAAAAAAATTAATTATCAAATAACTAAATTTATAAAAAATGAAAACCCACTATCCCCCTAATTCGCTGTCAGGTTTCAGTACGATATCAATGGTCATTATATTAACCATTATTGGGTTGCTATTATTAACAGGATTTCATTCGTTAATCATTTCCGAACAAAAAACAATTATTAGTCAAACACAATATTATCAACGATTTAATCAAGCGAGCTCCGCTTTACAATGGGCTATAACGCAAAATTGGCCGACTCCAACGGATCAATGGCAATGCTTAATTGAAGCAAGATTTCAACTAAAAGCTTGCATTAAAAAATCACTATTAAAAATTGATGACTATATTCTAGTTCGAGGTGAAGCGGAGCATTTTTATCTTTATCAATTGACCCATTATGACAGTCATAAACTTATCAGCCAACCAGGTCACTGGCTTGATTATTGCCCGGAAAAAAGGAGTATCGATTGTGAATAAGCCGCACCAAACAGGCTTTAGCCTTATCGAAGTTATGATAGCTAGCTTATTAATATCAATCATCATGATAAGTTTCGTTGGCTATCAGAAAGTGTTGTTTCACCAACAACACGACTTATCCAACTTTAAACAAGCACAACACATCGCCTTTCAATTACTTGATAGTTATCCCGAAATTGCCAGTTATATTGTTCCGGATAATTGGCAATTTCACATTCATACTGAATCCTACCTTGCGTCTTGTAAAATGGTTAGCATCACAATCATGCCACCCAACCAAAAACAAGTTAAACAACAACGCCTTTTTTGCAACAATTAGCTTTTTATGACTTTAACTATAATCAGTTAATTTATTAGCCAACTATGAAGAATTTGCAAAACTTGTGCTGTTTTTTCGGCGTGGACATTATGCCCGGCACCTTCAACAAGTTCAATTTTTGCATTGGGAAACTGTTCAAATATCGCCGGATAATCTTGATCGGTAATATAGGGTGAATCCCCACCACGAATAAATAAAGCTGGTTTTGTCCACACAGTAGCAAGAGGCTGCCAATCACAAAGTTGTTGATACTGTTCAATAATGACTTTGGCATTAAATAGCCACTGTCCATTTTTGAATGATTTCAATAAAAACTGAATTGTCATATCCGATAAGCCTTGTTGCTGCATCATCGCAATAATCTGTTTTTTATCATTCAGTTGCATCATAAGGCATTGTGCTAATGCCTTCAAAACTAAAGCATTAGAAGAAGTGGGATACTTAACAGGTGCGATATCAATTGCGACCAATTTTTCAATGTTATCAGACATAATTTGAGTTAGCTCAAAAGCCACCTTGCCGCCCAAAGAGTGTCCGACAATAATTAATTTATCTAAGTGTAACTGCTGAGAAAGTTCAGCCACATCCTCCGCCATATCCTTAAAATTTATTGAATCTGACCAAGGAGATAAGCCGTGATTTCTAAGGTCAATTTGAATTGTTGTATAGTCAGAACAAAAATCCCGAGCTAGCATATTTAAATTATCCAAACTGCCAAATACGCCGTGTATGAACAATATCGGTTGTCCACTCCCTTGTAATTTATAATTTAGTTTCATCGGTTAACTCTGTTCATTATGTTGATAAATCGCATTAGATGTTAATTTTAGCAAGTGACAGATGATTAATTCAATAACCCCAAAGCACATAAATGTGATAGAATTTACGCCTTATTTTTTTATAGCGTTAAGTACTATGTTCCAAAATAATCCCCTACTTGCAAAGTTAAAACAAGAACTGCATCAACAAACTCCCCGTGTGGAAGGAATCGTTAGAGCCAATGAAAAAGGATTTGGTTTCTTAGATGTTGATAATAAAACCAGCTATTTTATCACTGTAGCAAAAATGAAAACCGTTTGTAACGGTGATAAGGTATCCGGTACGATCATCAGTTATGATGATAAAGAATCTTTTGAACCTGAAACGTTAATCGAAAGTTCACTACAAAGATTTATTGGTAAAATTGGGGTTCAAGACAAGGTCATGGTCATCTATCCTGAAAATATGCCTGCCAATTTTGCCATACGCTGTAAAATTAATAAAAAAGTGAGTGAAAGTCTAACCGAAGGGGATTGGGTTGTTGCTACACTGACTTCACATCCATTAGAGGAAGATAAGCGCTACTTTTTTGCTGAGGTCACTCAATTTATTGCTAGCAGCACCTCTAAATATCTATTGTGGTTGAAAACGTTAGCCCGTTATGCTTTAGAAGCACAAGCACCACAAGAAGACAATTTATCGATCACCGATAGTGAGCTGGAAAATCGACAAGATTTAACTGACATCGACTTTTTCACCATTGATAGTGAAGATACCCAAGATATGGATGATGCCATTGCCGTTGAAACAGATGAAAATGGCAATTATCAACTCTATGTCGCTATCGCCGATCCGACTGCCTATATTTTACCTGACAGTCATATCGATAATATCGCCAAAGAGCGAAACTTTACCACTTATTTGCCCGATTTTAATATTCCGATGCTGCCTAAAGCGTTGGCCGATGATCTGTGCTCTTTAAAAGCTAATCAAAAACGCCCTGCTATGGTATGCAAAATAACTATCGATCAGCATGGTGATATTGCGCCAAATAAAGTGATGTTTATACCAGCATGGATTGAATCAAAAGCAAAACTTTCTTATCACAATGTTTCTGACTTTTTAGAAAACGCTAACCAACTGGCAACTGATAATCAAAATATTGTCGATCAACTTAAATTATTATCCAATCTGGCTACACTCCGAATAAATTGGCGTCAGCAAAATGCACTGGTGTTTAAAGACAGCAACGATTATCGATTTGTGCTTGATGAGGAACGGCAAGTTAAAGCAATTATTAAAGAGCCTCGCCGTACAGCTAATCATCTTGTTGAAGAGATGATGATTTTGGCTAATCAAGCGTTAACGATGCAACTAAAAGACAAAGTCGGTTTTGGTATTTTTAATATCCACCTTGGGTTTGACAATAAATTTATTGAACAAATTTTAAAAGTATTGAACGACAATGGCATTACTGAATTTGACAAAGAGTCGTTACTCTCTTTTGAAGGTTATGTAAAACTGCGTCGCATGACTGAAGATAATAATTTCCTTGCCACACGGTTACGTAAGTTCCAAACCCCTGCTGACTTTTCAATTACCCCTCAACCGCATTATGGTTTAGGATTCGAAGCTTACGCAACATGGACTTCACCTATACGTAAATATGGCGATATGATTAACCACCGGTTGATTAAAGCTTATTTGCTTTCACAACCGCTTAACAAACCGGATAATGATCAATTAAAACTCATGAGTGATCGCCGTAAAATGCTTCGCTACGCTGAGCGTGATATCGCCGATAATCTTTATGCTCAATATCTATCGGACAAAATTGGACAGACTTTTGAAGCTGAAATAATTGACATTAATCGTGGCGGTATAAGAGTACGAATGAGTGATATTGGTGCTTTTGCCTTCGTGCCTATTTCGATGATTCACCCGGTGCGTGAAGAGATAGTTTCAATACCGGAAGATGGTATCATCAAAATTAACGATCAAGTTTGTTATAAACTTGCTGATTCGGTGCAAATTGTTATTCATCAAATAAAAGGCGAAAACCAATCAATTATTGCCAAATTAGTTAAATAAAAAAACATAAGATAGTTAATCGGAATTAATGGATTAATTATCTTTATTTTTTTCTAACATAAGTGAGTAAACTATAAATAAAAATTGATGATATTTTTAATCATTAACCCTTTTTTTTATTAATAATATCTGATATCTTTCATGCTTAATTTGACTAGCTACTGTGAGGAACAATATGATGTCAATTCACGGACATGAAGTTTTACAAATGATGAACGGTAATGATTATACCGAATCTTCTTTATTAAAAGCGATTGTTGAAAAATTTGGCGCTGATGCTAAATTTCATACCTGCTCAGAAACTGACATGAACGCACAGCAACTTATCGAATTTCTAAAACAGAAAGGCAAATTTAAACCTGCCAACATTCAACAAACTGCATTCACAGTCAATACTGATAAAATATGCCGACATTAGTAATTTAAATACCCAATTATAATTAATCTGTTTTTTATATATAAATTTAATTTAATCATTTAGTGTATTTAAGAAGAATATGAGTATATAATTTTCCGCTGCTATGATACAAGTCAATGTGGCAAGGTGAAATACCTTGAAATTACAACTCAAGAATATGTTCATGGAATTTGATATATGAAAATAAGTAATATCCTTACATGCGCCATTGTTTCTATTCTTGTCGCAGGTTGTGCTAACAATAATCTCTCGCCAACCAATACCGTTAAAGGGAAAACCTCAGCAACAGAACAATTGCTTTTACTCAGGCATCAAACTGAATCTAATAATGACTACGTTGTAACTGCGAAAAACCAATTACATCAAATGTTGGGTAATAAATATTTTAATAATTATGTGATTAAGCATGGTTTATTAAACTGTGCCAGTGATACCAACCAATCGTCTTGTGTGTTGAGCTTTTATCTTAACCATTATTATAAATTAAAATATGACGCCCAACTCAAGAAAGTCATTGAAGAGAGTCAAGCTCAACAAAATATTGAACTAAGCAAAATTAAAGCCAGCCCGACCAATATTAACAATTATTGCCAAAGATCAGCTGATTTTACCTTAGCAATTTATGCCAAAGATAAATCAAAAATAGCAAATTATTATCAACCATTGTTCAAAATGACTGAACAAGACGTCTCAACATTGCAAAATAAAATTCTTAAAGATAACTATTCACAATTTTTAATCAGTGAAAATCCAACCATTCTTCAAGAAATAAAGGCTGACTATGTTGAAAAATGCTTAAGTGATCCTGAAAGTAACATTATTAACTATTTTAATATTTTTAGATAATACTAATGCGAGTCTTTTATGTACAATTTATTTTCAATTAGTCAATATAGTAAAAAATTAACTTGCAAACTCCTATTTGTGGCTTCTGTGACTTGCGTGAGTTTTTCTGCGTTAGCTTTTTCGTTCGATGACGTGGCTGAAAAAGCAGAGAATTTATCAAAAAAAGATTACGTCCAACCTTCAAAAAATATACCGAGTGAATTAGCCTCTTTACAATTTGCCGATTATCAGAAAATATTATTCAACCATGATAAAGCTTATTGGAACGACCATAAAAGCCGGTTTAAATTAGAGTTCTACCATGAAGGTATGTACTTTGACGTACCTGTTAAAATCAATGAAATAGTTAATAATGAAGTACATGAAATCCAGTATGATCCTAGCTACTTTGATTTAAGCCAACTCAAATTAGATAAGATTGAAAACAAACATCTTGGTTTTGCCGGATTTAAAGTTCACTACCCAATTAATTCACCAACTAAAACCGATGACGAAATTTTTACAGCGCTTGGCGGTTCGTATTTCCGTGCGGTCGGTAAAGATCAACGCTATGGACTTTCGGCGCGTGGTTTAGCCATTGACACGGGGGAAATGTCTGGCGAAGAGTTTCCTCGCTTTAAAGAGTATTGGATCGAAAGACCCGAAGCCAATCAAAAGCATCTGGTAATTTATGCCCTTCTTGATTCACCTCGAGTGACAGGCGCATATAAAATCGTACTCGTCCCGAGTATTGATACAACGGTGACGGTTGAAGCAAAAATATTTTTCCGTGATTCGGTAAAAAAATTGGGTATCGCACCACTTACCAGCATGTTCTTATTTGGACCAAACCAACCATCGCCACTCTTAAATTATCGTCCTGCAATGCATGATTCGAATGGTTTATCGATTTTGGCGAATAATAATGAATGGATTTGGCGACCATTAAATAACCCGAAACGATTATCTTTTTCATCATACAGTTTAGAAAATCCTAAAGCATTTGGTTTAATTCAACGTGATAAAGGTTTTGAAGACTATCAAGATCTTGATGATCACTACGAAAAACGCCCTAGTGTCTGGGTTGAAACGCTCAACAATTGGGAAAAAGGCCGGGTAGAATTAGTCGAAATTCCAACTGCTGATGAGACTAACGACAATATTGTCGCTTTTTGGGTACCTCAAAAAGAGTATAAATCGGGAGATAGCTTATCGTTTAAATATCGTCTACATTATACGTTAAATGAGCTCAAGCGTTATCCTGATAATGTCGCAAGAGCAACCAGCACACGCTTATCACTTGGGGATATTAAACAAGCTAATTTAATTCGTAAACTCGACGGATCTAATGCCTATGTTATTGATTTTGAGGGGCCTGAGTTATCCGATAAAGTGCCAGTTAAAGTGATTTCAAGCATTAACAACGGCTCAATTGTAAGCAGTGATGTCCAATATAATTCGGTTACCAAAGGATGGCGTGTAATTGTGCGGTTTAATGTTGATGACAGTAAAAAAGCAACCGATATTCGTATTCAATTAGCATCACAAGCAACAAATGAGGTCTTATCTGAAACTTGGAGCGGGCAATACCCTGCACAATAATTATAATAATTTAAAAATATATGAAAAAAGATTACTTTAAGAATCTACCTGACGCCGACAATTGGCGTCAGACATCTGAAAACAATATTCCACCAACTGACGATGTTGAATTTATTAAGTACCGTCTGGATCAAGTTGGTGACACTTCAGCTTTTATTGATGAAAGAAAGCAGCAGCCTAGTTACCCTAAAGTTGAGCGAGTTTCAGTCCAACCTCAAAAATGGAATGAGCGTTTTAAAGCCAAATCAAAACTTGGCATTAATGTTATGGCATTAATCCGTCGCTTTATCATGTTTGCCCTTATTGTGACACAAACTTACTATGGCACGGTTTACTTATCTTCATTACTACCTTATCAAAGCTGGCAAAAAATTAATTTTATGGCTAACTGGGATATCAACCCGGAGCTTGCCATTTACAGCATTATACCTTACATCATTCAAGGATTTATCATTGGCCTGTTTGCCATTTTATTTTGCTGGATATCTATCGGGTTTTGGACTAGCATAATGGGCTTAATCTTAGCTGTGATAAGAAAAGATCGTTATACCATTCCAATTCCCCAAAACCCAGCCGAGCACATTAATCCTAATCATCGTACCGCATTGGTGATGCCGATTTGTAATGAAGATGTTGCTCGAGTTTTTGCTGGTCTACAAGCTACTTATCAATCGCTAGCCGAAACCGGACATGCGAGCTGTTGTGACTTTTATATTTTAAGTGATACTAACGATCCGGATCTCTATGTCAACGAGTTAAAAGCATGGACGCAGTTCAATGCGCAAAAGCAAGATGACGGGTGTAACATCTACTATCGTCACCGTAAACGTCGTGTGAAACGCAAAAGTGGCAATATCGATGATTTTTGCCGTCGCTGGGGACATCTTTATGAATATATGATGATCCTCGATGCAGACAGCATAATGACCGGTGATTGTATTTTAAAAATGATCGCCATGATGGAGATAACACCAAAAGCTGGGATTTTACAATCACCACCAAAATCGGTCAGAATGACAACGCTTTATGGTCGTATTCAGCAATTTGCTAACCAGATCTACAGCGATATTTTCTGTTCTGGTACACACTTTTGGCAATTAAGTGAAGCGCAGTATTGGGGTCATAATGCGATGATCCGCTTAAAACCTTTTATTGAGCACTGCATTTTATCACCAATCCAAAAACGCAAAGGCCCAATACACATATTGTCACATGATCTGGTTGAAGCAACCTTAATGCGACGTGCCGGCTATGGTGTTTGGATCGCTTACAATATTAACGGTAGTTATGAAGAACTACCCGGCAATATGATAGAAGATCTCAAACGTGATAATCGCTGGTGTATGGGAAACTTAATTAACCTAAGATTAATTTTTAAAAGTGGTATCAAACTGACGCATCGAGTGATGTTTATAACCAGTGGCATGGCTTATATCTCGTCACTACTGTGGTTAGTGTTTTTAATATTTTCTACCCTTTTATTGCTGGTATTTAATATTTCTGAACCCCAGTATTTTTTCCAATCGAATCAGTTTTATCCTACTTGGCCTCGGTGGAATGAACAATTAGCGATACAGCTTTTATCGACAACAATGGTATTACTGTTTGCACCTAAATTTTTTAGTTACGGCATTATTATCGCCAGAACAGGGGCAAAAGATGTCGGTGGCATTTTCAAATTAACCTTATCAATACTGATCGAAATGCTTTGGTCGATGATTCTTGCGCCTATTCGCATGATTTTCCATAGTAAATTTGTATTAAAAGCATGGCTTGGCAGCAAAATACAGTGGAAATCGCCTTCACGAAATGATGATGCGTTAACATGGGGTGAATCATTCTATTTCTGCTGGCCACTATCACTATTAGGCATCGTTTGGCTTGCAATTATTATTTGGTTAAATCCGCAATTTACTTATTGGTATATCGCCATACTTATACCACTAACTATTTCGCCGTTAGTCATTCGAGTATCGGGATTATCAAGTTTAGGAATGAAAGCCAAAAAGGCAGGACTATTTTTAACACCGGAAGAAACTCATCCGGCAAAAGCAGTGCGTTTAACTGGCGAATATTTAGTCCAAACCCGAGCTGCTTTTGTGGAGCATGGTTTTGTTATGGCGCTTGTCGATCCTGTTTATAATGCGCTTGCTTGCGCATTGTCGACATCAAGGCACTTACCTAATAGCAAAAATCAACAAAAACGCGCCGAACTTATCGAGCACTATCAACAAGTTGATTTAGAAAAAATAAGTCAAGAACAGCAATTAATGATTTTAGAAGATCCTATTATACTTTCTGCACTACATCGCCATATTTGGCTACAACAAGAAAAATACGACAATTTGTTCACATTGTGGCAAAATGAACGCCAACAATAAGAGATAGGGTGAGTAACACCCTATTTCTCTTCTTTTTTAGTAACTGATCAATTCCATGGATATTTTTTATGACTTGGCAACCTACTGCATCTATAAATAATTTACTTAAGCGAGCTAAAATTGTTTCTCAAATAAGACAATTTTTTACCGATCGCTGTATATTAGAAGTTGAAACACCGATTTTAAGTCAATATGCAGTAACAGATGTTCATTTAAGTTCTTTTCATACGCAATATTTAAAACCTGGGGAAGATGAAGGACAACAAGGGCGTAAGATGTCATTAATTACTAGCCCTGAGTACCATATGAAACGCCTATTAGCTGCTGGTAGTGGACCGATTTATCAGCTGGTTAAATGTTTTCGTAACCATGAAGAAATTAGCCGAATTCATAATCCGGAATTCACTATGCTTGAATGGTATCGAATTCAGTTTGATATGATGCAGATGATCAATGAAGTTGATGATCTGCTACAAACAGTTTTAGATTGTGAACCGGCTGAACGAATTAGCTACCAAAAAGTTTTTCAACGTCATCTTAACATCGATCCGTTAGAAGCTGACCATGCAACTTTAGTTAATGCGCTGACTCAACTCAATGTTGAAATCGATGCTAATAATTTTGACAGAGATACACTACTACAATGCTTGTTCTCCTTCGGGATTGAACCTCACATTGGTCAAGATAAGCCTGTTGCAGTGTTTAATTTCCCTGCATCACAAGCGGCACTTGCCGCCATTAGTTCAGAAGATCATCGTGTAGCCAGCCGTTTTGAGTTTTACTACAAAGGAGTCGAACTTGCTAACGGCTTTAAAGAGCTGACAAATCCACAAGAACAAAGAATGCGTTTTGAGCAAAACAACATTGATCGTGCTAATCAAAACTTACCACCTCAAAATATTGATATTGAACTACTAGCAGCCATGGAATCAGGTCTACCTGATTGTGCCGGGGTTGCAGTCGGTTTAGATCGATTAATCATGTTAGCACTCAACGCTGATAGTTTAGATGATGTCATGTCATTTACTTTTGAAAGGGCTTAATTATGCTAGAAACGTTAAGCTCAATTGACTGGATTTTAGTAACAATCAGTGCAGTAGCACTGATTTTATTGATTCTGGTTATTAAACTTAAATTATCTTTAAATAATTTAGATCAAATATTTGAGCTGCAATTCACGCAAAAAAACCAAGAAAATCAAACATTACTTTTACAAGTTAAACAGCTTGATGCGCAATTGAATCAGTATCGTGAACAACATATTGCCCAAAATATCAAAATAAGTGAGCTAAAAACCCGGTTAGAAGAGACGTTAAGCTCCGCCCATGAAAAGCAAATCCTGCTTGAACAAAGTGAACAGCGCTTAACAACCCAATTTGAAAATCTGGCTAATCGTATTTTTGAAAGCAGTGGTAAAAAAATTGAGCAACAAAATAAGCAAAGTTTGGATTTTCTGCTTTCACCACTAAAAGAGCAATTAGAAGGGTTTAAAAAGCAAGTTCAAGACAGTTTTGGGCAAGAAGCCAAAGAGCGCCATACCTTAACCCACGAAATTCGTAACTTGCAACAACTTAATGAGCAGATGACCAAAGAGGCAACTAATCTTACCAATGCTCTAAAAGGTAATAATAAAACGCAAGGTAATTGGGGTGAGTTTATTCTAAGCCAAATTTTGGATAATTCCGGATTGCGAATGGGGTATGAATATGAAACTCAAGTCAATTTAACCAATGAAAATAAGCAACGTCTACAACCGGATGTGATTGTTCACCTTCCTCAAGGAGGTGATGTGGTTATCGACTCTAAAGTAACGCTGGTTGCTTATGAGCGCTTTTTTAACAGTGACGATGAGGTAGCTCGCGCTAAAGCCATGAGCGAACATTTAACCGCAGTTCGAAATCATTTAAAACAGTTAAGTCAAAAAGATTATCATAAATTAATTGGTATCAATTCGCTTGATTACATTTTAATGTTTATTCCGGTTGAGCCTGCGTTTTTATCCGCAATTGATAACGATCCGGCATTAATCAACGATGCACTAAAAAATAACATTATGATAGTTAGCCCAACAACGCTGTTAGTCGCACTACGGACTATCCATAATTTATGGCGATACGAATATCAAAATCGAAATGCCGAACTGATTGCCGATAAAGCAAGTAAATTATATGACAAAATGCGAGGCTTTATTGAGGATATGGAAGGATTAGGCAATTGCTTAGATAAAGCACAACAGACCTATCAAAGCTCAATGAACAAATTAGCAAAAGGTCGTGGCAATGTTATTGGTCAAATCGAACGCTTTCGAGAGTTAGGCATCGAAGTAAAAAAACCAATAAACCCAGATATAGCACTATTATCGATAGATGAACTGGAGCAAGAAAACGAAAATTAACTATTTTTGTCAAGAAGTTTCAGAAAATACCTACGTTTCAGTATAAAATATCGTAATTCACCATGATCAAAAATACGTGTATACTCATTTAGCAAAAAGAAGGAGTACATTATGGCAAAAAAACAGGATAAAGAACCGAGTTTTGAAGAAACAATCAAACAACTCGAAACTATCGTGACTCAACTGGAAAATGGTGATTTACCATTAGATGAAGCGTTAAACGAATTCGAGAAAGGCATAAAACTGGCTAGAGCCGGGCAAAAACAGCTCAGCCAAGCTGAACAACGTATTCAAATTTTACTGTCTGAAAATAGTGAAGCACAATTATCAGAATTTGAACTTGATGATAATGAATAATCTTAAGCCTTTGCAGCAACGAATCAATTCCTTCTTAACCGATTATATATCGCAGTGTGAACACTCAAACCTACAACAAGCAATGAGTTATAGCCTGCTAGCCGGCGGTAAGCGCATTCGACCTGTATTAGTCTATTTAACCGGTCAGATGTTTAACTGCCCACTGACTAAGCTTGATTCAGCTGCGGCGGCAATTGAAGCAATTCACACTTACTCATTAATACATGATGATTTACCGGCAATGGATAATGATGATCTGCGGCGAGGAAAGCCAACTTGCCATATCCAGTTTGGTCAAGCCCAAGCTATACTTGCCGGCGATGCATTACAATCGTTGGCCTTTAGTTTAATATCAGAGTGTGAAAATATTAATGATCAAATCAAAGTCAATATGATAGCAGAGCTTGCTCGTGCAAGCGGTTTATCGGGGATGTGCTTAGGTCAGTCACTGGATCTGCAAGCAGAGCACCAAACTATTTCACTTGAACATTTACAGCAAATTCACCGATTTAAAACCGGTGCC
Organism: Gilliamella sp. B2923; assembly: GCF_026536565.1. NCBI lineage: Bacteria > Pseudomonadati > Pseudomonadota > Gammaproteobacteria > Orbales > Orbaceae > Gilliamella > Gilliamella sp. B2923. The sequence goes on along the minus strand of NZ_JAFNNZ010000001.1, from coordinate 428,057 downwards.
CTTATCAAAGCTGCTGTACGCTTAGGTGCTTTTGCCAGTGGTGATATTGCCCTACCCTATTATTCGATGCTGGATAACTATGCTCAAGCGATTGGATTAGCTTTTCAAATTCAAGATGATATTTTAGATGTCATCGGCGATCAATCTATCATGGGAAAACCTCAAGGATCGGATATTGCACTTAAAAAGAGTACTTACCCGGCACTTGTTGGTTTACAAACTGCGACTAACATGACTAAAGCGCTACATACTCAAGCTATCGATAGTCTGAAGAAAATACCTTATAATAGTCAACCACTGCAAGATCTTGCTGATTATATTATTAATCGAAATAGTTAACCAATAACTTAATGGCAAAAATGAATTTAGACAATTACCCGTTATTAAAACAAATTAACTCGCCTGAGGATCTCAGACGATATCCGCCATCGCAACTAGCGGCTATCTGCCATGAGTTAAGACAATACTTGCTTGCCAGTGTCAGCCAGTCTAGTGGTCATTTAGCATCGGGACTTGGAGTCGTTGAGCTAACTACCGCTTTACATTATGTCTATCACACACCATTTGATAAAATTATATGGGATGTAGGGCACCAAGCTTATCCACATAAGATCTTAACCGGACGCCGTGATCAGATGTTAACCATACGTCAAAAAGACGGTTTACGTCCCTTTCCACATCGTGATGAAAGTGAGTATGATGTCCTTACAACCGGCCACTCCTCCACCTCGATTAGTGCGGCTTTAGGCATTGCCATTAGTGAACAAAAAAAACAGTCTGGACAAAAAGTTGCTGCCATTATAGGTGACGGCGCATTAACTGCCGGTATGGCTTTTGAAGCGATGAATCACGCAGGACATATTAAGCCCGATATGCTGGTTATTGTTAATGACAATGATATGTCGATATCTGAAAACACTGGCGCACTGAATCAACATTTAACTCAAATTTTAGCCAGCAGAACCTACGCATCTTTTCGTGAGAGCGGAAAACGCGTGCTTGAAAATATTCCGCCATTAAAAGAACTTTTTAAAAAGACCGAGGAGCATTTAAAAGGTTTAGTCACACCGGCAATACTTTTTGAAGAGCTAGGATTTAACTATATTGGACCAATTGATGGCCACGATATTGAAAATTTAGTCAGCACGTTACAAAAAGTTAAGCAGTTAAAAGGCCCACAGCTACTTCATGTGATCACTCAAAAAGGCAAAGGCTATGCGCCGGCTGAAAAAAATCCCACTTTGTGGCACGGTGTACCTAAATTTAATCCTGTTGACGGTGTATTACCAGCCGCCGATAAAATTACTCCAACCTATAGTCAAATTTTTGGCGATTGGTTGTGCGAAGTGGCAAAAACGGATAAGCGCTTAATGGCAATCACACCGGCTATGAGTGAAGGTTCCGGCATGACTGAATTTGCCCGCCTTTATCCCGAACAATTTTTCGATGTTGCCATTGCCGAGCAACATGCCGTCACACTCGCAGCAGGTTTTGCTATTAGTGATTTAAAGCCTGTTGTGGCAATTTATTCAACCTTCTTACAGCGGGCTTATGATCAGCTTATACATGATGTTGCCATTCAAAACTTACCGGTACTATTTGCGATCGATCGAGCCGGTATTGTTGGTGCCGACGGTGAAACACATCAAGGTGCTTTTGACTTAAGTTATTTGCGCTGTATCCCAAATATGGTCATAATGACACCGAGTGATGAAAACGAATGTCGGCAAATGCTAAATACCGGTTATTTGCATAATGGACCTTCTGCTGTGCGTTATCCTCGAGGAGAAGGAACAGGCGCTAGTTTGACACCCCTTACAACAATTCCAATAGGTGAGTCGAGATTATGCCGAACAGGTGAAAACATTGCTTTACTCAACTTTGGCACATTATTGCCTGAAGTTTTACAAGCCGCTGAGCAAATTAATGCTACAGTCATTGATATGCGTTTTGTCAAACCATTGGATGAAAAAGTCCTTTTGCACATTAGCCAAAGCCATAATATACTTGTTACTGTTGAAGAAAACAGTATTAAAGGTGGCGCCGGAAGTGGCGTCAATGAATTTTTATTATCGAAAAAAATAAAATGTGATATTTTAAACATCGGTTTACCTGATGAGTTTATCCCACAAGGCTCACAAAATGAGATCCGTTCAGAAATGGGATTGAACTGTGAACATATAATCGAAAAAATTAATGAATTTAAAAAACGATAGGTTAAATATGGAAACTCAAGCTGTCACGATTCAAATTTTTGGACGAACTTTAAAGTTTAACTGTCCGGTAGATGAAGTTGACGCATTAAAAAGTGCCGCTCAAGATCTTGAAACCCGATTAACAAATTTACGAGAAAAATCGCCCCAGATTGGTAGCGATCAACTTATCATGACTGCAGCACTCAATATTTCTTATGAATTGACTAAAGAAAAACAAAAAAGCAATGAATTTAGTAATCGTTTAAAAATGTTACAACAATTGCTTGATTCAGCTCTTAATACCAACATCTAACCAAATAATTTGTAAATTTAACACAAATACTATTGTATGATTTTCTAAATTTTGTATTATGTTAACCATCTCTGAGATGTTCGCGAGAAGGGTTAGTCCCCTGAGCCGATATTCTTTATTTTAGAACGGTGTGATTTTTAATTGGTGTGTATGCCTTATTTATAAGGAAACCTAAAAATTAAAACATATTGTTCACCTTGAACCTTGGGTTCAAGGGTTACAACCTTAACGACATCTTGGAGTGTTTTACCCCTTACGTTGCTGAAGATTAATCATGAATATTCGTCAGTTCATCCGTCAAAAAAGACGCCAATTGTCTAACCATGAACGCCAACTTGCTCAGCAAGCGATTTATCAGAAAATTGCTAATCATGATGTAATTAAAACAGCTCGAAATATCGGTATCTTTCTGTCGTTTGATGGCGAAGTTGACACCAAACCGATTATTGAATATTTATGGCAACAAAATAAATCGGTCTACTTGCCAGTAATTCACCCTTTTGTGCCTTACCATTTATTATTTTTGAAGTTTACGCCCGATACGCCACTTAGCCAAAATCAATATGGCATTTTACAACCTGCCTTAAATGTATCAAACGTTTTACCCTCCCCACAGCTTGATGTTATTTTTACACCACTGGTAGCATTTGACGACCGAGGATTTCGTATCGGTATGGGGGGTGGCTATTATGATCGTTTGCTTGAAAATTACCAACAACAGCAAATTTATCCTATCGGTTTGGCATTTGCCTGCCAAAAAATTGATCATGTTGATAATCAGCATTGGGATGTTCAATTACCGGAAATCATTTATGCTTAATCTAGTTAATGAGTCATTCTCATATTCATTACCGCTCATAGCGAGATTAAAAAATAATTAATTTGTTTTTTCTACAATTAAAAGCCAATTTAGTTATATAATAAATCGAGCAATATCTTTTTTTACACGCATCACCGTCTTTATCTTATTCCTTAATAAATTAATTTTTCAATAAAATCAGTCACAACTCTTTAACTATAAAGGTACGATCTAATAACCAGAAGGAGTGTTGCAATGTCAGAAAAAAAAGAACTCACCACCAATAATGGTGCCCCTATTGCCGACAATCAAAACTCTCGCACTGCAGGCCCTCGTGGACCCGTATTGATTGACGACTATCAATTGATCGAAAAACTCGCTCAGTTTAACCGTGAAAATATTCCTGAAAGACGAGTGCATGCCAAAGGCTCCGGTGCTCATGGAACATTCACCGTCACCAATGATATTACTCAATATACCTATGCCAGTATTTTTGCCAAAGTAGGCAAACAAACTCCCGTTTTTGCTCGATTTTCAACTGTTGGCGGTGAACGTGGTTCATCAGACACAGCACGTGATCCTCGTGGATTTTCAGTAAAATTTTACACAGATCAAGGTAACTGGGATATCGTCGGTAATAACACGCCAGTATTTTTTATTCGTGATGCACTCAAATTCCCGGACTTTATTCATACGCAAAAACGCGATCCTAAGACCAACTTAAAAGATCCGCAAATGATGTGGGACTTTTTTTCTTTATCGCCAGAATCACTTCATCAGGTAACGATTCTATTTTCTGACCGAGGCATTCCGGACGGGTTTCGGCATATGCATGGTTTTGGTAGCCATACTTATAGTTTAATCAACAAAGACAATGTACGAACTTGGGTAAAATGGCATTTTAGAACGGAACAAGGTATTAAAAATATTCATCCTAAAAAAGCCGCAGAACTCGACGGTAGCAATCCTGATTCAGCACAAGAAGATCTCTTTAATGCCATTGAACAAGGTAACTATCCTAAATGGCGACTTTATATACAAGTGATGAGTGAAGAGCAAGCGAATAACCACCCGGAAAACCCATTTGATGTCACTAAAGTTTGGTCGCAAAAACAGTTTCCACTTATTGAAGTCGGTGTTATGGAGCTTAATCGTAATCCGGAAAACTATTTTGCTGAAGTAGAACAAGCCGCATTTGAACCAAGTAATCTCGTACCCGGTACCGGCTTATCACCGGATAAAATGTTACAAGGGCGGGTTTTTGCTTATGCCGATGCGCACCGTTATCGTATTGGTACAAACTACCAACAATTACCAATCAATGCACCTAAATGTCCGGTACACAATTATCAACGTGACGGAGCTATGCGCTTTTATACGCCGGATAATGCACCAAACTATGAACCAAATAGTGTTGATAGCGCACCTAAACAACAACCGCAGTATGCTGAGCCACCGATGCATGTCCCTGCTGGTACAATGGATAGACACGATCATCGTGTTGACGGTGATTACTACTCCCACCCACGTGCATTATTTAATTTGATGCGTCCGGATCAAAAACAACTGCTTATTGATAATATTGTCACTTCAATGAAAAACGTCGATCGTGATATTCAAATTAGACAGCTTAAACATTTCTATAAAGTACATCCCGATTATGGTTCAGGTGTGGCAAAAGGGTTAGGTGTTGAAGTTGATCTAATCAAAAGCTAAAAAGCCAAATAATAGTGCCGACACCATTGTGTCGGCATTGGCCTTTGTCTTGATAGAGATAAATGTTAATACCTTTACTGTATCTCCTCACATGTTTCATAGACCTTGTCAAACTTATCGGGCTGATTAGTCATTACAAGAGAAAATGAATGGTATAAATGCCAAATTAAAGTATTTTCATCCTTAACTTCATAACTTATGCTATCAGAGTAGCTACATTTTGGTTCTAAATCGATAAAATATTTGCCGTCTTTAAAGTAGCTCGATTTTATCTCACATGAAATCATTTCTTGCCCGGTATAATCATCCAGTTTACCTTTTTGATAATTGATAAACCGATTACCGGAATAACAAGGCTCATAAATCACATTTTTATTATTTAACTCGGTCAACATCACCCACTTGCCATAATTTTCATGATCCAAATGAGGCTTAGCATTTACCACAAACATAAAAACGATAAAAATAAATAGCAGTCTTTTCATGATTTAGCTCATTGAACTTGATTGATTAGAAATGGCTTATCAAAATCTTTAATTGCTATATTGAAAGAATTTTTTGTATTTAAAATGTTATTGAGAAGATAAACGAAAAATAAAACTAACCTATTTCACTATTGATCCATAATTGCCTATTCCTACAATCAAATCTGATCCATTTGCTTTGTCACCCTAAATATAATGCCGATTAACGTTAATCGGCATTGATTATCTGATGAAGCTATTGTTTAATGATTTGTTTCAGTTTTGCCAATAAACCCGAATAATCAACTTGATTAAAATGGGTAACATCCACTTCGATCAACTGCCCCAAAGCAAACTCGTCGTACTGTCTAGTTTGACAGATTTGATAAAATTGTGATTTAGTGACTAAATCGTCGGCCAAACTACGATCTTCAAGTTTATCGCCATAGTGATAGTGCTGCATAATATGACTCAAATGCCGTTCCGGCGAGCGGTCTCGTTGATAGCGACGTTGCCATAACACATCAAAATCAGCAATTAGGCGGATTGTGATGACTTGATAATGATACTTTTGCGCCAACTCACTCAGTCGCTTTTTTTGCTTATCACTAAAGGGGTATTCAGAAATAATAATGCGTTTACCGGCATCCATATACAGTTGTAAAACAGCATAATAAAAATGCCAAACTTTGTGCTCAAGTGCCTGCTTTTCGGCTTTCGAATTAAAACCGACAGAGTCAGCATATAAAACTTTCGCCTCATCGGGTGTTATCACGAAACTATCTTTAAATTGTTGTTGCAATTTATTAACCAGATAAGTCTTTCCTGTACAAGGGCAGCCAGCGAGTAAAATTAAATATTTACGCATACTCACGCTCACTTAGTTTACACAATTATTGGTATTGAGAAATAAACGCATTTTATGCTTCACTATCTCTTTAACCGCCTCATTAGCTGGAATAATATTATGGCGTAATGATTGATTAATTTCAGTCTGGGAAAATTTATCTTTTGCAACTTGTGTCCAGTTAACTAATAACTCTGTGCCAACATTAAATTTACGTATACCGTTATTAATCAGTTCCGGATAGTCCTCCTCTTTGACTCCTGTTCCGCCGTGAATGACCAAAGGAATATCAACCCTAGCATGAATTTCTTTCAATAACGGTATATTTACCTCTGTTTTTGACTTAAATTGCCCATGATTGGTACCTATAGCAATGGCTAAAGCATCAATCCCCGTTGCTTTTACAAATGCCAGTGCATCTTCAGGTTTGGTATAAACTTTATCGTTAGCATCAACATGAACGCCTTCCTCTGTTCCGCCGATTGTCCCTAATTCTCCTTCAACTGATACGCCATGAGCATGGGCATATTCCACCACTGCACGAGTTTTTAAAATGTTTTCTTTAAATGGTAGTGAAGATCCGTCAAACATGACCGAAGTAAATCCGCTATCAATCGCCTGCTTTATATCATCAAAATTTTTAGCATGATCGAGGTGTAATACCGCATCGACTATCTCTTCATCGGCAATAGCTTTTACGGCATTGACTAAAACTTTAAAGCCAATATACCTTGCGGTATCAACGCTTGTTTGGATGATAATTGGCGCGCCAACCTCTTTTGCCGCCCGTAACATCGCAGGTAACATTTCTAAATTATGCGTATTAAACGCACCAACAGTGAAATTTAATTTTTGGGCTAATAAAGTTACATCTTTAAGTGTGGTGTACATAATTATTTCCTTTAATCTCGTTGAATAGTCATCTGTTTAGCAATATTGCGCATAGCATCCATTTTGTTCATCCAAATATCGATATCAGCCAATGAGCCATGCTGAGCGGCATAAGCTCGCTTAGCGTTATACAAATTCATTAATGTTTTATAACCCTCGCCAATTGATTTCTTATGCTGTTGGCTCTTTTCTAAATACTCAATAGCCAAATCAATATGATTTAATTGATGATAAAGCAAGCCGATTTGTTCACATGATGAAGCTAATATCAGCAAATCATCGGTCTTTTCGATCTGCTCCAATAATGGGTTAATCTCTAGCTCAATCTGTTCAATTTGCTGTGCTGTCAGACTGCTTTTAACCTCTGAATCGGGAGCGAGATTTGTTTTAGGCGCCTTTTTTTTAAAAAAGTTAAACATGTCAAACTCCTAAACTAAAAGTGCTTCAATATCGGGCTTAATATCCATGCATAAAGCAGTGCCACGGTGACGGTATCGACATCGGTTGCCGTTGCATTGATAAACCCCATTTGATTAAAGATAGTGACAAGTAAAGCAGGCAGCAAAGTAATAAATATCCCATGCGCAATACCGCCGATAAGCGCACCACGGCGACCACCAACTGCATTACCAAAGATCCCTGCCGTACCGCCGGCAAAAAAGTTGGTTAACATTCCCGGTAAAATCATCGCCAGACCAAAGGCAGGTAGCGTTAACATGGCAATTACGGTACCTATAGATGTGGTAATAAAACCTAAAATCACCGCATTTGGGCTATAAGGGAAAAATACCGGGCAATCAAGCGCCGGAATTGCATTCGGTACAACTTTCATTGCGATACCTCTAAATGCCGGAACAATTTCACCGAGTAATAACCTCACACCGGCAAGTAATACATAGGTTCCGACGACAAAAATTATCGCTTGGGTAAAGGCGTAAATGACGTAATTTTGACTACCGGATAAGGTTGAAGCATACGCTTCACCAGCGAAAAGAGCGGTAATAATATAAAGCGGGATCATAACCACCATGACGGATAAATAAGTATCTTGCAAAAATTCAAATGATTTAGGCAACTTCATATCTTCAATAGAACGCTTGTTTTCACCTCGCTCCCCTACCAGATAAGCTACGCCAGCCTCGAATAAATATCCGATTGTACAAAAGTGCCCTAATGCAATGTCATTGGATCCGGTCACTTTACGAATAATGGGTTGGGCAATGGCCGGCATAAATACAGCAAAAAGTGCACCAATAAACCCGCCAACCAAAATTAGTGTTATTCCGGACAGTCCGGCAAAACTACCAAATACCGTTGTCATTGTTGCCATCCATAAAATGGCCTGCCCAGTTAAAAAAATGAATTTCCAACGGGTAAAACGAGCAATAAGAATATTGAAGATAAAGATCATCAAAAACGTTAGAGCAATATCACGACCTAATCCTAACTGATTCATTGCTTGCCCGTTAATTGCTTCAATCGAGGGAATGATGCCTTGCATATCAAAGCCAGCGGTAAAAATATGCCCAAAATAGGTCAAACTTCCCACAATGATACTGGATCCGGCATTGAGTACTTGAAAACCCAATAAGGTTTTCAGTGAGCCGGAAATAATTTGTCCAACGGATTTACGTTGCAAAATCAACCCAAACATAGCAATTAAGCTAATGGTTATCGAAGCTTGAGTTAAAATATTGTCGATAATAAAGTTAATCACATTCATGGTAGTCTCCTTTTTGTGGATTTAAAGCAATCCCTTTTGTTGCAATACTGGACTTAACTTCTCATCAATTTCCGCTTTTGATACTATATTTTTAAGATAAACCACTGCGGTTTGTTCACTGATATTGAATTTAGCAAACTGAGGGCGGAAATTTTCAGCTGTGATGATAATATCGGCCTTGGTTGAGGCCGCAGATGAAATATCGGTGTGATCTAACTTGGCTTCGATACCTTTTGCTTTTAATACATCTTCGGTTGCCATTTGTGCAGCAAAACTACTGCCTAACCCTGCACCACATACAAATAAAATGGTTAAATTACTCATGTTGTATTCTCCTTCGGATTTAACTATTCAATCCGATTTTGCTTCATTAAATAAAATTGACTTAAATTGCGTTATGCTTTGACATTTGGTTAAGTGCTCCAGTTTTTGTTCATCATTAATTAATTCAATCAAACTGCGCATAATGTTGAGATGAGAAAACGAATCGATAGCGGCTAAACAAAATATAATTTTCACTGGCCCCATATCATCATTACCAAAATCAACCGGTTGACGCATCGTCACTACGCTCAGACCTAATTGGTTTACCCCGTCTTCAGGGCGAGCATGCGCTAGGGCTAAATTTTTACCAATCACAATATAAGGGCCATACTGTTCAACCGATGTGATCATGGCATCGACGTAAGAAGGTAAAATAAACTGTTTGTTTAATAGTGGTTCAGCAGCGATTTGGATAGCCTTTCGCCAATCATGGCAGTCTTGATGTAATAAAATGTCATCATCAGTAAGAATATCTTTCAACATAGGCTGGATTTTCCTTTTATTGATTTTAAGATTATTAAGCGCTAAACACTTTTCAAGTTGGTTATAGATAGGCTCGGACACAATACCGCCACTTTCTTTAATTAAATTAACAAGTGAATAGAACAGATCCGTTGCATCTGTTAGGTGATTGATACGCCGATTAGCACGATGTTTAGTTAAAAAGTCTTTAATGATTGGATGATTTTTTTCTTTTAATATGGGTTCTAACACTAAAACCGGATGAGCAAAATGCTGCAAAGGGAAAGTAGAAAATATTAAATCAAAATCAAGCTGATCCAATAAATTTAAATCATTGCGACCCAAAATCGCTAAAACATCTATACTAAAAAACTCTTTGAGTGTCTGTGCAAGTAGATTAGAAGTTGCTATACCATGACAACACAACACCACAGCTTTAAAATAGTAACTGCGATCTTGATTAATGGCGCTGGCAAAGGTTGAAAAATGAATTGTCAAAAAAGCGATTTCATCATCAGAAATCTTATGGCTAAGTTTTGTTTCAAGCTCATGCATAAAAGTGGTAATAGCTGCATGAATTTCACCATAATTTTGTTTAATGCTATCAAGCAATGGATTAATAATGTGAATATTATTACTCACTCTGGCAATCAACCCGGCTAAGTGCTTGCAAAGGTTTTCATATAACTGTTCTTGTTTGGTCGAAAATGGGATTTGCGTTTTATCTTCAACATAATTAACCAATTTAATCGCTAATAACTGTGCATTGAGCCATTCGACATAGTTATTAATATCCTTAGTATTAAATGCCTCCAGCATGTAAATGATATATTGGCGCTCTTGCCAATTTACCTGCAATGCGAAATGCTTGCACACCAAATGAATAAAGTTAGCTATTTGTCCCTGTTCGTTATTATTAAAATCAGATCTGACCATTGTCAGATGATGTTGATGCTGATTACGAACAATCCAAATAGCGGTAAAAATAACAATTTGTTGAACATAAATTTCATCATGTATCTGACTGATAGTTCGGTGCGCTAACTGCAATAAGTTATCAATCAATAATTGAGGAATATAATTAAACAAATGTTGTTGTATCGAACTGAGTTCATGTAGAGGCTTATCTAGCTCTAAATTTGCGGCAAATTGGTTAATAGCTTCATACATCATTAAACGAATCGAGCGCTCTAATCCGACAAATTGCATCCCTTGTTTAGGTTGGCTAATTAATTCAATATCATATTTTTTTAATCGTGCTCTGATTTTACGAATATCTTCATCTAACACACTTTTTGAAACAAAATAGACCGCTTCTTTATGACTTAAAATAACAGGTGTTTTAGCAAAAGCAATTGACAATAACAAATCAAACTGGCGCTCATCTTTGCTCAAAACGGCTGATGTGGGCAAGCCAAGTAATGCATGTTGAATAAGCTGTTTTTGATCTTGATCGGCATGGATAATAAATCCTTTATTACGCACAGTGGTGATTAAAGTGAAATGTCTTTGGGATAAGAACTCATTAATTTCTTGAATTTCATTACGAATAGTTCGAGCGCTAATTTGAAACTCTTCTGTAAGCATTTCAATGGTTAATGGGTAGTCGACTGAAATGAATTTTTTAAATAATTCAATGGTTCTACTTCGCATAAACTTCTCACCTATTTACTTCTTAATTTAAGTATAAGTGAGATGAATTTGCTTACCTAGTTGGTATTTTTGCAAAGATAAATTGCAAAATTGTTGGTAATAAATGATGTTATTTCGGGAGGGAGTAAATTACGCTAACGAAATTGATTAAGTGCATCGATCTTGTGGCTTCAACCCAATCAACCTCTAACGTTAGCGCTTTTTGCGACGCTTAATAGCAACCAATAATGAACGATGACATTTATAAATCATATCCGGTGGCAGCATAATTAATTCAGCTAACGGCTCTGTCCAATTTGGAATGATAGTATTTTCATGATTATTTTCATCAATAGGGTTATCAATTGAGTATCGCTAAGGGCAGGAAAATAGTGCCTGTTTTTTGGCAACATCTTTATCATCTTCATCACTTAGCATATTGCAGCAATTAAGAACTTCTTGGGCAAAAAGGTCTGGCCAGTTATCAGGAACGTTTCTAATTTTTACAAATTCAGCAAGATAGCGAAGCATATCGCGGAATAGTAACAGATAAACCATTTGTAAATTTCGCCCGGACAGTTGTGCTAATTGTTCATCAGATAATTTATCGTTAATTACACTCGGTATCCATTTAAAAAACAGGGTATCTTTATACATATCAATAACGGGCTTAATTGATTTAAATTTCGGTTTAACTAACTTATCAATCTCACGAGAAATCTGCATAGTAGGATAACCTACATTATTACGCCCGTTAAGATCACGCCCGGTTAAGGGCTGAACTTTTTTCCGTATGAATAATTTTTTAAGCAATCCTAGCATATAACCTTCCTTGTTAGCGGTTTTTCTGGCGAACAATCTCAAATAAGCAAACACCTGTTGCAACTGACACATTAAGCGATGACACAATGCCAGCCATTGGAATACTCACTAACTCATCACAATGCTCTTTAGTTAAGCGACGCATACCTTCACCTTCTGCCCCCATAACTAAAGCGAGTGAAGTTGCATTTTTAAAAAAGTCTGTTTGGTATAGCGTGCTTTGCGCTTCACCGGCCGTTCCAACTATCCATACTTGATATTCATCTTGTAACATACGCATAGTGCGGGCTAAGTTGGTGACTCGTACCACCGGAACACTTTCCGCAGCGCCACAGGCAACTTTTTGAGCGGTAGAATTCAGTGGCGCAGAACGATCTTTCGGTACAATAATAAAATCAACACCAGCAGCATCAGCTGTACGAATACAAGCACCTAGATTATGTGGATCAGTTACGCCATCTAAAATTAGAATTACCGCATTAGGCTGCTTATCCATAAGTAAAGGAATATCATTTTCTTGATAACGGCGGCTCGGTTTAACCATTGCCAAAATTCCTTGATGCACACCATTGTTCGATTTTTCATCTAACCATTGGCGATTGGCGATTTTAATAGTCAAACCGAGCTGTTCCAACTCGTGTACCAACCCATTTAAGCGTTTATCATCACGCCCTTTAGTAATATATACTTCAATAATTCTTTCTGGTGCTCGTGTTAATAATGCTTCAATGGCATGGATACCATATACTGTTTCACTCATCTATTTTTTACTCTTTTGTTTTTTGATACTCGATTTTGACTTAGTCCGTTTTTTATTTTTAGCTTTACTATTGATTTTCTTTGCTTCGCCGGCACTATTTTTGGTACTCGTTTTTTTAGTACTCGCTTTTTTACTTTTGCGTTTTACCGGTAAATCAATGTCCTTGCTTTTGTCAGTTTGTTTGGATTTATCTTTAGCCGTTTTGCCTTGACGTTTTGGCTTATTATTACTGCCAACCAAAGAAAAATCAATTTTGCGCTCTTCAGGATTCACATTATCGACTTTGACTTGTACCTTATCGCCTAAACGATAACTAAAACGGGTATTTTCGCCGATTAACCGATTTCGGGCTGCATCATAAAAATAGTAATCATTTTCTAAGGAAGAAACATGCACAAGCCCGTCAATGAATAAATCATCAAGACGAACAAAGAAACCAAAATTCACCACACTGGAAATGGTACCGTTAAATACCTCACCAACATGATCTTGCATATAATCACATTTTAACCAATCAACTACATCTCGAACGGCTTCATCTGCTCGTCGCTCAGTCATCGAACAGTGTTCACCAAAATAGAGCATTTCACTGGTAGTGTAACAATGCCCACCAGTTTTACTGGTTTTGTGTTTTTCATTTGCCAAAATCCATTTGATTGTACGATGTAATAATAAATCAGGATAGCGACGAATTGGTGAAGTAAAATGGGCATACTCTTGTAGCGCTAAGCCAAAATGTCCACGATTCTCAGGATCATAAATTGCTTGTTTCATTGACCGTAAAATAACCGTTTGTAACATTTCGTGATCCGGCCTTGCTTCGACAGCAACCATTAACTGAGCAATATCTTTCGGTGTTGGTGTTGCGCCACCATTAAGGCTTAGACCCAGCTCACTTAAAATACTGCGTAAGTTGTTTATTCGGTCTTCATCTGGCCGGTCATGAACACGAAACAGAGCCGGAACTTGAGCACTAATCACAAATTTTGCAGCCGCGACATTCGCTAAAATCATACACTCTTCAATGATCTTATGCGCATCATTGCGCTCAGCAAATTCAATACTCTCGATTCTTTTATCTGCATTAAATATAAATTTTGGTTCCTGTGATTCAAAACCGATTGCTCCACGTGCAATTCTTGCCTTATCTAATACCTTATATAAGCCATTTAGATTTTCCAGATGAGGGACTAAATCTTGGTAATGTTGGCGTAACTCAGTATCGCCTTCTAATATTTTAGCTACTTTTGTGTAAGTTAATCGTGCATGTGAATTCATCACCGCTTCATAAAATTGGTAGCTCGTCAAACGCCCTCTATTTGATACCGTCATTTCACAAACTAAACATAACCGATCAACTTGAGGATTTAATGAACAAAGTCCATTAGATAACTCCTCCGGCAACATAGGGACAACACGAGAAGGAAAATAAACAGATGTACCACGCAAACACGCTTCTTTATCGATAGCTTTGCCTGGTCTGACGTAATAACTCACATCAGCTATCGCCACCCACAAGCGATACCCGCCACCACGATTTTTTTGACAATATACTGCATCATCAAAATCACGAGCGTCCTCGCCGTCTATGGTAACTAAAGGTAAATTTCTCAGATCCTGCCGACCTTTTTTGGCACTTTCCGGCACCTGATCCTTAAATTTATTAACCTCCTTTACTACCGCTTTAGGTAACTCATAGGGGATTTCATGATTTCGCAATGCAATATCGATTGCTAAATTTGTTCCCATGATTTCACCCAGCACTTCTTTTATTATTCCGACAGCTTTTTTACCACGCTCCGGACGTTGTTGTAACTCGACAACAACCACTGCCCCCATACGAACGGTGCGATCGGGTTTGCCTGCAATTAAAATATCAAAATTTAAACGGCTGTCATCGGGCACCACAAACCCAACGCCTTGTTCAATAAAATAACGTCCAACTATTTGATTGGTTCGTGGTTCAAGTATCCGAACAACTCGTGCTTCTGTTTTCCCTCGATATTGATTGCCAAGAGGCTGAGCTAAAATCACATCGCCTTGTAAGACTTTTTTCATCTGTTCCGGCGATAAGAAATAATCTTCGGGTTTTCCTTCAACACGTAAAAAACCAAAACCATCACGGTGTGCAATCACCTTACCTTTGACCATATCTAATTTTTCGGGAAGTGCATAACATTTACGGCGCGTAAATACAACTTGACCGTCTCGTTCCATTGCACGCAAGCGGCGATGTAGCGCTTCTTTTTGTTCTTGATTTTTAATAGAGACTGCTTGGGCAATTTTTTCTAAATTAGCAGGCTTGGCTTCTTTGGTTAGGTAATCTAATATTAATTCGCGGCTAGCTATTGGAGAGTCATACTTTTTCGCTTCTCGTTCATAAAATGGATCGTTTATCATATGCAATATCCAGTGATCATATATAGTCGGTAGCATAACATAGAGTCATGTAACTTAAAATAAACATTGCTTTTGACGACGAATCTTTATCGATATAATTTACCTTGCTAAACAAAATTGAATGATTAATTATATTTTTTAATATTCTTGAAATTGATTATTTTTTGTCAACGATTCTTAGCAGCTTTATATGTTTCATCCGCTGCCCCCATTTTCTAAGTGCTTTATCGTATTGGAGTACATTGATGAGGAAATGTTATCCGCTTTCATACAGAAAGCTTTGTGACCCGTTGGGTTAAACTCATCATAAGTGAGTTGGACGATTTTTTGATAAGACGGTTTTTCACAAGCTATTATTAGTAAACTGCCTAATGTTATTAATCATAATTTTTCATTGTACAACCGTAATTCATGTTGATTGAGTCATATCATAAAAAATATGAATGATTAAAACCATAAACGAATATAATTCGGCACTTTTAAGCCGGTAAAAAACCGATATAAATCAAGTTATTGTTTACCCATCTATTTAGTGTTATTTTCTCGCTCAATGGCTCGATAACCTATATCATGACGATAAAAACAGCCATGCCAATGGATTTTATCAACTTGTTGATAAGCACGTTGTTGAGCTTCCAACACCGTATTTCCTAAAGCGGTAACACAAAGCACACGACCACCATTGGTTAACACATGCCCTTTTTCAAAACTGGTACCCGCATGGAACACTTTACAATCAGGTGTCGATTCGTTAGGTAAACCAATGATTGTATCTTGGGTGTTATATTCACCCGGGTAACCACCAGCAGCCATAACCACGCCTAATGCAGGTCTTCGATCCCAATTGGATTTAACTGTATTTAATTTACCATTTATCGCCGCCAAACAGAGTTCAATCAAGTCTGACTGCATGCGCATCATAATGGGTTGGGTTTCGGGATCACCAAAACGGCAATTAAATTCAATCACTTTTGGATTACCCTGTTTATCAATCATTAAGCCTGCATACAAAAAGCCAACATAAACATTGCCTTCTTGAGCCATGCCATTTACAGTTGGATAGATAATTTGTTCCATGACTTTAGTAAATACTTCATCTGTCACAACAGGCGCTGGAGAGTAAGCGCCCATACCACCAGTATTTAGACCCGTATCACCGTCACCGACTCGCTTATGATCTTGGCTTGTTGCCATTGGCTCGACATGCTTGCCGTCAACCATGACAATAAAACTGGCTTCTTCACCCTCTAAAAACTCTTCAATCACTACTCGATGACCGGCATCACCAAATGCATTACCCGCTAGCATGTCACGTACGGCATCTTCCGCTTCTTCAAGGGTCATGGCAACAATAACCCCTTTACCAGCCGCCAACCCGTCGGCTTTAATCACAATTGGGGCGCCTTTGTCACGGATATAGGCAAGAGCAGGATCAATTTCAGTAAAATTTTGATATTCAGCAGTTGGTATGTGATGACGTGCTAAAAAATCTTTCGTAAAAGCTTTAGAGCCTTCTAGCTGAGCTGCCGATTTAGTTGGTCCAAAAATTTTTAATCCGGCTTTTTGAAAACTATCAACCACGCCAAGAACCAATGGGACTTCTGGCCCTACTATGGTTAGATCAATTTGCTGTTGCTGGGCAAAATTAAGTAATCCACTAATATCATTTGCTTTAATATTAATATTTTCTAAATTAGGCTCAAGTGCTGTACCTGCATTACCCGGTGCGACAAAAACTTTTGTTACCAAGGGTGACTGTGCCGCTTTCCATGCTAAAGCATGCTCACGACCACCATTACCAATAATTAATACTTTCATACCCAATCCTTTAACATGTTCTCAAATAACTCTTAATACAAAAATCAATGGCGAAAATGACGCATATTGGTAAATATCATCGCAATATTATGCTCATTTGCGGCTTGAATGACCTCATCATCACGAATAGAGCCACCTGGTTGAATGACACAAGTTACCCCAACTTTAGCAGCGGCATCTATACCATCTCTGAATGGAAAAAATGCATCAGATGCTACCACACAACCTGCAACTTCAAGATTTTCATCTTGCGCCTTTATCCCAGCAATTTTAGCGGAATAAACACGACTCATTTGACCAGCGCCTATGCCAATGGTCATATTATCTTTGGCATAAACAATCGCATTAGATTTCACAAATTTCGCCACTTTCCAACAAAATAACGCATCAGCTAGCTCTTTATCCGTCGGCTTACGTTTGGTTACTACCGTTAAATTATCTTCAGTAACCATCCCCAAATCACGCTCCTGGACTAAAAGTCCACCATTCACACGTTTAAAATCCAAACTAGTGTCAAAAGAAGAGTGTGACCACTCACCACTTTCAAGCACACGTACATTTTTTTTAGTTTCAGTAATGGCCAGTGCATCTTGATCAATTGAAGGGGCGATGAGGACTTCAACAAATTGATTATCAATAATGGTTTTGGCAGTTTTGGCATCTAACGGGCGGTTAAAGGCAATAATGCCACCAAAAGCAGAAGTCGGGTCGGTTTTAAAAGCATTTAAGTAAGCATCTAAAATATTATCACGGACTGCAACACCGCAAGGGTTTGCATGTTTGACAATAACGCAGGCAGGGTCTTGAAATGATTTTACACATTCAAGGGCTGCGTCTGTATCGGCGATATTGTTATAAGATAAGGCTTTACCTTGCAACTGCTTAGCCTTCGCAATTGACGCTGGAGCGGCATTTTCTTCAATATAAAAGGCTGCTTGCTGATGCGCATTCTCACCGTAACGCATATCTTGTTTTTTAATAAATTGAAGATTTAACGTGCGTGGAAATTCGCCAGACGGCTTATCGGTTTGTCCATAATAAGGTGGCACTAATTGCCCAAAATAGTTAGCAATCATTCCATCATACTTGGCAGTATGCTCAAAGGCCTTAATCGCCAAATTAAATCGGTATTGAAAAGGAAGTGCATTTTGCTGCTCATCCATGATATTAATGATATCTGCATAATCATGGTAATCGACCACTATTGCGACATCTTTATGATTTTTCGCAGCAGAACGAACCATAGTTGGTCCACCTATATCGATATTTTCAACAGCTTCTTCCAATGTGCAGTTTGGTTTGGCAACCGTTTGGGCAAATGGATATAAATTAACAACAACCATATCAATAGGCTCAATATGGTGTTTAGCCATTATCTCATCATCAACGCCACGCCGTCCTAAAATTCCACCATGAATTTTAGGATGTAAGGTTTTTACACGCCCATCCATCATTTCAGCAAATCCCGTATAATCCGAAACTTCAGTGACAGGGATATGATGTTCAATTAATAATTTAGCGGTACCGCCAGTTGAGAGAAGTTCGACATTTCGTTCTGATAGTGCTTTGGCAAATTCGATGATGCCAGTTTTATCAGACACGCTTAATAAAGCTCGACGGATAGGACGAAACTGCTGCATGAGAAAGCTCCGAGTTGATATTCTACATCCAATTTAATGAGTGGCTATTATATATAAAACAGGGATAGATGTTTAGTACAAACTTACCAAAAAAAATCCTAAAAAAACATTAGTTCGGTAATATTTGACTTGGATCACAAAATTCATATTTTCATATAAAGTGTGACTTGCGTCTCTTTCTTTTTTGAATTTTTCAGCATAATGTTATGCGTAACTGTTACGCATAACATTATTTTATTTAAAAAGGAGAAAACAATGCAGTCATTATTCGAACTCAAAGGTAAACGTGCTTTAATCACTGGTTCAGCACAAGGTATTGGTAATTTGTTAGCTAAGGGGTTGGGGCAATATGGCGCCAGTATCATTATTAACGATATAACACAAGAAAGAGCCGAACAAGCCGCCAATCATTTAAACAAGCAAGGTATTGATGCTATCGGTATAGGATTTGATGTAACCAATTTAAATTCAGTCACCCAAGCTATCGAACATATTGAAAAAGAGATCGGTCCAATTGATATCTTAATCAATAATGCCGGCATCCAACGTCGACACCCTTTCACAGAATTTCCGGAAGCTGATTGGGATGCGGTAATTAATGTAAACCAAAAAGCAGTCTTTTTAGTATCGCAACAAGTGGCTAAGTATATGGTAAGTCGCAAACAAGGCAAAATCATTCATATATGCTCGATGCAAAGTGAGCTAGGTCGAGACACGATAACCCCTTATGCCGCGTCTAAAGGCGCAGTAAAAATGTTAGTGAAAGGAATGTGCGTCGAACTTGCTCGCTATAACATACAAGTCAATGGTATCGGTCCTGGTTATTTCGACACTGAAATGTGTAAAGCACTTGTTGAAGATAAAGCATTTACCAAATGGTTGTGTCAACGAACTCCTGCTGCGCGTTGGGGTAAACCTGAAGAGTTGATCGGTGCGGCGGTATTTTTATCTTCGGCTGCATCAAATTTTGTCAATGGACATATTCTTTACGTCGATGGCGGTATGTTAGCTGCAGTTTGACGATGTTTGACGGTAATGTCATTTGATTCATCGTTAAAACGGTTAAATGGCTAAATACATTACCTCTTTAATATTTACTAAAATTTCGTAATGAGAATACATATGAATACCACAAATAAACTTGCGCCTTCTCGTTGGTGGCGTTTGATCCCGATCATTTTTATCACTTATAGTTTAGCCTATTTGGATCGGGCAAATTATGGCTTTGCAGCCGCTGCAGGGATCAATGATGATCTGGGAATAACAAAAGGGACTTCATCATTAATTGGAGCTTTATTCTTTTTAGGCTACTTTTTTTTTCAAGTCCCCGGATCGATTTATGCAGTAAAGAAAAGTGTAAGAAAACTTATTTTTGTTTGTTTAATTTTATGGGGACTGTGCGCCGCTTTAACCGGAATGGTAAGCAATATTGCCTCACTCATGATTATTCGGTTTGTTTTGGGTGTTGTAGAAGCCGCTGTGATGCCATCGATGCTTATTTATATTAGTACATGGTTTACCAAAGCAGAACGTTCTAAAGCCAACACTTTTTTAGTTTTAGGTAATCCGGTCACCGTGTTATGGATGTCCATTGTCTCAGCTCACCTGATCGACCTTTATGGTTGGCGTGAGATGTTTATTATCGAGGGTTTGCCTGCCGTATTATGGGCTTTTATCTGGTGGGTTTTAGTAAGAGATAATCCTTCAGAAGTAACTTGGCTTACCGCGAAAGAAAAAGCCGACTTCAAAGCCGTGATGGATAAAGAACAACAAAATATTAAACCTATGCGCAATTATGGCGAGGCTTTTCGTTCAGCCAATGTTATCAAACTTTGTGCAGTACATGCCTTGTGGAGTATAGGTGTTTATGGTTTTATGATGTGGATGCCTTCAATTATAAAATCGGCAGGTAATGTTGATATTGTTTCAGTAGGTTGGTTTGCCGCTATTCCTTACTTTGTTGCGATAGCAATGATGGTAATTGTCTCTTTTTTCTCAGATAAACTTCAAAACCGCAAATTATTTGTTTGGCCATTATTATTGATTGCCACAATTGCCTTTTTTACTTCCTATGTACTTGGCTCAGAACATTTTTGGATCTGCTTTATCTTATTATCTATTGCCGCAGGTTGTATGTATGCCCCATACGGACCATTTTTCGCATTAATTCCGGAGCTTTTGCCTGCTAATGTCTCCGGCGTTTCAATCGGTTTGATAAACAGTTTTGGTGCACTAGGGGCATTTATTGGAGCTTGGTTAGTGGGTGTAATCAATGCAGTTACGGGTAGTGCGGGAGCTTCTTATATTTTTATGGGTATGGCTTTAGTGTTATCTGTAATACTCATGGCTAGCGTAAAAGCGCCTAAAAACGAATAGCGACTATTTTGACATAAGAAGGTAAAGGTTATTGTTTTTACTTTTAGATAAAAGTTAAAGCCGGCTGGGCTGATGATGAGCGAGCTTTACCAAGTTTAGGTTATAGTGATGACGAATCACAAACACTATATAACTTACTATCAGGCATAAATAATGCCTGATTATTTTATAAATTAGCCTACCAAATCAACATTTTTCAATCTGACTTAAAACAACTAATGTTATTGATTTTCTTCTTTTACTGGTAAAATGCTTCAATCCTAACTAAATTCTTTTCTTACATTACATCATAAAGTATGAAAGATAAACGCATTAGTTTACAAGATATCGCTGATTTAACGGGCGTAACTAAAATGACGGTGAGCCGCTATTTTAGAAATCCAGATCAGGTTTCCGATAAAAATAAGCAAAAAATTGCCCAAGTTTTAAAAGATATTCATTATATTCCAAATCTAGCACCACAAATTATGTTAGGCTCTCGTAGTCATTGCATAGGCATTGTTATTCCTTCTTTTAAAAATCAAATCTTTTTAGAGGTACTGGCTGGTATAGAATCAATTGCCTCAGCCAATAATTATCAAACTATTATTACCAACTATAATTATGATAAACAGCTTGAAGAAGAAAAGATCATCAATTTACTATCTTATAATATTGATGCCTTAGTACTAATGGAAAAAGCGCATACCGATACGACATTCGAATATTTAAAAGCAGCCAATATACCGGTAATTGAATTAATGGATATCAGCAAAGATTACTTTGATATTCAAGTGGGTTTTGATAATGAGCAAGCTGCATTTGATATGACAAGGGAGATGATTGCATCGGGTAAAAAAAATATTATCTATTTCAATTCGGTTGACAATGCTCGTGATACGCAACGTTATCAAGGTTATCAACGAGCAATGAAACAGTCAGGATTAAAACCTCACCAAATTGTGCCGGATCAAATCTCATCGATTGATTTAGGTAAAAGCTTATTTTATCAAGCGGTACAACTCTACCCTGATATGGACGGTGTTTTATGTACTAATGATGATATCGCTGTAGGGGTGCTGTTAGAGTGCCAAAATTATAGCATTCCTGTTCCGGCACAAATCGCCATTGCCGGGTTTCATGGTTTAGAGGTTGGACGAGCTAATAGTCAAAAAGTTGCCACGGTTATCACACCACGTTTTGAAATGGGTAAAGTAGCCATAGAGCTGTTACTTCAAAAATTAGATGGAAAGCAAGTTAAAACCAGTGTTAATTTAGGCTATAAAATCGATAAAGGGCAAACAATTTAATATTAAATCAAGTCAGGGATGTTGATTTGGCAGGCTAATTTATAAAATAATCGGGCATTATTGATGCCCGATTATAAGTTGAAAAGGATTTGTGATTAGTCATCACTATAACCTAAACTTCGTAAAGCTCGCTCATCATCAGCCCAGCCGGCTTTAACTTTTACCCAAAGCTCTAAATGAACTTTGTTATCAAAAAATGATTGCATATCTTTACGTGCTTCAATGCCGATTTTTTTAATTTTTTCACCTTTGTTGCCGATAACCATTTTCTTTTGGCCGTCTCGTTCAACTAAAATTAATCCATTGATGCGATACATTCCATTACGTTCATCAACTTTGAATTGTTCAATTTCAACAGTCACTGAATAAGGTAGCTCATCGCCTAAAAAGCGCATGAGTTTTTCACGAATGATTTCTGATGCCATAAAACGTTGTGAGCGATCAGTAATATAATCTTCCGGGAAATGGTGCTCCCCTTCCGGTAAATGTTTTTTGACAATATCTTTAATAATGTCAACACCTTCACCTTTTTCGGCGCTAATAGGTATCACATCAAGAAAGTTAACTTTCTGGCTGATTGCTTCAATATGCGGTAAAAGCTGAGTTTTATCGGCGACATTATCGATTTTATTAATGACCAATAATACCGGAGCTTTACAACCTTTAAGCTTATTGGCAACCATTTCATCATCGTCAGTCCAGTGTGTACCTTCAACAACAAAGATAACTAATTCAACCTCACCAATCGAGCTACTAGCAGCACGATTCATTAAGCGGTTAATTGCTCTTTTTTCCTCGATATGTAAACCGGGAGTATCAATATAGATGATTTGATCATCTCCTTGAGTATCAATACCAACGATGCGATGACGTGTGGTTTGGGCTTTGCGTGATGTAATTGAGACTTTTTGGCCAAGTAATTGGTTTAAAAGTGTTGATTTGCCTACATTTGGTCGGCCAACAATGGCAACAAATCCACAATGTTGTATTGTATTTGTCATTTTATACCTAATTGATCTAATGCTTCTTGAGCTGCGGCCTGCTCCGCCTTACGACGGCTTAAGCCACGCCCTAAATATTGATGATCATCGTTTTCAATTTTACATTGTATTAAAAACTCTTGTTCATGATTATCGCCTGTCACTTCGAGAATTAAGTAACAAGGTCTCTCATGACGAATCCCCTGTAAATGTTCTTGTAAACGTGTTTTAGCATCTTTTTGTCTGATACCGGGTTTAATCTCGTTTAAGCGAGATTGATACCAGGATAAAATTAACTGGCGGATAGTTTCAATATCACTATCTAAGTAGATAGCGCCAATAATTGCCTCTACCGCATCGGAAATGATCGATTCACGGCGGTATCCACCACTTTTCAGTTCACCTTGACCTAAAATGAGATAATCGCCTAATTTAAAATCTTTGCCGATTTCAGCTAACGTTTGGCCACAAACTAAACTCGCTCGCATTTGACTTAAATCACCTTCATCTTGTTGTATAAAGCGGTGATAAAGTTCGTCGGCAATGACAAAACTCAGGATAGAATCTCCTAGGAATTCTAAACGCTCATTATGTAACTTATTAGCACTTCGATGAGTAAGTGCTAATTCAAGATAGGATAAGTTTTTAAATTGATAACCAATTGATTGTTGTATTTGACTTAATTTTTTCATAACTATGATAATTAATGTATTCCACCAATACGGCTGAATCGAATACCTGTCGGCCATTCATCTGGTTGTTTTTCAAAACTGACCCAAATTGCAGTTGCCCGCCCTACAAAGTTTCCTTCCGGAACAAAACCGAAATAACGGCTATCACCGCTATTATCACGATTATCACCCATCATAAAATAGTGTCCTTTAGGAACAACCCAAGTCGCTTCAGGCTGACCATTTTGATGATAAAAATAGCGAGGATCTTCTTCAATACCTTGAGTAGTTAAAATATCGTGAGGCTTATCACCCAAAGTCTCTTGCTGTATATTAACATCGAGTACCATTGTCGTTGTCGAATCAACAATACCCTTATTGGCAAACTGTTCTAATGTGTAAAAAATAGGGCTTGATATGCCTTTTTGATGCACTTCTTTCCAGTTACTTGGTTTTAGCTCAGTATAGTGCAGATTAAGTGGTTCAGCTTGATGCCCGACACAATGAGTATCACTGGTTTGACAGGCCGGATAAATCAAGATTTTCTTCTCTTTAATCAGATAAACAATTTTATCGCCCGGCATACCAACAACTCGTTTAATAAGATCCATTTGTGGAATACTAGGATGTTTAAATACCGCAACATCACCACGTTTTGGATGACCTGTTGGTATGATTACTGTATTGGTGATTGGATCTTTTAAACCATATGAGTATTTTTGCACCGCAATAAAATCACCTACTAATAGTGTTTGCATCATTGATCCAGACGGAATTTGAAAAGGTTCAAATAAAAATGAACGAATTACAAATACCACAAATAAAACCGGGAAAAACGATGCCAAGCTTTCTATCCAGCCTTTTGGTTTACCTACTTCAGCAAGAATTTTTCCGTCAATATCACCGTTGTGCTGTTGGCGAACTTCTTCAACTTTACGTTGTCTTGCTGGTTTCCATTTAAATTTTTCCAGAAACCAAAAGATGCCGGTAATTAATGTCGCTAATGTCAATATGATGGCAAATGATCCAGCCATTTTGTTTCCTCTTTAACTGATTAATCTTTTCCTACATGCAAAATAGCTAAAAAGGCCTCTTGTGGTAACTCAACATTACCGACTTGTTTCATGCGCTTTTTACCTTCTTTTTGCTTCTGTAAAAGTTTCTTCTTACGACTAACGTCACCACCATAACATTTGGCTAACACGTTTTTGCGTAGTTGTTTTACGGTTGAACGTGCAATTATATGATTTCCAATAGCCGCCTGAATTGCGATGTCAAATTGTTGACGTGGAATAAGATCTTTCATTTTTTCAACGAGTTCACGTCCACGATAAGGTGCATTATCTTTATGCGTAATTAAAGCTAGTGCATCAACACGCTCACCATTAATGAGAACATCTAATCTGACCATGTCAGCATCCTGGAAGCGCTTAAAGCTATAATCTAATGAGGCATAACCTCTTGAAGTTGATTTTAACTTATCAAAGAAATCCAGCACAACTTCAGTCATTGGAATTTCATAGGTTAAGGCAACTTGATTACCATGATAAACCATATTGGTCTGAACACCGCGTTTTTCAACACATAAAGTAATCACGTTACCCAAATAAGTTTGGGGAACTAAAATATTACACTCTGCAATCGGTTCACGCAATTCTTGAATATTATTTACCGCAGGAAGTTTTGCCGGACTGTCGACATAAATAACTTCGTTCGAGGTTGTTAACACTTCATAAACAACCGTAGGCGCAGTAGTAATAAGGTCAAGATTATATTCACGTTCTAAACGCTCTTGAATGATTTCCATGTGTAATAATCCAAGAAAACCACAACGGAAACCAAATCCTAATGCCCCTGAGTTTTCTGGTTCATAAAACAGTGAGGCATCATTTAAACTCAATTTACCTAAGGCATCACGGAAAGCTTCATAATCATCAGAACTGGTTGGGAATAAACCCGCGTAAACTTGTGGTTTAACCTTTTTGAAACCCGGTAATGGTTTTTCCGCAGGCGCTTTTGCAGAGGTTAATGTATCACCAACCGGTGCACCTAAAATATCTTTAATCGCACACACTACCCAGCCAACTTCACCACAATGTAAACATGTTTTATCAACTTGTTTCGGCGTGAAAATACCTAACCTGTCGACATTATAAGTCATGCCGGTACTCATCACTTTGATCTTATCGCCTTTATGTAATTCGCCATTTTTAATACGAATTAAAGAGACAACACCTAAATAGTTATCGAACCATGAAT
Organism: Gilliamella sp. B2923; assembly: GCF_026536565.1. Lineage (NCBI taxonomy): Bacteria > Pseudomonadati > Pseudomonadota > Gammaproteobacteria > Orbales > Orbaceae > Gilliamella > Gilliamella sp. B2923. The sequence goes on along the minus strand of NZ_JAFNNZ010000001.1, from coordinate 401,676 downwards.
CAATAATTAACGCTTGTAATGGCGCATTTGAATCACCTTCAGGCGCTGGTATGTCATTAACAAGCTGCTCTAGCACATCAACAACCCCAACCCCTGTTTTAGCAGAACATCTTACCGCATTACTTGCATCAATGCCGACAATGTCTTCGATCTCTTCGGCAACACGCTCTGGCTCCGCAGCTGGCAAGTCAATTTTGTTAAGAACTGGGACAACTTCAAGATCCATATCTAACGCAGTGTAACAATTGGCTAGCGTTTGCGCTTCGACACCTTGTCCGGCATCAACAACCAATAAAGCACCTTCACAAGCAGCTAGCGAACGAGATACCTCGTAAGAAAAGTCAACATGTCCTGGTGTATCGATAAAATTAAGCTGATATGTTTCACCATTTTTAGCATGGTAATCTAATGTAACACTCTGTGCTTTAATTGTGATACCACGTTCACGTTCGAGATCCATTGAGTCAAGAACTTGTGCTTCCATTTCACGATCTGAAAGCCCGCCACAAATTTGGATAATTCGATCAGAAAGTGTAGATTTGCCATGGTCAATATGAGCAATAATTGAAAAATTGCGGATATTTTTATTCATATCAATAAGTTATAATTTGTGTTTTAGTTATATACTGTTAACCATCTGAAATGTTAATGCTTAAAATAACAATTTAGATAATCACGAAAATAGAAAATGGACATTTTACACTTTAATAGTCACTAAGCATAGTGTTATCGAGATGTTTCCTTTGGTTTCTCAACAATATTTTGTGCAATTCGTTCAACTGTATTTTGGGGAAGATTGCCGATAATAATAATGTTTTTATTACCTACATTGGTTGAAAAAATAGTCCGTCCACCTTGTTGGATAAGTTGATTAAGTTGGCTGGCTTGTTCTGACGAGACATTGACAGTAAAGGAAAACACACCATCAGAAAACAACTTAGTGGCGATATCGGAATTATAAAAATTAACACTGTAAGCTGCAACTTCTTTAAATCCTTTTGGCAACCAAGCTAAACGCCATGCATCAAGTACGTGATTCTGTGTTTCAATCGATAATAAAATTGGATAAGTATGACCTTCAATATATTTTTTAAAGGCTTTTTGATCAAAGTTTTCATCCCAATCAATTACCTTAAATTGATTAATAATTTCACTATCAAGATCAAGCAGATCAATTCGAATAGGTAAAAAGTTTTCGTCATCGATCCAAATAACATAGCTGTAACGATCTTTATCTTTGGCGATCATTTTCACCAATTGAGCACTTCTGTTTGCCGTTCGGGTTTTTCCTAATAAGATAAAATCATAAGTGCTTACTAGTTCATCAAAATTATTATAAATGACATCAGGAAAAGCTTCAGTTATGCGAGGGCTATTGATTGAAAACGAAGCGCTATCAGGTTGAAAATAACTTGTGATATTGTTGTGTAATATGATCTCTTTTGCAGGGCCTTCAAGATAGAGCAAATGAGCGTTAACATCCTCTTTTTTTGATGCACCTAAATGGGTGTATTGGAAGGTATTAACATAATCATCTCTATCTTGCGAAAGGAAATGAATTTGATAGCTACGGGTTTGAACCGCATCACTCATTTTATTTAATAGTTTTAAAGCTTGCTCAGTTTGGGTGGCAAATGATGAAAACGAGCACAACATAAAAAACAGAGTAATAATACAATTTTTACTCTGTTTAGAGATTGAATTTATGATATCAATTATCAGTTTCATTATAATTTATTGGGCATTTAACCTTTTTTGTAATTCATAATCTTGAACTAATAACCTAATTTTATCATATTGCCTTTTATCAAGTAACTGTTGATCATTTTGCTGTTTAATGCCACCTACTGGCGCAACATTTACTCCCATAGGCACAGTATTTAATAGAGGAATACCATTAGTATCATCTGATTTACCCTGATGATACTGAACACCAGCAATAATTGCTAATGTGACACAAGCAGCTAAAGCTACTTGGCTTACTTTTCCAAGCAAATCTTTGGTACGAATCCAGAATAGATTTTCAGGTTTTGGTAATGACACTTCATGTTGATCAGGTTGCTCAGCTAAAGGCGTATATAAATCTTCATTCGCAATAGCTTGGGCAATTTGATCGGAAAGATCTAAAGTTAATGTACTACTGTGCAGTTCTCCACGCATTGCTTCTCTTACAATGTGATAGCGGTGCCAGCAAGATTGCAAACTTTCATCATTTGATACTGCATCAATGACACGATCATCTGAAAACTCACCATCCATGAGTGATGAAAGTTGCTGTTTCTGTTCTATTTGCATAGTAGATACCTTAAATTTATGACTACTTATAACGATTTTAGGTTAACCACTAATAAGTGGCTTTATTTTTTCATCAATAGCATCACGCGCTCTAAAAATACGTGATCTTACTGTTCCAACAGGTGTATCCATGATTTCGGCTATTTCCTCGTAACTTAATCCATCGATCTCACGTAGTGTGATAGCGGTTCTTAAATCATCAGGTAATGCCTCAATAGCTTCAAATACAACTTTTTCAACTTCTTTCGAAAGCACTAAACTTTCCGGATTATCAAAATCTCTTAACGAGTCTGCACCTTCATAAGTTTCTGCTTCACTTGCGTCAATGTCCGAAGATGGTGGTCTTCGACCTTGAGAAACTAAATAATTTTTAGCTGTATTAACGGCTATTCGATACAACCAAGTATAAAAAATACTTTCACCTTTAAATAGACTTAACGAACGATAAGCCTTAATAAAAGTTTCTTGCACAACATCGGGAACTTCCGAAGGTAAAACATAACGAGAGACCAAATGAGCTAGCTTGTTTTGATAACGAACCACAAGCAAATTAAACGCATTTTTATCTCCGTTCAAAACACGATCAACTAAAACTTGGTCTGTTAATTGCTCCCCCATTTAAGGCCATTCCTCATTATGTTTATAACTAATTAGTTGGCCCAAAATTGTGCTCACTAACTGTTAGATTCTTAAAATTGAAAAAAGTTCCCATTATTTTAATAGAAATTTTATTTTTTTTACCAGAAAAACAGAATCTCCACTATTTTTATACTGAAACGTAGTATATTTCTGAAACTTCTTAACATGATCTTTTTAAAGATCTTTTAATTTAATAAAAGGATCTCTCGACAACCGTCATCATTATATATGATCTGATAAAATTGAGGTAAATTGAAATTTACCGAACTGCTAGTGGTAAAAGTAAAACGATCATCAGATAAAACGTAAAAATCATTAATCGCTTTTACCATGTTTTCTTTGGTACCATTACAATTACGATATATTTCAACTTGATTATGTTCATTGAGAATATAAAGGTCAAATCCTGTATCAGTATCTTCAAAAAAGAACTGAATAATCCCTACATATGCGACAGTATCTATCTCTTTTGGCAATTCATTAGTTTCATCGAGCATATTTAGAGGTCGTCCCTGAACTTTATTATTGGATACTGCACCATAAAAATCAATAGCGTTTTCAAATTGATGAAACGAAACCCCAAGCCGTTCAAAAAATAGATACCAAGATTGACCATCGATTCTAAGCGGTTTAACTTGCGTTAGGTTATTTTGAGTTGTTGTCAAACGCAAATCAATACACTCATCCATTAATTTTTTTACCTGCGTTTTAATTTCATCACTTAAAAATTTGCTATAACAAAAGATTTCGATTGAATCAGGTAAATCAGCATCTTTATGCATGCGATTAAGTAGCGCTTTAATTGCTTCAAGTACACACAGTGCACCATTAAAATGTAATACTCGTATTTCATTCCATGAATTTCGATATAATAAATCAATCGAACCAATCAAACTTAATTCTTCGGTGCCATAATTTAACACATTTGTGCCGATCTCGTTTTCAAATGCAAGATTTGAAGTTGGATCATTTTCAAGATTTAACATAATGGCTAAATGGCGGATTTCACAAGGCCCGTAAAGCTGCTCTTCGGTTGCTGCCGGCACATCAATTGGAAAATAAGCTTTTAGATCTGCAATCAATTGGGTAATTTTTCCATTATCTCGCTCATCACCGTCGTAATAATAAAACTCAGTCGAGTCAGAGATTAAACCATTGAAATAGCACCAACCGACAAGCTTAACTAAATACTTGCTATACTCTAAATATTGATGCCCAATAATCGATACTAAAACAGGCTGTTGCTTAAAAATATACCAACCCGCTCGATTTATTCTATCTTCTTTAACATGAATAAAGGTTAAAACATTTTCTTGCAAATTATCAGAAATATTGAGTTTTAACGCTGTAATTTTACCCGGCAATACCTCAAATGATGCATACAGTTTGCGAGTAAGTATGGCCAAATCTTGCGGGCTTATGCGTGAATCTAAATTATTTCGACGACCAAAATTGAGTAAGTTACGATACCCTGTCATCATTGTGTGTAAAAGCACTTCATGGACTTCACGCACTTGCTCGATTTTCCACGATTGATAAGCATCTAATTTAGCAATAAGCGGTTTTCCCCAGCCCCATTGTTTGACTAAATCATCGAGCACTTTTCGCCGCCAAGATGCTGTTTGCGTTGGAACGGATAAACTTTCATTCACTTTTAAATAAAAGCACTGCCTTACTAGTTCCAATCGTTCGAAATCTTTCAGTTCAATCAAATAATCAGAGATCCTTTCTAACAGCAATAAGTAAGAATCTAAGTAATTCCCTTTATGGGTTTGAGACTGTTGTATACACTCTCGCATTTGAAAAGCAATAGGTCTATTTTCGGGATAAATCCAAGAATAGGCTTCAAGTAATAACGTTTTCAACACCGCTTTGAACGGCGAATCAATACTTTTATAAAGTTGCCATAAGCTAGCACCAAAATACTCTTCGGCTGATAATCCGGTTAATGGTCCAAAATCAATCCACTCTTCACGTTGAATAATTTTAGAATCAATTAAGCCTTGCACGCAGGCTTCATAAGTTGGGTATTTTGTATCATTGATTGTGAAATTAGCAGGAACAGCAAACCATAATAAAAATTTACCCGCAAGCAAATTGGCAGAGCGGTAAAACTCTTCAAGCAGTAATATATGTTGTGCTGATCCACAATTTTCACCCATTAAACATTCATGATGCTTATTAATAAAACGATCAACATCAACCACAAAGAGTGTCAATTTCACATCAAGTTCTTGAGCCCATTGCTCTATCAAACGACATTTTTGGATTAAAACTTGCTTTCTTTTTTCAGATAAATTATTTTCTACACAAACCCAAATATCGAGATCAGATGTAACTGATTGACCTATTGAGCAAGTACTGCCCATTGAATATAAAGCCGATATGTCAGAGCGTGGATTTATTTCAGTTGCAGTAAAATTGAAATCAACTTCAAGTTGCTCAGCCGTCTTATCGGGAATTTGATAGTAAGTAATGCCGGACGGTACTTCTTGATTAATGTAGCCGGGTAAATTTGGATGATGATAATGAAAAAGAGCCGGTAGTAAAGAAAATACTCGTTGGAATTCCACCGACATACCACTTCGTGCTCGTTCGTGTTTCAGTAAAGCAAGATCTTTAAGTTCTTTTTTTATGTTTTTAATATAGTATTGCATAGCATTATTCAGGTGAAACACATTTACTACTAACGAACAACTTCAATCTAATATTTGCCTATTATAACGTAAAAACAATGTAAAATTAAAAATAAAACAAAATAAATATTATGATCTCAATCGAAAAAATAGCTCACATTTTAAAAAACACCAATTTTCAAAAAGAAATCAATCATAAAGCAGCAATATTGATTCCAATTGTTGAGATCGATGATCAATTACAATTGCTGTTTCAAATTCGATCCAAAACGCTAAAATGGCAGCCGGGCGATATCTGTTTTCCGGGTGGAAAAGTGGAAAAAAACGACTTAACACCCCAAGATACCGCAATTAGAGAAACCAATGAAGAGCTCGGTATTAATACCAATCAGATCACAATTTTAGGTCAATTACCAAAATTTATAGCCAGTTTAGGAATGGTTATCTATCCCTTTGTTGGTAAAATCGATTCGATAAATAATTTACAGCTCAATACAGATGAAGTTGAAGATATTTTCACTGTACCTATTCAATGGTTTATCAATAATTCCCCGAAACAAGCAACCATGTTAGTCGGTCATAAGCCGGCTAATGATTTTCCTTTTGATTTATTACCTAATCGATCAACTGATTGGCAAAAAAGATCTGAGCATCGAGTCTATTTTTATCAATTCCATAATCACGTTATTTGGGGATTAACTGCTCAGATCATCCAAAATTTTATTCAAACAATTAACACTAATCGATAAAATTTGGTTGATTATTAGACAGTATTTTTCCTTGAAAATCACTTAAATTATCTGTAATTTTTTTGCAATTTATGCGAAAAAACATTTTTTTAATATAAATATCTTGATTTTTAGCCTAATAATCATATATATATAATATAAGTTGTTTAACAATTCCCTCATGGACAACTTATTGTCTAACGCTTTTTATAAGTAGACAAAGACAAAATCCGAGAGTACTTAAAGTAAATCTCTCTCATTTCTATGCCGTAATATCTGCCATTAAGTAAGCGTTAAAGATTGATTATAATTTTAACCTAAATATGAAGGATACTAACATGAAGCATCTTAATAAATCATCTATCGCTCTAGCCTTATTATTATCTTTACCTGTTGCAAATCTTTATGCAGCGGAGCCTTTAACTGAGCAACAAAGTGAAAACTTAATTCCATTAAAAGAAATTTCAGTGACAGGTTCTTATTTACAAGCACAAAACGCAGCTGATGACATTTCTAGAGCAGCTGATGAAGCAGGCGCAAAATATTATCATATCAAAGCGATTGAAAGCGCATCTGCTGGCGACTCATCTGATCGAGCCATTGTTTATGCCGACATCTATTTACAAAATGCCCCTATTGCCGTTAGTAAAGAGCCAATTACACATAATAATGTCGTAGTTTATTCTCGCTCTAAAGCCCTTTATTACCTTCCATTTGAAGTTGTCAAATTCAAAGGCAATTACAACAATACATCTGAAATTATGGATGAAGCAAGTAAGCTTGCAACTGAAAAAGGTGCTTATGCATTTTATGTAGATTCAATTTCAGCGGCGGATACCAAAAACCGTGCACAAGATGTTGATGTATTACTTTATAAAAAAGATGCACCAGTAAGAAACTTCATCGTAACTAAAGCAATTGCAGGTCAAGATGCTTACGAAATTAGCAGTGATGCATTTAAAACAATGCAACCTTATGAAACCATTACTTTCCATGGTGTCTTTAATAACACCAGTGAAATAAGCGCTGCTGCTCAAAAACATGCTATTGCTAACGGTGCCCATTTCTATTATGTCAAAGAAGTTTCAGCCAACCGCGCAGGAACTGCACAAACAGTATATTTAAATTTATATAAATAAGTTTAAATAAACAAACTCCACAAGCGACATCAATAAATATCGCTTGTGGACTTTTTTAACGCAATTTAGTTTTATCTATCAAATCCGCTTGTATATTCCTACTCACAAAACTTCTTCATTAATTAACTTTCATCTGTCAGCCTATAAACTCAGTCCGATCATGCATCAAATCCAGATAAGTAATAATGAACTTATTCGATACCTAAGTTATTTGAACTATGCTTAGTTTGCCTAAAATTAGCGATATCCTATTCGGACCAATACAGAAATATAAAAAGAAGGTTGAGTAATAATTGTATATTGAGAGATTCAAAGCAGATTAGAAAATATTTGCATGTGGTAAAAATGGCTGGGGTACCAGGATTCGAACCTGGGCATGGCGGGATCAAAACCCGCTGCCTTACCGCTTGGCTATACCCCAATTATAATGGAGAAGAGATATCTGGTACGGGTAGTGAGATTTGAACTCGCACACCTTTCGGAACTAGAATCTGAATCTAGCGCGTCTACCAATTCCGCCATACCCGTAAAGGAATAACCAAGAATGTATAAAGCAAAGACAAAACAGATTAGCTAATAGATATCAAAATATGCAGATTGGAATGGCTGGGGTACCAGGATTCGAACCTGGGCGTGGCGGGATCAAAACCCGCTGCCTTACCGCTTGGCTATACCCCAATAAGGATAAACATTAAGATTAAAATGGTGCGGGTGAAGGGACTTGAACCCCCACGCCTCGCGGCGCCAGAACCTAAATCTGGTGCGTCTACCAATTTCGCCACACCCGCATTATATACTTTTAATAAAGTAAACTTAATCTTAATGGTGGCTACGACGGGATTCGAACCTGTGACCCCATCATTATGAGTGATGTGCTCTAACCAACTGAGCTACGTAGCCATTTCATTCGCAACGTCATAACCAACACTGCGAGGCGCATTATGCTTGTGTTAAGCCAAATCGTCAACCCTTTTTTTTAGATATTTTAAAAAAAAGTCGCAACTGATTAAGATGCAATCAAATCCAGTTTAATAACGCTTCAATTCGTCTTTTTTGTAACTCAACTTGAATAAACTTTCCTGCAAAGCCTTCTGCAATAATATCTTGCACATTGACACTACTAGCGATTTTATAAGCGTCTTTAAGATATCGAGCTTGAGTAAACTCCTTGCTGGTTGCATAAGCTTGGCCAGCAGCAATCAGTTGATTAAGATGCGCCGGATTTCGCCAAACATCAATACTATTGAATAAATCATTAAGTTGTTGCGCTGTCAGTTTGTCAGCACAAACGGCACGATTAATGTTTTGTTGCACCATAATAGCTGTCTTAGAAAAGTTATTTGGCGCTTTAATGTGTGAACATAATGCCTCAACAGATTGACGTGTTGGCATCTTGGCACATAACACAGCAAAACGCACCACAAGTTCGTCAGTAATTAAAGCTGATTGTTTCAATGCCGCTAAATTCGCTTCAGAGAGTGTTAAAGGTGTAAACAAGATTGATAGCGCCCCACACTGTTTTAGAACTTCAAAATAGATTTGTGGATTTTGGGTCGCTAAAGCCTTTTCGGTCTCTTTCCAAACACGTTCGGGTGTGAGGGAATTAACCTCGCCCCCCTGCACCATCTCAACCATTAAATCTTTAGTCTCTTGAGCAATGGTAAAACCTAAATGAGCATAACGAGCAGCAAAACGAGCAACACGTAAGATACGCAAAGGATCTTCTCGAAAAGCGGGGGAAACATGGCGTAATAATTTATGATTGAGATCTTCAACACCATGGTAAGGATCAACTATATTGCCGTTTTCGTCCATTGCAATAGCATTAATGGTCAAATCCCGACGAATAAGATCTTGTTCTAGGGTAATTGTTTTATTGAAATCACAGATAAATCCGGTATAACCTTTACCGGATTTTCTTTCGGTGCGAGCTAAAGCATACTCTTCTTTTGTGACAGGGTGTAAAAAGACAGGAAAGTCTTTACCCACTTGCTGGTAACCTAATGATAAAAGTTCATCGGGTGTTGCACCTACAACCACCCAATCACGATCCGTCACCGGTAGATTTAACAATCTATCCCGTACAGAGCCACCAACAAGATAGATTTTACTCATTTAGCGCATCCACCGATCTTTATTGCGTCGACGAGGAATAATATGAGGTAAAATAAGCCCCAAAATTAAACCGCCACCGGCAACAAGTCCACCATAGGTGAACCATGTGACAATCAGATCACGGCGCTTGTCATCAACTTGATTTAACATTGATTCAAGTTGAGTTTCAAGCTGTTTTGATTTTGCTTCAAGTGCTTTATTTTTATTTTGCAATGTCTCAACTAATTCATCAGAAACTTGTAGTTTTTCAACATAGCTTTTAACCATATCTTGTTGATGTTTTTCTGCATTTTCGACTTTATCTTTATATTCAGCAAGTTGGGCTTCTAATTCAGGAAAACGCTCTTTATAACTAGGATTTTCGCTCAATTTTGCTGACTCGATCCAAGCAGAACCACCATTACGAGTCTGAATTCGTGTATATTTACCGTCAGCACTTTTTTCTAATTCAACAACTTTATCGCCAGCTTTAACCGAACCAGAAAAAGCATAATTAGAGCTCGGTCCTCGACGTAAATAAACATCTACATTGTCAGATACATATTTATCGACAGCATTGGCACTAAAGACTAATGTTAAAAGCGAAACAAAAGTAATAATATTCTGTTTTTTCATGATATTTCTGCTATTTATTCATAATTGTTACATAATAACATAAAAAATAGGCTTTTCGCATAACCATTTAGAATAATTATGAATAAATAGATAATAATATTTCACTTAAAAAATGAAACCGATTACATTTTATGAGATCTTAATCACAAAATTAATAATTAATAATACTATTTTAGTTCAATTTTCATTATCTTATACCCGTGATGTGATTAACTTTGGGAGAAGACATGAACTATCATCTTAGAAATAATAATATCGATATTATCTTACGCACTAAACCTTATGCAGAACTTTGTTATTTTGGTAAACGGTTACATGACAAATCACCGGATGCGATAGATATGTTTATACCTGCGGTGCCTAATGCGCGTATTGATGTTGACGTACCTTTTACGCTTAGCCCCGAAGAAGGCTTAGGTAATTTTAGTACCCCCGGGCTTGAAGGGCATCGAAATGGTCAAGATTGGTCACCTGTTTTTGTCACCAAAGAAGTTAAAACATCCGGTAATGACATCACCATAATCAGTGAGGATAATATTGCAAAACTCCGGTTAACTAGCAGATTAATTTTGGATGATAGCGGCGTTTTGCAGTGTCAAAATAGTCTGACTAATTTAGCAGATGAACCCTATCAAGTTAGCCGTCTATCAGTAACACTACCTATTCCGGAACGAGCGCAGGAGCTAATGGCATTTAGTGGGCGGTGGATTAAAGAGTTTTTCCCACACCGAACAAAAATAGAACATTGTGGATATTTACAGGAAAACCGCCGTGGGCGCACATCGCACGAATATTTTCCGGGAATGGTTGTAGGCGCAGAAGGATTTAAAGAACAGACTGGCGAAGTTTGGGGAATTCATTTGGGTTGGAGTGGTAATCACCGAATTCAAGTCGCCGTAAAAAGTAATGGTAAACGTTTTATTCAAGCAGAAGCTCTCTACTATTCAGGTGAGATATCTTTAGCGAAAGGAGAAACACTCAGCACGCCTTGGCTATATGCGACTTATAGCGATGAAGGCTTAAATAAAATGAGCCAAAATTTTCATCAATTTTTACGCCAAAATATCATTAAATTTGTACAAAATAAACCACGTCCGGTACATCTTAATACTTGGGAAGGGATCTTTTTTGACCATAACCCGGATTATATTATGCAAATGGCAACCAAAGCAGCTCAAATGGGCGTGGAACGCTTTATTATTGACGACGGTTGGTTTGGTAAACGAGACGATGACTATCAAGCATTAGGTGATTGGTATTTAGATGAACGAAAATACCCAAATGGTTTAGAGCCTGTAATTAAACATGTTAAAGATCTCGGTATGGAATTTGGTATCTGGGTCGAACCGGAGATGATCAATAAAAATTCTGATCTTTATCGGGCTCATCCGGATTGGTTACTCGAGTTACGAGGTTACAATCAACCAGAAGGGCGACATCAATATTTACTCGATCTACAAAATCCAGCCGTTTTTGATTACCTATTGGAAAGATTGACTTGGTTGCTCAGTAGTTATGATATTGATTACATTAAATGGGATATGAATCGTGAAATCGTTCAAGCTGGTCATGAAGGCTACCCGGCAATTGTCGGACAAACAAAAGCACTTTATCGATTGATTGATATCTTACAACAAAAATTCCCTCATGTTGAAATTGAATCGTGTTCATCAGGTGGTGGGCGTATTGATTATGAGATATTAAAACGAACTCAACGTTTCTGGACTTCAGACTCTAACGATGCCTTAGATCGACAAATTATTCAACGTGGTATGAGTTATTTCTTCCCTCCAGAGGTAATGGGGGCGCATATTGGTGGTGCATTATGCCATACAACTTTCCGTCAATTACACATGAATTTACGGGGCTTAACAGCGTTATTCGGACATATGGGCGTTGAACTAGACCCGGTTAAAGAGTCAGACGCTGAGCAACAAGGTTTTGCGCACTATATCAAATTACATAAACAACTTCGGCCATTACTGCATAATGGTAACAGCGTTCGTTTAGATGTGGACGATGCGCCAGCTATGCAAAGTTATGGGGTTGTCAGCCAAGACCAAAAACAAGCCGCTTTCATTGTCGCACAATTAGCACTACCAACTTATGCATTAAGTGGTAATTTACGTTTAACAGGTTTATTACCGGATAAACAATATCACATTGAAGTGTTAGATATGCCGGATAATATTGATCCAAAAATTAGTGGTCATGCAATGAAAGTATTACCAAAATGGATGGAGCAACAAACCATATTATCTGGAGATTGGTTAATGAATATCGGATTACCATTGCCAGTTCTAGATCCTGCTACGGCAATGCTGATAAAAGTAACAGTTAAATAATATGACTTAAAATCCATAACTTAGCATTTATGAAAAAAAGGGGAAATGGTGAAAATATCCACGTCCCCTTTAATAACTTATTTTTACTGAAACGATTCAGGATTAGATAGGGTTTGGCAAACTTAACGTTTTGCCTTATCATGCATAGTGAAGTCACATATTTGGAGTAATATGTTTTACAAACAGAATCAACTTTAGGATGCAAGTAAAATGATTCAAGTGCAGGTTCCCCTTCCGCTTTACTAGCCCTTTTTGTTTTTAATCGTTGGTAGTCTACAAGCTCTATATTGACAAATAATATACATAAAAACATAATTTTATAAGAAGTAATTAAATAAAGGGTCTTTTTTATGGCGACAATAAAAGATGTTGCACAATTAGCTAAAGTATCTGTTGCAACAGTATCAAGAGTGATCAATAACGCAGACAATGTCAGTGATAAAACACGTGAAATTGTGAAAAAGGCCATGGAAAAATTAGACTATTATCCAGATGCTAATGCACGTGCATTATCCCAGCAAAATTCAAATACAATCGGTATTGTCGTTGCGGATGTCTCTGATCCTTTTTTTGGCGCTATGGTCACAACAATTGAGAAAGTGGCCAAACGAACAGGAAACTTTTTATTAATTGGTAATGGATATCATCAAGAAGAACAAGAATACAATGCTATCACACAGCTCATTGAACACCGATGCTCATCACTGGTTGTCCATGCTAAAGTTTTGCCAGATTCTAGATTAATAAAGTTAATGCAACAAGTGCCGGGCATGGTTTTAATTAACCGAATAGTAAAAGGTTTTGAAAAACGTTGTATCGCTCTTGATGATCGCTATGGGTCATATTTAGCGGTTAAACATTTGATCCAAAATGGTCATCGTCAAATTGGTTATTTATGTTCTAATCATGAAATATCTGACTCATCAGATCGATTACAAGGTTATAAAGACGCATTAGCTGAACATAATATAAAAGTTGATGAAAATTTAATTACTTTTGCATCACCAAATGAAGTCGGTGGCGAGCAAGCAATGATGTCATTACTTGAACGCAATCGTCAGATTACCGCTATTGCTTGCTACAATGACTCCATGGCAGCAGGTGCAATGTCGGTTTTGTATGACAACGATATTAAAATTCCTAACGAAGTTTCGATTATTGGTTTTGATGATTTATTACTAGCACGGTACTTACATCCAAAATTAACCACTGTTCGCTATCCGTTACAAACTATGGCTGAGCAAGCTGCTGAACTTGCCTTGTTATTAGCTAAAGGCGAAGAGCCTCCGACTAATCTAGTTAATGTATTTGTACCTACATTAACCAAACGCTATTCAGTTAATTTTATTCAAGAATAAGTTTAAATTTTCCTATTTCCTAAAATATAAATATCATCTGAACAATTTGAGCAAAGCAAATTAACCTTGTCATTGTTCAGATGAAATTTTTTTGATTTTAGCCGTAATGACTAAAACCAAACTTCAGTTTGAACACCAAAACTCAATTGATGATCTTTACCGTTAAAATCAAACTTACTTATATCATTTTGCAACGATTCAATATAAGAGACATAAAAACGGATATCCGGTCTGGAAGATAAAATACTTTTTCCAACTTTAAAAGAGTGATAAAGCGTTGTTTTATATCCTTCCTCTCGATAAGTTTTGTTACCCGCTTTATTCTTCTGTTTGAAATAACCAATCTCTACACCACTTTGGTTATAATTATCCCAGATATAAGCAGGTCGAATTGCTGATTTGAAGCTGCTAAAATCGGTGTGCGGTAAATTAAGATCATAAGAATAAACATCATTACCTGTGGTTAATGCTAATGCATGAGCAACAATAACATCATCACTTAAATAAGCCTCACCTTCAGAGACTAAACGGTACGCTTTACCGCCAGTATGTGTGCCTATATAGTCATTATCAGCATTAGCCGCAAACTCAGGGTTATTCGTATTAATATTAGCAAAATGCGAAGCAACCGAATTGGTAGCCGTTTGTAAAGTAAACTGATTAAACCCGCCAAAGAATTGATTTTGGCGTAAAACTAAACTTGCTAACCAAGCATTTTTGACAGACACACTATCTTGAATTTTCGATTTATTCGGCGCTGAATAACGTGCATTAACACCGAGCGTTGCATCATTCCACAGCGGGATATCACGGTAACGAATCTCTATTTCATTCAAATCAACTTCTTCTTTTTTATATTGGGTTAATTCATTCCCCTCACTATCAGTTCCAATTACTTCTTTTTTGCCATTTCTAACATTCACATCCGCTCGAACTAATGCTAAATCAAGTGCGCCGACACCCACTTTGAGATTTTCGATACCGATACCACCACCGGCAGGGGTTTTTTGTGTTTTCCAGTCTAACATCTGGATTTCGTTATAAGGTAGAGAGTGTTTACCCACCCAAAGTTTTGCTTCAGGAAAGAAAGGGACAAATCCTGTAGTTTCCAAATAAATATCAGAAAACTGCATAATATTATCATCTTGAGTATTAAATAGCCCTGCTGCTTTATTCGTTGCCACATTTCCGTCAATCATAACAATGGCATCAACTCGCCTTGAATCTTGATCATACACTTTTTGCTTAAAGATAAGATCATACCAACCACCATACTCATTACCAAATCGACCTAATGCCCCTTCAGCATAGTTTTTAGGTTTTCCGTTTCTGGAAGTTGACCATCCACCACGAAAATAGCCGTTATAAGAAAAACCAATTTCTTCTTTAATATAATCTTTAAATTCGTCTAAAGTGAAAGCCGTTTTCACTGGTTGATCTACTTGTTGTGTAGCTTCGCCATTGTTACTCACAATAATAACTTGATTATTAGCATTAACCTGTTGCGGTGGAATGACTGGCGTTTGTTGTTTAACAATCGCTGTTGATTGACTATCTTTAAGGGCTTTTTTCTGATTGTTTATTACTACTTGTTGTTTTTGTAGATCGCTATTTAATTTTGCAATTTGTTTATTTGATGCTATTACTTGTTTTTTTAAATCATTAGACTCTTCACTAAGTGCTAATAATTTCTGCTCTAATACAGCAAGCCTTGCTTCTAACTCATCTTGAGTAGCAGCCATAGCATTTGGCAAATAACACAAACTTAGCAAAGTCACTAAAACGATTCGTTTAAGTTTTACTTTACATACTGTTTTTGTTGAATTTTTCATTTTTTCCTACTCATTTATTTTGCTGAACAATTAAAAGCCCCGTAAATTTGGGACAAAAAAAAACCTAAAGAACAGTTTTCGCTGTTCTTTAGGTTTTGCCCGATAATATATGCTCGGTAACAATCCAAATCCATTTATGGACGCTTTTTAATATAACGAATAAAAATGGTTATTCAAAAACTTATTGCCAATATTGTGAACTATATCACAGTAATAATTTTTTTGTTGTTAGCAAAAACTGGAGGTGTAATCGCATATTATTTTTGAAGATAAAAAACAACTAACAATCTTATTTAATGAAAATGTATGCGATTACATAAATGTTAAGTTGATCACTGTTTTTGAACGTTGGTTATTTATAATTAAAGAGATTTAAAAACGTATATGAATTAACCCAAAATTGATAGCTTAAGAATAAGTGGAGAATATATGAATCCGTCTTTTAATGAAATTATAAACCGACATGATTGGAATAATTTATCCGTTTTGAGTATTAACAAACTTGATACGCACCCCTTATTCCATAGCTGGCGAGACAAACAAAGTGCGAAAAACAATAGCCATAGTAATGCAATAATATCGTTAAATGGCGATTGGTTTTTTAGCTACTTTACTAGTCCAAAACTTATCCCCGAATCGTGGTTAAAAAAAGAGCTCGATACCACAACCATACCTGTACCCTCTAATTGGCAATTACAGGGTTATGATTCACCGGTTTACACTAACATTCGTTACCCTTTTGCTTATAATCCTCCCTTTGTGCCCGAGGACAACCCAACAGGCTGCTATTCAACCTATGTTGATATAACAAAACAGTGGCTAGGTGAAGGTGAAACAAGAATCATCTTTGACGGCGTCAGTTCAGCTTTTCACCTTTGGTGTAATGGTCATTGGGTTGGTTATTCACAAGATAGTCGAATTGCTGCTGAATTTGATTTAACACCATTTTTAAAAGCAGGTAAAAACCGCATTGCGGTATTAGTTTTAAAATGGTGTGACGGTAGTTATCTAGAAGATCAAGATATGTGGCGATTAAGTGGTATCTTTCGTGGCGTTTCATTACTTAATAAACCGAAATCGCATCTTCGAAATATTGAAATTCAAACTCAATTTGATGATTGTTATCAAAATGCTAATTTATCACTACAAATTGATGTTAAACATCACGGTGATAGCGAGTTATTAAAGGTCGATATTGAATTATGGCAGAAAAATACCTTAATTGCCGAACGTCAACAATCAATCGGTACACCGTCGATCGATGAAAAAGGCGGATATAATGACCGTTTATATTGCCGCATCCCCGTTACCAAACCGCAGATATGGAGTGCTGAAACGCCCAATCTTTACCGTGTGGTTGTCAGCTTATATCACAAAAAGAACGGATTAATCGAATCAGAAGCTTATAATGTTGGTTTTCGCACTATTGAAATTAAGCATGGGCAACTTTGTATAAACGGTAAACCATTACTGATAAAAGGAACTAATCGACACGAATTCTATCCGGATATGGGTTATGCACTCACCGAAGAAGCCATGTTGCAAGATATTAAACTCATTAAACAGCACAATTTTAACGCGGTTCGCTGTAGCCATTATCCCAACGATCCTCGCTGGTATGAACTTTGTGATCAATATGGCCTGTATTTAGTAGACGAAGCCAACATTGAAACGCATGGTATGTTTCCAATGTCCCGCTTATCTGATGACCCAAGGTGGCTTGCCGCTTACAGTGAAAGAGTCACTCGCATGGTACAGCGAGATCGCAATCATCCATCTATAATCATTTGGTCGTTAGGTAATGAATCGGGACATGGAGCCAATCACGATGCGCTTTATGCTTGGATAAAAAGTCATGATCCCACTCGTCCGGTTCAGTACGAAGGCGGTGGTGCGAATACAGCTGCTACCGATATTATTTGCCCGATGTATGCAAGAGTCGATCAAGATCAACCACACCCTTACGTCCCTAAATGGGCGATAAAAAAATGGATTTCAATGCCTGATGAAAAACGCCCTTTGATACTCTGTGAATATGCCCATGCTATGGGTAATAGCTTAGGCGGATTTTTTAAATATTGGCAAGCATTCAGACAATATCCTCGATTACAAGGTGGTTTTATTTGGGAATGGGCTGATCATGGCATTCGTTGTCATACTCAATCTGGTGACAGCTATTGGGCTTATGGCGGTGATTTTGGCGAAGCATACCATGACAGACAATTTTGCTTAGACGGTTTAGTTTTTCCCGATCGCAAATTACACCCAAGTGTCATCGAGGTAAAAAAAATACAACAACCTTTTCAATTTAAATTAATTAATCAAGAACCACTAATAATTGAAATTACCAGCGAATACCTATTCCAACATAGCAATAATGAAGTTTTGCACTGGGAATTATCGTTAAGTGGTAAGAAAAAACTAAGTAATAAAATTAAACTTGATATTAAACCAACTGCCAGCGTATCGATCACTTTATTAGATAAATTACCTCATGATCTTAATGATGAAGACTTACATTTAACCGTACAGGTGATACAAAGCAAAGCGACATCTTGGTCACCCGCTAAACATATTGTTGCATGGGAGCAGTGGAAATTAAAGAATAACTACATTGCACCGATCGCATTTGTACCGAATAAAAATCAACTCAAATTGAGCGAAAATCAAGATCAGTATGTGATCAATTTTCAAAATCAAGTTTGGCAATTTGATAAACAAACCGGGCAATTAAGTCAATGGTTAAAAGCCAATAAACCATTATTAGCCGCCCCTTTTGCTGACCAATTTATACGAGCTCCGATTGATAATGATATTGGTATTAGTGGTGATTTTGACAGTAACAATAACCCGTTTGCTTGGGTTGAGCAGTGGAAAGCTTCGGGTTACTACAATCTTTCCCACCAATGCTTAGGTATTGATGTTACTCAATCAATTGATAAAATTGTTATTGAAGCTTTGCACGGCTACTATGTCAAAAACCAGCGAGTCATCCAAAGTAGGTGGTTACATCAATTTGATTCACAAGGTAACTTAACAATATCGGTGCACGTTGATATAAACAATGATATGCCGGCACCTGCCCGTATCGGTCTGACCTATCAATTAAGACAGATACCAAAACAGGTGAAATGGCTAGGTTTAGGACCTCATGAAAATTACCCTGACCGTAAAAGTTCGGCTATTTTTGCCCAGTGGTCATTACCATTTTCAGCACTCTACACCCCATATATTTATCCATGCGAAAACGGTTTACGTTGCGATGTGAAGAAATTGCAACTTAATGACATGATTATCACCGGTCAAAAGTTCAAATTTAATATTAACCAATACGGTACCAAACAACTAATGGAAACATCACATCGCCACTTACTCGAACCGCAAACCACCGCTTATGTGAGTATCGATGCTTATCATATGGGTATTGGCGGAGATGACTCGTGGACACCTAATGTTCATCAAGAATATTTACTCACGGATAAACATTATAGTTATCAACTGGTATTTAGATGTTGAGATAAGCCGATTTTGACCAAATAAAAAGGCACAATTTTTGTGCCTTCTAACTACCTTTTACAAATCTACCACTTGATCATAACGCCGAGTAAATCATGAAAGATAATGGGAAAAATAAAAGGATATTGGTTATGTCAGCACTAAAATAATAAGTGAAAATTAGTGCATACACTCAGTTTTTTTAACAATGCGAATCTTGACCGTCAAACAGCTCATCGAGCTTTTCAATAAACTGTTGATGAGGTAAATGGAAGAAAACACCTTGTTCAGGCATTCCACGCAAAAAGAGATAATAAACACCACCAAAATGGTCTTGATAGCGATAATTCGGTAAACGGCTTTTTAAAAAACGGTGTAGCGCTAAACAGTAAAGTTGGTATTGCAAATCATAGCGATGTTCACACATCACTTGTTTGATAGCATTTTGATCATAAGCTTGTTCGTTTTCACCCAACCAATTTGATTTATAATCGATGATATAGTATTTCCCTTCGAACTCAAACACTAAATCAATAAAACCTTTTAGCATGCCTTTAATGGTTTCAAAATCAAGTTCGGGGCACTGCAATGATAACTCATCATACTGTTTACATAAGTTATCAAATTGCTCGCTGGTCACCGCTTGACGTATCGGCAAATAGAACTGTAATTCATTGATGCATTTACCATTTAATAGATTCATTAAAGTAGCACCTTTTTGATGAAGTTCAGTGGTTAACACTCGTTCAATCCAAGTCGTTATGACCGGCAACCAGTTGTCTTCTAAATTAAGTTTTTTGAGCATATCACCGCACAATTGGTTGATATTAGTGGGTGAAATATTTTCCATGATTTTATGTAACAAAGTACCAACATAGGCACCCTTAGGAAAATGGTGAATATCCAACTGCGTCTCTGCGTAAGTAAGATTGTCGATTGATTGTTCTTGATCTAAATCCCAATTACTAATCACATTTGAATTATATGGTAAAACCGTATAGTGTTTTTGCAACTCACTATAGCTAGTCACTCGCCAGTTAGTTGTAAATTTACGCTCAAAAACATTTGCGGATAATGATTCATTCAATGGTTGAGTTGAAATATATTGCTTAGTTGAAATTGGCAGTTCAACATTAACCAAATGAGCAAAATTACCTACTGCATTTAAGTCATCTTTCAATAGATAATTGATTGCAGATTGGCTTTTTTTCAAAGCGGCTAAACCAATACTACAATGATAAACCGATCTTGTCATAGCAACATATAACAGTCGTAAATCTTCAGCTAAGCGCTCATCTTCTATCTGCTGTTTAATTTCATCGGTCAACTGCCAGGCATAGGTTGCTCGATAGTCGTTAGATTTATCATGATAAAAGCGACTGTCAGAGACTCGAAATTGCGCAATAAACGGTAACCATACAAGCGGAAATTCTAAACCTTTAGACTTATGAATGGTAATAATTTTGACCAAATTTTCATCACTTTCCAAACGCTGTTCATGATTTTCGATATTAAAATCCGGATTAACAATTTGTTTAGTCAGCCAACGTACTAAGGCGTAAGGGCTGTCTAATTCATCTGCGGCTTCTTGCAATAATTCGCCCAAATGCATAAAGTTAGTTAATATTCGTTCACCACCTTCACTAGCCAAAATATTTTCAGCCAAATGGCGTTTTTTCATCATACGGCGTAACATAACTAAGACGCCATAATAGTGCCAAATGATTTGGTATTGTTTAAACTCCTCAATTAAGCTTTCCCATTTATCTTGATCATCGCTAATTTGCTCAAGTTCTGCCATGGATTGCCCGAGTAATTTGGTCATTAATGCTAAGCGTAACGCTGATTCATTTTCAGGCATGAGCACTGCTTGTAATAAGCATAGAACTTGTTGCGCTTCATCGGATAGAAAAACGCTAGTGCGATTTGATAAATAGACACTTTTGACACCACTTTGATGCAACTTTTGTTGAATAATTTCAGCTTCTCGCCCGGTACGAACTAAAATAGCAATATCAGCTGTCGATACTCTACGTGGCGCAGTTCCATCATGAATTGATATCGATTGATCAGTTAACCACGCCACAATTTGCTTTGCACAGCACGATGCCATATATTCCTGATATTCGGTTTTCGTTGTCACTTGTTCAGGCAATAAATAGGCAGTTAACGCATTGGTTGGTTGACTATCGATAAGTAGCGCTTTTTGCCTATTACGCTCAGCACTATCCATGTTTAGAAATGGGATATTTTCAAAAATAAATGGATTATCATGATTGGCAAACAGCTGATTTACCGCTTCAACCATTGATGCTGATGAGCGATGATTGATGTGCATCGTAAAATGATTTTCACCAGTGGATTGCTTCGCTTTGAGATAGGTAAAAATATCAGCCCCCCTAAAGCTATAAATCGCTTGTTTAGGATCGCCAATAAACAGTAAACCAGTATCTAAACTATGTTTAGGATAGATATAATCAAAAATTTTGTATTGCACCGGATCGGTATCTTGAAACTCATCAATCAAGGCAACACAATATTTGCTGGCAATATTTAATGCTAATCGCTTACCATTTTTAGCGCGTAAAGCTCGATGAAGTTGCCATAGCAGATCATCAAAACTCATTTCTCCACGTTTAATCTTTTGGTAATAGATCCCTTTTTGAACAATTTTTACTATATCCATTAAGATTAAACTACGTAAGTTGAGCACACTATTGCACAGTGCTTCAATCTGTTCAAAAATTGGATGGGTCGGTGCTGTTTGGCCTTTATTGGTTTTTTCTAACAAAACAGATTGGCAAAATTTTGAAAGCTCTGTTGGTAAGCCAAAGGTTTGTGTAGCTGTTTGTGCCCAAGATGTGATCTTATTTAACCAATTAGGTAAATATCGACTACTATAAGATTTCTTATTTACCCCGGATTGGGTAATAATATCCGACAATTGGTTAACCGAAGTAAGCCACGCTTTTTTAATAGCATCAATTTTTGCAAAATTTTGCTGATAAAACGCTTTGATCTTCTCAATTAGTTCCAGTTCTTCATCATTTGAATCATCTAACTCAACATTTAAATAAGGCGTTAAATCGGCTAATAGTGCCGTTGGATCTTGCCAAGTTTCAAGCACTAAATAAGCTAGCGATTTATCTAGTGGTATAAAATATTGGCGCCAAAAATCTTGAATTACATTTAATTTTAGTTCGTATTCATCGGCAATCAAAGATTGTTCAAAAAGAACACCCGATTCAAAAGCATGGCTGGTTAATATACGTTGACAGAAGCTATGAATTGTATAAATAGCCGCATCATCCATCGATTGTTGCGCTTGAGTCAACTTTTCGATAGCAATATGTTTATTTTCAATAAGATCGATTAATTGTTGATAAATCGGATCTTGATGCTTGCCTTCAATTATGGCTAATTTTAATTCCTGAATATTTTGTCTGATACGTGAGCGTAGTTCTTGTGTTGCCGCTTTGGTAAAAGTCACCACTAATATTTGACTAACATCGAGCGGTTTAGGATAACTGTTTTCCCCAATACCAAGCAACAATCGTAAATAGATGATTGCAAGCGAATAAGTTTTACCCGTACCAGCCGACGCTTCGATCAGCGTTCGACCAGTTAAGGGTAAATCAAATAGATTGAGTTTTTTTATTCCGGTTGATGAAACCATTCAAGTTTCCCTGCCGCATTTGAAGATAAATCAACGCAAGCAATAGCTGCTGTCGGGAACATCGGGGGCGATACTTCTGGACACAGTTCATTAACCAAATAGCCCACTAATGGCAAATGCGATACAACTATAACATTTTGACATTGAGTCGATGCAAGAGCAGTTAATAAATCAGCGATATATGACGGATTACCTCCCGGCACTAAATTCTTTTCAGTTTCATTTTTTGCCACAAAAACTTGAGATGACAATTGTGCAAAGGTCTGCTGAGCACGTAAATACGGGCTAACTAGTCCTAGGTCAAAACTAAAGTCCTGCTGTTTAAGCCAAAGGCCTGCTTGCTTTGCTTGCTTTTGACCAAACTCGGTAAGTGCACGGCTAGCATCTGATGAAGCAGAAAAACCTGCTTCACCATGTCTGATAATACAAACTTTCATTTATATCTGATTAGCGTAATTTTAATTGAAAAATTAAACACTCAGCGCCACAACAAAAGGTGAACTTAGCTGTTAATTTAAAACCATTTTCAACTTTATCAATGCTGCTATTGATTTCGCATGGTTCTGAGGCAACATCATTAGCAGCTTGAGTTAATGATGCCAATTTAGCTTCAGCTTCTGATTGCGTTGCAAAAACATGCTCGTACTCAGCGCTACAATCTTCATTATCAATGATTGTACCCACATCAACACAACAACACGCTGGCGTGTCGTTGGCTTTACATTTATTTAAAGAATCTGTCATGCTATACCTCTGTTATACCGATTAATTTGCTATTAGTATACTCTCAATCAAATCTAAGGGCAAAATTCTCAAGTATTTTACCCTATCAATTTGTTTGCTTATTAGCGTGGAAGATTGCCAAAAATTAGCTTAATCGTGCCAACCAAAAAATAGTCCAACTAAGCGCAATTAAGTATCCTATCGTGTATAAAGAAATTAAAAATCTCGTTCTTATTACTCAAATTTTTTGTACTATATATTGATAGTTATTTTTTATTAGTGAACATATGCAGCAAAATAATCATGTCCGAAAAATGGCGATTTTAGTCGCAGCAACATTTTTTATGGAAAACTTAGATGCCACCGTCATCACAACGGCTATACCGGATATGGCTAAATCTTTTTATGTTAACCCGCAAGCGCTTTCAATAGGCATTAGTGCTTACATGCTTGCCTTAGCTATTGGCCTACCCGCCAGTGGTTGGCTGGCAAATCGTTTTACCGCGCATCGGGTATTTTCCATTTCGATTGTTTTATTTATGTTAGCTTCATTATTTTGTGCCCTTTCAACTAACCTGACAATGTTCACCATAGCAAGGTTATTGCAGGGATTAGGCGGATCATTAATGGTACCGGTTGGGCGAACAGTTGTTTTAAGCCGCACCGAAAAAGACCAACTCGTTAACACTATTTCTATTTTAGTTTGGCCAGGTCTCATTGCGCCTGTTATGGGACCTTTGATTGGCGGATTTTTTGCCCAATATCTCACATGGCATTGGATTTTTATTCTTAATATTCCGCTAGGGATTATCGCACTATTTTTTGCAAGGAAATTAATTCCTAAAGAGCGACCACAAAAGCGGGCGTTTGACGGAATCGGTTTTATATTGTGCGGTTTAGGTTTACTGCTTTTTGTTTACGGGCTGGAGATGATTTCACACACCGAAAACAGTATCTGGCTGTGCTTATCGATTGTTTTTTCCGGCAGTATGATATTGACCATAGCTTGTTATCATTTAACCCACTCAAATAACCCATTAATAAGCTTGCATGCATTTTCAAAACGAACTTTTCGAACCAATTTTTTGGGTGGATCATTAATCCGCATTGCCTTAAGCAGTGCACCTTTTCTGTTACCACTTATGTTTCAAGTTGCATTTGGCTGGTCACCATTATTAGCCGGATCGCTATTATTGGTTTTATTTGCTGGTAACATCACACTTAAATTAGTCAATACAAGTTTGATCCGTCGCTATCGCTTTCGTCATATCTTAATTATAAACGGCCTATTGTTATCACTCAGTTTTGTCTTATGCGCCTTTTTTACGGCACAAACGCCAATGATATGGATGATAGCCGTATTGTTTCTATCCGGAGGAACAAGATCAATTCAATTTACAACGCTAAATACTTTAGGTTTTTCGCAAATTGATAAAAGTGAAGTACAAAGCGCTAATATACTTTCAACTATTGCGCAACAAATCAACAATGTTTTGGGGGTAGTATTAGGGGCATTATTCTTATTTATCGCAGCTTGTTTTCATGGACATAATAATACCAATTTAACAGTTGAAGATTTTCGTTTGGCATTATTAATGGTTGCTGGGTTAACTCTTGTCGCTATGATTGATTTTATGACACTTCCTAAAAGTGCCGGTGAAAATATTCGAGGTAATCATTGATAAAAAAACCTCTGCCATTAAGCAGAGGTTTTGACAATTAAAACTTAGGTGCCGGCGCACGACCACGTTTTTTTGTAAAGCCTTTCTCTTTCGATTCAACTTTACTACTACCACGACGACCACGCTTAGCATCAGAAGATGCGCCATTGACTAAACTCATCTTCATTGGTTGATTAAGGACTCTCACTTTTTCAAAGTGTTTTAAGATATCCTTAGGCATACCTTTTGGTAATTCAACGGTTGAATAAGTATCATAAAGTTTGATATTACCAATATAACGGCTACTAATATCCGCTTCATTGGCAATCGCTCCCACAATGTGGCGAACTTCAATACCGTTTTCTTTACCAACTTCGATACGATACATATCCATTTCACCAACATCACGACGTTCACGGCGTTTCGGTGCTTCTCGATTATCGCCACGTAAACGACGCTCGCCATTACGACCATCACGATCACGCATATCGCGAGAAGGTTTGAACACCGGATCAGGTGGTAAAATTAATGGGCGTTCACCTTGAGCTAATTTAAGTATAGCCGTCGAAATAGTTTGAAGATCAGCGCCACATTCTGTTTGAATCTGGTTTAATAGTGCTTGATACTGATCCAAATCACTACTTTCAAGCTGTGCTTGTACTTGTTGAGTAAACTTAGCTAAACGACGTTTTTCTAACAACTCTTTTGACGGTAAACCCACTTCCGGAATTGGTTTTTTAATCGTTTGTTCTATATTTTTAAGTAATCGACGTTCACGGCTATCAACAAATAAAATTGCACGACCGGCACGCCCTGCTCGACCAGTACGACCAATACGGTGAACATAAGATTCAGAATCTAAAGTAATATCATAGTTAATCACTAAGCTAATACGTTCAACATCAAGACCTCGTGCCGCAACATCCGTTGCAATAAGGATATCTAATCGACCATTACGCAAACGATCAAGTGTTTGTTCACGTAACTGTTGCGTCATATCCCCATTTAATGCTGCACAACTATAACCGTGTTTTTCAAGGACTTCAGCAACATCTAAAGTTGCAGTTTTAGTACGAACAAAAATAATGGCAGCATCAAAATCTTCTGCCTCTAAGAAACGAATAATCGCTTCATTTTTACGCATACCACGAACTAACCAGTAACTTTGATCAATATCAGGAGCGGTTTGATTCGTACCCTTGATTTGTACCTCTTTAGGGTTATGCATAAAACGCTTAGTGATACGACGAATTGGCGCTGGCATCGTCGCTGAAAATAGTGCTGTTTGATGATCTTCCGGAATGGTTGCCATGATACTTTCAACATCATCGATAAAGCCCATTCTTAACATTTCATCGGCTTCATCGAGTACTAATCCTTTAAGATTTGAAAGATCAAGCGTTTTACGATTTAAATGATCAAGTAAACGACCTGGCGTACCAACGACAATTTGAGGTCCTTGTTTTAAAGCACGTAATTGCACATCATAACGTTGACCACCGTACAGTGGTAATACTTTAACGCCTTTCATATATTTAGCGTACTCTGCACAAGCATCGGCAACTTGAATGGCTAATTCACGAGTTGGCGCTAAAACTAAAAGTTGTGGTGCCTTTAAATTGACATCAATATTCATCAAAAAAGGAATTGAGAAAGCGGCGGTTTTACCACTACCTGTTTGTGCCATCCCTAAAACATCATTTCCAGCTAATAAAAGTGGAATACATTCAGATTGAATAGGTGATGGTTTAGTAAAACCTAGATCATTTAATGCATTAAGTATATCTTCGGATAAACCAAGATCAGTAAAAGAAACTTCTGTTGTCATGTAAACTCGCTTTGAAAATTTGAAAACCAAAACTGACTTTTTATGCAATAACAATTCCGATGATTATCAATAACGATAACCCTCAGTCAGGTTTTTTAATGATGTATTGCTTTTAAAAAAGAAAGTTTAATCAATTTATGCCAGCTCACTAAATGGAAAATTTACAACTCACCCCAATAACTAACTGCCGATACGCTTTAAGGCTATTCGAATTTTTGCAACATAGTTATATCGGTACAATCTTTATGAAAGATAAAACGGATTAACAGCATCATCAAATAGTTGTGTATATAATTGGCAAATCAGAACTACGCTATAACAATATTTTCACTTTTAAACTGGCATGACCCTTGTTACTTTTCATCAAGTAACTTTAATTCGTAAAGTGCCTGTTGATGTTCAACAAAGTTATAAATATTATTGGCTAAAGCATATTTAAATAACATTTTGGCACGCTCGTTGTCACCTTTACTCTGATAATATTTACCTAAGTAAAAGTATGTTTCACAAAGGCGCTCAGCTAACTGCCGATTATTTTCAGCGCCTTGTTGAAGATTTTGCATTAATTTAGATTGACTAATTTTACCTAAATAAAATGCAACGATATCGCTACTATAAACAGTTTTATCACTAATTTGATCGTAACGTTTTTGTAGCATTTTTTGTGCGGCTTGTTTATCTGCCTCTTTTTCAATCAGATATAGCCACAAAATTCGGATTGGTTCATTCACATCATATTGATGGAATTTTATTGCATCTCGTTGAGCTGTTTGATAATGTCCGGTACGATACAACGCAATAGCACGATTGAAATAAGCAAAAGCATAAGCAGGATCGAGCTCTAAAGTCGTATTAAACAACATTATCGCAGTATCAAATTCCCCATCTCTTAAGGCATAAGTGCCTAAAAAGTTATAGAGATCTGCAACATCAGAGTTCATACTTAATAAATGATTAAAATCACTTTGTGCAAACGCTTTAAAACCTAATGAATCGTAAACAATACCCCGTTCAAAAATAAGCTGCATTCGTGTCACAGGGTCAATATCTTTTCGTGATAACTGTTGGCTGAGCTGAGCAATTTTCAATTCGTCATCATAAGAAATTTGCTCCGGAACAGCCAATACAGTAAAAGAACTACTACAACCTGATAAAATAGCAACTGCCAATAAACAGGCTATAATTTTCAGGTTGAATAGTCTCATATTGAACTCCTGATGAATAATCTTTTATTCTGCTGTCGTCGGAGCAACGTCTGGTGTTGATTCGACGGCGTCTTTCATACTTAAACGAATGCGCCCTTGGCGATCTATTTCAAGAACTTTTACATTCACTTCCTGCCCAACTTTCAAATAATCTGCCACTTTTTCAACTCGGTGGTCAGCAATTTGTGAGACATGAACAAGACCTTCTTTGCCACCAATAACAGAAACAAACGCACCAAAATCAACAATACGTGTCACTTTACCGGTGTAGATTTTGCCAATTTCGACATCAGCAACCAGATTATTAATGCGAGCCATTGCATCTTTGGCTTTATTGCCGTCAGAAGCTGCAATTTTCACTGTACCGTCGTCAGATATCTCAATTGTTGTACCTGTTTCTTCGGTTAATGCACGAATAGTTGCGCCACCTTTACCAATGATGTCACGGATCTTATCAGGATTGACATTCATGGTGTAAATACGTGGTGCAAATTCAGAAATTTCTTGACGAGGCTTGTTAATCGCTTGCTCCATTACGCTTAAGATGTGTAAACGAGCACCTTTTGCTTGGTTTAGCGCAACTTGCATAATCTCTTTAGTGATGCCTTCAATTTTGATATCCATTTGTAAAGCACTCACACCTTCACGGGTACCAGCTACTTTAAAGTCCATATCACCAAGATGATCTTCATCACCTAAAATATCAGAAAGCACAACAAAGTTATCACCTTCTTTCACTAATCCCATTGCAATACCGGCAACAGAAGATTTGATTGGCACACCTGCATCCATAAGCGCTAATGAAGCACCACAAACAGAAGCCATTGAAGATGATCCATTTGATTCAGTAATCTCAGAAACCACACGAACAGTATATGGGAAGTCTTCTTTACTTGGCATTACAGCAGCAACACCACGTTTAGCTAAACGACCATGACCAATTTCACGACGTTTCGGCGAACCAACCATACCAGTTTCACCTACTGAGTAAGGCGGGAAGTTATAGTGTAATAAGAATCGTTCAGTATACTCACCGGTTAACTCATCAATAATTTGAGCGTCACGTTCAGTCCCCAATGTTGCTGTCACGAGTGCTTGAGTTTCACCACGTGTAAATAAAGCACTACCATGCGTTCTTGGTAATACATTGGTACGAATATCCAGCGCTCGAATCATATCTTTTTCGCGACCGTCGATACGTGGTTCACCGGCAATAACACGTTGGCGAACAATTTGGCTTTCTAAATCAACAATAATATTGAAAACTTCGTTTTCATCAAGCTCTTCATCTTGAGCCTGTAAAGTTGCTAAAACCTCTTCTTTAATCAGATCGATTTGTGCATAACGTGCTTGTTTTTCAGTAATACGATAAGCTTCACCTAAACGGGCTTTAGCCAATTGTGAAACGGCGTCATATAAAGCTTCGTTTTTAGCTGGTGCAACCCAATCCCATTTTTCACGATTTGCTTTAGCAACAAATTCGTTAATATTATCAATTACAACTTGTTGTTGCTCATGACCAAATACCACTGCCGCCAACATTTGATCTTCAGTTAAAATATCCGCTTCTGATTCAACCATGAGAACAGCGCTTTTAGTTCCTGCTACCACTAAATCTAAACGACTGCTGGCAAGCTCTTTTACTGAAGGGTTTAAGACAAATTCATCGTTGATAAATCCAACTCGTGCAGCACCAATTGGACCATGAAATGGTACACCAGATAGACAAAGCGCAGCAGATGCACCAATCATAGCAACTAAATCAGGGCTTACTTCAGGATTAACTGAAACAACGGTTGCAATAATTTGAATTTCGTTAACAAATCCTTCCGGAAATAACGGGCGTAATGGACGGTCAATTAAGCGAGCAATTAAGGTTTCACCTTCACTTGGGCGTCCTTCCCGTTTAAAAAATCCACCCGGAATACGACCAGCGGCATAAGTACGCTCTTGGTAGTTAACCGTTAACGGGAAAAAGTCTTGACCTTCTTTAACTTTTTTATTCGCAACAACGGTTACAAATACAGCAGTATCATCCATATTAACCATAACGGCAGCTGTTGCTTGACGTGCCATAATTCCTGTTTCTAAAGTAACAGTATGGCGACCATATTGGAATTTTTGATATGTCGGATTAAACAAAATAATGTCCTCTTGTTATATATGCTGAAGTTTGATATCTCGACAGGAAGCAGCATCAAGCTGAACTTAGGGATATTCACTTCAACAATGTGGGGGTATTCAACAAAAGATTATTTCACTGTCACGACTAATGACAAATCTATAAATTATAGAGCTCTCATTAGTCGCGCGAAACATGGAGACAATCTTTTACCTTATTGATTTACTCTTAAAAAAATTAACTTATTTTTTTGCGCTCAGTATTATATCAGAGCCCAAACTTTTCACAACGAAAAAGAGGCCTAAGCCTCTTTTCAAGTAGATTAGTAATTAGCGACGTAAACCTAGTCTTTGAATTAATTGGTTATAACGATCGAAATCTTTACGACGTAAATAATCTAATAATTTACGACGGCTAGAAACCATACGTAATAAACCACGACGGCTGTGGTGATCTTTTTTATGCTCAGAAAAATGACCTTGTAAATCATTGATACGTGCAGTTAAAAGAGCAACTTGAACTTCAGTTGAACCAGTGTCGTTAGTTCCACGACCATATTCAGCAACGATTTTCGCTTTAGCTTCTACAGTTAGAGACATAATAAACCTCTTAAAATTAAAATAAAAAATGGAATGACCGATCTCTAATTCAGACACTCCTCGGCATTCATATAATCAATATATGAATTGTGCGCAATTATACTTGAAATTATTGAAATAGCAATGCGATTTATTCCTTTAATAGCAAGCTTATTTAAGTTTAAAACCGTACTCTTCTTGAATCAATTTTTTAAGTGCTTGTATATAATTTTGCGCCGACTGACTTAATTGTGCTTTTTGAGAGGTTATCCAACCTATTAATATCTTTTCTTCAACATCAAGCGGAATCGATAAAATATCAGAACCATTTAAATCAGTACTTAAAACACCGGTACTAATTGTATAACCATTTAACCCATGCAATAGGTTAAACAACGTCGCTCGATCACTGACATGAATGCTTTTTTTATGATAGACGGTACTTAATATCTCTTCTGAAAAATAGAAAGAGTTATATTCACCTTGCTCAAAAGAGAGATAAGGATAATCTTCTAAATCGTTAAGCGTGAGCAATTTCATTGCAGCTAAAGGATGATGAGTACTAATAAAGACATGAGGATCAGCTTCAAAAAGTGGATTAAAGGTTAAACGATGCTCTTTAAGCAAACGTAAAATCACTTTTTGGTTAAAATCGGTTAAATATAAAATGCCTACTTCGCTACGCAAATTAGCGACGTCGGTAATAATATCATAAGTTCGGGTTTCTCTAAGGGTAAATTCATATTCATCGGTATGATTTTTTTTGATGAGATTAACAAATGCATTAACCGCAAAAGCATAATGTTGTGTCGATATACTGCAAAGCTGTTTAGACGGCTCTTTTTTTGCATAGTGCTGTTCTAATAATTCAGCCTGATCCAAAACCTGTTTGGCATAACCCAAAAACTCAACACCGTCGGTTGATAGCGAAACGCCTTTTGAAGTTCGCACAAAAATCTCAATGCCAAATTCAGCCTCCAACTCCTTGACCGCAGTAGATAAACTGGGTTGTGTAATATACAAATTTTTAGCCGCTTCATTAATCGAGCCTGAGCGGGCTATTTCTAAAATGTAACGTAATTGTTGAAGTTTCATAATATTACAAGCGACCGAAACTAATCTTAATTCAAAATATAAGCTACTATAAACATTGTAATAATAATTGTACAGAAAAAGCAAAATAGCATTTTTGTGCTATCGAGCACAGAGATTTTAGAGCTTTAAAAAACTTATAACTCAACTTTTGGGGCTTTACAGCCCTAAGGTTACTTCACTAACTTGCTGTGCTACAGCGATGTTTTTAAACTGCTTGTGCAGCTGCAAAGTTTTCACCGTCATACCCAATATGAGGGTATACTTTCTAAACAGCTTATGCAGCTGTAAAGCTCATTCAAATACTTCAACCCCGGTTAACGCCTTTCTAAACAGCTTATGCAGCTGTAAAGTAGAATCTTACATACTATAAACATCGTTTATAAAAACATAAAGGGCAATTTTAGGTTTATAAAGTTTGCATTTTAAACTCCACGACTATTTCTAAACGACTCACCATTACCTTTCACAAAAACAAACAAGTGCCCCAGACTGCACCTTCACAAAGCGCCGACAACTGAGCGAGGTTAGCACGCCAAACAGGGATGTTTGGCGAGGCGCTGCTTTGTCCGGAACAAATCAGCGCCGGTGCGTTAAGACCGAACGAAGGCGGAGGGCAGTCGAAGACCGCTTTGGGTGGTGCTGCGAGGGGGTATAGGGGGATTTCGCATAAAATCCCCCTATTCGGACGCAGACACCGAAATGAAAATATCAACCAGTCAACAGCGTCCGAAACTTACAGATCAAAAAAATGCAACTTTCAAAGAAAGTAAAAAACAGAAAAAGTAAAAACCTTGTCAAAAAGTTTCAGAAAATATAGGTGTTTAAGCAAAAAAACAAAGCATTGACAAGAACTTTCAGAAAATACCCACATTTTAGTATAAAAATAAAAGTGTAAGATATTTCCAAAATATCCTAACTACCTTATGCAACTGCAAAGGAAAAGGTTATAAGCCCGATTTTATGAGCGCATTTCTAAACAGCCTATGCGGCTGCAAAGGATTAAAAAAAAGCGGGGAAGATTTTTTAAATTTTCTAAACAGCCTATGCGGCTGCAAAGTCACCGCTTCTACTAATATACATCGGCGTTTCTTTCTAAACAGCCTATGCGGCTGTAAAGAAAAAAACGTGAGGAACTGGAACTAGAACCGTTTTCTAAACAGCCTATGCGGCTGTAAAGTGTTTTAAATGAGCATGGCTTTAATCGTGATTTTTCTAAACAGCCTATGCGGCTGTAAAGGTGCCCCGATTACGCAATTTGACAATCAGCACTTTCTAAACAGCCTATGCGGCTGTAAAGGATAAAATATAACCTAGATCACAACCCGCTTTTTTCTAAACAGCCTATGCGGCTGTAAAGTCTTTGAGTGCGTCGGCAAATGCGGTTAATGCTTTCTAAACAGCCCATGCGGCTGTAAAGGATAGGGTACATTTAATACCGTTAGCTACTCATTTCTAAACAGCCTATGCGGCTGTAAAGTGAAGTATTCCGATATGCAATTATTACGGGTATTTCTAAACAGCCTATGCGGCTGTAAAGTAGAATCTTACATACTATAAACATCGTTTATAAAAACACAAAGGGCAATTTTAGGTTTAAAAACCCTTTTTTTTAACGCTTATGCAATACATTGATTTTTAATGTTTTTATTTTTAGCTAAAAAAAAGGGTTTATAAAGTTTGCATTTTAAACTCCACGACTATTTCTAAACGACTCACCATTACATTTCACAAAAACAAACAAGTACCCCAGACCGCACCGTCACAAAGCGCCGACAACTGAGAGAGGTTAGCACGCCAAACAGGGATGTTTGGCGAGGCGCTGCTTTGTCGGGAACAAATCAGCGCCGGTGCGTTAAGACCGAACGAAGGCGGAGGGCAGTCGAAGACCGCGTTGGGTGGTGCTGCGAGGGGGTATAGGAGGATTTCGCATAAAATCCCCCTAATTCGGACGCAGACATCGAAATGAAAATATCAACCAACCAACAGCGTCCGAAACCCGCAGACAAAAAACCTGTAGCTTTTAATTAAAGTATAAAACCTTGTCAAAAAGTTTCAGAAAATATAGGTGTTTAAGCAAAAACACAAAGTATTGACAAGAACTTTCAGAAAACACCCATGTTTCAGTATAAAAACAAAAGTTTTAGATATTTCCAAAATATCATAAAACCCCTTATGCAGCCGTAAAGCACCTGAATCGAATGAAATAAAAAACTCTAATTTTCTTGACAGCTTATGCAGCTTTAAAGAATCTCTTAACATCTGACTCAGGAACAAAACGTTTCTAAACAGCTTATGCAGCTTTAAAGATCTGTCCAACGGCAGCCCCAAAACCCACTCATTTCTAAACAGCTTATGCAGCTTTAAAGGCTTTGTAAATGCTTTAGGATTCGATCGCACTTTTCTAAACAGCTTATGCAGCTTTAAAGTAAATCATTAGAAGTCGTTCGAGGCGGACTTATTTCTAAACAGCTTATGCAGCTTTAAAGGTTCGGTATGCGTACCTTTTCCGTCGTCGTTATTTCTAAACAGCTTATGCAGCTTTAAAGTAGAATCCTACCTACTATAAACATCGTTTATAAAACCGATAAGGGCAATTTTAGGTTTAAAAACCCTTTTTTTAATGCCTTTGCAACATCATGATTTTTAATCATTTTATTTTTTAACTAAAAAAAGGGTTAATAAAATGTGTATTTTAAACTCCACAACCCCCCGCCCCTCAACTTTTTAGCTCTTAAACGCCTAAAAAGCTGCTTAGTTTAAAGTAACTGGCAATACGCTAAGCTATTTTTTGGACTCAAAAGAAGCTTTCTTCAAAAATTTTCGAAGCTGATATTACTGAGCATAAAAAAAGTTAAGGGCATTATGAAAATACCCTTAATACTTAATTAAAAATCAGGGATGGTTGCTATTTTGCTTAGTCCATAACTGTTAAATTCACCCTGCACAGGTGTTGTACACTTTTCTTGTCTTAACCACATGATAAAGTTTTGACCAGTGCTTTTGCTGGTGAAATGAAGATGTGGATAATTTAATTGAACACTACTCCATTTTTCAATCATTTTATTTTTTACTTCATCTGACCATTTACCTTGTGCAGTTAAACGTTTTTCAGCTCGTCTTAAAGCGCTTTGCCCTTTAGGATTGACGCGAATTAAACGTAGGTAACCTTTAATATTAGTTGGAACCGGGGTTATTGGTAAGGCGATAGTATAATCACTAACCACCGTCTGCAAGGCAGTTTTAAATTGTTGTAACTGAACTTCATCACCAAATAATCGAATAATTCCGCCTAATGTTCGATGAACATTATAACAAGGGAAACTAACCGCAATATTACCTTGATAATTAACCAAAACTTGATGAAGTGATTGCATCACTTGGTTAATCACTTCTGTTTCAGTTATCTCAAGTTGTGGGATTGCTCTTAGTTCAAAATAGTGAGTGAGCATAATAATTACTCCTTACCACTTGCACCAAATACACCACCGCGAATCAATACCGCTATGACATAATGTTGTTGTTCAAGTGATGGCTTTTCCCCTTTTAGTACCCAGTTATCAAATAGCGTGTAAAAGTCATGTTTTTGTTTAGGTTGACGGAAAGCATGCCCCATAGTTGTGACGGCACCATAAGGTTCGATAGCAATTGGAAACTCTGCTTTTTCATCATACCAGGTATCAATGGTTCGAATAGCATTGCTGATTTTTTGCGAGTGCATAGCTGCTTGTTCATTTTTTTCATAGAGAACTTTGCTCTTTTCTTTACCGGTATCCAATATTAATTCTTGTGATGGATAAACTTCTTGCCCAAGTCCCATTTTTAATTTAGCTTGAATATTGAAAATAACAAACTCTTCGCCTAAAAGCCCTGCTTCAATAAGAGAAGTAAGCTCATTTACCGATTTATCATCATAATCAAATGAATTAAGTTGATATTGTTTAATATCATTAATTTCAATAATTGGCTTATCATTATCTTTACGATAGATTGAAATACTGATTTGCTCCGCAGCCATACGGTTACGCCATAACCAGCGACCGTTTAATATGTTGATAGCATAGCGTTTAGCTAATGTTTTCATCCCTACTGATTTGATATAGCTTTGCGTAATTTTTGTTAACTCTTCTTGGTAATTAATATCGTTACAAACAGATGGCGCCCCTAAAAAAGGTAATACTTTGCAACTCCATTTAACCACTAGAATATCTTTATCCGCATCTAGTGCTGCTACATCTACAGTTTGCAAATTGGGGTTTTGAATTTCAGTGTCTAATTTAGCTGGATCATTTGCTGTCGCATTTTTAAGCCGATTTGAAATAGTACCTCGTACTGATTTTTGTGATAGTCGTACTGGAGTTAATTTTTTGTCATCCTGGCTATTTTGCTGGGCAAAAATAGCATCGGAAATATCTAAACTACGTTCAAATGCTAATACTGATGCGGTAGTGATTTTATCTTTACTCATAATTAATTCCTTTTTAATGCTAACCTTGTTTAATTAATCTTGATTAATAATATAAATATCTGCGCCATTGGATTGCAGTTCACTGCAATTATAATGCCAAAACGCGTGTGAGAAGTTATCTTGTAACTTTAGTGGAAAAACCCACTTGCCTAATCCATAAATACACTCAACAAATTGTGCCGGATGTTCATTATTACGTGCATGTTCAACCTTTCCAGGCTCAAACAGAGGGGAAATAGCTTGATAACCAAGCGGTATTGGAACTAACCAACCTCGACCATGTTTAACCGATGTAGTTTGCCAATGCTCTTTTTCTTGAGGTAGATGATGCAACATGGCCATTTCAACTAGGGCATCAAGACCTGTTGCATCCGGATCTTGCTGTTGTAGCTCGGCGGTGATCTCATGTAAATCTTGCTGCGCTTCAATTAAGACAAAAGCCGGTAATAATGCCTTAATTAAATCATCTTGAGATTCTGAGGCTGAGAATAAGCCAACAGATTCAATATCAATAACCTGACCGCCTGCAATACGCTGTTGATAAAGCTTCTTCGTTATTTGCTCAATAAATCTTTTTTTATCATCAGCATCATCAAGTGTTTCACGATCCTCTATTTTTATTTCAACTACCAAAGAAACGTCTAGATGTACTCGCCCTTCTTCAATAATTGAACGTGTATCGCCATTTTTACCGAGAGGGTTACGAGTTAATCGAAAAGTATAATCGGTAAAAGCGTTAGGACGATAGATCTGTGGGTCACATTCATGGCAAGCGATCAATACGCCATCTAGATAAATAGGTGTCTCTGATTCAATTTTTCGATTTAAAGCATGAATTGCACCTAAAAATCCTGATATTGCTGGAAATCCATAAGTTAATGGGCTAGATATGGTATTAGCATTATGGATTATGACATGATCAAAAAGTAAATAATAACGTAATGATGCCATTAGAAAATCCCCTCTTTATTGCGCTTACTTGCTTTAACAACTGCACAAAATTCTCGACGCCACTCACGATATTCAGCATCGGAAAAATGTTTATTCGCGTTTTTGAATTTTTCTTTCAGCGCATTTTGGATCCACGAAGCGAAATCAAGTTCTAACTCGACTAGCCATTTACCAAACTCGTATTGAAGTTTGAAGGATTCTTCACCTTCAAGTTCAGCCCGATTCGGATCAAGCCAAAGTTTTTGTGACATTGGTAATGAATAATCACGACTCCAACCAGCAGGCAAGGTGATTTGAATATGCCTAGCAAATTTAAGCAACAATGTTAAAATTATCGAAATAGCTTCTTTGCGATTATTTCGTTCTTCAACAACATTTTTGGGTTCGACAACCATATCGAATAGTAAACGAAAACCAAATCGACAAAAATATTGAAGGGCATTATTAAAAATGGTTTTTTGGCTAATACTTATTGATGGATATCTGGATTTTGTAAATTTAGGCGGCATTGAAGGTAATAGATAATTTTTACCATTTTGCGATTGAACTAATTTACTTACATTAAGAGGTTTAGTTCCTCCAAGTTTTAATATAGCTAAATCTTTGAAAGAAAAATAAGATTGATGTTCAACATCTTTGGTTTTTCGCAATTCACGGGCTTTTTTATTCTCTTGCGAATATCGTCTTTGGATCTTTTCATAAACTAGGTAACAAAGTGAATTAGGATGCAGTGGAATAAGTAAGCGATAGTTATGTTCTGAATGTGATAGATACGAACCATCACTATTTGGCCAAAAAATTTGTTTATTGAGTTGCGAAGCGTTAGGTTTCTGGAAATCATCAAAAATTGCTTTTTCCAAACATTGCAAATAATGATTTGCCATTTCGTTATCATCTGATAAAGCTCGCAAAATTTCAGGATGATTATCAATAATGAGTTGTGATACGGTAATATCATCTTTAACTATCTGATTAAGAAAAGCATAAACACTTCCAACTCTAGCAGCGTTATTAGTACAATCAAATGGTAAAATATTAGGCGTTGCAGACGAGACAAATTGATAATTATCAGGTTTAGCTTGTAAGTTATAGTTAATGTTACAATTTCTAATCGCCGAATGAATGCCTTTCGCTGAGTGAGTAACAACTGCAACACCTTCTAATTTTTGGGTAATAAAATTTTCAATCCAAGTTTCAAATTCAAAGTGTTTACTTAACTCCTGAATTTTAATATTAATCTGCTTAATTGCAGCGCTATCATTTGAAGAAATTGCTTTCTCTAGGTTTAGTAATTCATTTGCATAATCCGAACTATACATAGTTGCAAGACTATGTGTCATCCCCTTTCTAATATCTTGACAAGAAATATTATTCATTGTCCCTCCTTGTACACATTTCTACTCTATTACGATTATCGGTTTTATGTTTAAAATTTTTTAGATATTAGTAATAATATCTAATTTGAACGATACAATTTAATATAAAATATATTAACAATAGTAACTATATATGAAAAAAACAAAAAATCAAATTTATTTAATCGGAATACGGATGTTATTTAATGCCTTACCAATAACATATTAAAAAAATCGAAAGATTTAAAAAAATAAATATTAATTTTTGAACCGCCTATACGGCGGTTAATTAAAGCGATTACATTTAATCGGAATACTTTATAAACTACCTACACGGCAGAGCAAGCAAGTATAAAGTAAATACTTAGTCATTACTAGCATGGAGATAACTTAAATAATTACCTTTGCTCTCAATAGCTATCTTTGTAAAAACCAAAATAGGGGTGGAAGCGCCATCGTGTTTCGCTATTTAAGTTGACAGTACAAAATTCATTGGCCAATCGATAATAATTTTTGTACGGGATATATTCTGCTATTTGCGCAAGCGCTTGTTTAACAGTATTGGTTAACCAAGGCTGTATCAACGGATTATCAAATTGCCAATTTTGATAGATAAAATTACTATTTTGCAGATCACAACTGAGTTCATTTGGTGTTTGCCAAGCTATTTCAGCATAACTAAATTGATGTTCGCCTTCTTCATCTAATTGGCAAATATATTCATCTTGTGATTGTTCTGGCATTCTAAATGGCGAAATTAATTGAAGGTGAACACAATGGTGATGAGCTAAATTGGGTTGCCAATAGCTAGTGACATAATTACATTTTTGAGCATTAACTGGAAACAAGTTAGCCATAACATAATGTTCTAATCCGGCAAGAGTTAACTCATTTTGATTATCTGAGATAATACGGGGAGCAGCATTAATATTCATTAATTGATCGGATGTTATCAATTGGTCAGTTTTATGCGTTTTTAATAAAAAAAGTGATTTTTGTTCAAAACCTGGCTTTGTGAAACAAGGATTATGAATACCTAAATTATTTCCATATTTTATCGATTTTAAATTGCTACCTAATATAGCCACATTCGCTTTTTGGGCTATTTTTTCTGGTCTGTGGCGCCATACTCGGCCGACTAATTGAATAATTGAACGCATTGAAGATGGCTCTATAATTGCCCAATCATAATCATGATCACGCCCAACTTCAGTAACTGGAGTGCCTATTACAATAAAAATTTGATTCTTTTTATCACTGTTTGCTATAGCGGTATGGATTTCAAGTTGTTCAAATAATTGGTTAGGATCACTGCGGTTTAATATTCTATCCAGCTTTTCCTCTAATTGGCTACGTAACAATAATAATTGTCTAGCATGATAGACTACCAAATGAAATTTGACATCTGCCGGTAACTCGGTTTGATTATAGAATTGTTTAGTCAGCAACATTACATCATCTATATGCGCAAAGCGCATTAAACCTATACTGATTTTCTTGCTTGATTTCTCATCTTGTTGATGATGATCTAAATGAAAGTGGTAGGCTTGTTCTAGTAACTGTTTTGCCAATAAAGCATATCCCTGATCTAAATTTTCTTTTTTATCTAATGAATAATTTAATAATTCCAAAATCTGCCCTTGACGACGACAAACTCCTTTTTCAAGTTTTTTTACTCTTTGTTCAACAAATTGATTATGATGATCTCTAAAATTATTAGTATCTAATATTTGTTCAATTGATTGTTGATATTCATCAAACCACCCGCAGACAATGCTACTATCATGTTTTCCATTATTTTGATTAAATATTTTCCTTCCGGCTTGATAGGCATCAAACAAGCCAACAATTAAATCAGGCGTTAAAGTAGCCGATGAAAGAAGTACTTTACTGCCATAAAGGCCAGCTAAATGAACTAATCTTGCTAAAGCAGGTAAATCTTGCTGATCAAAATCATCGGGTTCATCTAAAATCAAATCAGAAGTAAGCAGTCTTAAAGTAGGTGCAATATATTTGCCACCTCGAACACATTCGCTCGCTTGCATCAGATGATCAACAGTACATGTGACAATTGGCGTATAAATTAATTTACGAGCTTTACTATTTTCGATAATCGTACCTAATTCATTATCAGCAATACCGCTTTCTGCCACATCAATAAATTCATCGACTAATGATTCTATCGACTCACAACCAAGGCTATCTAGATTAGCTTTTGGTTTATTATCAGAAGTTTTGTTTTGATTTTCTAAATCAAATAAGGTTTGGATTGCTTTGCCACCAACTAAAATAGCCAAATGTTCATCGGTCAAATGCAATCTTTCACGTAATGCATTGCCAGTTTGTAGCGTCAATACCCTTAAACCTAAGGCAATGGTAAAACGCACTCCACGTTGGGGGCTTGACAACGCATACATAATACGCCCATTAGCTAAGGTTTTACCACAACCGGTAGATGCCATATTAACGCCAAAAAAACCATTATTATCGCTCAATTGTTGATAACTTCTGGACAAATCAAAAGCATGGTTTTGCCATTGAAAGCGTTTATTTGTCGTTCGTTTGGTAAATGGCTTATGCTGATTGATTGCCGGTAATTCTTCACTCAATTTGGGTAATAGGCGAGCAAACCTTGCTGTAAGATTAGCAACACCAATTAGATGATCATCTAAACGTTGTTTTGCTTTTGGACCTTTATTGGTATTAGCAATAAGTATTGCAGTATCTTCATCTGCTTCTTTATCATAACATGGTAAACTAGAATAGTTATGATCTGCAACCATAAGGCTTAATCGGGATAGGTGCAATAATAATGTATCAACTTCTGTGAGTTGCATTAAAGGGGCGTGATTAAATGCTTTACTTGCATAGCGACTTAATTTTTTTAGCCAAGTTTGACTTAAGGTGATATCACTTTTCAATTGCCAAAAGTGCTCAGGGAATGGATGTTGACTATCGCTATTTTTAACCCATTTTTCAACGGCTTTGAATGTTTTAAAAAAGCTTTTTGTTGTTAGCTGAGAAATATCAAAGTCATCTTTTTGTTTTTCTTGACAATCTTTGTATTTAATAGGCATTAAGAAAGGCATACGATGATGTGATACAATTAACCAACCAATCCATTGTGCGAATAATGGCAATTGAGAAAGATCACATTTTTCAATCTTCGATAATTTCAGATACCAATCTGGTTTTTGCTGTTGATAATCGGCAAAATTAGCTAAACGTGTTAGTACCTCTTGATTGGTAGTACAATCGTGAATCATCAGTAAAAATAACTGTAATGAAATCCACTCATGTCGATATGGATCTCCAGTTATTGAAGCTTTACGTAATTTATCTTGAAAACCAACTGTCGCTTTACCTAAATCATGCAATAATGCAGCAATAGTTGCAATAAGTTGTATGGATATAGCATGTTGCCAAGAATTTTCGTTATCACTTCGTAAAATATCTCGTTTTGTACGATTAGTCGGCACTCGTCCTTGCTGGTTAAATTGGCTTTTATCGCCGACAA
This sequence comes from Gilliamella sp. B2923, assembly GCF_026536565.1. NCBI lineage: Bacteria > Pseudomonadati > Pseudomonadota > Gammaproteobacteria > Orbales > Orbaceae > Gilliamella > Gilliamella sp. B2923. The sequence continues at coordinate 359,303 of NZ_JAFNNZ010000001.1, read as the reverse complement.
TCCAAAGGAGATCAGTTTGATTTTTTCCATGTGTCCAGTAGCAAGCAACAGCAGTATTTTTTCGAGCGGTTTTTCGTAATAATTTATAAAGCGTTTGTAAACCGGCTGAAGTTATCGGCGTTTGCCAAGTTCGTTCACCACAACGCTCAGCAAATTGATCGATGATTCGGCGGGTTTCTGTTAATGCTCTTTTTTTGCATTGGCTCACAAGTAAAATATTCATGTTTTATCCGCTATTTGTTTTAACGTATCAATAATCATATCGAGCGCGCCTAATTGCGCGAATTGTGAAATACAAGATTGACGAAATGTTTTCTCATCATCACCTTGCATAGCAGATATAAAAGCTTGAGGTAAAACCATACCATCTTTAATAATATCAGCAGCATCAAAAACTAAGCCGCCACGTCGAGTTTTGCCATGTAAAATAGCTAAACCATGTGGCAAACCCAATACCCAACAAGCCGTAGCACCTAAACCATAAGCTAAATAATTACCATGATCTAAAAATTGATTAGCAGGATCATGGCTTTTATTTCGAGTGGCATGCTCTCTTTTAAATTTGTCATCTTGCAACGTTAATTGATTTGCCATTGCATACAATCTTTTGCTAAATCGTCCTTCTGCTGTTAACAGAGATTGACTATTTTTAGCCGTATCAAACTGTTCTCTGGCATCGTTGATAATGTTAGTTAATTGATTTTGATCTACTGTCCAATCAAATTCTAACCAACTCGATTGAATGATATTAAGTCGATGCTGTTGTAACATTTTAGCGGCTTGTAATCGGCGCTGATCATCAAACCAAAATTGGCACCAACTTTGTAAGTATTCAGTTGCACGATACTCACTTTGAGGTGAAAAAAATTGACAAGCAAACTCTGACTCGGTCGAAGCAAATAGTGGTGTTCCGCCGCCACCACAAAATCCAATCATTACCCCGGCTCTTGAAAGTTCACGGACAGCAGCTTGCGTTAATGAAGTACCGGTACCAAGCAAAATGCAGGTGGTGTTAGCTATCGGAATGTTCCAATACAATGATTGCAGCCCTTGATCGGTGACATACTCAACTCGACCACCATTGACTAAAACCCGGCAGTGTTCTAAATAATAAATATTAGCACGCTTGGAATGTAAAATGGTTTTAAGATCAGAAGAGTGAATCAAATCCATGATTATAAGAAAATAAATTCAATTTTTACATAATGACAAATTAACACTGTTTTATGTAAAAAACGAGCTTTTTTAAATAACAATTTTTATAAAAGCTAATTCAATAAATTGCTTTACTAATTATAAGATGATAAATTATTAACCAGTTTAAGATGATCGTTGTTTAAATAAAATACAATGACAATTCCAGCCATTAAAATCAGGGCATTTTAAAGCGCAAAAACCCCGCTCCTCAAAAAATTTTCAGGAGCGGGGTTTTGTGATTAATCGTAAGTATCTTTTTATTCTCTAAGAGAAGAAGTTTTCATAGATGAGTTTGATACTCATAATAGTGGAAACGGTAATAAGCATTGGTCTTATCAATTTTCGCCCTTTAGCGATAACCATTTTGGCCCCTAATCTTGCGCCAATAAATTGACCAACAAGCATAACAAGACCAATTGACCATACCACTTCGCCACCAACAATAAAAAAGATTAAGCCCGCTAAGTTAGAGGTAAAATTGAGTACTTTGGTATGTGCAGTGGCTTTGGTTAAATTAAAACCGGCAAGGGTGATATAGGCTACTGCGTAAAATGAGCCAGCTCCGGGCCCAAAAAAACCGTCATAAAATCCGATAGCTAATGCTGGTAATAAGGCGAATTGGATTATGGTTAGGCGACTTTTACGGTCATTTTCCCCAATGGTCGGGGAGAGTAAGAAATAGAGCCCAACACTAATAGTTAAGATCGGTAAGAGTAATTTTAAGAAGTCAGCTTGTATATGCATGACGGATAATGTGCCAAGCGCCGAGCCAATAAAGGCACAGGTAATTGCGAATTTTTGCTGTTTTAAATCAACCATGCGTTCACGAATAAAGTAAAGGCTGGCAGAGAAAGATCCCCCAGTACTTTGTAATTTATTGGTGGCTAAAGCACTGGCTGGCGGTAAGCCAACCGCCAAAAGAGCCGGTACCGTTAATAGCCCACCGCCACCAGCGATAGAATCAATAAAACCAGCCAACATGGCAATAAAAAAAAGTAAAGCCAGTAATTCGTAACTCATGATTATTTTACATCACTACATTGTGCAAGGTGTCGAAGATAATGATCCATTAAAACAATTGCAACCATTGCTTCAGCAATTGGTACTGCACGGATCCCCACACAAGGATCATGTCGACCATGCGTCGATACTTTAACGCTATCACCATAAACATTAATCGACTGCCCGGCAATTTCAATACTTGGCGTAGGTTTTAAAGCAATACTTGTCAAAATGGTTTGCCCGGAGCTAATACCGCCTAAAATACCGCCAGCATGATTAGATAAAAAGCCTTCAGGGGTAATTTCATCACGATTTTCACTGCCTCGCTTATTAATTACCGCAAAGCCGTCACCTATTTCAACGCCTTTAACCGCATTAATGCTCATTAAAGCATGGGCAAGTTCTGCATCTAATTTGTCGAACACAGGTTCACCCAGCCCAACAGGAACATTTTGTGCAACCACACACACTTTTGCGCCGATTGAATCACCCTCTTTTTTAAGCTTTCTCAGTAAACTATCAAGCGCTTCAAGTTTGCTTTCATCAGCACAAAAAAACGGATTTTGTTCAACTTGTTGCCAGTCTTTAAGCTCACACTCAATATCACCCATTTGCGCTAAATAGCCACGAATTTGTATACCAAGTTTTTCGTATAGATACTTTTTAGCAATAGCCCCTGCAGCAACCCGCATAGCAGTTTCACGAGCAGAAGCACGACCGCCGCCACGGTAATCACGGATACCATATTTTTTTTGGTAGGTGAAATCAGCATGACTTGGTCTAAAAATATCTTTTATTTGACTATAATCTTGTGAACGCTGATCGGTATTTTCAATTAATAAACCAATACTGGTACCGGTTGTGATGCCTTGAAAAACACCAGACAAAATTTTCACCTGATCAGGCTCGCGTCGCTGAGTAGTGTAACGGGAGGTGCCCGGCCGGCGACGATCAAGATCGTGTTGCATATCAGCTTCGGTTAAGCTAAGACCCGGAGGCACGCCGTCAACTATGCAGCCTAATGCAGTACCATGCGACTCACCAAAAGTCGTCACTTTAAATAATTTTCCGATTGAGTTTCCTGACATAATATTTTTATTCCGATTAGAGAAAAACTTATTTAAAAATAGTGATGATATTTAATCAGCTCTTCACGTGTTATGGAAAAAACACCCAGTCCACCACGTTCAAATTCAATCCAATTAAACGGTACATCGGGATATTGTTGTTGTAAACTGACCCAACTATTACCAACTTCACAAACTAAAACGCCGTTTGGTGCTAAATAATTAACGGCATCACGTAATATTCTTTTTGCTAAATCCAAACCATCATCACCAGCTTCAAGCGCGAGTTTAGGCTCATACTCAAACTCTTCCGGCAGATCATTCATATCTTCATCATCCACATAAGGTGGGTTTGACACAATAAGATCGTATTGTTTAGTTGGAATATCGTTAAACAGATCAGACAAAATAGGCGTGACTTGAAACATCATTTGATGCAAATCAATATTGGTTTGGGCAACATCGAGTGCCTCTAAAGAGATATCTGTTATATCAACATGTGCTTGTGGAAAAGCATACGCACAAGCAATACCGATACAACCACTTCCGGTGCATAAGTCTAAAATATTTTGTGGCTGAGTTGTTAATAGGGTTTCAAATCGATTATCGATTAACTCGCCAATTGGCGATCGGGGTATTAATACTCGCTCATCGATATAAAAACTATGTCCGCAAAACCAAGCTTGATTGATCAAGTAAGGCGTAGGTACCCGATCATTAATTCGTTTATTGACTAAATCAATGAGCTGAAGTTTTTCGTCATTGGTGAGATTAGCTGCGTAAAATTCAGGAGGAATAAATAATGATAAGCCTAAAGTAGATAAAATAAGTTGCTTCGCTTCATCAATAGGGTTATCTGTTCCATGCCCTAAATAGATATCTGACAGGCTAAATTGCGAAGTAGTCCAGCGAATAAAATCCTGAACAGTACGTAAGTTTTCCATATTGGCTCCGAATGATCAAGGAGAGGAAGGGTTTACTGGTTATTCGAGCTTATTTACCACATAGGCTTTACCAAAGAAACGTCGAAAGTTCCAACTGGTAATTAAGTTTAAACCAGTGGTGCGCATCCTTCTGTGATTAAATCAATATAATGGCGGTGAGGAAGGGATTCGAACCCTTGATACGTTGCCGTATACACACTTTCCAGGCGTGCTCCTTCAACCACTCGGACACCTCACCTTAATTTAAGAGCCTGCATTTTGTAGCAGGCTGCATACTATAATGATCTCAGCACAATTAATCAAGTATTTTAATTCATACAAACAATCACGCCAAATGCGGCAATAATTGATAGAATAAGTACTGTCGCAATTAAACCGTATTTTAAATCTGTATTCATATTCTCTCTCCAATTAATTTCTTAATTCTAATTTATTCACTTTCAATTGGTCCATCAAGTGGCAGAAAACCCCTTAATGACTTATTTTCCTCTATTTCAGGATAGTTAGGCGCCAGATCAAGAAGCATTTCTACAGCTTCATCTAAAAAAGGATCGGGCTTTTTATAATCCTTAGGTAAATCACTTAATTTAGCAATCGGCTTGAGACCTTCACGACTTAATCGCTCATTCATGCGTTTCAAATCACGATCTTCATCTCTTTTTTGCTCGGTTTCCCGTTCTTTTCTATTTAAGGAAACGATATATTGACGATCTTTTTTATCATTCAATCGTTTAATATCTTCCTCGATATAGATAAACTCAGGATTCTTTTTAATACGAGCAATATGCTTCGATTTTAATTCCGGCAACAATGGTTTAATATTGGCAACCGTTAGATAATCTGCTGACGCAATTTTATCCCATGGCAATGCATTATCTAAATAACGCTCACCTGTTTCATCAATATATTTTGATTGAGTCATATCAATATCGGGATCAACCCCTTTTAGTTGGGTACTTCCGCCATTGATACGATAGAATTTTTGTACTGTGTACTGAGCGCCACCTAACTCTGGCCAATCCGGATGTAATCGAGCATCAGCCGGATAGGAGATATTACGAGAAGTCTGTACTGTACCTTTTCCGTAAGTTGTTTCACCAACGATTAAGGCTCGCCCATAATCTTGCATTGCTGCTGAAAAGATCTCAGAAGCCGATGCACTATAACGGTTGATCATCACAACAATTGGTTTACTAAAGCCAATGCCTCGATTTTTGTCATCATAGGTCGTCACTTTTTGCAAATTGTCGCGAACTTGAACAACTGGCCCGGTGTCGATAAATAGACCGGTTAATTCAATAACTTCGGCTAATGAACCGCCACCGTCATCACGTAAATCAATCACTAGTCCTTGAAGATTTTCTTGATTGGCAGTGATGAGTAATGATTCGACCTTTTTGGTTAAACCAATGTAGAAACTTGGTATTTCAAGCACACCAACTTTACCGCGTTCATTATTAATGATCTTTAATTTAGCTTCACGATCTTCAAAATGAATTTTATCACGAGTGATCTCAACAACTTTAGGTTTACCATTATTGTCTGCCGGTAAAATTTCTAATTTAACCACAGTGCCTTTAGGACCACGAATTTTATCTACAATGTCATCTAAACGCCAACCAACGACATCTTCAATAGGCGAATTACTTTGACCAACGCCAATAATTTTATCACCGACAGCGAGTGATTTACTTTTTTCAGCTGGACCACCGGATACAAATGACATAATCTCAGTATAATCATCTTTTTGACCCAATGTCGCCCCTATTCCTTCAAGAGATAAGCTCATATCAGAGTCAAAATCACGCTTTTTACGTGGTGCTAAATAACTGGTGTGGGGATCAATTTCTCGGGCAAAGGCATTCATAAAGACTTGAAAGCCATCTTCATTATTCGATTGGATGATTGTTTTTATAACCCGATTATATCGTTTGGTTAATGCTTCGCGGATTTGCTCTTCATTTTTTCCGGTCAACGCCAAATTAAGCTCATCGTATTTGACACGTTTGTTCCAATATTCATCAAGCTCGCTTTCGGTTTTCGGCCAAGCTAAATCTTCACGTTTAAAGTTGATTTCATCTTTAGCAGAAAAGTCCATAGGACGTTTTAATACATCAAGCGCATACTTATAGCGGTTGTAGCGTTTTTGTAATGAAAGATTATAAATATCATAAGCTGTTTTTAGATCGCCATTGATCAGCTCTTCACCTAACAACTCTTGTCTGCTTCGAAAACTATCAATATCACTTTGTAAAAATATCGCTTTATTGCTATCTAATAGCTTAAAATAGCGATCAAAGATTTGAGCTGAAAAAGCTCCATTGAGTGCAAAATCACGATAATGTGATTGTGTAAAAAAGTTCGTCACACGTTTTGCGACAATTTGATGTATATCATCTTGTTTTAAAACAGGAACTTTTTCATAAACTGGCGATGTTGCCTGAACATTTGGACTTACAACAGATAAAATAAAGCTTAGACTAATAATACCTTTCAATAACTTATTCATTCAAATTCTCTACTTAGTAATGATATGTTCTGGTTTAACAGTTAACTCCATACCAGACCCAACTTTAACTTTGATATGTTCTTTCTCTAACTTAATAATCTGCCCTTTTACAGGTTTGTTACCCAAAGATAATTTAACAAAATCACCGATTTTTAAAGTTCTCGGTTTTTTGACAGGTGCTTTAGATGACTTACGTTTCTCTTTAGCTCGAGCTTTCGCTTTATCTTTGCTCTCTTTTAACTGTTGCTGCGCATGTTCCATCTGTTCTTTGGTGATAATGTCATTATTGTTTCCGTCCAAATCAACACGATATTCACCTTCTTTAATACAGTATAGATAACGCCAGCTCATGGTATAAGCACGCAAAGCTACACGTAATTTGGTTTTGCTTAAAAGTTCATTGCTATCAATTTGAGAAAGGATATCTTGGAAAATTCCAATCTTTAATGGTTTGGCTTCCCCTTCAATTGTAAAACAATTTGGAAACTGTTGGGCTAAATAAGCAATAATCTCTTTACTATTTGTTAATTGAAACTGATTTTCCATTAGTAATTCCATAGCATCTAAATTTCAGTGACGTTAAAGTATATATCAGCTTATACAATAACACTAACTATCTTTTTTGTGTTTGTTAATAAATGACATAAAATCTTTAATACCATTGCGCATTAACCACGCAGAAACAATTGCTTGCTCATCAGTAGATAATTGTTCAAAAGCCGTGATCCAAAGTTGTAAGGGTTCAATCGGTGAAACTAAATATGAGGCACTTACCTCTTCAATAGATAACGCTTTTTTAACCTCAACAGAAAAACTACTAATATGGTATTCCAGTGCTTTACCACGTACTCCAGCTCGTTTACGGGCAGTCCACTTTTCAGCTCTTGCTTTTCGATTGATACCTTGTATCGTTGACGGCATCCCTGCAATGCTTAATAGCTCTTTCGATGAGAACCACTCTTTCATTTTAATAATCCTACATTTAAGAAACAAGAAAAAAGTTATAGAAATTAAATAAACTTTGATACAATATTAAGAAACAAATTTTTACTGTAACTAAAGTTAAATTATAAACTTACTGGTTTTAATAACAGGAAAGAATAACATAGATATTAAAGGTTATAAACTAAGAAGGAATAAAAAAATGGAAATTAACTCGAAGGACTGGCATAAAGCAGATATTATCGCTGCATTGAAAAAGAATGGCACAACACTTGCAGCACTATCACGCCAATCAGGATTAAGCTCATCGACATTAAGTAATACGTTAGTTAGGCCATGGACAAAAGGTGAAAAAATTATAGCGGATGCTTTGAATGTTAAACCTTCAGAAATTTGGCCAAGTCGTTATATTAATCCATCTACCCAAAAACCGATCAAGCGTGTATTAAGAAAAAAAAATAATTTAAAAAAGATTCACAACTAAAATAACAAACAGATTTATCAACTCAATATCAACATATGGAAACATAGAGAAATTAATATCAATGTTTCCATATTTCGCCAATTCACCTTCACTGTCCCAAATCGATCTTATTTTAGAACGATACTTTTAACGCTATCTTGAACGATATCAAACATATGCTATTATCATTGGCTTCAATCAAGACTAATTTATTATGTAAGGGCTGTAACACAATGAAAAAAGTATCCAAAATTCTTATCGTTTTATGTTCACTTGTTGCATTATCTGCTTGTACTCAGAAAAATTTTTCTGAGCAAGGCACGCCATTGAGCCAACAAAAAGTCAATAAAATTATCGAGGGCTCGACTACTGAAATTCAGTTATTGTCGCTTTTTGGTGAGCCAACCACCAAAGTAGCGCTTAAAAACAATGAAACCCAGTATACCTATGTGTATAGCAAAAAAAGTTCAACCAGTCACCCTATTATTGGTGAAACACAGTACGATATTTTAGAAGGAAAACTTGATGTTATCACTTCAAATGGTATGGTAATTTGGTTTAATTATAATGAGAATATTAAACAGAAAAAATGGTAATCGGCTTTTAACCTCAATTTGCTAGCACATAACTAAATTGTGCTGGCAACATATCTGACCCAATTCATTTAGCTCAAAACGTTTACAAACGCCTATACTTTATCCGTCTATCGTTTAAACAATCAGACAACACTGGACAAAATTACACTTTCAGTTATACTCGTTTGCGAAATTAACCAGACAATCGCTGCTTTGTTGTTGTCCTTTGTAAAAGGGAGACAAACAGAGGGGAGGAAAGTCCGGGCTCCATAGGGCAGAGTGCCAGGTAACGCCTGGGGGGTGTTGGCGAGAGCGAACATTCACGACTAGTGCAACAGAGAGTATACCGCCGATGGCTTATTATATAAGATCAGGTAAGGGTGAAAGGGTGTGGTAAGAGCACACCGCGCAACTGGTAACAGTTGTGGCACGGTAAACTCCACTCGGAGCAAGGTCAAATAGGGATTCATTGGCGCGGCCCGCGTTGAATCCGGGTAGACTGCTTGAGCTAATGCGTGAGTATTAGCCTAGAGGAATGATTGTCCACGACAGAACCCGGCTTATCGGTTAATTTCACCTTTTACTTTTTGCTCGCCTCGTTTGCTATACTCTTAGCTTTCTTTTTGTTATTTGACCAGCGCTTAACTGCCAGTGCGATAGAGAAGATAAGGCCAATAACTAATAAAAACACCGGTATTAACATCAGTAAAGACATAATTTGTTTTTCATAGGCTTTAAATACTGGCGATAGACCAAATAAATAACCTAAGGTAACAATCAAAAATATCCATAAAGTTGCACTAATCCAATTATAGATATGGAACTTTTTGCTATGTAAACCCGATAGACCCGCCATCATAGGTAAGATTGTACGAACAAAAGCGATAAAGCGACCAATAAATAGCGCTTGTAAACCATATTTATGGAATAGTACTTCTGATTTTTTGTGGTATTTTTCCGGGATATGTGCCATCCAATTTTGTACAACTTTAGTATTACCTAGCCACAAACCTTGAATATAACCCAGCCAGGTACCTAATGCCGCTCCGGCAATCAAAATCAAGTTAATTAATCCAAAGTGAAAGACATTTTGACTAATTAATACACCGGTCAAGAATAATAAACTGTCACCCGGTAAAAACGCAGCCGGTAATACCCCATTTTCTAATAAAATGATGATAAATAGCATGCCATATAATATCCATAACACATTTGGATTTGAAAGTGTTGCTATATCCATGTTAACAAATGCTTGATAAAGAGTAATGATTGTATCCATCTATTTTAAATTCTCATTATGTTAAGTTATTAGCGGTTAACAGTACCACCGACGGTTAAATTATCGACTTTTAAAGTGGGTTGCCCAACACCAACCGGTACGCTTTGCCCGGCTTTACCACAAACACCGACACCTGAATCTAATTGCAAATCATTGCCGACCATTGAAATTTGTTGCATGGTTTCAATTCCGGAACCAATCAGCGTTGCCCCTTTTACCGGAGTGGTTATTTTTCCTTTTTCAATCAAATAGGCTTCGGAAGTTGAAAAGACAAACTTACCAGATGTAATATCCACTTGTCCACCAGCAAAATTAGGCGCATAAAGCCCGTAATCAACACTACTGATGATTTCATCAAAAGTCGAATCGCCCGGCAGCATATAAGTATTAGTCATTCTTGGCATAGGTAAACAAGCATAACTTTCCCGGCGTCCATTACCTGTTGAACGAGCATTCATTAATTTGGCATTGAGTTTATCAAATAAGTAACCTTTTAAAATACCATTTTCAATTAACACTGTTTTTTGGCTTTGTGTACCTTCGTCATCTATCGAAAGCGAACCACGACGATGATCAATCGTCCCATCATCAACAATGGTGCAGAGTGTTGAAGTGACTTGTTCACCAATTTTGCCGGAAAATACTGACGTATTTTTTCGGTTAAAGTCCCCTTCCAGTCCATGCCCTACTGCTTCGTGTAACAATACACCTGGCCAGCCTGCACCTAACACAACAGGCATAGCACCAGCCGGCGCATCTTTAGCTGACAAAGCCACTAACGCTTGGCGAACAGCTTCGCGGGTATAACTATCGACATAGCTATCACCTGTCTGAGGGTTTTTCGTCAGAAAATAGTCATAACCAAAGCGCCCACCGCCACCACTTGAGCCATGCTCACGTTTACCAGCTTGCTCAACAATTACAGAAACGGATAATCGCACTAATGGTCTGATATCAGCACACAATGTACCGTCGGTTGCGGCAATTAAGATATCTTCATAACTACCGGTCAAACTAGCCGAAACTTCAATAACTCTAGGATCAATTGAGCGTGCTAGTTGATCAACTTGTCTCAATATTGCCACTTTCTGTTCTTGAGAAAACGAGTTGATCGGGTTAATGGATTGATACTTTGCGACAATGTCAGCAGATTTAAATGGCGTAACAGCAACAGGGGTTTGTTGTTTAGTTATTGAGTTTGCCGCTGAGACACTTTGTTCTAAACGATCTAAAGTGAGCTGATCGGTATAAGCAAATCCTGTTTTTTCACCAACAATAGCTCGAACACCCACACCTTGATCCCGATGAAAAGAAGCACTTTTAATAATACGATCTTCGAGCGACCAACTTTCGTAATAGCCGGATAAAAAGTATAAATCACCAAAATCAATTTGCCTTGCACTTAACATATCAAGTAAATGCATAAGATCTTTCTGGCTTAGGTTATTAGGATTGAGTAACCTTTCACTCACTTGGTTGACTATCATAAATTCCTTAATTTCTATATTGCCTACTATTTATACTGTTATCCGAAGATTTCGTACATTTTTTACTAAAACGTATAGTATTTCTGAAACTTCTTGTCAAAAAATTACATCAACACTACATCATATTGCTCTTGAATATAGAGCGGCTCAACTTTAACTTCGACACGTTTGCCAACGAAAACTTCAACCTCAGCAAGCGCATGCGACTCATCATTGGTTAATGCATTAGCCACTGCTGCTGATGCATAGACCAAAAAGTATTCGGAGCGGTGCGCTTTGTATATACGAACTATTTCACGTAAAATTTCGTTACAAATAGTTTCAACCGATTTCACAATCCCGCGCCCTTTACACGCCGGACACTGTTCACACAGAATATGCCCAATGCTCTCTCGGGTACGTTTTCGGGTCATTTCAACCAACCCTAATGCCGAAAACGAGTTAACCGTTGTTCTGGCACGGTCTTTAGCTAAAAAGTCTTGTAAAGATTGCAATACTCGTTCTCGGTGGATGGCTTCTTGCATATCAATAAAATCGATAATGATAATACCACCTAAGTTACGTAAACGTAACTGTCTGGCAATGGCAATCGTTGCTTCAATGTTAGTATTGAAGATCGTTTCTTCTAAATTTCGATGACCAACAAATGCACCGGTATTAATATCAATTGTGGTCATCGCTTCGGTTTGATCAATAATCAAATAACCGCCCGATTTCAATTTAACTTTACGATCAAGGGCTCGCTGAATCTCGTTTTCCGTGTCATAAAGATCGAAAATTGGAATATTGCCGCGATAGTGCGAGAGTTTATCAGTAACTTCGGGCATAAATTCTTGGGTGAATTCAAGTAATAGATCATAAGTTTGCTTTGAATCCACTAAAATTCGTTCAATCGGATCACCAACAAAATCACGCAATACCCGCTGGGACAGGGCTAATTCGCCATAAACTAGGTTTTTACTGGTTGGGCGAGCCATTCGTTCTTGAATTTTCTTCCATAAGCGTTTTAAAAAGTTGGCGTCTTGTTCAAGCTCATGAGCATGCGCACCTTCAGCGGCCGTTCTGACAATGAAACCACCGTCATCTGTCACATACTGCTCAACGATTTTTTTAAGCCTTTCTCGCTCTTCTTCACTTTCAATACGTTGCGAAGTTGCTACATGGGCAGAATTTGGTCCCGGCATAAGAACTAAATAGCGAGAAGGCAAGGTAATATCAGTTGTCAACCTTGCCCCTTTGGTACCTAATGGATCTTTGACTACTTGTACCATTAAGTCTTGACCTTGACGCACCAGCTCTGAAATATCTTTCACCTGAAACTGTTCTTGTTCAGTATCTGATACACATTCAGTATGCGGCATGATATCTGAGGCATGTAAAAAAGCCGCTTTTTCTAAGCCAATATCAACAAATGCGGCTTGCATTCCCGGTAAAATACGAATCACTTTACCTTTGTAAATATTACCGACGATCCCTCGTCTTGATTCACGATCAACGTGGATCTCTTGTAATACGCCATCTTCGATGTAAGCAACACGAGTCTCCGACGGCGTGACATTCATCAATAGTTCAACAGACATAAAGATTCCTTTTAATTGATATTAAAGCTCCGTTCTATGAGTCGTAACATTAAATAAACAAATATCCATAATGCTCCATCAACACAACTAGAGAGTAAAATCAAAGGCGAAATCGTTATAGTGTGATAAATGACAACTTGGAATAAAAATATCAATAAATTATAACATAGCGATACGCCAAATATCACAATCGACTGTTGCCATAGTGCTAAATTGCGTATCAATTGAAACCTAAACATTAATAAATAAGCGATAATTGAAAAAATAAAAGCATGCACACCCAGTATTGAGCCGGAACAAAGATCCATAATGGCACCCAAAACAAAAGCTGTGCCCATACCAATTCGATGCGTAACCATAATGAGCCAATAAGCTAATACAAGTATCAATAAATGTGGTTTAAACATGTCATAAGCTGGTGGCCATGGGATGATTTGCAGGCACAAACCAATAAATAACGTTATCCAAATTATGACTATTTTATTATGACCCCTCATGTGTTGCTCCTTGATCTCCCCATAATAATAGTAGATAACGTAAACGTTTTATATCAGCTGTAGGCGTTGCAGAGATAATTGGGGTTGAATCACTAATATCAAGCTTAACTGAACTGACTACTGCCACCGGATAACCTTCTGGGAAGCGCCCATCTAAACCGGAAGTCACTAAAACATCTCCCACTTTAATATCGACATTGTTAGGTAAAAAATCGAGGGTTAAATCATTACTACACCCATTTCCTACTGCAACCATTGAAATATCATTTCTTAATACCTGTACTGGTATTGCATGTTGATAGTCACAAACTAAAATAGCCCGACTGGTGTTTTGTGCAGTCTCATAGATTTGACCCACAATGCCCTTTTCATCAACTACCGGTTGCCCAACATAAACACCGTTATCTTTACCTTTATTGATAACGACTTGATACACGTAAGGATCGGTATCAGTCAATAATACTTGTGCCGCCATTTTATGTTCATCATGGCGTAACGGGGAATCAAGCAAGCCTCTTAGCCGATCATTTTCATGTTTCAAATGCTCCAATAATAGGAGTTCGCTTTTTTGTTGCATTAGTGTTTGGTGCAATTTTTCGTTTTCATTAACCAATGTGTCACGTGTTTTGGACATTTCATATAGCAGATCAAACGATGATTTAGGCGCATTTGAAATATAATAAAGTGGTGAAATTAACGTATCTAAATAATAACGAATCTGTTTGAAAGGTCGATAATTTGAATCTACTACAATTAGCGTTAAGGCTAACGCAAGTGAAATAAATAACTGTACACTAAGAGGTGAACGTTTAGAAAAAAGTAATTTCATTGTCCGGTATTTACCTGTTATATACTCAAGATCTAATTATTTTAAGATATGATTCCGCCGACAAAGTCGGCGGAAAATAAATGAGATGTCTAAACTTCTAATCATATTGATCAACAAACAGATTAACAATAAATTATCAGTTAATCTTCACTAAACAGATCGCCACCATGCATATCAACCATATCTAAGGCTTTACCACCACCTCGAGCTACACATGTTAGTGGATCTTCAGCAACAACAACATGAATACCTGTCTCTGCTGATAATAATTTATCAATATTACGTAATAGCGCACCACCACCAGTTAACACCATTCCGTGTTCAGAAATATCTGATGCAAGCTCTGGTGGACATTGTTCTAAAGCAACTTTAACTGCGCTTACAATGCCACTTAATGGCTCTTGTAGTGCTTCTAAAATCTCGTTAGAGTTTAAGGTAAAGCTGCGTGGTACACCTTCGGCAAGGTTACGTCCACGAACTTCAATCTCAAGAACTTCATCACCAGGATAAGCACTACCAATAAAATGTTTGATTTTTTCAGCAGTTGCTTCACCAATAAGTGCACCATAATTACGGCGAACATAATTGATAATCGCTTCATCAAAACGGTCACCACCAATACGAGCAGAGGCAGAATAAACCACACCGTTTAATGAAATAACCGCAACTTCAGTCGTACCACCACCGATATCAACCACCATTGAACCGGTAGGCGCAGAAACCGGTAAATCCGCACCAATAGCGGCAGCCATTGGCTCTTCAATCAAATACACTTCACGCGCACCGGCACCTAATGCCGATTCACGAATCGCACGGCGTTCAACTTGGGTGGCACCAACAGGTACACAAACAAGCACTCGTGGGCTTGGTCTTAAAAAACTGTGACTATGGACTTGACGAATAAAATATTGCAACATTCTTTCGGTCACTGAAAAGTCTGCAATCACACCATCTTTCATCGGTCTAATTGCAGCAATATTCCCCGGAGTACGACCTAGCATCTGTTTCGCAGCATGTCCAACAGCAGCGACACTTTTTGGCGTCCCAGTACGATCCTGACGAATAGCAACAACTGAGGGTTCGTTTAGTACAATACCTTGCCCTTTAACATAAATAAGGGTATTTGCTGTACCTAAATCGATCGATAAATCATTTGAAAACAAGCCGCGAACTTTTTTGAACATAATAAAAACTCTTCCTAGAATTAATCTTGTTAAAGTGTATGTATTAGAATATTGAGAAGGAAACCATAAAATGAAAATAAAATAATCGCCATTTCATGTCGCTAAATAATAGCTTATTTAGCACGTTAAGACCATAGTCCGCCTCAACAATTATTAAGTGTGACTATTGTATATCAAATATAAAATAATACCTAGAAAATAGTATATCAAGTGATCGTAAAAGAGATATATAATGACAAAAGTTCTTTTACAGTGTATCCTTCCGCGTTAATGTTGAGTTACTGCCTTATTATCATTAAAAGACTTCTTTTAAGATTCTAAGGATGCATTAAAATAATTGTTACTTATTATCAAATAAATACGGTGTAATTCATGGATATACGCAAAATCAAAAAATTAATTGAACTTGTTGAACAGTCAGGTATTTCTGAACTTGAAATTTCTGAAGGTGAAGAATCAGTTCGAATTAGTCGTTCTGTGCCTACTACAAGCTATTCTGCGCCAGTACAAAATATTCAAATTCCACAACCTGCGCCAGTTGTTGTTACTCCAACAGTTCAAGCCGAAGTGGTAAGCGACACAAATAGTGTTGAAATCAGCGGCACAACAATTAAATCGCCAATGGTTGGAACGTTTTATCGTACACCAAGCCCAGAATCAAAGGCTTTTGTAGAAGTTGGTCAGACAGTAAATGTTGGTGATGTGCTTTGCATTGTAGAGGCAATGAAAATGATGAACCAAATTGAATCAGAAAAAGCAGGCACAATTAAAGCTATTTTAGTCGAAAATGGTCAACCAGTTGAATTTGATCAACCGCTATTCATCATTGAATAATCTGAATTTATTTATTAACTTATACGATTAAGAGATTGAATATGCTTGATAAAATTCTTATTGCTAACCGCGGAGAAATCGCTCTTCGCATTTTAAGAGCATGTAAAGAACTTGGAATTAAAACTGTCGCTGTTCACTCTTCGGCAGATAAAGACTTAAAACATGTGTTACTTGCAGACGAAACAGTCTGTATTGGTCCTGCCGCTTCAGCCAAAAGCTATCTTAATATCCCGGCGTTAATTTCTGCTGCCGAAGTAACAGGTGCAGCAGCTATTCATCCGGGATATGGTTTTTTATCAGAAAATGCTGATTTTGCTGAACAAGTTGAACGTTCAGGCTTTATTTTTATTGGACCAAAACCGGATACTATCCGCCTAATGGGCGATAAAGTATCGGCTATTGAAGCGATGAAAAAAGCAGGTGTACCTTGCGTACCCGGCTCAGACGGTCCATTAAGCAGCAACATCGAAACCAATAAAGAGATCGCCAAAAAAATTGGCTACCCGGTGATTATCAAAGCATCTGGTGGCGGTGGCGGTCGTGGCATGCGTATTGTTCGGGAAGAGAAAGATCTTGAGCAATCAATTAAAATGACTAAGCTTGAAGCAAAAACCGCTTTCAATAATGACATGGTTTATATGGAAAAGTTCCTTGAAAACCCTCGTCATATTGAAATTCAAGTGTTATCAGACGGTCAAGGCAATGCTGTTTATTTAGGTGAGCGTGATTGTTCAATGCAAAGACGCCATCAAAAAGTCGTTGAAGAAGCGCCTGCCGTTGGTATTACGCCAAAAATGCGTAAATTTATCGGTGAACGTTGCGTCAATGCTTGTATTGAAATTGGTTATCGTGGAGCAGGTACATTTGAGTTTCTATTTGAAAATGGTGAGTTCTATTTTATCGAAATGAATACCCGTATTCAGGTTGAACATCCTGTTACTGAAATGGTTACCGGTGTTGATCTTATTCGTGAACAAATTCTTATTGCGGCAGGTCAACCACTTTCAATTAAGCAAAGTGATATTCACATTCATGGTCATGCTATTGAGTGCCGAATTAATGCCGAAGATCCAAAAACATTTATGCCTTCACCGGGTAAAATTACCCGTTTCCATGCGCCGGGAGGGTTTGGTATTCGTTGGGAATCGCATATTTATGCCGGCTATACTGTGCCACCTTATTATGACTCAATGATTGGTAAACTCATTGCTTATGGTGAAACTCGTGAAGTAGCCATAGCAAGAATGAAAAACGCTCTGGCCGAATTAGTTATCGATGGCATAAAAACAAACATCGAACTTCACATTGAAATTATGAATGATGAAGGCTTCCAAAAAGGGGGCACCAATATTCATTATTTAGAGAAGAAATTAGGTATTTACGAGTAGCAAAATAATCCCCATTTATTGGGGATTATTGTTTTATTGAAGTATTAAATTAGTATAGGTAAAACGGATGAAAAATTGGAAAACAAGCGCTGAAGAAATTTTAACAATGGGTCCTGTTGTCCCGGTCATCGTTATTGAGCGTTTAGAAGATGCTGTACCACTAGCTAAAGCATTGATAGCAGGTGGCGTGAAAGTATTGGAAGTCACTTTAAGAACAGCATGTGCACTTGATGCAATTAAAAAAATTATTGAAGAAGTACCTGAAGCGGTCGTTGGCGCAGGTACCGTAACAACAGTTGAACAATTAAAACAAGTTACTCAAGCTGGCGTTAAATTTGTCATTACGCCGGGTATTACTGATTCTATCTTAAAAGAAGCGGTTGCCGGAACTGTGCCGGTGATTCCGGGTATAGCCACCATTTCTGAACTATTAACCGCGCAAGAATATGGGTTAACCGCATTAAAATTCTTCCCTGCCGAAATTAATGGCGGCGTTGCAGCACTAAAAGCTTTTGCTGGCCCATGTGGTTATATGAAATTTTGCCCTACTGGTGGGGTGAATCCAAAAAATTACCGTGACTATTTAGCACTTGATAATGTGCTTTGTGTTGGTGGGACTTGGTTTATTCCAACTGATGCTATTGCTCAAGGTGATTTTGCCAAAATTACGCAACTGGCGAAAGAAGCCGTCGCTGGCGCTAAATAATCATCAATCCGCCGATAACTCATCGGCGGTTTTCCACTTTTAATTAAGTGACTAACTTCTTAACCCTTTACCCTTTTCAATCAGCCGCCAAACCATGGCATATAGCACAATGACAAAAAGAAAAAGCATTGAAAAAGTAATCAATAACGATACATCGCTAACGCCCAAAAAACCGTAGCGAAAGCCATTAATCATATAAACAATTGGGTTAAGTTTAGAGACCCATTGCCAAAAAGTTGGTAGCATCGTAATTGAGTAAAAAACGCCACCGAGATAAGTTAACGGCGTTAAAACAAAAGTCGGAATAATACTAATATCATCAAAAGTCTTAGCATACACGGCATTTAATAAGCCAGCCAGTGAAAATAATATCGAAGTAAGCAACAAAGTAAAAATAACAAAAACCCATGAATAGACTTGATAACTAACAAAAAAGAGTGAAACGATTGTCACTAAAACGCCAGTTAAAATACCTCGCATTACTCCCCCACCCACATAGCCACAAATAATGATATGAGTCGGTACGGGCGCAACCAGTAATTCTTCAATATTACGCTGAAATTTAGCACTAAAAAAGGATGAACAAACATTGGTGTAAGAGTTAGTAATAACAGACATCATTATCAACCCCGGCACGATAAACGCCATATAACTAAAGCCGCCCATGTCACCAACACGAGAACCAATTAAGTTACCAAAAATAATAAAATACAGTGACATGGTGATAACTGGTGGAATCAATGTTTGGATCCAGATCCGCAAAAATCGCGTTACTTCTTTACGCCAAATACTTTTTAAGGCGATCCAATATAAACTATTCATCCATGTCTCCTTTTTGTTTATTATCATTATGTAATAGATCAACAAATAGCTCTTCTAAACGGTTAGCTTTATTACGCACACTGATCACTTTAATATTTTGTTGATTCAATTGTTCAAATAATTGATTTAATCCATGTTGCTTATCAACTTTCACCTCTAACATACCGGATTCGACATCATGATAACTATAACCTTGTAACTGGATTGGGTTAGAAGTTGGCACATAATCAATGATAATCGTCTCTGATTGGCTTTTGGCTAACAGATCACGCATTGAAGAGTTAGCAATTAATTGACCATGTTGAATAATACCAATATGCCGACATAACATTTCGGCCTCTTCTAAATAGTGAGTGGTTAAGATTATCGTGATTCCCTGACGATTAATTTCTCGCAAAAAATCCCACATAGAACGTCTTAACTCAATGTCTACCCCAGCAGTCGGCTCATCAAGAATTAACAATTTAGGTTCATGCACCAACGCTCGTGCAATCATTAATCGTCTTTTCATACCACCGGATAACATACAAGCCCGGCTATGGCGTTTATCCCATAAATCCAAAATTCGCAAATATTTTTCCGCTCGCTCTAACGCTAGTTTACGGGGTAAGCCATAATATCCACCCTGATTTGTCACAATTTGTAACACTTCTTCAAACTGATTAAAATTGAACTCTTGCGGAACAAGCCCTAATTGTCTTTTAGCATTAACAACATCGGTATCTAAGTCATAACCAAAGATTTTAACTTGCCCCGATGTTTTGGTCACTAACGAGCTGATAATACCGATTGTTGTTGATTTACCGGCACCATTTGGCCCAAGTAACGCATAAAAATCCCCAGCCTCAACGGTTAAATTAATACCTTTTAGCGCTTCTACACCCGTTTTATAGATTTTTTTGAGTGCAATTAACTCAAGTGCAGGAATTGATGACATGAAATATCCTAAGTAAATAAATGACTGATTAAGTGATATGATATCATGTTTAGCCAATCGACAATATTGGTAATATAATGAGCGGTTGTAAAGATAACTTTTAATACCAGTGGAATGTAAATTTGATCCTTCGCTATTATAGCCTTTATCGGGTTTAACTTTATGGGGTTTAAATAGTTTAGGTGTTTTTATTAAGGAATAATTATTATGATTAAAATTGGGTTAGTTTCGGTATCTGATAGAGCATCAAATGGCATTTATCAAGACGAAGGTATTCCATCTTTAATATCATGGTTACAATTGGCATTAAAAACGCCTTTTGCAACCGAAAGCCGAGTTATTCCGGATGAACAACCAATTATTGAGCAAACACTATGTGAACTGGTCGATAATTTACATTGTGATCTCATTTTTACAACTGGTGGTACCGGCCCTGCTTTACGTGATCTCACGCCGGATGCAACTTTAGCAATTGCTGATCGGGTCATGCCCGGATTTGGTGAACAGATGCGACAAATCAGTTTGCACTATGTGCCTACCGCTATTTTATCAAGACAAGTTGGCGTTATCCGTAAAAAATGCCTAATTTTAAATCTACCCGGTAGACCAAAATCAATCCAAGAAACCTTAGAAGGGGTAAAAGATAGTAAAGGAAATACGCTTGTTCATGGTATCTTTGCCAGTGTGCCCTATTGTATTGATCTGTTAGAAGGCCCCTATATAGAAACCCATGAACATATTGTTAAAGCATTTCGTCCGAAGCATGCAATAAAGTCTAACCTTTAATCTTATGCAAATTTCATGCATAATTATCACTATTACTTAGCAGTTTGAATTGCATCACATCGATATTAGGTATTTTAAATTGCATAAAAAATGCATAAAATTCTAAAGGCAAGCTTAGCTTTAAAGAAAAAATATGCTTTTATTTGGTATTCACACAGGGTGAAAAAATAAATATCAAGGAACAGTATGAAACAAAAAGATCTGACTAAAGCCTTTAAAGAGATGCTTTTACAAGAAAAATTCAGTTCACAAATTGAAATTGTACAAGCATTACAAGAACTGGGATTTGAAAATATTAATCAATCTAAAGTATC
The DNA here is from genome assembly GCF_026536565.1 of Gilliamella sp. B2923. NCBI lineage: Bacteria > Pseudomonadati > Pseudomonadota > Gammaproteobacteria > Orbales > Orbaceae > Gilliamella > Gilliamella sp. B2923. The sequence continues at coordinate 337,961 of NZ_JAFNNZ010000001.1, read as the reverse complement.
CCGAATGTTAAGCAAATTTGGGGCGGTGAGAACACGTAATGCAAAAGCGGAAATGGTTTACTGTTTGCCGGCTGAAATGAGTGTACCAACCACCAGTAGCCCATTAAAAAATTTAGTGATTGATATTGATTACAACAGTTCAATGGTGGTGATTCGAACCAGTCCGGGGGCTGCGCAACTTATTGCCCGACTGCTGGACTCAATTGGTAAATCGGAAGGGATTTTAGGTTCGATTGCCGGCGATGATACCATTTTTAGTACCCCTACCAAAGAATGCAGCGTAAAAAAACTTTATCAAACTATTATCGAACTGTTTGAACGAACGTTATAACGCAATCAATTTAAAGGGGTTAAAATTAGATAATTTTTAATGTTTAACCTATTGACACATTTGATTAAATCGTTAATTCTATATAACACTGATTTTGTAACCTAAGTTACAAAAACGAAGAGGCGCATTACTCAGGTAGATCATTTTAGGGACTGGAACTGCTAACAAATGATTAAGGGGATGTAATGCCGAGGTTTGGTAACGTTCCAGAAAGTTATCAAATCGACTGCAAGGGCTGAATCCCTTGGGTTGTCACCTTAACAGGTGGAGCGCTTCGCGGTGTGTATTTGTTTAACGGTAAATAGAACATACCCCGCTCTATCTCTGTTAAAAATAATAAAATTTTTAATATGAGGAATCCATGGAAACATCATTTGTAATAGCTAAATTCGGTGGAACAAGTGTTGCAAACTATAGCGCAATGGTAAATAGCGCAAATATTGTTATCGCCAATCCCAGTGTTAGGGTTGTTGTATTATCGGCATCAGCAGGTATCACAAATTTACTGGTCGCACTCTCTGAAGGTCGAGATGCAGAAGTTAGAGCGCAACATATCGCAAAAATCCAATCTATTCAGTACGAAATTTTAGAACAACTACCGGAAAATCCTTCATTACGAGCTGAAATAGATCAAATTATCACAAATATTGCTTCATTATCTGAAGCAGCCAGTTTAGCCACTTCGCCGGCATTAACTGATGAGCTAGTCAGTCATGGCGAAATAATGTCATCTAAACTATTTGTCGAAATATTAAAACAAAAACAAAAAAATGCCTTATGGTTTGATGTACGTAAAGTGATGCGTACCGATGACAAGTTTGGTAAAGCCGTACCAAAAATTGAAGAGATTAAACAGCTATGCTGTGCGCATTTAAAATCATTAAATAGTAACAATGTTATTGTAACACAGGGCTTTATCGGTAGTGAAAGCACAGGTAAAACCACAACTTTAGGTCGAGGCGGTAGCGATTATACCGCGGCATTACTTGGCGAAGCATTAAATGCGACACAAATTGATATTTGGACAGATGTAGCGGGAATTTATACAACTGATCCACGGATCACTGACGGCGCTAAACGGATTGACGAAATCTCATTTGCTGAAGCGGCCGAAATGGCAACCTTTGGTGCAAAAGTTTTACACCCAGCCACATTAGTTCCGGCCGTTAGAAGTAATATTCCGGTATTTGTCGGATCGAGCAAAGCGCCACAAGACGGTGGCACCATTGTGTATAATACCCATAGCATCAAATCCGAGCTGCCGTCTTTTAGAGCGTTAGCGCTTCGCCGTAGGCAGACATTGCTTACATTAACTAGCTTAAATATGTTACATGCTCAAGGCTTTTTAGCTAATGTATTTACAATTTTGGCCAAACATAATATTTCAGTGGATTTAGTCACAACTTCTGAAGTGAGCATTGCCTTAACTATCGATACGACCGGCACCAATACCAATGGCAATAGTTTATTAACCAAAGCACTGTTTGATGAACTCTCAACCCTGTGTCATGTCGATGTTGAAGAAGATTTAGCTTTAATTGCCATTATTGGTAACAATTTAACAACAACCAAAGGCATCGCAAAAGAGGTATTTGGTGCTTTAGATGATTTTGTTATCAGACTATGCTGTTATGGTGCAAGTACGCATAATCTATGTTTGTTAGCTAAAAGCCATGATGCAGAAAACATTGTAAAAATTCTTCATAAAACAATTTTTGAATAATCACACAGAGGCGAATGCCTCTTGTGCGCATTTAAACACTTTTAAACGCTAGCGCTAAATAAATTGCCTTATAAAAAATCTGGCATCTTGTCAAAAATAAAGGTAGACTTAGCGCTATATGCAGCTATGCATATTGTTGTATGTCTAACTTAAAATGATTGTTAGTTTAATCATTCGATAAAATCATTATCTTCTTATTTGTTATTTTTCAAATGTCATAAATAGTTTATAGCTAAGTATTTTACGTTTTAGTAAATCGGTTACATCTATTACAGTCAATACTATCATTATCATCTGTTAATTTTTTAAAAACTTTGCAAGTAAAATAAATTTAAACTTAATCAAACAAAGGAAATCATTATGGGTATTTTGAGTTGGATTATTTTAGGATTAATCGCCGGTTGGATTGCCAAGTTTTTTATGCCATTAGGTCGTGTAGGTGTAATTAAAACCATGTTACTTGGTATTGCTGGTGCGTTAGTAGGTGGTTACATCAGTACTTTTTTCCATTGGGGAAGTGGTGTAACCGGGTTTAACTTTCCAAGTCTGTTAGTTTCTGTATTAGGCGCTATTTTACTTATCTATCTTTATCGCCTTATTAAGTAACTTTCCAAAAGGTGGGCAAGTGCTCACCTTTTTTAACTTCTCTCCTAACCTCACCACTTTTAAAATCAGCCTTAACCTTTATCGCTATTGATGAATGCCTAGGTTAAAATCTTTAAGCTTAAAGGTTATAATAAATCATTCCGCCCTATCTTAATTTTTGCTATATTAACAGGCAAAGTTTAATTGAAAATACTGTAGAACATAATGCTAAAAATATTCAATACATTAACCAGAGAAAAAGAACCCTTTCAATCAATCACGCCAAATAAAATTGGTCTTTATGTTTGTGGTGTCACCATTTATGACCTATGTCACATTGGTCACGGGCGCACTTTTGTGGCGTTTGATGTTGTCACCCGTTACTTACGCTTTTTAGGTTATGATTTAACTTATGTTCGTAATATTACCGATGTTGACGATAAAATCATCAAAAGAGCACTTGAAAACGGTGAAACTTGTGAAGAGTTAACCGAACGAATGTTACAAGAGATGTATGCAGATTTTGATGCACTGAATATTAAACGTCCGGACGTTGAGCCTCGTGCCACCCGCCACATGCCGCAAATTATTGCGCTGGTAGAAGAGTTAATTAAAAAAGATCATGCTTATATCGCCGATAATGGCGATGTGATGTTTTCGGTCGATAGCGATCCAAATTACGGTATTTTATCTCGCCAAAATTTAGAACAACTTCAAGCCGGAGCCCGTGTTGATGTGGTCGATGTGAAACGCAATCCAATGGACTTTGTACTATGGAAAATGTCAAAACCCAATGAGCCAAGTTGGGATTCACCATGGGGCAAAGGTCGACCGGGCTGGCATATTGAGTGTTCGGCAATGAATAGCTATCAATTAGGTCACCATTTTGATATTCATGGTGGTGGGTCGGATCTTATGTTCCCACATCACGAAAACGAAATTGCCCAATCAACTTGCGCCCATAATGGCCAATATGTCAATTATTGGATGCATTCGGGTATGGTGATGATTGATCAGGAAAAAATGTCAAAATCACTGAATAATTTTTTCACTATTCGTGATGTATTAAAACATTATGATGCTGAAACAGTGCGTTACTTTTTACTTTCGGGTCACTATCGTAGTCAACTCAATTATAGTGAAGAAAACCTAAAACAGGCTAGAGTAGCGCTTGAGCGTTTATATACAGCACTGCGTGACACTGATCCTAATCATCCGCACACTACGCCTGACAGCAATTATTATCGCCAATTCTGTCAAGCAATGAATGATGATTTTAATACGCCGGAAGCCTATTCCACACTCTTTGATCTGGCGCGAGAAATCAATAAAGCAAAAGCAGAAAATGATATGGCACAAGCCAATGAGTTAGCTGCCGAATTGCGTTATTTATCGTCAGTGTTAGGGCTATTAGAGCAAGATCCGGTTAAATTTTTACAGGGCGAACACCAAGATGACGTTGACAGTGAATTAATTGAATCTTTAATTAAACAACGTAATGAAGCAAGAGCAAGTAAAAACTGGGCGCTAGCCGACCAAGCTCGTGATCAACTGAGTGCAATGAATATTGTGCTTGAAGATAGCGCCAATGGCACCACGTGGCGTAAAAAGAGTTAAATACATCGTTAATCATCAAAAAAGGCATCGCTACATCGATGCCTTTTTTAGTCTTTATCCCAATTTTTTATCTATTGAGGTTAAAATACCGCGTAAAATATTCAACTCTTGTTGCTCGATACGTGCACGGGTAAATAACCGACGTAATCTTCCCATAATTTGACCGGGATGATTGGAATTAATAAAGCCAGTTTTCAGTAACGTTTGCTCTAGATGCTGATAAAAACGTTCAATATCTTCATCTTTTGGGAAGCTGATAGCATCATCATTTTCAACTGGATTAGATAAATCCGTTGGCAAATTTAACAGCGACATTCGAATCTCATAACACAGCACCTGCACCGACATTGCCAAATTTAACGAACTATAATCAGGATTAGCTGGGATACCGACATGATAATGACATTTTTGCAGTTCATCATTGGTTAGCCCGACCCGTTCACGCCCAAAAACTAACGCAACTTTCGCCGTTGCGGCTTCCTGGATAATTTTATCACCGCACTCTTTAGGGGTTAAGTTTGGCCACTGTAAACTGCGTGGTCTTGCACTGGTGCCAATAACCAAATGACAATCGGCGATCGCCTGTTCCAGCGAGGATAAAATCTGTGCATTTTTAATAATATCACTCGCCCCTGCGGCTAATGAAATCGATTGCGAATCGGGTTTGATAACTGGGTTAACTAAACAAAGATTCGTTAATCCCATGGTTTTCATTGCTCTAGCCACTGACCCCATATTGCCGGTATGGGAGGTTTCAACCAAAACAATTTTTATATTATCTAAATAACTCACAGCTTCCTCATTAAACTTTTGTGTCACATTATCTTATAACTTAATGATAAACAGTATATCGTAAAAATGTATCTAAATGCAGTTTCAATGTCAGTTAGCCAACAAATACAGACATCAGATTATTTTAGACAAAGCGCACAAAAATTAAGTTCATTACAAATAAGTTATTGACGAAACAAAAATAATTTGCCAATGTATTTATGGAAACACTCAATTGTGTTAGCTTTTTTGTTAGTAAACATAATGGAGGTCATATATGACTTTAAGCATTACCAGTAAACAAATGGATATTACACCAGCCATCCGTAGCTATCTTGAAGATAAGTTTTCGAAATTAGACAAATGGAGAGCTCTGCTGATTAATCCACATTTTATTTTATCTAAAGAGCCTGACGGATTTATTGTTGATGCCACCATTGCCACCAAAGGAAGCCCATTAGTTGCCTCAGCTAAACACATTGATATGTATGCCGCAATCAATGATCTTGTGGCAAAACTGGAAAGACAGCTCAATAAAATACAACATAAAGGCGAGTCAAGACGAGCGTTTGACAGTATTAAAGGGACAGTAACTGAAGAAATTTAATAATTAATTTACGTTATTCATCTAATAAAAAAGGCACATTAATGGTGCCTTTATTTTTTTGCTTGCTATAATATTGTTCAAATTTTTTAAAAAAATATAATTGAAATGACTGTAAATCCTTTGTTGCCCTTACGTAATAAAATTAACCAACTAGATAGTAAAATACTAGAAATCCTCGCTGAGCGACGTGAAGTTTCAACTCAAATCATTCAAGCTAAAATAGAAGCTAACATACCTGTGCGTGATTTAGAGCGAGAGCGTTCACTAATAAAATCATTAATTGAGCAAGGTAAAAGTTATCATCTTGACGATATTTTTATTAAGCGGTTATATCAAATAATTTTTGAAGACTCAGTACTTTTACAACAAAAAATTCTGCAAGAAAAACTTAATTTGGGCACGATTACAACGGCTAAAGTAGCATTTTTAGGTCCGATAGGCTCATACTCGCATTCTGCAGCAAGACGCTATGCAAGCGCTCACCTTGAAAAAATGATCGAATCAAGCTGTAAAACATTCAAAGATGTTTTTGAACAGATCGAAAAAGAGGTTGTCGACTACGGTATTTTACCAATAGAGAACTCAAGTTCAGGCTCGATTAATGAAGTTTACGATCTATTGCAAAAAACCAATTTACACATTATAGGTGAGCTGTCACTACCGATTGATCACTGTGTGCTTGCCATTGCCGATGCCAAACTAGACCAAATCGATACGATCTATAGTCACCCGCAACCATTCCAGCAGTGCAGTAATTTTTTAGAGCGCTACCCTCATTGGAAGATTGTTTACTGTGATAGCACTTCATCAGCGATCGAAACCGTGGCTAAACTCAATAAGCCAAATATTGCCGCAATGGGCAACAAAGATGGCGGCGAACTTTATGGGCTACAAGTACTGGATCATGATTTTGCCAATCAAAAACAGAACATTACTCGCTTCATAGTCTTGTCTCGAAAACCGATTGATGTTTCATATCAAATCCCGGCTAAAACCACGATATTAATGAAAACAGGTCAACAAGCAGGTGCATTAGTTGATGCTTTATCGGTGCTACGTAACCATAATATAGTGATGACAAAACTCGAATCTCGACCAATACACGGCACCCCGTGGGAAGAGATGTTTTACATTGATTTGCAAGGTAATATCCATTCAGATGAAATGCAAACTGCGCTTAAAGAATTAGCGTCTATTACTTTGTATAGTAAAGTATTAGGTTGTTATCCAAGTGATTCCATTACAGCAGTAATGTAAATTTATCAATATGCAAAAATTTTCAACTGCCGTACTTAATTGGTATGAACAGTACGGCAGAAAAACACTACCATGGCAGATCGAAAAAAGCCCTTATCACGTTTGGTTGTCCGAAGTTATGTTACAGCAAACACAAGTGGCAACAGTTATTCCCTATTTTAAACGTTTTATCGAGCATTTTCCTCAAATCACAGATTTAGCGCTCGCCCCTATCGATGATGTATTACATCTTTGGACTGGCCTGGGCTACTATGCCCGTGCACGCAATTTACACAAAGCTGCGCAAGTAGTCAGTGAGAAATTCCATGGACAGTTTCCCACTCAATTTGATGATGTGGTTGCCTTACCGGGCGTTGGTCGATCGACAGCTGGAGCTATCTTGTCACTGTCACAAAACCAACACTATGCCATTTTAGACGGAAATGTTAAACGAGTATTAACCCGCTATTTTGCGATCGAAGGTTGGCCCGGCAATAAAGCAGTAGAAAACAAACTATGGCAACTGAGCGAGCAAGTCACACCCAAACAAGATGTGGCAAAGTTCAATCAAGCCATGATGGATATTGGTGCAATGGTGTGTACTCGCTCAAAACCTAAATGCAGTTTATGTCCATTACACCGTGATTGTATCGCTTACAAAACCGACAGTTGGCAACAATACCCAACTAAAAAACCCAAAACAACCATACCTGAAAAATCAGCCTATTTTTTAATGCTTGAAAATAATCATGCCATTTGGCTGGAAAAAAGACCGCCTTCGGGAATTTGGGGAGGGTTATACTGTTTACCCCAATTTGCAACCGAACAAGCTTTAGTCGATTGGCTTGTGGCACGAGGTATCACAACCACCCCGTTAAAACAGTTGGTGGCATTTCGGCACACCTTTAGCCATTTTCATCTCGACATTATCCCTATTTACGGCAAGATAACCAATATAACCTCATGTTTTGATGACGGCGCCGGCTATTGGTACAATCTTAAGGCTGAAAATAGTAAAATAGGTTTAGCAACGCCGATTTATAATTTATTACAACAAGCAAGGTAATAAAAACCGGTATATATCGATTATTTATTTTCTATAACATTGCTCATCATTTTAGATATTTAGATTTATGAACAGCACACATTCTCAAGGCTTATCTTTCTGGCTAGTTTTTCTAATGGCTTTTGCAATTGGTGTGACTATCGCCAGTAACTATTATGCGCAACCCTTATTACACTCAATCACCCATGATCTGCATATCGCTGTTGAACACGCCGGCTCAATTATTATGACCGCACAACTCAGTTATGCTGTTGGTTTACTGTTTATTACGCCGCTAGGCGATATGATAGAGCGTAAGCGGTTAATCTTAATTTTAATGCTGCTATCCACCTGCGGATTAGTCATCAGCGCCTCATCGCAAAATTTATGGATGCTTATTGTCGGAACGGCTATGACCGGACTATTTTCGACCGTTGCACAAGTATTGATTCCCTTTGCTGCAACCTTAGCCAAACCTGAGCACCGTGGCAAAATTGTTGGCACATTAATGAGTGGTATGCTACTTGGCATTTTATTAGGTCGAACTTTTGCCGGTGCCATTTCAACCATTGCTGATTGGCACTATGTTTATTGGATTGCAACCGGCATTATGCTTATTGTTACTTTCCTGCTTTGGTTATCTCTGCCTCGCTATTGTAATCATATCAGTATCAATTATCTGCAACTGCTATTATCAATTGGTGCGCTATACAGACAAGAGCCAGTGTTAAAAATACGCTCTTTACTTGCCATAACCTCATTTGCACTATTTTCACTACTATGGACACCGCTAGCCTTTTTATTAACCGATGCGCCTTACCACTATTCAGATTTTATTATTGGGTTATTTGGATTAGCCGGTGCAGCAGGTGCTTTAGGCTCACCCATAGTCGGTAAATTATCTGATAAAGGAAAAGGCAAAACCGCAACCACTATCGGATTAGCGCTTTTGTTAGCTTCATGGCTACCACTCTCATTGGCACAATATTCGATTATTGCTTTGATATTAGGTGTCATTTTATTAGACTTTGCGGTACAAGTGACGCACGTATCAAATATGAGCGCAATCTACCAAATCAGACCCGAAGCCAGAAGTCGAATCAATACCGGATATATGGTGAGTTACTTTACCGGAGGCATGCTGGGATCGGTTGGCTCAACTTATCTTTTTAGTCATTATGGTTGGATCGCCATTGTTATAGCCGGCACTATTTTAGGCATTTTAGGACTCATTATTTGGTATTTTTATACTAAAACGTATACAATTTCTGAAACTTCTTGACAAGAATTAACCAAAGCGGGCTGATTTATTTCTCTTTTGCCGATCAAAATATAGGCATTTAGCTATTTAAAATAGCCAAACTCAGTGTACTATATCGATAGCAAGATTAAATAAGTTTTAGACAAAAAGATTAGAGAAGGAGTCAAAAATGGCTAAAATATCGTATCTTAATACTCCATTTACTATCAAAAATTTATCATTAAAAAACCGCATTGTCATGCCACCAATGTGCCAATATCAAGCAACCGACGGCCTACCTAATGATTGGCACTATGTCCACTACGTCTCCCGAGCTGTTGGCGGTGTAGGATTAATCATTGTTGAAATGACCAATGTTGCGCCTAATGGGCGAATCTCGCCTTACTGCCTCGGTTTATGGAATGATGAGCAGCGTGATCAATTTAAACGGATTGTCGATGCGGTGCATGCACAAAATGGTAAAATTGCGATACAAATTGCCCATGCGGGTCGTAAAGCGCTGGGGAGTGATGATGTTGTTTCATGCTCAGCGGTGCGCTATGACGGCGCCAACGAAGCGCATAAACAGTGGGAATATCAAATGCCAAGAGAGCTTTCAAAGGATGAAATTATCGACATTATCGAAAAATTCAAACAGTCAACCAAACGCGCAGTTGAAGCTGGCTTTGATGCAATTGAAATCCACGGCGCTCACGGTTATTTGATTCATCAATTTAGCTCACCAAAAACCAACTTAAGAACCGATGAATATGGTCAAGACAAATTATTATTTGGTGAGCAAGTCATCAAAGCGGCCAAATCGGTGATGCCAAAAGATATGCCATTAATTATTCGCTTTTCGGCGCAGGAATATGGAAAAAATGGCTATGGTGTAGATTATGGATGCCAGATCGCCAAACGATTTTCGGAAGCCGGCGCTGATGTGCTCGATGTCAGTGGTGGTGGCGACGGACAGCTTGATCCGGCAAATACGCCAGATTTTCACGCCGGTTATCAAGTCTATTTAGCTCACGCAGTTCGACAAACCACAAATTTACCGATTATCTGCGTAGGAATGCTTGAAGATCCTTACTTAGCTGATTACGTATTAAGTACCGGCGATGCTGATCTGGTGGCAATTGGTCGGGGATTACTACGTGATCCTTATTGGCCATTACGAATCCCCGCATCACCATTTATTCCGTCATCTTATCAGGTGGCTTTTAAATAGTTTGATTTACCCCTGTAGCTTGCTAACTCTGCTGCTTAGTATTATTTAGTTTTAGACTACTAAGCTTAATAGTTGGCTACAGGATGTTAATTTAGAAACGATATTAAATATGCATTGCATATTTAATTAACTCTTTTTTCAGCGGTAAACAGTTATCAATAGCATTCATTCCGACTGTTCTTAAAGCCTTTTTCAATAAATTATCGCCATTAAACATATCTTGAATGGTGCGCATTGCAGTTAACATAATCAACGTATCTTTACGGCGCTTGAACTGGAAAGCTTTTAAATTAGCGACTAAGCCAATATCTTGCCGGGCATCTTGCAATTGTTTAATGGTGGAAACTAATAACGCAGAATCTTGAAAACCTAAATTAACGCCCTGCCCGGCTAAAGGATGAATAGTATGCGCAGCATCACCAATTAACACTAATCGATGTTTAATAAATTGCTTAGCAAACCTTGCTCTTAATGGGAAAATCATTCTTGGATTAACCAACTGACATCTTCCAACCTTATCACCGGTTAAGCGAAACAGTTCATCAGCAAACACCGATTCTTGCATTGATTTCAACATTTCGGCATTTTCAGGTTTTGTTGACCAAACTAAACAACTTTTATTAGATTGCCACAATGGTAAAAAAGCAACAATGCCATTAGGGTAGAAAATTTGCCTTGCACACAATTGGTGTGGATATTCGGTTTCAACGGTTGTAATCAAAGCATGATGAAGATAATCCCGTTCAATTAATGAAATCTTCTCTTGTTTTCGAATCCATGAGTGCGCTCCGTCAGCTCCCACTATAAGTTTAGCTTGTATAACGCTATTATCAGCTAATGTTAATAACGCATTATCCTGCTCAAAAACGCTGGCAACAGCTTCATGGGTATAAATTGCAATATTCGGGCAAGCTTTAGCATATTGATAAAGATAGTGACACATAACATGATTTTCGATGATGTAACCCAAATTAGGATAACCATAATCACTCGCATGCGCAGATAAGTGAGCTTGACCGTTTTTTTCCCATACGCCAATTTCAATAAATTCTTGAACACGATTACTGGCATACAACTGATCCCATATACCAATTTGAGCAAAATAGCGTTGGCTTGCACCATTAATAGCTGAAGCTCGAACACCCAAATTATCGGCAACCAGATGTTGGTATTGCTCAATTTTGCTATCAACGATTGCAATAGTTAAATCATAGTGGCTAAGGGCGCAAGCGGTGGCTAAACCAACCAAACCGCCGCCGACAATAGCGACATCAAATTGTCTGTTCATAAACGGCAATATCGTTATTTATTATCAAGTTTATCATTACTGTTTACTTCGGTTTCATCATCATTTAATGCCTTTTTAAAGCCTTTTAATGCCGAACCTAAGTCAGTTCCTAAATTACGTAATTTTTTGGTACCAAAGATTAATACCACTACAGCAAGGAACACTAAAAGATGTGGGATACTAAATGACATAATAAAAACCTCTTATAAAGATATATCACTATTTTGCTTGAGTTTAGATTAGAAAAATAGATCTTCAATGAAGTGAATGATTATACTCTTTTTAGGGCAGGATTTCAGGAATAGTTAACACAGAATAAAAAAAAGACCTGTATAAAACTATACAGGCCAACATGAAATATAAGGAATATAAGGAAAGAAAACAATGAAAAATCCTTACCCTGCTTATTATCCATTTTTTTTCGCTTAAGTCAACGTTTTTTCTTTGATGTTTGTTATATTTAATAAAAACAGCCAAAATTCAAAATAAATTATTTAAAAACATATAGTTGCAAATATTTGATTTGATGTTTTATTCACCCAATATTATTTGATCAATGTCAAATAAATAGCAAAAATAGAATAAAAACCAATACGGTAACTTGAAAAGCACAGAAAAACACAATTTTATAAACGGAAAAAAATAATTCGATTTTTTTCTAAAAATACTCGGCACTTTTTATTTTTAAACGAAAATCACACCAAAACTCACAATATAAAACGAATTAATCACAGAAATTTAAGAAAAACAGCGTATCTTTTAATTATTAATATAATCAAATATGTAAAAGTTCTAAAATTTGCACTATAATTAACGAACGGATGAGAAAAGAAAAACGAGATAGAAGTGAGTATGATTAAAAATAACAATGTCAAAACATTTAAAGATAGATTACACAGCTCAATGCAAGGTTTATCCGTTTCTGCCTTCGCAAAAAAATGTGATATGTCAGAAACTGTCATACGTGATTATTTATCTGGTAAAACCTACCCTTCGCTTACCCGTTTAGAGGTGATTGCTGAAAAATGCAATGTATCTTTTAACTGGCTTGCAACTGGCTATAAATTTGATTTATTAGATCCTAAACATGATGAAGATGTTCACAACGAAAATATCTATCGCATTCCAGTTTATAAAAAACAGTTACCCACCAAAGAAGAGGCTCAAAGTCAGCGCTATGTGCGTGAAACACCACCAGTTATGAATTATCCGGTTCTTGAAGGTTGGGCTTCTCACCGTGGCTTAGATATTAAAAAATTAATTATCTATTGGGCTAAAGGTGATTTAATGGCACCGGATATTGAAAACAACAATGGCTTGATTATTAATACTGAACTGACCGAAATTATTGACGGCGCCATTTATTTAATCGAGTATGAAAATTTTACTCTATTAAGAAAAATACGTTTAACCCTCGGAAAGTGGATTTTAATTTGTAATAACGATCAATATCCAACAATTGAAGTACCTAAAGCACTTTTTGAAAAATATCATATCGTTGGTCGTGTGGTACAAATAATTAAAGACGTATATTAATAGAATAATTAGCAATCTATCGCCTTTGAATATATAATCAATTAAAGAGGAAAAATTAAACATTTTTCCTCGCTTAGCCATTAATTTTTCTTAATTTCAGTAATGATAGGTGTGTACTCAATTGATTTTTTTATTTAATTCATAATATTCATTAGTGCAAAAGTAAATTAGAAAAATATCTGCACTTTTCTCACGTTTTTATTTTATTGATGCTCTCATCAATATCTAACCTTTTTACTCATTAGGTCTTATATGTATCGATTTTTTGAAAAATTGGTGTCACCTTATCCAAAAGATGAACCGCAACCGACAGCTAACAGCTTTTTTAGTTTTATTTGGCAATCGACTAAAGGTATACGCCTTTTTATGCTGCTATTAATTATACTTAGCGGGTTAAGTGGCGCATTTGAAGCCTTTTTATTTGCCGTTCTGGGTAAAGTTGTTGACTGGTTATCTGAAATTGATCCAAGCCAATTTTGGCAACAAGAAAAAGCAACCTTGATATTAATTAGCTTAATCATTTTAGCCAGTACCGTCATAGTTGCATTACAAACCATTATTAAACACCAATCTTTAGCCGGTAACTTTCCGATGAGAATGCGCTGGAAGTTACACCGCTTAGTCCTTAACCAAAGTATGCGCTTTTTTCAGGATGAATTTGCCGGCCGAATATCGGCAAAAGTGATGCAAACAGCGCTGGCAGTTAGGGATACCTGCTTTTTAGTTGCGGATATATTCGTTTACGTGTTGATCTCATTTATCACCATGGCCGCTATCATCGGTCAATTAGATCCGTGGCTATTGCTACCATTTTTAGTTTGGTGTGTGCTTTATGGTATTTCGATGTATTACTTTATTCCACGCTTAAGCAAAGTTGCCAGCATGCAAGCTGATGCACGCTCAACGATGACCGGGCGAGTAACTGATGCTTATACTAACATTATGACAGTAAAATTATTTTCTCACGCCGGCAATGAAGCCAAATATGCTCAAGAGTCAATGGATGAATTTCTAGTCACTGTCAATAAACAGATGCGACTGGTTAGCAGTTTTGAAATCGTCAACCATTTACTTTCAGTATTATTAATACTTGGCACAACAGGCGTGGCGCTTTGGCTTTGGACAAATCAAATTGTCGGCATTGGCGCAATCGCCATTACCACAGCCGTTGCACTGCGATTAAATGGCTTTTCACACTGGATCATGTGGGAAATGGCCTCACTATTTGAAAATATTGGCGTAGTGAAAGACGGCATTAACACCTTTTCAGCAGCGAAAACAGTGGTGGATGAACCTAATGCCAAAGCACTTAAAGTCACTGAAGGTAAAATTGAATTTAAAGATATCTACTTTGCGTATGATAGCAAAGTTCAAAACTCCATTATTGATGATCTTAATTTGACAATCAGGTCCGGTGAAAAGATTGGCTTAGTCGGTCGTTCAGGTGCCGGTAAATCAACACTGATTAACTTATTGTTGCGTTTTTACGATCTACAAAAGGGACAAATTACCATTGACGGGCAAGATATCGCTTCGGTCACTCAAGAGAGCTTACGCTCACAAATTGGTATGGTTACCCAAGATACGTCATTACTACATCGCTCAGTGAGAGAAAATTTGCTATATGGCAATAATCAAGCCAGCGAAGAAGAGATGATCATCGCCGCGAAAAAAGCCCATGCCGATGACTTTATTCAAACCTTAGTCGATGCGAATGGCAGAACCGGTTATGATGCCTTTGTTGGAGAACGGGGGATCAAATTATCCGGTGGACAACGACAACGAATTGCCATAGCCCGGGTGATCTTAAAAAATGCGCCGATCTTACTGCTTGATGAAGCAACCAGTGCATTAGATTCAGAAATTGAACAAGCCATTCAAGAATCTCTATACACTTTAATGGAAGGGAAAACCGTGATTGCCATTGCTCATCGATTATCGACAATTGCGGCAATGGATAGATTGGTTGTACTTGATCAAGGTAAGATTATTGAACAAGGTACACATCAACAATTGCTCGATAAAAACGGACTTTATGCGCAACTTTGGAAACATCAAAGTGGTGGATTTTTAGCAGACAACATTTAATCATCTGCTTGACAAGAAGTTTCAGAAAACATATACGTTTTAGTAAAAAACAACTATGTTTTCTGAGTTATTCGCTAAGATTACTTGATAAAGTTTTTATAAAAATCTGATTCGAACTTCATAATCGCACCATTTTTAGGCTCACCTTTAGTATCAGCTTGATAGCCGGTTAGCAGTTGCACAAAAGCGACATATTTACCGTCTGATTTTTTAATAAATCCAGCTAAATTATAGCTCCCTTGTATGTAACCGGTTTTAGCCATAATCGCCTCTTTGAAAGGTGACTGGTTAAAACTTTTACGATTTTGCAATGTACCGTCAACGCCTGCAATTGGTAGTTTTTCAATCAAACCTAAGCTACTATTTTTCGCTAACGTATATTGCAGCACTTCCATTAATTTATCAGCGCTTACCAAATTGAGGCGTGATAAGCCCGAACCGTCGGCAAGAACCAGATTTTCCAGATCAATACCTGCTTTTTTGTGTAAGATTTGTTTCACCGCATCACCACCATTGCGCCAAGTACCTGGCACATTATAGTAATGAGCGCCTAATGTTCTAAAAATAGTATCAGCATATAAGTTATTAGACTTTTTAAGCATCACGGTTAACAGTTCAGATAGCGGCGCTGATTGGCTTGAAGCTAATAAGGTAAGTTTTGCATTACTCTTTTGGTTTCGTTCAATGATTTGCCCGCTGTAGCTTATTTTTTGCTTTTGAAGCTCGCTTTTTAAAACAGCGCTAAAGTAATCAACCGGATCGATGACAGCAAACTTTAACGCGGTTTTATCAGAGCTTGAAGCAATACATCCTTTTAAATGATAGCGATTTTTATCAGCATATTTTACGTCAAGCTCACAATATTTATCTTGTAAATCTTTACTTTTTGCCGCAATGGTTTTAACTTCACTTGTCACAATAACCGGAATACCTGACGATACCGAAACCGAAGCTGTGGCACCGACTTTATTTGGCGTGACAGTTGCATAAAAACAGTTATCATCGATTATCGCCGCTGAAGGCGGTGCATTAAAGCAAGCGGTTAAATTGTTCCACGACCAACCTTCTGCTTTATCGTGACTGGTAAAGATTGATGTGTCTAAAATCACTTTCCCTGAAATTTTTTCAATTCCCTTTTGACGTAATTGCCCAATCATTGCTTTCAATCTTTCTCGGTTAAACGTTGGATCACCACTTAATTGCACAATCAGATCGCCGTTAAGTTGCTTATTGCTAATACTGCCACTCGTTTGCATTTTAGTCACAAAACGATAATCGTTGCCTAATTCAAGTACAGCAGCTAAAGCGGTTATCACTTTTTGGGTGCTTGCCGGTTGCTTAAATTGGTCGCTTTTATATTTTGCCAATGTTTTAGGTTTGCTATCCACTGTTTGCACTAAGATTGACAGATCACTTCCCTTAGGTAATGTGGAAATATACGGCTCGACTGATTGAGCCAGGCAGAGATTAGAAAAGAATAAAACCAGGAATAAAATAAAGACTTTGAAATTTGTCATTACAATATGCTCGAATAGTTTATTAAATGAAACAATGGAATAGGGACAATAAATATATCTTTTTTTGATATGCCTATCAATATATACTCAACCACTTTTAAAATTATATTTAATTAAATATTATCCGTTACCTTAACGTGCTAAATTATTACAAAAAAGAATTCAAAATTAGGTGATAAAACTATGATTCAACACTCATTAGGGTTTCCAATAGAAACGGTTGTTATATTTATTGTGCTTGCCTTAACTGCCATCATTATTGATTTATATGCTCACCATAAAGACAAACCGATCAGCTTAAGCAATGCGATTTTATGGTCACTATTTTGGGTAGCGGTTGCTTTCGTGTTTGCGCTTTATTTATATCTTCATCATGGCGGTGAAGTGGCAAGTCTATTTATCACAGGCTATGTACTTGAAAAAGCCCTTTCGGTGGATAATCTTTTTGTTATCATGGCGCTTTTTTCATGGTTTACTGTGCCAAATAATTATCGCCACCGTTTGCTTTACTGGGGGGTGATTGGTGCAATTATCTTCCGTGCTATTTTGGTTATAATCGGTACCGGTTTATTATCATTAGGGCCATGGATGGAAATTGTGTTTTCTGTCATTGTCGCTTTCACGGGCTTTATGATGCTAAAAAATCAAGGCAATGATGAACAGATAAAAGATTACTCCAACCATTTTGCTTATCGCATTGCCAAACGCCTGTTCCCTGCTTTTCCTAAAATTGTTGGGCATCACTTTTTTTTAACACGCGAGCAAGTCAAGGTTGAACTGGCAAAACCTGAAAATAGCCAATTAAAAGATAAACTGCCGAAAAGCCGTTTTTATGCAACGCCTCTATTTCTCTGTATTGTGGTTATCGAACTGAGCGATGTCATGTTTGCCTTTGATTCGGTACCTGCCGTTATAGCCGTTAGCCAAGAACCTTTAATTGTGTACAGTGCCATGATATTTGCTATTTTAGGGCTTAGAACGATGTATTTTGTTCTCGAAGCAATGCAGCAATATTTAGTGCATTTGGGTAAAGCGGTTGTCTGTCTACTGTTTTTTATTGCAATTAAATTAGCGCTAAATGCCAGCAATCATCTTTTCGGATATGGTATAGATATTAGCCCAACTGTCAGCCTTTATGTTGTATTGGCAATATTAGCCATGGGTATTGTTGCAAGCTTTATCTTTCCACAAAAAACACCTAAAACAGATAAATGATAATTGATAACTTATTGAAGGCGATCGGCAGCTAAGCTGCCGATACAAAAAAGGCTTATTGACGTTTTAATGAACGAATAAAGTAACTTACCCCAAGAATAACAAACCAAATAGGGGTTGCAATTAGCGCATGGCGAGTATCCGCTTCTAACGTCAGTAACACAATAACAAATGCAAAAAATGCCAGACAGATAAGACACATCAAAATCCCACCGGGCATCTTAAACGATGACTGTTGATGCAAATCGGCTTTTTTGCGGCGATAAGCAATATAAGAAATAAGAATCATCGACCAAATAAACATAAACAATATAGCTGAAATAGTGGTCACAATAGTGAACGCTTCCATTACATTCGGTACCAGATAGATAAGTACGACGCCACCTAATAAGCACATGCACGAGAATAGCAATCCATTTGCCGGTACTGAACGACGTGATAACTTACCAAAAGGCTCAGGCGCATCTTGTTTTTTAGCCAATCCAAACAGCATCCGACTAGTTGAATAAATACCACTATTTGCTGAGGAGGCGGCTGATGTGAGCACAACAAAATTGATAATACTTGCCGCAGCAGGTAGACCGATCAACGTAAATAACTCAACAAATGGGCTTTTATTTGGTGAAATAAATGTCCACGGCGTTACGCTCATTATAATAATTAATGCAAAAACATAGAAAAAGATGATACGTGCCGGAACAGAATTGATAGCACGAGGAAGATTCTTGTTAGGATCTACGGTTTCAGCAGCAGTTGTACCAACCAATTCAATTCCAACAAATGCAAAAATGGCTATTTGGAAGCCGGCAAAAAAGCCCATAGTGCCGTGAGGAAAAAATCCACCATAATCCCAAAGATTAGAAAACGCCGCTGTCGTATTGGTCTGTTCTGAATGATAAGCGGTAATAATTAAAACCAAACCAATTGCAATCAACGCTAAGATCGCCACAATTTTAATCATCGAGAACCAAAATTCCGTTTCGCCAAACATTTTTACCGTTAATAAATTTAAGGTTAATAATAAAATAACCGTTAACAGCATCGGGATCCAAGATTGTAATTGCGGGAACCAATGTTGAGCATAGCCAGCAATTGCAACCACATCGGCAATGCCGGTAATCACCCAGCAAAACCAGTAAGTCCATCCGGTAAAAAATCCAGCCCATGGCCCTAATAGATCATTGGCAAAATCACTGAATGATTTATATTTTAAGTTGGATAGAAGAATCTCTCCCATAGCCCGCATAACAAAAAATAGAATAAAGCCGATAATCATATAGACAAAAATAATCGATGGCCCCGCTAAGCTAATGGTCTTACCAGAACCCATAAACAAGCCGGTACCGATTGCACCACTAATTGCGATCAACTGAATATGCCGATTAGAGAGATTACGCTTAAGATCATTGTTTGTGGATGTGATACTCATTGCTTTGATTACCTTTCGTTTTACAATTTTCGAATTTTTGGGAGTATAGGACTATAAAGTCTATGGCGCCAGATCGCAAGCTGAAATGTTATGAAAACTTTTTATGGATCAATGATAATTATTGGTAGTTTCTTATAATGGAATTGTGTAGCATAGCTAACTATGATTAATAACTGACTAAAAATAATGGCTAAGATGAAAGAAAACAACCACTATTACCGTATTTATACCGTATGTCTTTTACTTGTATTATCACTTCTGACCGGTTGCCAAAGCGGTTCAGGTAAACAAACAAAGCAGTATCAAGACGGTCAATTACCGTTAGCTTTGAACATTAGTCATCCCAAATTAGATACGCCAGTTAATATTTCCGATTATATTATTCAAGTTGAAAAAATAAAGTTAACCTCGCCTTCTTTATACCGAAAAAATGAACATATTTATAAAGCGGTTGATGCATGGATTAACCGATCATTAGGTGCACATGAATTTGATAAAATTGGGCTAAACAGTTACGAAATGGGCGGACAAGACGGCTATGGGAATGTTCATTTAACCGGCTATTACACACCGGTTATCAAAGCCCGACACAAACCTACAGGCAGATTTAAATACCCAATCTATAAAATGCCAGCCAGCAATAGTTTTAAAGGACAATTACCTAGCCGTGAGCAGATCTATAATGGTGCTTTAAATGGCAAAGGATTAGAAATTGCCTACAGCGACTCACTAATGGATAACTTTATTATGGAAGTGCAAGGCAGTGCTTATATTGATTTTGAAGATGGCACACCTTTAGTATTTTTCTGTTTTGGTGGCAAAAATGGGCATGGTTACTCAAGTATTGGGCGATTACTGGTTGAACAAGGCGAAATTGATAAAGATAAGATGTCAATTCAAGCAATTAAAAATTGGGCAAAAACCAAAAATGAAAAACAGCTTAAGGCGCTATTAATTCAAAACCGATCTTTTGTGTTCTTCAAACCACAATACAACGCCGAAGTTAAAGGGGCAGCTGCTGTGCCTTTAATTGCTAATGCGTCAGTTGCATCAGATAAATCATTAATTCCAACTGGATCAGTGGTGTTAGTCGATGTACCGTTACTCGATAGCGACGGGCAATATCGTGGAAGACGTGAAGTGCGTTTAATGGTGGCATTGGATGTCGGCGGAGCGATTAAAGGACACCATTTTGATCTCTATCTAGGAATTGGCGACAAAGCAGGCAAGCTTGCAGGATTTTATAACCATTATGGTCGTGCATGGGTAATAAAACCTTAAACTATCGGCATCGACGCCAATTAAAGAACCTGCTAAAATAGACCAAAAAGTAGATTTAAGGATAATTCATGAGATTATGCGATCGAGATATCGAAGCGTATTTACAAAGTGGTAAATTAAAAATTACGCCACAACCAGCTGCAAGCTGTATAAATGGTGCAACGGTTGATGTGCGCTTAGGCAATCAATTTCGTACTTTTAGGGAACATACCACCCCTTTTATCGATTTAAGTGGTCCAAAGGAGGAAGTATCCGCCGTACTAGAACGTGTAATGAGCGAAGAAATGATATTACCGGAAGGTGATGCCTTTTATCTTCACCCCGGTGAACTTGCATTAGCGGTAACTTTAGAATCGGTGACGATCCCCGATGATTTAGTCGGTTGGCTCGACGGTCGTTCATCATTGGCAAGATTAGGATTAATGGTGCACGTCACGGCTCATCGGATCGATCCCGGTTGGCAAGGACAAATCGTATTAGAGTTTTACAATTCAGGAAAATTACCATTAGCGCTAAGACCCGGCATGACCATTGGCGCATTAAGTTTTGAAACATTAACAGGCCCCTCAGCAAGACCATACAATCGTAGAGAAGATGCAAAATATAAAGACCAACATGGCGCAGTCGCCAGTCGTATTGATAAAGACTAATACAGTTTATAACCTTACTATAGGAACATTAATATGATCAAAAAGATATTGGTTATTTTATTAATTTTAATTCTGGTTGTTGTAATCAGTATTGCTTCACTGATAGTTTTTGTTGATCCTAACAATTTCCGTGGGTTTATTTCAAACACAATAAAAGATAAAACAGGTTATGAGTTAACTATTGAAGGCGATCTGCGTTGGCATATCTGGCCTCAAGTAAGTATATTAACCGATTCGGTAAAATTGTCTGATCATGGTGCACAAAAACCTATTTTAACTGCGGATAATATGCGGTTAGATGTTGAACTCATGCCGCTTTTTTCTAAGAAATTAGAAATTAAAAACGTTTTTATTAAATCAGCAATGATCAACATTACCGATGAAAGTAAAGGCGATATGGCCAAAAATCGTGAGCAAAGCACATCGAATAATTCAACCGATCAATCATCAACAACTAATAACGAAAAAAGTGCGTCAAACTGGAAATTTGCCTTTAATAAATTTGAAGTTGCAGATAGTACAATCGCGCTCCAACGCAATGATGATTTGATAAACTTTAGAAATATCAACCTTACAGTTGAGCAATCCAACGATAAGAATATTTCAATAGATTTAACCGGGAACGTTGATAAAAATCAACAAGATTTATATTATTCCATTAACGCTAACGTGGAGATCAGCCAATTTCCACAAAAGGCAACGATTAAATTAAATCGATTTGATTACACCTATAAAGGCGTAACCAGCTCAGACCAAGTGTTTAAAGGTAATTTGAATGCGGTTATCAATTATCAAAAAGAGCCTATGCAACTGAGCAGTCAAAATATTGCTTTTTCTGTCAATGACAACCATTTTGCCGGAGCACTAATCGCAAAATTAGAGAGTAAACCTTATATCGATTTACAACTCAATTCTAACAAGCTCGATGTCGCTTCCTTTTCACAGCAAAAACAAAAATCGAAGGATAATGTAGCCGTCCAACAAACCCCACCGGTTGTATCGCAAGTTACAAAATCCAGTAATGAGTTAGACTTTCTTAATAGTTTTAATGCCAAAGCACAACTTAATATTAAGCAAGTTATCGCTGATAAGATTACACTAAATAATCTTAAAGTTGATATGGTAAATAACGACGGGATTGCAACTATTAAAGATATCGATTTCGACTTTGCCAAAGGTCATGTTTCGGCAAATGGTGTTGCTAACGGTAAACAGAAAAATACGTTGATCAAACTCAACACTAAAGCGACTAATATTG
The DNA here is from genome assembly GCF_026536565.1 of Gilliamella sp. B2923. Lineage (NCBI taxonomy): Bacteria > Pseudomonadati > Pseudomonadota > Gammaproteobacteria > Orbales > Orbaceae > Gilliamella > Gilliamella sp. B2923. The sequence goes on along the minus strand of NZ_JAFNNZ010000001.1, from coordinate 315,313 downwards.
ATCTCAATACCTTTTTTAATCAAATTCAAACCGCTTATGATCTTGAAGGTTCAGTCAACGCTAATGGGGTATTAGAAGCCAGCACGCTTTCAAGCGCAAAATTACTCAGCTCTTTAGCAGGTAATATTGATATTAGTGTTAACAATGCTCGGCTTAATAATCTTAATATCCAAAGCATTATCGAAAATGCCGCAGCGGCATATAATAAAGATGCAATCACGCCTGAAAATCAGAAAAAATATACTGAGTTTCATAACATTTCAACCAGCGCATCGATAAGCAATGGTAATATTCAACTAAATACCGTCAATGCAAATTCTGAAACACTTGATATCGTTAATGGATCGGGTCGAATTGGCATTATGGCAAAAGATTTAGATGTGAATTTAAATATCAAAATGTTAGGTGGCTGGAACAGTAAAAGCGATACGATAGCCAAGCTACAAAAAATAACAATACCATTACGTATCTATGGTCAATTTGCTAATTTACGTTATCAACTCGATATCGCCAAAGTGCTTACTGAGGTATTTAGCGATAAATTACAAGATCGTTTAGAAAAACTACGCAATAAAATTGAGAATGGTGGATCTAAAGATAAATCAAATACAAAATCAAAAGCGCTTGATATTTTAGGTGGTTTACTTAAAAAGTAACGTTTTGATAACCAAGTAAACGTTGAAGGTAATATTAAATAGACGTTTATCAGATATAAAAAAAGGTGAGTTTAACTCACCTTTTTTATGACTGACAAATCAGGTTTTATAGAATAAATTTGCTTAGATCTTCATCCGCAACAAGTTTATCTAAGTGATCACTGACGTATTTAGCATCAATGGTAATTGTTTGCCCACCAAGTTCACTGGCGTCAAAAGAGACCTCTTCCATTAAACGCTCTAATACAGTATGTAATCGACGTGCCCCAATGTTTTCATTTTGTTCATTAACCTGCCATGCTGATTCAGCGATTTTTGCAATACCATCTGCAGTAAACTCAATATTAACACCTTCAGTGGCTAACAATGCTTTGTATTGCGCAGTAAGTGAGGCATTTGGCTCAGTTAAAATTCGCTCAAAGTCTTTACTGGTTAATGCTTGCAATTCTACCCGAATCGGTAATCGACCTTGCAACTCAGGAATCAGATCCGACGGACTGGCAGTTTGGAAAGCACCGGAAGCAATAAATAAAATATGATCAGTTTTTACTGAACCATGTTTAGTTGAAACAGTACAACCCTCAACTAAAGGCAGTAAATCACGTTGTACGCCTTCACGTGATACATCCGGCCCAGATGAGTTGCCACGTTTACAAACTTTGTCGATCTCATCAATAAACACAATCCCATTTTGCTCAACCGCTTCAATCGCTTCATGTTTAAGATCGTCAGGATTAACCAATTTAGCGGCTTCTTCTTCAATCAATTGCTTAAATGCATCTTTAATTTTCATTTTACGTGGTTTAGTTTTTTGTCCACCTAAATTTTGAAACATTGATTGTAATTGGTTAGTCATCTCTTCCATTCCCGGAGGCGCCATAATTTCTACGCCAATATTCACGCCGGCAACTTCAATTTCAATCTCTTTATCATCAAGCGCACCTTCACGTAATTTTTTACGGAACGCTTGTCTTGCAGTTGAATCGTTATTGTTTTCAACTTGTCCCCAACCATCTTTAGCCGGTGGCACTAAGACATCTAAAATACGATCTTCAGCTAATTCTTCAGCTCGGTTACGATTTTTTTCAATCGCATCTTGTCGAATCATTTTGACTGCTGAATCAGTTAGATCACGAATAATAGAATCAACTTCCTTACCGACATAGCCAACTTCGGTAAATTTTGTTGCTTCAACTTTTATAAATGGTGCATGGGCTAATTTTGCCAATCTTCTTGCTATTTCAGTTTTACCAACACCTGTTGGACCAATCATTAATATATTCTTTGGTGTCACTTCATGGCGTAATGCTTCATCAAGTTGCATACGGCGCCAACGATTACGCAGTGCAATAGCGACAGAGCGTTTAGCTTTATCTTGTCCAATAATATGTTGGTTTAATTCGCTTACAATTTCGCGAGGAGTCATTTCAGACATAATAGTAGTTCTCTTAAATCAGATTAATTAATAATTGAGTTCTTCAATAGTTTGGAAATTATTAGTATAAACACAAATATCACCAGCTATCGATAATGATTTTTGCACAATATCATGCGCTGAAAGTGAAGTGTTATCCAATAATGCGCGTGCTGCGGCTTGTGCATAAGGACCGCCAGAACCAATTGCGATTAAATCATCTTCCGGTTGAATAACATCACCCGTACCGGTAATAATTAATGATGCAGTTTCATCAGCAACGGCAAGTAAAGCTTCTAATTTGCGTAACATTCTATCTGTTCGCCAATCCTTCGCTAACTCAACGGCAGCTTTAGTTAAGTGCCCTTGGTGCATCTCTAATTTGCGCTCAAATAGTTCAAATAGTGTAAAAGCATCGGCAGTCCCACCAGCAAATCCTGCAATTACTTTGTTATTGTATAAACGACGAACTTTTCTGGCATTACCTTTCATGATAATACGTTCACCTAATGTTACCTGCCCATCGCCACCAATAACTACTTGCCCATTACGACGAACACTGACAATTGTTGTCATATTCTGCTCCTTCTTTTACATAAAAACTTAATTTGGAATGAATAGCGTATATATTGGGATGATTAATCGTTTTTCAACATCTGTTAATCAAGATGTTGAATTTTATTGTTTGACAAGAACTTTCAGAAATACTCTACGTTTAAGTAAAAAAATCACAACTATTTAGGTTGGAAATCGATTGTCATTGTTTTTACTTGATTATATAGCGCACTGGTTGGTTTGGGGATCACGGCTAATTTTGTTGCTGTTAATGCTTCCCGACAAAGGGCATCATCTCCACCTTTAGCATTGACATTAAGAAGTAAGCCGTCAGGGGCAATTTGAATTTCTAAAATACAATTTTTACCGCTATAGAGCCCATTAGGATTATTAAAATTATTACGGATAGCAGTTTGTACTAACGATATATACTTACCTAATTCCCCGTTCGAAACCCCTCTACGATTAGGCGTTCCACTGGACGAGTTTGAAGATCCCGAAGTTAGGCCGCCTAAAAGTTGATTAAGCTCCTTATCTCTTTTAGCTTGTTCTGCTCTTGCTCTGGCCGCTTTTTCTTTGGCGGCCTTTTCTGCTGCCTCTTTAGCGGCCTTTTCTTTCGCTTCTTTTTCGGCCTTTTCTTTCGCTTCTTTTTCAGCCCTTTCTTTCGCTTCTTTTTCGGCCCTTTCTTTCGCTTCTTTTTCGGCCCTTTCTTTTGCTTCTTTTTCAGCCCTTTCTTTCGCTTCTTTTTCGGCCCTTTCTTTTGCTTCTTTTTCGGCCCTTTCTTTCGCTTCTTTTTCGGCCTTTTCTTTTGCTTCTTGAGCGATTCTTTCTGCTTCTCTGGCAGCCCTTTCTTTTGCTTCTTGAACTGCTTTTTCTGCTTCTTTGATGGCTCTTTCCGCTTCTTTGGCGGCCTCATTGGCAGCGATTTGTTCTAGCCTTTGTTTCTCAGCAAGCTCTTGACGCTCTTTTTCTAACTGTTTCAGCTGCTCTTGCTGTTCGAATTGTTTTTGCAAAAATTCGTCAGTCTGACTATTAATTTGTTCTTGTCGTTGATTATGAGCGCTTTGCTGATTAATCTGTGATTGTAATTGCCTTTGATATTGCTCATTTAAGACCGAAGGATCGACCATAATTGCATCAATAGAATTTCCATTAATGCTACCAAAGTTAGCATCGCTGTCTTGCATAAAACGGTAACCTAAAATAACAATGATAATTCCATGCAAAATAATCGATATTAAAACCGGCACACTTAATTTTGAGTTTAACTTATTAGACATCGCTGACACTTTTTATATGTTTGTGTTTATTTAAATTGGGTTAGTCATCAATCCAACAGATTTGACACCAGCAGATTGCAATAGATTCAACGCTTTGATGATCTCTTCATAAGGAACATTTTTAGCCCCGCCAACTAAAAAAACAGCTTTGTCATTAAGTGACATTTGTTGTTTAACTTCAGCAACAATCTGTTCTTCCGGTAGGTTTGATAGCCGATCTTGATCAATGATTAATGTGTAAATCCCAACACCTGACACTTCGATAATAATCGGTTTATTCTCAGTAGGTGAAACTGTTTTAGATTCAGATGCTTCCGGTAGATCAACTTCAACACTTTGGCTGATAATTGGGGCAGTTGCCATAAAAATAAGTACTAAAACTAATAATACATCCAATAGCGGAACAATATTAATTTCAGACTTAGTTGTATAACGTGAACGTCTACTCATAATTATTTCCTAACTGCCACTGCTTGGCGTTGCAAAATTGCTGAAAACTCATCGATAAAGTTAAGATAATTTTGTTCCATTCGACTAACGCTAAGTGATAATCGATTATAAGCTAAAACAGCAGGAATTGCGGCAAATAAACCGATAGCGGTGGCAATTAGCGCCTCAGCAATACCTGGTGCAACCATTTGTAACGTTGCTTGTTTTACTGCACCAAGAGAGATAAACGCATGCATAATCCCCCAAACGGTACCAAATAAACCGATATATGGGCTGATAGAACCAACCGTTCCTAAGAAAGGAATATGTAACTCTAAATTATCCAATTCTCTGTTCATTGCTAAACGCATTGAACGTGATGCGCCATCTAAAGCGGCTTCCGGCATATTAGGATTAATTTGATATAAACGAGAAAACTCTTTAAAGCCTGAATAAAAGATATGTTCTGTACCACAAATATCTTCTTTGTGTAATTTTGCTCTGTCAAATAAAACATTTAGATCATCAGCAGACCAAAAGCTATTATCAAATTGCTCTACTTGTTTTTTAGCTTTGTTTAATATTTTACTTCGCTGAAAAATAATAGCCCAAGACATTACCGAGAACAGAAGCAACAGTAACATTACACATTGTACTAATAAACCTGCTTGTAAAAATAGATCAATAATATTAAGATTTTCCACTTATATAAACTCCAAAACTAATGACTTAGGAAGCGCACATGGCTTCATTTTTGTCATGTCGACACAAGCAATAACCACATCAGCGGTGCTGATAGCCTGCTTATTTTGATTAAAAATAGTCTGCTTAAAAATAATAGACGCCTTGCGAATTAGCTCAACTTTACTGCTGATAGTTAGCATGTCATCTAAACGAGCTGGAAAGTCGTAGCTAATATCCAACTTTTTAACCACAAAAGCAATACCTTCTTGTAATAACTTTTGCTGACTGATACCGATCGCTCTTAACATTTCTGTTCTGGCGCGTTCAAAAAAAGCGAGATATCGAGCATGATAAACCACGCCCCCCGCATCGGTATCTTCATAATAGACTCTTGCATTCCAGTCGAACTGTTTCATATTTAATATTTGAACCCGTAAAATTTAGCGCTCATTATATATGAATATAAAATTTGCTGCACTATGATATAAAAATAGTTAAATGAAAACAATTATCATTTATAACTTATTCTCATCTTACCTCAGTTAAAAATTAAAAAGGTGACAAAATGCCACCTTTCAACTGATTAATGAATGTTTATTTATCGTCAGCTTCTTTTTCATTACTATTGCGTTCAACCCACAGGCCGGTTACAACAGCAAGCATACAAGCAGCAATAAGACCTACAAACCATAATACATAATACATAATTGCTCCTTAATAAAGTGAATGCTTGTTATTTTCAATATGATTTTTATCAAGTCGTCCAAACATCTTGATATAACACCAAGTGGTATAGAGCAAAATTATTGGTAAAAATATTAAAACAACAACTAACATAATATTAAGTGTTAACTGACTTGATGAAGCATCCCAAATCGTTAAACTAGCATTTGGCATGATGCTCGATGGCATGATAAACGGAAACGTTGCAATACCATAAGTAAATAACACACAAGCGATAGTTAATGCTGATAATAAAAACACTAAACCATTTTTATTTAATCCGGAGCATAAAATCGTTAATAATGGTAAAACAATACCTAAAATAGGCACGATCCATAAGATCGGATAATTCATATAGTTGGTTAACCATGAACCATCGGTCGATACGGTTTTACTTAACGGATGAGAAGTGCCATTGTAATCAATCACACTGGTAATTTCATAACCATTGATACCAAATATTACCCATACTCCAGCTAATATAAATGCCACTATCATAATAAGGCTGGCAATTTGTGTAGCTTTACGTGCTCTTAAATAGAGCTCACCGGATGTTTTCATTTGTAACCATGCACCACCATGAGCAACAAATAGCATTAAGCTGACAATACCGGTCAAGATAGCAAATGGATTAAGTAAACCGAAGAAATTACCGTCATAAAATACTCGATAAGAGTTATCAAATCTAAACGGCACACCTTCTAATAAATTACCAAAAGCCACACCAAAAACTAATGCCGGTACAAAGCTACCAAGAAAAATAGCAATGTCCCACATGTTTCGCCACTTCGAATTTTCTAATTTACTGCGATAATCAAAACCAATTGGTCTGAAAAATAACGCACAAAGCACTAATATCATCGCAATATAAAAACCAGAAAACGAAGCCGCATATGCCATTGGCCAAGCGGCAAAAATGCCGGCACCAGCGGTGATCAACCACACTTGGTTACCGTCCCAATGGGGAGCAATAGCATTTATCATAATTCGGCGTTCAGTATCCGTTTTACCGATAAAAGGTAATAAGATACCTACGCCCATATCAAATCCATCTGTGATAACAAAACCGATTAAAACAACACTAATCAGCACCCACCAGATGACGCGTACAATTTCGTAATCAATCATTGTGTATACTCCTATGTCCTATTCTGTTACTGATTGTGTTTTTTCATAATGATAGTTACCCGTTCCTAAAGAGCTAGGCCCTAAACGAGCAAACTTAAACATTAAGAACATTTCAGCAACTAAAAATAGCGTGTAAAGTCCACAAATAAGTACCATAGTAAATAACACTTCACCCGGTGTTAAGGATGAATTTGCCACACCAGTTGGTAAAATATCTTGAATTGCCCATGGTTGACGACCGTATTCAGCCACAAACCAACCGCATTCACAAGCTAACCATGGTAATGGTAAAAATAGTACTAACATACGAGATAACCAACGTTTTTCGCCAATCTTGTTTTTATACGTTGTCCATAATGCCAGACCTGTTCCTAAAATCATCAGCAAGCCAAAGCCAACCATTCCTCTAAATGCCCAGAATAAAGGCCAAACAGTCGGAATTGAGTCTTCAGTAGCCGCTTTAATATGCGCTTCGGTTGCTTGCGGAATGGTTAAGTTATCACGATCGGTAAATCGCTTGACTAAGTAACCATAACCTAAGTCAGCTTTATAAGTTTCAAATGCTTTTAAAACCTCAGGATCTTGGCTACCTTGTTGGATTTTCTCCAGATTGGTATAAGCTAAAATACCATTACGAATTCTTGTTTCATTACTTGCTAAGATATCTTTTAAACCAATAACTTGCGTATCTACTGAACGTGTCGTCATTAAGCCCATTACATATGGGATCTCAATAGCAAATAAATTTTCTTTATTTTTTTGTGAAGGAAAAGCAATCACATTAAATGATGCTGGTGCGGGTTGAGTTTCCCATTCAGCTTCAATTGCAGCTAGTTTTGCTGGCTGAACGGTCGTCATTTCGTGACCGGCTTCATCGCCCATAACAGCAACAACAATTGAGGTGATAAAACCAAATGTGGCGGCCACAGCAAACGAACGCTTAGCAAATCCAACATCCCGTTTTTTCAATAAATAATAGGCGCTAATACTTAATACAAAAATAGCCCCTGTTAAGTAACCGGCTGCCACAGTATGAACGAATTTATATTGCGCAACTGAATTGGTAATGAGCTCATAAAAGTTCGCCATTTCCATACGAGAGTTGATCGGGTTGAAATCTGAACCGATTGGAAATTGCATCCAACCATTTGCAACCAAAATCCAAAGTGCAGATAAATTTGAGCCAAATGCCACACACCAAGTGACCATAAGATGTTTACCACGGCTTAATCTGTCCCAACCAAAAAAGAACAAACCAACCATAGTTGACTCTAGGAAAAATGCCATTAAACCTTCGATAGCTAATGGTGCGCCAAAAATATCCCCAACGTAGTGTGAATAATAAGACCAATTGGTACCAAACTGAAATTCCATGGTTAAACCGGTTGCCACACCAACAGCAAAGTTGATAGCAAAAAGTTTACCCCAGAATTTAGTCATATCTTTCCAGACTTGCTTACCACTAACAACGTAGACGGTTTCCATAATTGCAAGCATAAACGCTAGACCTAGCGTCAATGGTACAAAAATAAAATGATACATTGCTGTGAGTGCAAACTGAAGGCGTGATAGTTCTACGATATCTAACATAGGTGCTCCCTAATCCTTTAAATGCCCACAAAATTTATAACGTTATTTACGCTTATTGTACAACAATATTTAGAGAATAAAAATTGATAAATATCAAAAATTGATCATTTAATACGTTTTTTTACTGCTTCACCAATATCTGCTAGACTACTAACAACCGTGATACCTGCTGCTTGTAATGCTTTCGTTTTTTCTTCTGCCGTGCCTTTGTTACCCGATATAATAGCGCCTGCATGTCCCATACGTTTACCGGCAGGTGCCGATACGCCAGCAATGTATGCAACAACAGGTTTAGTAACATTGTGTTTGATATATTGCGCCGCTTCTTCTTCAGCGCTACCACCAATCTCACCAATCATGACAATTGCTTGAGTTTTAGGGTCTTGTTCAAGTAATTTTAAAATAGAAATAAAATCACTTCCCGGGATTGGGTCTCCACCGATGCCAACGCAAACCGATTGCCCTAATCCAATATCTGTTGTTTGTTTAACTGCTTCATACGTTAACGTTCCGGAGCGAGAAACAATGCCAACTTTACCGGCTAAATGAATATGTCCCGGCATGATGCCAATTTTACACTCATCCGGAACAATAATGCCCGGGCAGTTTGGACCAATCATTGTGACATTTTTTTGAATGAGTTTTTCTTTTACCACTAGCATATCTAAAGTAGGAATGCCTTCGGTAATACAGACTATCAACTCAATGCCGGCATCAATTGCTTCTAAAATAGAATCTTTACCAAATGCCGCAGGAACATAAATAACACTAGCAGTTGCGCCGGTCGCTAAAACGGCTTCTTTAACAGTATTAAACACTGGCAAACCTAAATGCGTCGTTCCACCTTTACCTGGTGTAACACCACCAACTAATTTTGTTCCATAAGCTAACGCTTGCTCTGAATGAAAAGTGCCTTGACTGCCGGTAAAACCCTGACAAATAACTTTGGTATCTTTATTGATTAAAATTGACATAATTATTGTTCTCCACTCTTCCTTTATTTTGCAACCGTCACGATTTTTTGTGCCGCATCGGTTAAGCTTTCTGCGGTAATAACATTTAATTTGCTATCAGCTAAAATCTCTCTGGCAAGCTGCGCATTATTACCCTCAAGCCGAACAACAACAGGAACAGTCAGACCAATTTCTTTAATTGCACTGATAATACCGTCAGCAATTAAATCACAACGAACAATACCACCAAAAATATTGACTAAAATAGCCTTCACATTTTGGTCAGATAAAATCAGTTTAAAGGCTTCAGCAACACGCTCTTTAGTGGTGCCGCCACCAACATCAAGAAAATTAGCCGGTGCACCGCCATACAGTTTGATCATGTCCATAGTCGCCATTGCCAAACCCGCACCGTTCACCATACAGCCAATATTGCCGTCAAGTGATACATAGCTAATGCCTTGCTTTGCCGCAATCGATTCACGTTCATCTTCTTGAGTCGTATCACGTAAAATGCTTAAATCGGGGTGTCTGTACATAGCATTATCATCTAAGACCACTTTAGCATCTAAACAGATTAACTGCTCACAACCAGTAATCACCAGCGGATTAACTTCGGCCAGTGAAACATCATTTTCTAAAAATAGATTAGCAAAATTGACAAAAAGTTTAGCAAATTGGTTAATAAGTTTACCGCTTAAGCCCAATTTAAAAGCCAACTCACGACCTTGAAAAGCGTTTGCGCCAGTGAGTGGATCGAGGGAGACTTTATGAATTAAATGCGGGGATTTTTCAGCAACACTTTCAATATCAACCCCGCCTTCAGTTGATGCCATAATCACAACTCGTTTGGTACTACGATCAATAACGGCACCTAAATAGAGTTCTTTCACAATTTCAGACGCTTTTTCAATTAAGATTTTATTTACCGGTTGCCCTTTTGCGGTTGTTTGATAAGTTACCAAATGTTGGCCTAACCATTTTTCAGCAAAAATTCTGATTTGGTTAAAATCTTCGGTACATATTACGCCACCGGATTTACCTCTTCCCCCGGCATGAACCTGACATTTAGCCACCCAAGCACCTTTCTGCGTTTGTGATGACAATTCAGCTAATGTATCTTGAATTTCATCAATTGAGTTACAAACGTACCCTTCAGGTACAGGTAAATTGTATTGTTTAAAAAGATGTTTGGATTGATACTCATGCAAGTTCATAAATAAATTCCGCAACTTAGATTGATATAAAATTGTAATAATTCTAATCCAAGATGAATAAATTGTGTAGTAAATAATAACTCTTGTTTATTGTAATTGAGAATTATTGCTGATAAGAAGTGACAATGATATACTCAAAAGCATATTTTCATAGCGTAATAAAAGTAAAGGTAAAAATATGGCAAAAGTTGGTATTTTTTTTGGTAGTGATACTGGCAATACAGAAAAGGTAGCTCAGCGAATTCAAGAAATATTAGGTAGTGATAACGCAGATCTTTTCGATATTGCAAAAACCACTAAAGAACATATTGAAAAATACGATTATCTATTTTTTGGCATCCCGACTTGGTACTATGGTGAGTCACAAGCTGATTGGGATGATTTTTTTCCGAGTTTAGAACAAATTGATTTTAAGGGTAAAACTGTTGCTATCTTTGGTTGTGGTGATCAAGAAGATTACGCCGAATATTTCTGTGATGCAATGGGTACTATCCGTGATGTTATTGAACCGAAAGAAGCTAAAATTGTCGGTCACTGGCCTACTGAAGGCTACAGTTTTGAAGCGTCTAAAAGTCTTGTTGATGATAACCACTTTATTGGGTTAGCTATCGATGAAGATCGTCAACCAGAATTAACTCAAGACCGTATTAATAATTGGGTAAATCAAGTTAAAACTGAAATGAATATTTAATCTATTGCAATGATTTCTTTTATTTCCTGTACATATACTTATAATGTGTCCCTTTAATTAACAAAACTGGAATGTAATATGACAAATCATGATAATGATAATAATGCTGCGTTAAAAAGCGCAGGTTTAAAGGTTACGTTACCGCGATTAAAAATTTTAGAATTATTACGTGATCCTTCATGCCAACATATCACGGTTGAAGATCTTTATAAAAAGTTACTGGATATGGGTGAAGAAATCGGGCTTGCGACCGTTTACCGTGTATTAAATCAGTTTGATGATGCTGGGATCGTAACTCGCCATAACTTCGAAGGCGGAAGAGCAGTTTTTGAGCTTGCAACACAACAACATCATGATCATTTAATTTGTCTTGATTGTGGTGAAGTATTTGAATTTCGTGATGAGATTATCAATAAAAGACAAAAAGAGATAGCTGAACAATATGGTGTTAAATTAACTTTCCACAGTTTATATCTTTATGGTCACTGTCAATCTGGTAATTGTAAAGCACACCCTGAACTTCATCAAAAAAAATAAGCCTATTTTAATAGGCTTTTTATTTATATAAATATCGTGATTTCTCTGTTAGGTTAATTAACATAATGAAACAACTTCTCAATTTTATACCGCTAGTTATCTTTTTTATTTTTTTATCGATATATGATATTTTCGTCGGCGTTCAAGCTTTGATGATCGCTTCAACGGTAAGTTTTCTTACCATACTGATAATGTATAGAAAAATTGATAAAATTGAACTTATCTCTTATTTAATGGTTATGGTTTTTGGTGGTTTTACGCTCTTTACCCGAGAGCCAAATATCATTAAGTGGAAAGTGACAATCATCAACTTTTTATTCGCATCAGCACTACTAGTTAGCCAATATTTTTTCAAAAAAAATCTATTGCAAAAAATGTTAGGTAAAGAGTTACAACTCGATAACCATATTTGGAATAGACTAAATTTATTATGGATAAGCTTTTTTGTAGTTTTCGGTATCATAAGCTTAGTAGCAACTTACTATGCGACAGATTATGTCTTCTGGATTTTTAAAGTATTTGTCTTACCCGGCGCATCATTACTCTTATCCTTAATTTCAGGTATTTACATTTATAAAAATATGAATAAAAATGCAGATAGTGAGTAAAAGTTATTAGCAGGAGTACATACAAATGAAACAAGACGCAACCAAACCTAATGGACAACTAGTTCTAAGAACCCTTGCAATGCCTGCTGATACAAACCCTCATGGTCATATTTTCGGGGGGTGGATAATGTCGCAAATGGATCTTGCTGGCGGTATTTTAGCCAAAGAGATAGCCAAAAGAAGAGTTGTTACAGTTAATGCTAGTAGTATCACTTTTCATAAACCCGCTATGGTTGGGGATGTGGTTTGCTGTTATGCTCGTTGCCTTAAAACGGGTAAAACTTCAATTACCATCGCAATTGAAGTTTGGATAAAAAAACTGACCGATTCTGATGATGCAACGCAGCGATTTTGTATTACTGATGCAACATTCACTTATGTGTCAGTAGATAAACACAACAACCCAAAACCATTGCCTGAAATATTTCAGCATTATGACTGTAACAAAGATCCGATTAGCAAATTAAACTTGAGTCACAGTTAACAACTATGCAATTTACTTCATTTCATGCATTAATTAGCACAATGATCTTACTTGGTTATTGGTTGATAATTGTTGCGACAACATTACGTATCGTCTTTAAACGTAGACCGATGACGTATGTCGTTGCATGGATGTTAGTTATCTATATCTTACCTATTCTGGGCGTGATTCTCTATTTTGCGCTCGGTGAAGCGCATCTAGGGCAGCAACGGGTCAAACGAGCGCAAAAAATGCGCCCAACCATTGCTAACTTTATTAATAAGATTAGTGAATTGCAAGGCATTTTCACTGGCAATGTCAGTCAAGTCAGTAAACCAATTTTTCAACTTTGCAAACATCAAACCGGACTTGAAGGAATTAATGGCAATCATATAGAACTATTGAGCGATACCGATGCCATTTTTGATCGCCTTATCGAAGATATTAATCAAGCTACCTCTAATATTGAAATGGTCTTTTATATCTGGAATGAAGGTGGAAGAGCCGATGATGTTGAAGCGGCATTAATTCAAGCAACCAAACGTGGGGTAGTATGCCGTTTGATGCTCGATTCAGCCGGTAGCCGACACTTTATTAGGACAGATGCCAGCAAAAGGATGCGTGAAGCTGGCATTATTATTGTTGAAGCTCTGAAAGTAAACCTACTAAGATTCATGTTCAGACGACTTGATTTACGTCAACACCGAAAAGTCGCCATCATTGATAATTACATCTCTTATACCGGCAGTATGAATATTGTCGATCCAAGATTCTTCAAACAAAATAAGCATGTTGGGGAATGGGTTGATGTTATGGTAAGAATGCGAGGACCTGTCACAACCTTAATGGGCGCTATTTATGCCAGTGATTGGGAACTTGAAACCGGCGATTACCTTGCTTTACCAAAAATTACCGATTTTGCCGAACCACCGGAAGAGAAAAAGCACATTATGCAGCTTATTGCTTCTGGTCCGGGTTATATGGAAAATATGATCCACCAAGTACTACTTACCGCTATCTATTCTGCACAAGAACAGATAATTTTCACAACGCCTTACTTAGTCCCAAGTGATGATATCTTGCATGCAGTATGTACTGCTGCACAGCGTGGCGTGGAAGTGATTATTATCATTCCGAAGAAAAATGATTCACTAATGGTAAAATGGGCCAGCCGGGCTTTCTTTTCTGAATTATTAGACGGCGGTGTGAAACTTTATCAATTCAATGATAATTTGCTACACACGAAAAGCGTTTTAATCGACAACCAATTGAGTTTAGTCGGTACCGTAAACTTAGATATGCGGAGTTTATGGCTTAACTTTGAAATTACAACGGTTATTGACGATGCTGAATTTGCTAAGTCCTTATCGTTGCTATTACAACAATATTTATCTCAATCAGAAGAAGTTAATGTTGAAGAATGGAAAAAACGCCCATTCTGGCAACATGTGTTTGAACGGCTATTTTACTTCTTCGCCCCGTTGTTATAAAACAACGCAATCAAAATCACTTATTATCTAAAATCGGTAAAAGATGATATGTCATCGATAACAGCTAGAGTTAATAGCCGTTTTGTGACAAATCGGGGGCAAATGGGTTATTGGCTAATCGATAAACTTCGGTTGTGAGACTACCGTCAAGGTGTAACGTTATTTCTCGCCAGCCGGGTGCATCGTCATTCGATAATTGAAAATCATAACAAGCCGGTTTAAATTGAAAACAGGTCGACGGCGTTGAAAACGCTAAACAATGGTGCCAACGATGATCTTGCTGTTGATGAATATGTCCCCAACCTACTGCCTTTATCTGAGTATGGCTCTGAATAATTTTCTCCAGCGCTTCACTATTTTTTAAAGTATGTTGATCGAGCCAATGACAACCGGACTGAATCGGATGATGATGCAAAAAGACCAAGGCATGTCTGTCAGCGTGCTGCAACAAAGCATGTTGTAAAAATGTCAGTTCTGACTCAGGTAAAAAACCATGAGCATGACCCACAACTTGACTATTTAATAAAACGATAAGCCACTTGTCGCCAAACAAAACAATTTTGTTATCGGCAAGCTGATAATGGGCAAACACATCTTGCATAAAAGTATAATTATCATGATTTCCCGCCAACCAAACACATGGAGTATTAAACTTAATTATTTGCTCAGCAAAACGAGCGTAAGCTTTTTGGGAGCCATCTTGTACAAAATCACCAGTAGCCACAATCAAATCAAACTTTTTCTTACTTTTTTTAATTTCGGCGATGACCGATAAAAAACTTTTGTTTGAGTTTATGCCAAGTAGGCAACCTTCCTCATCCGAAAAAAGATGAGTATCGGTAATATGCAAAATTTTTCCGTAATTTTTTCTACTTACTTGAAGCTTCAAATGTGACTCCAAAATTTACCTCAATAATTTATAAGTCTATAATTATGCTCAATAATGTTGGCAGATGAAATATCATTGTAACTATTGCTGCAATTTTTATTTTAAATCATAGCGTTATATTAAATTGTAAAGTAGATCACATTTTTATGAAAGAAATAAAATAGTAATGTTCGTGAAAATAAACTATTTCCATTCATTCTTTAACTTTATATGATTTAATTGTAACCACTGAAGTGCAATAATCGATGCGGCATTATTAATTATACCCTTCTCCACCCAATCATACGCTTGTTCACGGCTAACCACATGAACCTTAATATCTTCGTTCTCGTCCGCTAGTCCATGCACGCCTTTTGCGGTCGATGCATCGACTTCACCGACTAGAATATGCAGTTGCTCGGTTAATCCGCCCGGTGAAGCTAAATAACTGATAATGGGTTTACATCGACCGATACTTATTCCGGCTTCTTCCATAGCCTCACGCCGCGCGACTTGTTCAAAAGACTCATTTTCGTGATCCATCATACCTGCAATCAACTCAAGTATCCATGGGCTATCTTGCGTTTCAATCGCTGCAATTCGAATCTGTTCAATAAGTACAACTTCATCACGTTTTGCATCAAAAGCCAATAATACCACCGCATGCCCACGCTCCAAAATTTCACGCGTTACCTCTTGGCTAATTGAACCGTCAAATTTTCGATATTTAAAACGATATTCAAGTAACGAAAAAAAACCTTTATACAACACTTTTTTGGTTAAATTAAAGACATCTTTTTTACCAAACTCTACTGGCGTGTTTTTAAATTTCATATCAAATCCCAATTTTAAGCTAAATTTTAATAAAAAGTGCGAATAACAAACTTGAATACTTACTATATGCTAATTATCTGTTAAAATTATGCAATTGAAAATAATATTATATTTTAATGCTTTTAAAGAGAAGATTGATGAAAAAAACTTTAACCTTTTTAATCGGCTTAGCATTAAGCCAATCTGTCTTTGCTGAAAATTTAATTCAAGTTTATGAACAAGCAAAACAAACCAATCCGGATCTACGGAGCTCTCTTGCTGAAAGAGATAAAGCATATTCAGCAATTTCTGGCTCTCGCGCAAGTTTATTACCACAAATTGGTTTAAATGCTTCTTACGGTGTGACCCATGGTCGCAGAGATACTAGCGGTGTAAAACAAAAAAGTGGTAATTTATACCAAGTTTCACTATCACAAAGTATTTTTAATTTCTCCAATTGGAAAGCTTTAGATATTACTAAAAAACAAGCGACTATTGCTGATATTGCTTATCAATATCAAGGTCAAACCTTAATTTTAAATACATCGGTTGCTTATTTTAATGTGCTTAAATCACTTGATGCACTAAGTTTTATTGAAGCGCAGAAAAAGGCTATTGGTCGTCAATTAGAACAAACTCGTCAACAAGTTAACGCGGGTATAAAAGCGCCTGTTGATATTGAAAATGCAAAAGCTAACTACGACTCAACTGTCGCTCAAGAAGTTAGCGCTTTAAATGATTTAAATAATGCTATTGAAAATTTACGTCAGGTCAGTGGACGTTTTTACTCTAATTTAGCTAGCATTGATACTAAAAATTTCAAAACTGAAATGCCAGCTCAAGTGAATCTTTTAGTAAAACAATCTGAGCAATCAAATCTCAATTTGTTAACAATGAAATTAAACCAAGAAATCGCCCGTGATCAGATTAAACTATCACAAGCCGGACATTTACCAACTGCAAGTTTAGATGCTTCAACCAACCTTAATAAAACCGATAGATATGGTAATAATTATGCGGCAAACGGCGGTCATGGCAAAACTTATTCAGGTAGTAATTATGTTGGGGTAAGTGTTAACCTCCCTATCTTCTCCGGCGGTGCGACTCAATCTAAAGTCAATCAGGCACAACATAACTATGTCAGCTTTAGCGAAAAATTAGAGAGCACTAATCGCAGCGTGAATAATCAAGTTCGTTCATCGTACAATAATATTTCATCATCAATCAGCGCAATCAAAGCTTATCAACAAGCAGTTGTATCAGCTCAAACTTCGTTAGAAGCAACAACTACAGGCTATGATGTAGGTATGCGAACTGTTGTGGACGTATTAAATGCCACCACTCAGCTTTACAGCTCTAAACGCAATTTATCGGATGCTAAATATAACTACTTAATCAGTTTATTACAGTTAAAATACGCTGTTGGTACCTTAACGGCTGATGATTTAGTTTACCTTAACAATATGTTAGGTAAAGAAGTGAGCACATTAGCCACAATAAAATAATAGATGATATAACGATATCCAAATAAATAAGGCGATTTTATTATCGCCTTATTTATTTAAAAATAGCCCACCCTGTCATTTCTCAGTTACATCACCAATAAACTTTGATTTTCACATCGTTATCAAATTAAGACATCGCATTAACCACAAATTCAATAAACATCTTCATTTTAGGTAACCGCTGCCTATCGGCAGTATAAAGCATATGCACCGGTCTAGCCGGTGGTAAAAAGTTTTGTAATATCGGTAATAGCTTATTTTGTTTGATAGACTCCGCTAACATCGATTGCGGTAACATTGTTATCCCTACCCCCTCAACAGCAGCAACCGCTAAAGCAGCAGTATCATTGGTTTGTAAGGAGCCGGATATCGAGATATTAATAACCTTGCCATTTACCGTAAATGGCCAAACATAATCGTTTTTACTTCGATTAACATACTGATAGATCAAACACTGGTGATGTTTTATCTCTTCCGGTACCGCAGGAATACCATTTTGCGCCAAATAAGCGGGGGAAGCGGCAAAAATAAGTTGATAG
This sequence comes from Gilliamella sp. B2923, assembly GCF_026536565.1. Taxonomy (NCBI): domain Bacteria; kingdom Pseudomonadati; phylum Pseudomonadota; class Gammaproteobacteria; order Orbales; family Orbaceae; genus Gilliamella; species Gilliamella sp. B2923. Next base: position 297,170 of record NZ_JAFNNZ010000001.1, on the reverse strand, counting down.
TCATTGAGTTTTCGCCCTATCAAACCAGAGTCATTTAACTGTCCAATACGAAACACCATATCAAAATCTTCTTTTACCATATCAACGTAACGATCATTTAATTGAAGATCGATATTAATTTTAGGATAGCGTTTCATAAAACGGCTAATTACCGGAATCAAATTATAGTGTCCAAAGCTAACCGGAGCACTTATCCTTAATCGCCCGTTTGGTTCGTCAATAAACTGTTGGGCTAATATTTTAGTCTCATTTATTTCAGATAGAATTAACAAGCAGCGTTGATAATACTGTTTGCCAAACTCTGTAAGATGTTGTGAACGTGTTGTTCGATTAAGAAGTTTTAAGCCTAAATGCTTCTCTAAAAAAGCGATATATTTGGTCACCATTTGTGGAGAGGTATTTAATGAAACCGACGTAGCCACAAAAGATCCGGTCTTCACAGCCAAGACAAATGCTTCCATACATTTTAGCAGATCCAAATTATCAACCCTCAGTTGTTAATCAATTAATTTTTATACCATTTATTATCCTTTATTTTATAAAGATAATAAAACGAATTTATTAAGAGTAAGGAAATAGTCATATGAAAAAGATAGGGATTATCGGCGCAGGATTTATTGGTCAAGCTTGTGCTAAATTATTTTTACAAGCTGGATATCAAGTGATGATAAGCAATTCAAGGGATAAAAAAACACTCTATAGTGTGGCAAGCCAATTAGGTTGCCAAATCGGCAACCAGCAAGAAGCTATCGCTTTTAGTGATATGATATTAATTGCCATTCCACTGGCTAATTACCAACAGTTACCAGCAGACCTATTAGGTGGCAAAATAATTATCGACACAATGAATTACTACCCGGATAGGGACGGAAATTTTCAGCAATTAGACAATCATCAAATCACCACCAGTGAACTTATCGCACAGCACCTTAATCAATCTAAAATAGTAAAAGCGTTTAATGCTATTTTAGCCAAAGATATCGTAAAAGATGCCAAACCGCATGACAAAGCTAATCGACGAGCGCTTCCGGTCGCAGGTAATGACATGGCAAGCAAACAGCAAATTTTCAACTTACTTAAGCACATTGGATATGATTATGTTGATGTTGGCAATTTAGCTCAAAGCTGGCGATTTGAGCGAGCTAAGCCCGCTTATTGCGTCTATCTGAATCGAAGCCAGTTAATTGACGCATTAGCCAACACATCAATAGACCAACAATTACCCCATAACTCATGGAAAAACTAACCTAATAATCATCGTGTAAAAAATAAAAGGAGCTAAAATGGATAATCATGATAAAAAATACACAGCGATAACCGGCGCCAGCTCAGGTATTGGTTATGCAACCGCAATTGAATTTGCAAAGCGCAATAAAAACCTTATCTTAATTGCCAGAAGAGAAGCGCAATTGCAATCATTAAAACAAAAAATTGCCGCATTAAATCCTCATCTTGATATTGTTATCAAAGTGTGTGATTTATCCCAAGCCGCAAGTGTATATACGCTGTTTGCCGAGCTTGAGAGCTATAATATAGAAACATGGATAAACAATGCCGGTTTTGGTCATTACGGTAGTGTACAGGATCAGGATTTAACCAAAATACAAACCATGCTCCATGTAAATATTGAAGCATTAACCATTTTATCCACGCTTTATGTTCAGAAATATCAAAACCAATCTGGCGCACAACTTATAAATATTTCGTCAAGAGGTGGATATACCATTGTGCCTAATGCGGTAACCTATTGCGCAACTAAATTTTATGTAAGCGCTTTTACCGAAGGATTAGCACAGGAATTAAAACAAGCTAATGCAAAATTAACCGCAAAAGTATTGGCACCCGCGGCAACGCAAACGGAGTTTGGGCAAAAAGCCAATAATGTCACCGAATATGACTATGATAAAAGTTTCAACCAATACCATAGCGCAACTCAAATGGCCGAATTTTTAATTGCACTATATGATAGTGACAAAATCATAGGTGAAATAAGCACTAAAGATTTTTCGTTTACACTAAAAGATACTATTTTGCCTTATTCCGGTAATCCGGCAGAAAACCAAAAGAGGTGAATGAATAACATCTTATATCACTCTATAATCGTTGAGGTTTTTCGCTCAAAAGCAATCCACTAAAGCACAAGTAAGCAAAGATAAAGCATTAGCAATAACGCTCAGCTTTCTTGAAACTGATGCTCCGGATTGACTAAAAAACAATAAGAATAATTGGATAGATACCCATGATGAAGAGATTATCGTTGAGGGAAAAAAGTGAATTTAACCGGTGTGAAAGTAAAATGCCGTGATCTAAACACCGTTCTTTACTTCTGGACAATTATTGCCCCCGATGAGACGATCATGGTGTTTGAAAGAGATGTTGAACGGGACTTTATTTGTGCTGGACGTCAAACGCAAAAGTGGTTGCATGATAGCGGGTTAAGTCAACATCTCTAATGAAACTGACCAAATTAGCTAAACACGAAAGCCAGTTTTACATTCAAATATCATCCTAAATACATCTTAACAAGTGTTTAACTTGTTAAGATGTCAATAATTTAGAGGAAAACCGATTACGAAATTCGCATGCCCGGTTTTGCCCCGCTATCTGGCGATAATAGGTAAACACCTTCACTATCATCTTTACCGCTTGCGCAAAGTACCATACCTTCTGAGATACCAAAGCGCATTTTACGAGGCGCTAAGTTAGCGATCATAATAGTTAATTTACCCACTAAAACTGCAGGATCAGGATAGAACTGTTTGATACCGGAAAATACGTTGCGAGTCTCATCACCAATATCAAGTGTTAACTGCAATAACTTATCCGACCCTTCAACCACCGTTGCATTTTTGATTAACGCAACTCGCATATCAACTTTGGCAAAGTCATCAAAATTGATAGTGTCAGCAATTGGCTCTGCAACTTTTTCTTTGGCAGGGGTTGTTAAAGCGGCTTGTTGTTTAGTTTCTTCAATCATAGCAGTAATTTTATCCATATCTATACGGTTAAACAGGGCTTTAAATTGGTTGATCGTGTGTCCGGTTAATGGTTTATCAATCGTGTCCCAGGTTAATTGGCTGTTTAAAAACGCCTCACTGCGCTGCGCTAATGACGGCACAACAGGTTTTAAATAGGTCATTAAAATGCGGAAAAGATGAATGCCCATAGAACAAATATCTTGTAACGCCTGATCTTGCCCCTCTTGTTTAGCCACAACCCATGGCGCTTTTTCATCGATATAGCGATTCGCTTCATCAGCCAACGCCATAATTTCACGAATCGCTTTACCCGATTCACGTTGTTCAAAATAATCAGCAATTATTTTTGATTTTTCAACAAATAAAGCATAAAGTTCCGGCTCTGCAAGATTGTCGGATAATTTACCGCCAAAACGTTTACTGATAAAGCCAGCCGAACGGGAAGCAATATTCACTACTTTATTAACTAAATCACTATTCACCCGTTGAACAAAATCTTCTAAATTTAAATCGATATCATCGATATGTGGCGAGAGTTTTGCTGCATAATAGTAACGCAAACAATCCGGATCTAAATGTTTCAAATAGGTGCTTGCTTGAATAAAGGTGCCACGTGATTTTGACATCTTCGCCCCGTCGACAGTGACATAGCCATGGACAAAAATATTAGAAGGTTTACGATGTTCGCTACCGTCTAACATTGCCGGCCAAAACAGGCTATGGAAGTAGACAATATCTTTACCAATAAAATGATAAAGTTCAGTGGTTGAATCTTTATTCCAAAATTGATCAAAAATCGGTTTATTGTGTTTATTACAGTAATTAAGGAAAGACCCCATATAACCGATTGGCGCATCTAACCAAACATAAAAATATTTGCCCGGTGCATCGGGAATTTCAAAACCAAAATATGGCGCATCACGGCTAATATCCCATGGTTGTAAGCCTGCTTCGAACCACTCCTGCATTTTATTGGCAACTTGATCTTGCAATGTTCCTGATCGGATCCACGCTTGTAACATATCGGAAAACGCAGGCAAGTCAAAAAAGAAGTGCTCTGAATCTTTCATGATCGGCGTTGCACCCGATACCACCGATTGCGGATTAATTAAATCAATCGGATTATAAGTTGCACCACAAACTTCACAGTTATCGCCATATTGGTCTGGTGATTTACAACGAGGGCAAGTCCCTTTAACAAAACGATCCGGTAAAAACATCTTTTTTTCAGGATCGAATAGCTGTGATATCACTTTGGTTTTAATATAGCCATTAGCCTTTAATCGTTTGTAGATCTTTTCAGATATTTCACGATTTTCGGGACTATGAGTTGAGTGGTAATTATCATAACTAATATTGAAACCGGCAAAATCACGTTGATGCTCAATTTTAACTTCATCTATCATCTGTTCCGGGGTGATGCCTAATTGCTGCGCTTTGAGCATAATTGGCGTACCATGAGCATCATCAGCGCAAATAAAATAGATCTCATTGCCACGCATACGTTGATAGCGTACCCATACATCTGCTTGAATATGTTCGAGCATATGACCTAAGTGAATTGCACCATTTGCATAAGGAAGCGCACAAGTTACCAATATTTTGCGTTGAGTTGTCATATCGAATTAATACCTTTTATTACATAATGGCGGAAATAGTACATCAATCGTGGGATTATCGCCAGATTTATGCCATAATTTGATAAAAATTCTTTATAGATTTTGAGCGATATTGTGCACAGAATCGTTATCATTTTATCAGAGAGAAGAATCACTCTGACCAATAACAACCTAACACAATATCGATAATCATATCTATTTGATGCACTATGAGTATAAAACTCGTTAATAAAAGTTAAGGCTAATAACCATGGAAGCAAAAAAAATTCTAGAGAATTTTACTCATCCTACTTTATCTAAAAATTTGATTGAACTTGACGCTGTAAAACGTTGTGAAATTGATAATCAGGTTTTATCGATTCATTTAACTTTACCGTTTGCCTGGCAAACGGCTTTTGATGCACTAAAACACCAAACAACGCCAATGCTCCTTAAACTTGACGGCGTTAACGAGGTTAAATGGCAAATTGACTATAATATCGCCACCTTAAAACGGGCAAATAACCAACATGCGATCAAAAATATTAAAAACATCATTGCCATTAGTTCCGGTAAAGGCGGTGTGGGTAAATCTTCAACCGCAATTAATCTAGCACTGGCCTTACAAACGCAGGGAGCAAAAGTAGGGATTTTAGATGCTGATATTTATGGTCCGTCTATCCCGACCATGTTAGGCACTCAAAACGCACAGCCCTTGACGCCGGATAATAAGCATATGTCGCCAATTATGGCACATGGGCTTGCCAGCAACTCGATCGGCTATCTGGTTGAAGCCGACGGCGCAATGGTTTGGCGAGGACCTATGGCAAGTAAAGCGCTTTTGCAAATACTACAAGATACCCTTTGGCCGGAACTTGATTATTTAGTGATTGATATGCCACCGGGAACCGGCGATATTCAACTAACGCTGGCGCAAAGTATCCCGGTAACCGCCGCGGTGATTGTCACCACCCCACAAGATATCGCCTTAATTGATGCTAAAAAAGGGATCGCTATGTTTAATAAAGTCAATGTGCCAACACTGGGTATTGTTGAAAATATGAGTTACCACATCTGCGAGAACTGCGGGCATCACGAAGCTATTTTTGGTGAAGGGGGAGCTAAGCAGTTAGCGCAGCAATATCACACTAAATTGTTAGGGCAAATACCACTACATAAAATGCTACGTCAGGATCTCGATACCGGTCAACCAACGGTTATCAGTCATCCCGACAGCGAATTTAGCCAGCTTTACCAACAAATAGCCGGACAGATTGCCAGCGAACTCTATTGGCAAAGCGAGGTGATTTTACCCGATATTTCATTCAAAGCGTTATAATAAGCAACATCAATATTGGCTGTTATAAACAGCCAATATGGTTAAATAATAATTCACGCATTTACGCTAATAACAGCAATACAAATTACATTTTTATCGGCAATAACAAGCTATTTTAACTGACTAAATTCAACTTTAGCTTTGGCTAATTGCGCCGTAAATTGAGCATTAGTGTGTAATTTGGCAACCACCGCAGCAGCCATGACTTTTGCTGCATCAACATCACTTTGCCAATGATAACCACAAATTACCCGACTTTCGCCAATATCATAACCTCGTTTTAAGATCTCATTTTGTCGTTCGGGGTTGATTTCTGCCAAAACCAGTGCGATCGCAAAGCCGATTGTGGTGTGACCGGAAGGATAAGAACCATTGGTGGATAACTCTTTTTCATCTTCTGGTCGGCAAGTTGATTCATTGAAAAAAGAAAATGGTCTAACTCGATTATAGTATTTTTTAGCTGAACGGGTTGCCAGATCGCCGGCATCTTCTTTCATGGTTGTGATAAGTTTATAAATTTCTGGTGTGCTGGTTGCTGAAATATCATGACCAAACGACGGTGAAAATTGCTTAGTGACATTATCCTTACTTGAATCAGCATCCAAATAAGCTTGATGTCCCCGTTCGGTTGAACGCATCGATTTACCCCAATCATACATTGCTTTGTCTCGCAAAAAATCGACGCTGGTAAAGTCGGGCGGTGCCGGTAATAGTTGTAAACTATTCGGCGCTTCGCTCTCTTTAAGGTAAAAACTTGTCGGATCAGTTGTCACATCTAGCACATCACTGGCATAAGCTTGAGCACAAAATAGACTACAAATAATAATATGCTTAACAAAATGTATAGGCATAATAACCTCCTTAAGAAAAGTAAATGAGTGAGCGCTTATTGGGTTTACGGTACTAAAACCGATAGCGTGAAAAATTTTCTAAGGAATCGTGGTGTTATTATAGGTTTATCTAGATCAATTTTTCATTTTTGCTGCAATAATACAATGATAATCATAAAGGATATAGCGCAATAAACAAACAATATATTGATTTAGCTGTGACTAGCGTCACATTAAAATTAAAGAATAAAGATTCACAATAAGATTTAAAAATAAGGTTTATAAATATAGCTTATCACAGAAAATATTCACAATTTGATTAATCGGTAAAATCATTGGCATCACGGCCCATTGTGCATTGCAGTATAATAAAACTCAGTCTATAGTAAAAAAACCTATTAACCGTAGCACAAGATTTATTTTACCTTAACTATTGCTAGCGATATTTGGGAGGGGCATATGCAAAAAATTACCAACCAAGTCACCATGCGAGGCGTACCGGTTACACTATTGGGCACGCATATTAAAGTGGGTGATAAGGCGCCAGATTTTACTGTTCAAGATTCAGCCATGAAGCCGGTTAAATTATCCGATTTTAAAGGTAAAGTGAGAATAATTAGTTCCGTTCCCTCAATCGATACCTCGGTCTGTAGTGCCCAAGTTCATCGATTTAATACCCAAGCAGCGAAATTAAAAGATGTGGTGATATTTTCAGTCAGTGTCGATCTGCCTTTTGCGCTTAATCGCTATTGTGCAGCAGAAGGCATTGATGCGGTGAAAGTAACGTCAGACCATAAAGACCTCGATTTCGGTTTAAAATATGGGGTGGTGATAGAACAGTTACGATTACTTACCCGCGCCGTGTTTGTGGTGGATAAAAATGATAACATTGTTTATGTCCAATACGTTAAAGAGACATCCGAAGAGCCTGATTATGATAAAGTGTTAGCGGTGATAAACACCTTAAAATAAATCAGTCAAATCAATGCCGACTTTACTGTTTAAGTTGGCATTTTAACTCTCGCTTGTAGTGGCAAACCATTTAACAACCCGAAATATTCAGTTATAATTATTCAATCATTTATCCCCACTTAATATAAATCATGAATACTGCCAATAAACGTTCCCGGATCTGGTCATCGATTCTTTGTCTGGCTTTTGCCGGATTTATTTTTAATACGACCGAATTTGTGCCAGTTGGATTACTTCCCAACATTGCCGAGAGCTTTTCAATGGATGTGGCACACACCGGATTGCTATTAACTATCTACGCCTGGGCGGTCTCGTTATTGTCACTTCCATTAACGGTTTTAACATCGAAAATGGAACGGCGAAAATTACTGATTTTTCTGTTCTGTTTATTTATTTCCAGCCATATTTTAGCTGGCTTTGCGTGGGATTTTTACAGTTTGATGACCGCCCGCATTGGTATTGCTTGTGCTCACGCCGTGTTTTGGGCCATTACCACGCCATTAGCGGTACGATTAGCCCCTAACGGTAAACGAGCGAAAGCCATGGGCTTTATTGTTGTCGGCACGTCAATGGCGACAGTATTAGGCATTCCAATTGGCACCATGATAGGACAACTAGTTGGCTGGCGAATCACCTTTTTATGTATTGCGGTACTGGCGTTTTGTATTATGGTTTTACTGCTCTATTTACTACCGAGCGTACCAAGCATGAACACCATTTCCCTTAAAGATATTCCAAAGGTGTTAAAGCGCCCGGTTTTAATTAATATCTATCTGTTAACGGCGATTATTATCACGGGTCATTTCACCGCCTACACCTATATCACCCCTTTTATGCTTAAAGTGGGCGGTTTTAGCCAACATATGGTGGTTATCTTATTACTAGCTGTCGGCTTTTCGGGCATGATTGGTAGTGTTATCTTTGCCAAATATGCTGAAAAACACCCGACTGCCATTTTAGTCATCCCAATGATACTTTTAATGCTATGCTTATTATCGCTTTATGTTTGTGCGCTAAGCTTTTATACCGCAATTATTCAAGGCATGGTATGGGGACTGGCGATCACGATTATTGGTATGGTGATGCAAAGCAAAGTGATTGATGTTGCGCCGGATGCGGCAGATATTGCCACATCGGTCTATTCAGGGATCTATAATATTGGAATAGGAGGTGGCGCCTTTGTGGGTAGTCAAGTTTTAGTGGTATTATCAACTCACTATATTGGCTTTATTGGCGCAATCTTTGTTGTCATCGCCCTACTGCTGTTTTTCGTTTTGACCAGAAAATCCTGGATAAAGCCATTATAAGCGCTGCTTAGCAAGCGCTTATTTGCTTAACGATTCAAGTTGTTCCCAACGTTCGAATACCGCTTCTAATTCGGCTTCCTTGTCAGTTAACGCTTGTAAAATTGGTCCGGTTACTTCATGCGGTTGATTAAAAAAGTCACTTTGGCCAATTTGCGTTTGCAACTGATCAATCGCCGTTTCAAGCGCTTCGATCTTTTCCGGTAATTGCGCCAGCTCTCGTTGCTCATTATAACTAAGCTTCACTTTCTTTTTCGCAACCGATTCGCTGGCCGATGCCCCGCCGTTGGATGCCGTTTTTTTAGCAGCATCACTATTATTTGCCGGTGTTGGTGCTGGAGCATTAACCGGTTTTGCCTGTTGCTGTTGTTGCAAAGCATCGCTATAACCGCCAGCATAAATACCAATTTTGCCGTTATCTTCAAAAAACCAACATTGGGTAACGACGTTATCGACAAATTGCCGATCGTGACTAACCAGCAATACCGTACCTTGATAATCATTAACCAACTCTTCTAACAGTTCTAGCGTTTCAATATCAAGATCATTAGTTGGCTCATCGAGCACTAATAAATTACTTGGCTTTAAAAATAGTTTAGCTAATAAAAGACGATTTCGTTCACCACCGGAGAGCGCTCTTACCGGCGTTCTTGCCCGTTTAGGCGGAAATAGAAAGTCTTGCAAATAACCCAGTACATGCCGAGACCTGCCATTGACCATGACTTCTTGCTTACCTTCCGCTAAATTATCCATGACTGTTTTTTCCGGATCGAGCTCTAAACGGTACTGATCAAAATAGGCGACTTCCAATTTGGTACCACAGTGAACAGTGCCCGAAGTTGGCGTTAAATTGCCTAGCATCAATTTTAATAACGTGGTTTTACCAATTCCGTTCGGCCCAATTAAAGCGATTTTATCGCCACGTAACACTTGCACGGAAAATTGATTAACCAGTAATTTATCTTCAATTTGATAAGTCACATTATCGAGTTCAAAGACAATTTTTCCTGAACGTAGCGCCTCTTCAATTTGCATTTTAGCGCTTCCCATGACTTGACGACGCTGTGAATACTCTTGCCTCATCGCTTTTAGTGCTCGAACTCGCCCTTCATTTCGTGTTCGGCGGGCTTTAATGCCTTGACGGATCCAAACTTCTTCTTGTGCTAATTTTTTATCAAATTCAGCGTTTTGTAGCTCTTCGACCCGTAATGCTTCTTCTTTACCAAGCAAATAACTATCATAATCACCACCCCACGAAGCGACTTTGCCTCGATCGAGATCGATAATCCGTGTCGCCATTTGACGAATGAACGAACGGTCATGCGAAATAAATACAATACTGCCGTTAAAGCTTTTTAAAAACTCTTCTAACCATTTAATCGTCTGGATATCCAAATGGTTGGTCGGTTCATCAAGTAATAGCACTGTAGGTTGGCAAACGAGAGCTTTCGCTAAAGCCGCTTTACGTAACCAGCCGCCTGACAGCGATGATAATAAATCATCGCCGTTTAAAGAAAGGGATGAAATGACATTTCGCACTCGATTATCGAGTTGCCAACCATTTTGCTGATCAAGCTGTTCTTGCATTTTAGCCAATTTGGCTAAGTTACTCTCACTCGGATCACGCTCAACTTGATGTGATAGCTCATAATAATCTTTTAATAACTGAGCTTGCTGTTGTAAACCTTCTGCAACAAAATCAAACACAGTGCCTTTAATATCTCGAGGTGGATCTTGTTGCAGGCGAGAAACGACAACATTATTTTCATAAATAATTTGCCCTTCATCTAAAGGCACTTCTTTATTTAATACTTTCAATAAGGTCGATTTACCGGCACCATTACGCCCAACAAGACAGACACGCTCATTAGCTTCAATCGACATATCGATATGGTCAAGCAGTGGGGCATCACTAAATGATAGATAAGCGTTAGTAAGATTAATTAATGACATATTTGTGGTTTTTATTTGGATATTCAATCATAAGGCGTTATTCTATCACAAAGTTGTCGTAAGCAACTAAGATCAATTATCAAAGATACACTTTAAGTCCTCACAGGAGTGAGAATCCATTTTCTCTTCTTTTTAATAAAAAACATATACAGCTATATTGATTAATCTTTGAAAATATTAATAATATTTGGGTATGGAGGTTATTATGAGTCATATGTGGACATTTCAACGTGTCGGCGGATTAGATCAAGTTGTATTTAAAAATGCTGACGATATTATCAATTTACCTAATTTAGATCCCAAATTATGGGTAGCATTAAGTTGCCCAACAACCGGACTGGATTTTGATGAAAGAACGTTGGCACTATTGGATAGTGATAAGGACGGTCGGATCCGAATTCCCGATATATTAGATGCGATAAGTTGGACACAACAACGCATCGTCTCATTTAAAAGTATTTTAGCATCATCGCAAACCTTACCGATATCGCAAATCGATACATCGAGCGAACAAGGTAAAAAGCTATCGGTTACCGCACACAGTATTTTAGCCAGTTTAGGCAAAAGCCAATCTGACTATTTAACGCAAGAAGATGTGCAACAATCGATCAAGATCAATGCTGGTAAACTGTATAATGGTGATTTAATTTTCCCCCCTTCTGCCGAGTTGTCATCAGAGATGCAAACGTTTATCCAAACAGCGATAAACACCACCGGTGCCAAAAAAGATATGAGCGGGCAAGACGGCATTGATTTGGACATCGCTAAAACGTTTGTTGAAAATTTAGAAACATGGCAAAAGTGGCAAACCGATATTAGTCACACGCAAACGCCATTTGGGGAAAATCAAGCTGAAATATGGAAATTAGTCCAAACCTTAAAACCAAAAATCGATGACTATTTTCTTCGTGTAGCCTTGGCACAATACGCACCACAAGCACAAGGCGCTTTAAACGTGGATGAAAAATATATTGTCCCAACCGAAAACGGCTTATTATCTGATGAAGCCCTTGCTGAGTTACCTTTATCGAAGATTGATACCGTCAGCGCCCTCGATTTAGTGAACGGGCTTAATCCACTTTGGAAAGCAAAAATTAGCCGATTTAAAACGCTTGTTGCATCTGAGTTAGCAAATCCCGATCAGCTTACCCAACAAGAGTGGTTAAATATTCAAAACAGTCTTGAAGCTTACACCAGCTTAATTACCGCTAAACCGGAAATGGCGCAAGCAGATGTTACAACCAAACCAACTTCAAGTTTAGAAGATATCCCAAATCAGTTAATTAACTCTTTGGCATCAAGCGATTTATTAACTGCTTTTGAGCAAATGGTTGAACAAGATAATAAAACCCCTATTTCAGCATCCGATGTGCTTGTTTTAGAAAAGTTAGTGCTTTTTCACAAACACCTTTATCGCTTGCTGGTTAACTTTGCCTCTTTTGCTGATTTCTTTTCGTTAGAAAAAAGAGCGGCTTTCCAACTAGGAAAACTTTATATCGACGGACGCTGTGCAACGCTTTGCGTAGCAGTTGATAATATTGCTAAACATTCCAATATGGCAAATTATTCAGAACTTTGCTTACTCTATTGTGAATGTACCCGACACGATCAAAAACAGCTCATTGCAGCTGCGATGACTGCCGGTCAAGGCGATTTATTAATTGAAGGACGTAATGGCGTATTTATCGATAATAACGGCAATGACTGGGATGCCAATGTTGTGAAGATGATCACTAAACCTATTAGTATTCAACAAGCTATTTGGGCACCTTATCAGCGTATTGGTCGTTTAATTACCGAACAAATTAATAAATGGGCAACCAGTAAAGATGCGGATATCGAAAAATCCAGTGCACAGGTTCTACAATCGCCTGAAAATAAATTTGATATTGGTAAAAGCGTGGGTATTTTTGCGGCTATCGGCTTAGCCATTGGGGCAATTGGTACCGCCTTAGCAACACTGTTTCAAGCGATATTTTCCTTGTCATGGTGGCAATTCCCACTGGTCTTTATCGGGTTATTTCTGATTATTTCGGGGCCTTCGGTTATTTTGGCATGGTTGAAATTAAGACGAAGAACACTTGGTCCACTGCTTGAAGCTTCGGGCTGGGCGATTAACGGACAAGTTAAAATCAACTTCTTACTCGGTAAACTACTGACCAGTAAAGCTGAGCTACCGAAAAATGCTAAACGGAATTTACGTGATCCGTTAAAAAGCCAGAATAAAAAATCGATGATGATACTTTTATGTGCAATCGTATTTGGGATTGGCATTACTGCCGGTTGGTTATGGTATCAAGGTGATTTTCAGCGCTACTTTGAACAGCCACAAGCACAATCAACCCAAAATGGCCAGCAGGAAGAAAATAATCAATATCGATAATGGCTTATACCTCACTTTCGCCGACCTTGCCGGCGAAAGTGATTAACATCAATGTTGATAAACCGGAAAACGATGACAAATCGCTAACACCTTTTGTTTAACTGATTGAATCGCTTGTTCATCATCAATGTTATCTAATACATCACAAATCCAATTAGCCACTTCACGTGCCTGCTCTTCTTTAAATCCTCGGCGAGTGATAGCCGGTGTACCGATACGCACGCCGGATGTGACGAACGGGCTTTGTGGATCTTTAGGCACACTATTTTTATTAACCGTAATATTGGCACTGCCTAAAGCGGCGTCGGCCTCTTTACCGGTAATTTTTTTATCCACTAAATCAATTAAAAATAGATGATTATGTGTCTCGCCGGAAACCACTTTATAACCACGTTTTAAAATCACATCAACCATGGCTTGAGCATTTTTAACCACTTGCTGTTGATAAGCTTGATAAGCCGGCTCCATTGCTTCTTTTAATGCGACCGCTTTGGCTGCAATCACATGCATTAACGGCCCACCTTGAGCGCCCGGGAAGACCGCTGAATTTAATTTCTTATAAAGCTCATCACTGCCACCTTTCGCCAAAATCAGACCACCTCGTGGACCACCAAGCGTTTTATGCGTTGTGGTTGTTACCACATGTGCATGTGGAACAGGGTTAGGATAAACGCCCGCAGCCACTAAACCGGCAACATGCGCCATATCAACAAAAAAATAGGCGCCGACACTATCGGCAATTTCACGCATTCGTTTCCAATCGACGATGCCCGAATAAGCCGAAAATCCACCAATAATCATTTTGGGTTTTGACTCAGCCGCAATTTTCGCTAATTGGTCATAATCAATATGCCCTGTTTCATCCACGCCATAAGCGACAATATTATAAAACTTGCCGGAAAAACTAACCGGAGCACCATGAGTCAAATGCCCGCCTTCGGATAAATTCATTCCAAGTACGGTATCACCAATATTTAATAATGCACTATAGACAGCAAAATTAGCCTGCGATCCGGAATGGGGTTGCACATTCGCATAATCGGCGCCAAATAGCGCTTTGGCTCGTTCAATAGCAAGTTGCTCAACAATATCAACATATTCACAACCACCGTAATAGCGCTTACCTGGATAGCCTTCAGCATATTTGTTAGTTAATTGAGTACCCTGTGCCTGCATCACTCTTGGACTGGTATAGTTTTCGGAGGCAATTAATTCGAGATGATCTTCTTGACGTTGTTCTTCACCCTTAATGGCGTCCCATAATTCCTTATCATAATCGGCAATAGTCATTTCTTTACTAAACATATTGACTCCTTGTTTTTGGATTACATTGACTTTTTGACTTAATTATTGTTTTCAAGTATGGAAAACAGCATAACGAATATCCTTACTTAATCAGCCAACGATTTCAATCCTTTTTTTGAATTATAAAAAATATTTATAGTAAAGCATAAGATCGCAATTATTGTTTTTTAGCCAGTTAATAAAAAATCAAACGACTTGTGAAAGTATCAGGACTAGACAAAAAAACGCTTTTTTTTTAATTAAATTTATTGAATAATATTGGAAATTTGTCTTACCGAGTCTATTAACGCTATGAAAACGATTTGCCGCATAATAAGTTTTATTATTTGTATTTTATTCAGTCAGATAGCTACTGCCTCTTTCCAAAATCTCTGTTTGCTAACCGGGACATTATTAGAAGATCCACAACACGGTATTTTTTCTATTGGCAAAGGCGAACAGGAACATGAAATAAGTATATTTGATATCAAGGTGTTAATTACCAAATCGGAAAAGAGGGGGCGCGCAGATCATGGTTGTTTTTTACCCAATGATAAACCTTACGAGTTAGAAGTAAGATTAGAAAAAGCCTTTCAATTACAAAATTATAAAAAAGGTGATCAGGTCGAATTAATACAATATGAAAGAGATATCGAAGATTGGAAAGATGATAGTAAGGTAGAAACTGAAACATCTTATTTTCTAGCTACAGAAAAATAAAAAGATTAGATTACTCGTATAATTTTCTCAGTATTAAGCTTTGAAAATATTGCGATTCTAAAAATCATCAATAAAACTTATTACGGCATAATATGTTACACCACAGTGTTCGTTTCAAAACATCTTAAAGAAAAGCCGACTAAAGTTACGTCAATTGTATATAAAAATTTATCATCGGTTGAATTTAACTCATTCGCTTCGTAAAATAGGCAAAATTTTATTTTTGGCTGATTATGCAACTTCATTTAGTGGTCAATACGTTTGGTGCTGACCTGCAACGCCGTTATGGCGAAAAAATCTATAAACTCACCTTACATGGCGGTTTTAGCTGTCCTAATCGGGACGGCACTATCGGTGTAGGTGGTTGCACCTTTTGTAATGTCGCATCGATTATTGATGAGTCCATTCAAGTCAAAACCATTACACAGCAACTTGCCCAACAAGCCAACCAGATGAAAAAATCCAAACGCTATCTTGCTTATTTTCAAGCCTATACCAGCACTTATGCCGAGGTTGAAATACTTAAAAATATGTATGAAGAAGCGCTCAATAGCGCCGATATTGTCGGGCTTTGTGTGGGTACTCGTCCGGATTGTGTGCCGGATGAAGCGTTGGATTTACTTGCCAGTTATCATGCCAAAGGCTTCGAAGTTTGGCTTGAGCTTGGCTTACAAACCGCTCACGATAAAACCTTACACGATATTAATCGTGGACATACGTTTGCTGTCTATCATCAAACTGTGCAAAAAGCGCGTAGGCTAGGCATAAAAGTTTGTACTCACTTAATTCTAGGCCTGCCTAAAGAAACCAAACAGGATAATTTAATTACGCTTGATAGCGTATTAAACAGCGGAGTAGATGGTTTAAAACTGCACCCGTTACATATCGTAGAAGGCAGCATCATGGCGAAGGCATGGCGTGCAGGCCGACTTGATATACTTTCTTTAGAGCAGTATGTCGATATCGCTGGCGATATAATCAGACAAACACCCGCCAATATTTTATACCACCGCATCTCCGCCAATGCCCGCAAACCCACCCTACTTGCCCCTGATTGGTGCGAAAACCATTGGCAATCAATGAATGCGGTCGATCACAATTTAAGACAATTTGGTGCGCAAGGTAGTGCAATCAATGATACTTATCACTTCCAATTATAATAACGTATTGAAATAGCTAAACTTAGCTATCAATCATTTATTAACAACTCACTATCATCATTTAAAATAATGTAGATAATTAACAATCAAGATACTACCATTTTGCAGCATATAAGCATTGACGTTGATAATTGATAAAACAATGCAAAGTCAATCGAGTTGCTAAATCAAAAAATCAGTTACTACTAACCTTTTGTTGAAGTAACGATTTATTGATTATCTCTATTTTTGTCGCTCTTTATCCACTTTTTAAAAACATTGACAGGTAATTTTGTTACAGCAAAACCACACAACATAATGATTGTACAAACGATGAAATTAGTTGAAATGATTTTATGCTCATAAATCGATGAAATAAAAATAGCGACAACCGGGAAAATAATGAAAATAAATGACAATACTACCGGACTCATTCGTTTTAATAAAAAGAAATAAGCAATAAAGCCAAATACTGAGGCAAAAATACCGAGATAAATTAATGCTAACCAGCTATTTAACGAGATAGTTTGAAAATTATTCTCTTCAAAAGAAAAACTCAACAAACAAAGTGCGATACCCGCAACGCCTATTGGCAGTGTGTTGAAGGTAAAGACATTTATACCTTCGCCAGCTTTTTTGGCGTAAACATATAAAAAACCATGCATCAATGCCGCTAAAAGTATTGATATTACGCCCCAAAAATCGCTATAGGAAAGAATAAAACCTTCAGAGATTAAAATATACATCAAACACAAAAAACCCACTGTAATTCCAATCACCTGATTTAAATATATTTTATCTTTTAAGATTATCTTAGCGAAAATAATTGAAAAAATCGGCATTGTGCTAAATAACAATGACGTTAAACCTGACGATACATATTGTTCACCAAAACTAATCAAATAATAAGGAATGGTAAAATAAAATAACGTTAAAAGTAGAAAAAAATGGAATGATTTTCGAGGAAACAATATTGGTGATTTAGCAACAATTGTAATTAAAACTAAAAAAGGAAATGCAATAACAAAACGCAAACCAGCAGCTAAAAGTGGATTAACCGTTTCAACAGCAATTTTTATCCCAATCCATGTTGTTCCCCATGTAAAACACACAATCAGAAAGAGAAATAAAATAACATATTTGTTATTAAAAAAATGTCCTTATTCATACTAATCTTCACTTATCCATTAATAAACACCAAGCTCGATAATATAATATAAAATAGATGTTTATGTCAGCTTATAAACATATTGAATAGTTGAATTATATCCGTAATGATAATCTCAGCGATGAATTAAGTTTGTAGTAAAACGCTTTGTAAGGTACTGCGTGGGGGGGTATAGGAAGATTTCGCTCAATATACACCTATTCGGACTCTGACATCGTAATGAAAAAACAACCAAACCCACAGCGTCCGAAACCTGCTGACTAAAAACCTACAACTTTCAATTAAGGTATAAAACCTTGTCAAGAAGTTTCAGAAAATATAGGTGTTTAAGCAAAAAAATAAAGTTTTACCAAAAACTTTCAGAAAACACCTACGTTTTAGTATAAAAACAAAAGTTTTGGATATTTTAAAAATATCCTAAACCCTTATGTAGCCGTAAATATGCTAGATAAAGCTTTTGGTAAGGATGCTGATTTCTAAACGGCTTATGCAGCTTTAAAGACATCGGTATAGATATAACCGGCATTGGTTATTTTCTAAACAGCCTATGCGGCTGCAAAGCATTCGGTATTCGCATGACGGATCGATTAAATTTTCTAAACAGCCTATGCGGCTGCAAAGTATTAGCGGGATAATTGGTAAGTTTGGTCGGTTTTCTAAACAGCCTATGCGGCTGCAAAGTACCCAACTTACTCTTGCTAAAGAATATAGTGTTTCTAAACAGCCTATGCGGCTGCAAAGGAGATCACACTTATCCAGATTATTGGCACCATTTTCTAAACAGCCTATGCGGCTGCAAAGTATGAAAATATACGGAGCATCACCTGATGACTTTTCTAAACAGCCTATGCGGCTGCAAAGCCGCTTAAGCCGTTTATTTTCCAAAAACGACGTTTCTAAACAGCCTATGCGGCTGCAAAGTAGAATCTTACATACTATAAACATCGTTTATAAAAACATAAAGGGCAATTTTAGGTTTAAAAACCCTTTTTTTTAACGCTTTTGCAATATATTGATTTTTAATGGTTTTATTTTTAGCTTAAAAAAAGGGTTAAAAAGTTTGTATCTTAAACTCCATTACTATTTCTAAACGACTTACCATTAACTTTCTCAAAAACAAACAAGTGCACCAGATTGCACCTTCACAAAGCGCCGACAACTGAGAGAGGTTAGCACGCCAAACAGGGATGTTTGGCGAGGCGCTGCTTTGTCCGGAACAAATCAGCGCCGGTGCGTCAAGACCGAACGAAGGCGGAGGGCAGTCGAAGACCGCTTTGGGTGGTGCTGCGAGGGGGTTATTAGGGGGATTTCGCACAAAATCCCCCTAATTCGGACGCTAACACCGAAAAGAAAATATCAACCAATTAACAGCGTCCGAAACCTGCGGATAGGCTGCCCGCCGTCATCACGTAAAACAAATCCAATTAACAGCGTCCGAAACCTGCGGATTAAAAACCCGCAACTTACAAAGAAAGTAAAAACCTCGTCAAAAACCTTCAGAAAATATAGGTGTTTAAGCAAAAAACACAAACTATTGTCAAAAAGTTTCAGAAAACACCCATGTTTTAGTATAAAAACAATAGTTTTAGATATTTCAAAAATATCCTAAACCACTTATGTAGCCGTAAATATGCTAGATAAAGCTTTTGGTAAGGGTTCTGATTTCTAAACAGCTTATGCAGCTTTAAAAGGGTTAAGTATCAATTTCAAAGCGCTGAAGTTTTCTAAACAGCTTATGCAGCTTTAAAGTAATCTTGTTGAGAATTTCTTGCAAGTCGTAATTTCTAAACAGCTTATGCAGCTTTAAAGGGGTGTTCGTTACGCTAATGGTGTGCTGCAGTTTTCTAAACAGCTTATGCAGCTTTAAAGTTTTAGGGAAAAATGGGTGAGGGTGAATTATTTTTCTAAACAGCTTATGCAGCTTTAAAGTCTGCATAGAACCGCATCTACTACTGCGTGCATTTCTAAACAGCTTATGCAGCTTTAAAGCAAAAGAATTTGGGCAAGGTTTATATGATTTATTTCTAAACAGCTTATGCAGCTTTAAAGTAGAAACCTACATACTATAAACATCGTTTATAAAAACACAAAGGGCAATTTTAGGTTTAAAAACCCTTTTTTCTAACGATTTTGCAATATATTGATTTTTAATGTTTTTATTTTTAGCTAAAAAAAAGGGTTTAAAAAGTTTGTATTTTGAACTTCATTACTAATTCTAAACGATTAACCATTACCTCCCCACAAAAACAAACAAATGCACCAGACCGCACCTTCACAAAGCGCCGACAACTGAGTGAGGTTAGCACGCCAAACAGGGATGTTTGGCGAGGCGCTGCTTTGTCCGGAACAAATCAGCGCCGGTGCGTTAAGACCGAACGAAGGCGGAGGGCAGTCGAAGACCGCTTTGGGTGGTGCTGCGAGGGGGTTATTAGGGGGATTTCGCACAAAATCCCCCTAATTCGGACGCTGACATCGAAATGAAAATATCAACCAATTAACAGCGTCCGAAACCTGCGAACTAAAAACCCGCAACTTTCAATTAAAGTATAAAACCTTGTCAAGAACTTTCAGAAAACACCAACGTTTCAGTATGAAAACAAAAAGTTTTAGATATTTCAAAAATATCCAAAATCCCTTATGCAGTTGTAAGGGAGTTGCTCAAGCGTGAGAGAAGGTGTGGGCATTTCTAAACGGCTTATGCAGCCGTGAAGTTGAATTTATTTGGTGGGTTGTCGATGATTTTTTTCTAAACGGCTTATGCAGCCGTGAAGAACCCTTCAAACCCAGATGATTCAAAAGAAAATTTCTAAACGGCTTATGCAGCCGTGAAGCTAAGACCGTGCTCATCAATGAGCTCGTTAATTTTCTAAACGGCTTATGCAGCCGTGAAGTGATAATAGCCATTTACCTGTTTATACTTATTTTTCTAAACGGCTTATGCAGCCGTGAAGTAAAACATAGTTAGTTTGTCCTATCGAGCATATTTCTAAACGGCTTATGCAGCCGTGAAGTAATACCCAGCGGCCAAGTTGTAATTTTCGCCTTTCTAAACGGCTTATGCAGCCGTGAAGTAGAATCTCACATACTATAAACATCGTTTATAAAAACACAAAGGGCAATTTTAGGTTTAAAAACCCTTTTTTCTAACGCTTTCGCAATATATTGATTTTTAATGATTTTATTTTTAGCTAAAAAAAAGGGGTTAAAAAGTTTGTATTTTAAACTCCACGACTATTTCTAAACGACTTACCATTACCTTCCACAAAAACAAACAAATGCCCCAGACCGCACCTTCACAAAGCGCCGACAACTGAGTGAGGTTAGCACGCCAAACAGGGATGTTTGGCGAGGCGCTGCTTTGTCCGGAACAAATCAGCGCCGGTGCGTTAAGACCGAACGAAGGCGGAGGGCAGTCGAAGACCGCTTTGGGTGGTGCTGCGAGGGGGTTATTAGGGGGATTTCGCACCAAATCCCCCTAATTCGGACGCTGACATCAAAATGAAAATATCAACCAATTAACAGCGTCCGAAACCTGCGAACTAAAAACCCGCAACTTTCAATTAAAGTATAAAACCTTGTCAAGAACTTTCAGAAAATATAGGTGTTTAAGCAAAAAACACAAACCCTTGTCAAAAAGTTTCAGAAAACACCCATGTTTCAGTATAAAAACAAAAATTTAAGATATTTTTAAAATATCTAAATCCGCCTAATTCAGACGCAGACACCAAAATGAAAATATCAACCAACTAACAGCGTCCGAAACCTACAAACCAAAAAGCGACAACTTCCAATAAAAGATCAAATCTATTTTTTGTACCTTGCGCAGCAACAAGTATATAATACTCCTTTCACACTTGAGGCAATGTGCATGCAACTAGCTTTTTGTATCTATAAATATTTTCCTTACGGCGGTTTGCAACGTGATTTCTTGCAAATTGCCCGAGCTTGTCACGCTAAAGGGCATAAAGTTCGTGTTTATGTTATGCAGTGGCAAGGCGATAAACCGACAGAGTTTGACATTATTTTAGTCCCGAAAAAGGGGCTATCAAATCATAGCCGGAATCTAGCTTATTACCATTGGGTCGAAGATCATTTACAGACACATCCGGTTGATTGTGTCGTTGGCTTTAATAAAATGCCGGGGTTAGATGTCTATTTTGCCGGCGATACGTGTTTTGCTGAGAAAGTCTCCCACAAAGGCTTTTTTTATAGATTGTCTAAACGCTGTAAACACTATTTGGCATTTGAAGATGCGGTATTTAATCCGCAGCATGACACCAAAATTATGGTGCTAACAAAGCAACAAATTAGCGATTTTGAAAAATATTACCATACTCAAGCATCAAGATTTGTTTTACTGCCACCCGGTATTGCAAAAGATCGGCAATATCATATTGATTCACCCATTAAACGCCAGCAATTTAGGCAAGCCAATCACATTGCGCAAGATGCTTTTGTGATTGTACAAATTGGTTCTGACTTTAAACGAAAAGGCGTTGATCGCACGTTAATTGCGATTGCCGCTTTGCCCGAAGCGTTAAAAAAACAGGTGTGCTATTTGGTTGTCGGGCAAGATAAACCCGACAATTACCAAAAAATGGCGAAACAGCTGGGTATTTTTAATCAAGTCCGTTTTTTCTCAGGGCGGGATGATATCCCCGATTTTCTCTTTAGCGCTGATCTACTACTGCACCCAGCTCGACAAGAAGCCGCTGGTATGGTTTTAATCGAGGCTCTAGCTGCTGGTGTGCCGGTGATTGTAACCGGGATAGCCGGTTATGCTTATCATATTACAGATGCAAATGCAGGTGTGGTACTTAGTGAGCCTTTTGATCAATCAGAATTAAATAGCACACTGGAAAATGCTATCACTAATCAAGCACAGCGAGCTGCATGGCATCATAATGCGATTGAATATGGGCAAAACGCCGATTTATATCACCTTGCTGAGCGTGCTGCCGATATTATATTAGGTTGTCATCATTATGAATGAAATTATACTCAAATCGCCTTTTGAGAATTTATGGAAAGGCAAAGATCCGTTTAGCGAAGTTGAGCAGATTTCCGGTGAAGTTTATCGGGCGGTTAAACAGCGTAAAACGTTAAATTTTAAACTTGATGATGAATCTTACTTTATTAAAATTCACCGTGGCATAACGGTAAAAGAGATCGTCAAAAATTTATTGTCCTTGAGATTACCGGTGTTAGACGCCAAACAAGAATGGACAGCCATTCACCGTTTAGCGCAAGCGGGAGTAAATACCATGGACGGGCGTGCTTTTGGTCGTAAGGGGTTAAACCCACTAACACGGCACTCGTTTATTATTACCAAAGATCTTAACCCGACAGTGAGTTTAGAGGATTTTACTCGCTCTTGGTTAACCACGCCACCTAGCTATCATCTAAAACGTTCTTTAATCATCTATCTGGCAAAAATGACCGCCAAAATGCATGCCGCTGGGGTCAATCACCGTGATTGTTATTTATGCCATTTTTTATTGGATTTACCGTTATTTGAACATCATCAGCAAATTAAATTATCCGTCATTGATCTGCATCGGGCGCAAACCCGAAAACAAGTGCCAATCCGTTGGCGTGATAAAGATTTGATTGGGCTGTATTTTTCATCGACCAAAATCGGGTTAACTAAACGTGATATTTGGCTATTTTTAAAAACTTATTTCAATAAACCATTAAAAACGATTTTGCATGATGAACATAAACTGTTAACAACCGCGGAAAAAAAATCAGCGCGGATTGCAAAACGAACTGAAAAATATCAGCTTTAATAATAAGGAAATCCTATGTTTATTGAACAAATTGAGATTACCGGATTTAGAGGGATTAGTCAGTTATCTTTAACATTTAATCCGGAATCAAGTGTGCTTATTGGTGAAAACCGTTGGGGAAGATCGAGCTTAATTAGCGCTTTAAAGTTGTTATCACTCGATAACAAATTTTATCAATTTGTCGATAGCGATTTTTATCATGATAGAGATGAAAATTATGGCGATAAGATAAATATCGTCGTCACTTATTGCGAATCATATTCAACTGAGCTCGACAGTGAAGTGTATGCCCGCTTACGCCCAATGGCTTTGCCAAACGAATCGGATCATTTGTACCGTCTTTGTTACCAAATTAGCGCTGATAAACAAGATAATGGTATTTTCACTCAGCATCGATTAATCGACCCACACGGCAAGGCATTATCAACTGAACAATCGCAACCATTAATTGCGATTTTAATTAGCCTTAATCCGGTCATGGCGCTGAAAAACTCGATAAATACGGATAATTTACCGATCACCAATCAACCTTTGTCACAATACTATATCGAGCAACTGTCCAATCAGTTAAAAACCCATAGTGCGCAATTGAGTCAAGATGAATTAAGTCGTGGGCTTAATGCTGCTCGTGCGTTATTAGAGTACTATTTTGCCGATTATCAGCATCGTTATCATTACAAACAAGCCAATAAACAAGCCAGTCCACGTATTGAGGACTGGAACTCGCTTGAGCGGATCAACAATATTTTAGATGATCTTGATAACAGCTATTTGCGTAGTGCATTGTTAGGCATATTTGGCTCGATTATTGACGCCAAAGGCAATAATCCTTTGTCACAAAGTGCCGTGCCGATTTTGATACTGGAAGAGCCGGAAAGCCAACTTCATCCGATTATTTTAGCGGTCGGGTTTCGTTTACTTAAAAACTTACCGACGCAAAAGATAATTACCTCTAATTCAAGTGATTTAGTCGCATTATTCCCACTGGAAAATATTTATCGATTGATTCGTATGCCCGATCAAATCGTGACAAAATATATTCCACCTAAATCATTGAGTGTTGACGATAGCCGGCGAATTATGTTCCATATTTTTTACCGTCGAGCCAGTGCGATATTTGCCCGTAGTTGGTTATTAGTTGAAGGTGAAACCGAAGTTTGGTTGTTACGAGAATTAGCCGAGCAAAGTGGCTATCACTTAAGCTCTGAAGGGGTACAATTTATTGAGTTTGCTCAGTGTGGCTTAAAACCGCTGATTAAATATGCCAATAAAATGGGCATCCATTGGTATGTCATCACCGACGGCGATATGGCGGGTAAAAAGTATGCCGATATTGTTAAATCACTGGCACCGCCTGATAAAGATCCGAGTGAGTACCTCACGGTCTTACCGGCACGGGATATTGAGAATTTTCTATTTAAACATGGCTTTAGTCATGTTTATAAACTCGCCGCTTACAATACTGTGCAACATATTGATATGTCAGTACCAAAAATCATTCAAAAAGCAATTCATCGACGTTCAAAACCCGATTTAGCCATAGCGGTTTGTGATGATGCTAAGTCACGGGGAGTGGGTGCCATTCCTCGGTTATTGATTGATACTTTTGCTAAAATTGTAAAATCTTCAATGCAATTAGTGTCAAAATAAGGCAGGATTAATCGGAAATTTAACCTTAATCGGTTAGGTTTGAATTGAGTTTATAAGTTATCTTAACTCAATGTAAAATAGCTTGAACATGCAGGAGATCCCGCCGTCTGTCGCAGCGGGATTTATTATTATCAGTGCTATTTTGTGATTCTTTTGTATTTGGCACGCTTCGGCTCTACTGCTTCTGCGCCTAAAGTGCGTTTTTTCCACTCTTCATATTCGGTAAAATTACCTTCAAAGAACTCAACATGCCCTTCGTCTTGGTAATCGAGAATATGGGTCGCAATGCGGTCTAAGAACCAACGGTCATGCGAAATAACTAATGCACAGCCCGGAAACTCTAATAACGCATTTTCCAACGCTCGCAGTGTTTCGACGTCTAAGTCATTGGTTGGCTCATCGAGTAATAGTACATTACCACCAACTTGAAGTAATTTAGCTAAATGCACCCGACCACGTTCACCACCAGACAATTCACCAACTCTTTTTTGTTGATCGACGCCTTTAAAATTAAAGCGACCAACATAGGCACGGCTTGGGATTTCAAAATTACCAATACGCATAATATCTTGTCCGTTGGATATTTCGTCCCACACGGTCTTTTTATCATCCATACTGTCACGGAACTGATCGACCGATGCCAATTGCACGGTATCTCCTAACGTAATCGTACCGCTATCGGGTTGCTCTTTGCCTGATAACATTCTAAATAGTGTTGATTTACCGGCACCATTTGGACCAATAATCCCGACAATTGCGCCTTTAGGAATACTAAATGAGAGATTATCGATCAACACCCGATCACCATATGACTTCGTTAAGTTATTCACTTCGATCACTTTATCACCTAAACGTGGTCCAGGTGGAATAAATAGTTCATTGGTCTCATTACGTTTTTGGTAATCGTTGCTATTAAGCTCTTCAAAACGGGCTAAACGGGCTTTGCTTTTTGCTTGTCGCCCTTTCGGATTTTGACGTACCCATTCAAGCTCTTTTTCAATCGACTTACGGCGAGCCGATTCGGTTGCCGCTTCTTGCGCTAATCGCTGATCTTTCTGTTCAAGCCAAGAAGAGTAATTACCTTCCCATGGAATACCTTCACCACGGTCTAGCTCTAAAATCCAACCAGCAACATTGTCTAAGAAGTAACGGTCATGGGTTACAGCGACCACCGTGCCTTCATAGTCATGTAAAAAGCGTTCTAACCATGCGACAGATTCAGCATCTAAATGGTTAGTTGGTTCGTCAATTAATAACATGTCCGGTTTTTCCAGCAATAACTGACAAATAGCAACACGACGGCGTTCACCACCGGATAAATTTTCGATTTTTGCATCCCAATCCGGTAGACGCAAGGCGTCAGCTGCTCGCTCTAGTTGGTTATCTAAATTATGCGCATCTTGCGATTGTATGATTGCTTCAAGTTCAGCTTGTTCTTTGGCTAATTTGTCAAAATCAGCATCTGGATCAGCATAAGCCGCATACACTTCATCTAAACGAGCCAATGCTTTTTTGGCATCACCAACGGCTTGCTCAATAGCTTCACGTACAGTTTGCTTAGGATCAAGTTTAGGTTCTTGCGGTAAATAACCTATTTTTATGTCCGGCTGTGGACGAGCTTCACCTTCAATTTCGGTATCCACTCCAGCCATAATTCGTAGTAATGTCGATTTACCTGCCCCATTTAAGCCAAGAACACCAATTTTGGCACCGGGGAAAAAACTTAATGAGATATCTTTTAAAATATAACGTTTAGGAGGAACAATCTTCCCAACACGATTCATGGTATAAACATATTGCGCCATAAAACATCATCCGTTTGTTAAATTAATCATAGCTAAGTTAATTTTACTTGCTATAAAAGTCATGCCGTATATTGTAACGTTTCTGTCAATGGGGTCTAGGGTTATTTGTCGAATTGATTAGATTTATTCACTGTCGGTTTTGTTTTTTACATGCAATTTAATCGGTTTCATATATAATCAATAACCTATTAAATTGACAGTATGAGTGATAAAGACCATTTTAGGAGCAAGTATGAGTAACATCACCGTTCATTGCCATATTGATCGACAATATTTAGTCGATACTTATTACGCGCTGCAAGGTTGTATGGATGATAATTTTACACAAAAATTAGATGATTCAATTGCTGATAATATGCGTAATTTTACCTTCACCTTCGATAATGAAAAAATAGTACGGCTAAATAACGATAAGAACGAAGTCAGTACTTTCTATTACTCAGATCTGTATCAAATACATGAAGCTAAAACTGGGTTATTTTTTTTTAGTAATAAGATTATTTTTGAATTTGTTCGTTATGATCTGTTTCAACCGGATGAGTTAGAGCGCCTAAAAGATTATCTGGCGCCTTATTTGAGCAAAAACCAAGAATCCAAAATAGCAATGATTAATTATCAATTTGACTGTCAACGTGTATATGCGTTTATTTGTCATCAATTTCGAAATTCAAGAAAAAGGATGTTTATTTTATCTACTATCCTTTTATTTTTGAGTTTGTTGCTATTTCCAAAAAATCCTACTTTATCAGTACTAATTTTCATACTGCCTATTTTATTACTTACCTTATTTTTGGCTAATTTTAAAAAACAATCAAAAAAGCAGGTTTTAACATTGAATGAACGCTTTGGCAGTATGACCTGTATTTTTTATGATGATCATCTAACCTTCAGTTACATAAAAAAAGTGGGAGTTTCTAATATCAACTATGCTGAATTTTATAAAATAGAGAAAACATCAAAAGGTTATGTGTTTTTCATACAAGAGAGTTCGGGGTATTACTTTTTTTATAACGAGTTTAGTTTAGAACAACAACAAGCGCTGGAAGAGAAACTGAAACACTATAGCAATTATTCACAGAAGTAATACCATACCCTTATTACTCATCCCACCTAATACGAGGTGGGATGTTAATCAGATTATAAAAAGGTAAAGATTTGATCTTTCGGCAGACGTGATTTTGGACGATGCGCATTACCATCATCTTGAGCACGGTAACCTAATGTTGCAACCACAATGCTTTTCAATCCTTTGCTTTTAAGATCTAAGATTTCATCCATTTTAGCAGAATCGTAACCCTCTATTGCGGTAGAATCAACACCAATTGCCGCTGCAGCAAAAAGCAATTGCCCTAATGCAATATAGGCTTGTTTACCTTCCCAGCACTGTTGTGATTCAGGTGTTTTGCTGTTTAAATTTACAAAATAACGTCGTCCCTGATCTTGAGACGCCTTTAATTCCGCCGAAGGCAAACGACCGTCTTTCTCTTCTTGATTAAGGAGATTAACTAAATGGGCTTCATCCAATGGGGTTTTAATACAAAAAACAATAGTATGTGATGAGCCGGTGACACGTGGTTGATTAAAATCAGCTATTGCCGGCAAAATTTTATTTTTAGCCGCTTCATTATCAATGACATAAAAATGCCACGGTTGAGAGTTAACCGATGACGGACTGTTTCTTAGTACGGTTAACAGTTGTTCTATCACATCTGCCGGGATTTTTTTAGTTGGATCATAATGTTTAGTTGTATAGCGTTTTTGCGAAATATCAACAATATTCATCGTTATGCCCTCGTTAGCATTGATAAGTTATCGATTAATTATAGTAAGAATATACCTTAGCTCAACTTATTAATCTAATAGATTTACTATTACTCATAATAGTCAACTGAAAAAGCAGTTTTACACTAATGGCATCTCATTTTGATTATTCATGATTTTAACAAAATAGCGAAAACATGAGTAAATAATCGTTGACATAACAAACATCATTTGGTAAAAATATCAACAATTAAATCTGTAGTGTTAACTGGAATTAGAGTTTTTATGTTTACTAAATTTTTATCTCTCGACCTCAGCCTCCTCCTCGCATCAATTTGCGCGGATAGCTTGTGTGTGGAGTAAATAAGTAATTTAGTAAACAACTCGACAAAATAAACAAGAACCCGCGCAAAAGTGCGGGTTTTTTGTTTTCATAACTTGAAATACCGAGATAGCGCCAAAATATTAATAAGGAATAAACAATGAGCGATCAAGTCATTATTTTTGATACCACATTACGTGATGGTGAACAAGCTTTACAAGCAAGTTTAAGTGTCAAAGAAAAACTACAAATAGCGCTAGCTTTAGAAAGAATGCGTGTGGATGTGATGGAAGTTGGTTTTCCAATCTCATCACCGGGCGATTTCGAATCAGTCCAAACGATTGCTAAAACGATTAAAGATAGCCGTGTTTGTGCGTTATCTCGCTGTATAGATAAAGATATTGATGTTGCAGCCGAAGCGTTAAAGGTTGCTGACCAATTTCGTATTCATACTTTTATGGCAACATCAACCTTACATGTACAAGATAAATTAAAAATGACATTTGATGATGTCGTTGATAGGGCTGTGCACTGTATTAAACGTGCACGTAATTATACTAATGATGTGGAGTTTTCTTGTGAAGATGCAGGCCGTACCCCAATTGATAACCTATGTCGAATTGTTGAAGCAGCGATTAAAGCCGGGGCAAGTACGATCAATATCCCGGATACTGTCGGTTATACTGTTCCTTATCAATTTGGTGGCATTATTCATACCTTATTTGAACGTGTCCCGAACATTGATAAAGCGATTATCTCTGTTCATTGTCATGATGACTTGGGCATGTCGGTGGCTAACTCGATTAGCGCGATTCAAGAAGGTGCTCGTCAAATTGAAGGGGCGATGAATGGATTAGGTGAACGTGCAGGAAATACCGCTTTAGAAGAAGTGATTATGGCGATCAAAGTGCGCCAAAATATCTTAAATGTTCACACCAATATCAATCATCAGGAAATTTATCGTACCAGTCAAATTGTCAGCCAAATTACCAATATGCCAATACCGGCAAATAAAGCCGTTATTGGCAGTAACGCATTTGCCCACTCCTCTGGGATCCATCAAGACGGCATCTTAAAAAATCGTGAAACTTATGAAATTATGACGCCCGAGTCGATCGGTTTAAATCAGATCCAATTAAACCTAACTTCCCGCTCCGGTCGAGCAGCGGTAAAACATCGCTTAGAAGAGTTAGGTTATCAGGATAATGATTATAACTTAGATCAAGTCTATGAAGCGTTTTTAGCGCTGGCAGACAAAAAAGGACAAGTGTTTGATTACGATCTAGAAGCCTTAATTTTTATTAATCAAATAAAAGATGAAAAAGAGCATTATGTTTTAGACTATTTTAATGTTCAATCCGGCTCGACGGTCGTTTCAACCGCATCGGTCAGTTTAATCATCGGCGATCAAAAATTTTCAGATGCAGCTACCGGTAATGGTCCGGTTGATGCAGTGTATCAAGCCATTAACCGTATCACTGGCGAGCCAATTTCAATTATTAAATATCAATTAGCCTCAAAAGGTCAAGGCGAGAACGCTTTAGGTCAAGTTGATATTGTGGCTGATTATAAAGGCCGTAAATTTCATGGTGTAGGGCTGGCAACCGATATTGTTCATTCATCAGCTTTAGCATTAATCAATGTATTAAATAATGTCTATAGAGCAAATCAAGTTGCGCAAGAAAAACAAAAATTACATCATGATTAAAAACCGAATATTGTTTTGTTCATCGGGAACAAAATAGCAAAATTAAATTAGATTGTTAAGGAATAAGAATATGTCACAAAACTACCATATTGCAGTATTACCAGGTGATGGGATTGGACCAGAAGTGATGAAACAAGCCTATAAAGTGCTTGAAGTGATTCGCCAAAAATATCAGCTTGCTATCACCACCAGTGAGTATGATGTCGGCGGTGCAGCTATCGATATTCATGGTTGCCCGTTACCTAAAGAGACGCTCGAAGGTTGTGAAAAGGCTGATGCGATTCTATTTGGCTCTGTCGGTGGTCCGAAATGGAGCCACTTACCACCCGATGCGCAACCAGAACGAGGCGCATTATTACCACTTCGCAAACACTTTAAATTATTCGCCAACTTGCGTCCTGCTCGCTTATATCAAGGTTTAGAAGAGCTTTGCCCATTGCGTGCAGATATTGCCTCGCGTGGTTTTGATATCTTATGTATGCGTGAATTAACCGGCGGTATCTATTTTGGCTTGCCAAAAGGTCGAGAAGGTAGCGGTGCACAAGAGCGAGCATTTGACACTGAAGTGTATCACCGTTTTGAAATCGAACGTATTGCCAAAATGGGCTTTGAAGCCGCTCGTTTGCGTCGCAAAAAAGTGACCTCAGTTGATAAAGCTAATGTGTTGCAAACCTCAATTTTATGGCGTGAAGTAGTTAGTCAAGTCGCAAAAGATTATCCGGATGTAGCGCTTGAACATATGTATATTGATAATGCCACTATGCAACTGGTTAAAGATCCTTCCCAATTTGATGTCATTTTATGTTCAAATTTATTCGGCGATATTTTATCTGATGAATGCGCCATGATCACCGGTTCAATGGGAATGTTACCTTCGGCAAGTCTTAACGAACAAGGCTTTGGTCTTTATGAGCCGGCTGGCGGCAGTGCACCGGATATCGCCGGTAAAAATATCGCAAATCCAGCAGCGCAAATTTTATCTTTGGCGTTATTAGTTCGTTATAGTTTAAAACGAGACGATATTGCTAACGCTATTGAAATAGCAGTAAATCAGGCATTAGAAAAGGGTTATCGTACAGCAGATCTTGCCCGTAATGTGCAACCTATATCGACTGATGAAATGGGCGATATTATCTGTAAATTTATTTCGTAAACCGTTTTATGTGACCAAGTTGTGTAATTTTGATAGTTGGCAATCGGCCTTAAATACGCAATGTTGGTCACCTTAATCTAAGTAAATTAATACGATAAAACTATGTTTTAAGTACCGGTAGTGACAATAACAAGGAATATGCAATGTCGAAAACACTGTATCAAAAAATATATGATGCACACGTCGTTTATCAAGCGCCGAACGAAACACCGATTTTATATATCGATCGTCATTTAGTGCATGAAGTGACGTCCCCACAAGCTTTTGACGGTTTACGTGCCATGAATCGTAAAGTACGTCAGCCTCACAAAACGTTTGCCACCATGGATCATAATACTTCAACCAAAAGTAATGATTTAGATGCTTGTAGTGAAATGGCTCGCATTCAGTTAACCGAATTGGCAAAAAATGCCGAAGAGTTTGGCGTATCCCTATATGGATTACAAAGCCCATTACGTGGTATTGTGCACGTGGTAGGACCAGAACAAGGTATGACTCTACCCGGTATGACAATTGTTTGTGGCGATTCACATACTGCAACTCATGGCGCATTTGGCGCACTTGCATTTGGTATCGGCACATCGGAAGTGGAACATGTATTAGCTACCCAAACGTTAAAACAGGGGCGAGCTAAAACCATGAAAATTGAAGTTAAAGGTCAGGTTGCCGACGGCATTACCGCTAAGGATATTATTTTAGCAATTATTGGTAAAACAACCAGTGCTGGCGGTACCGGACATGTGGTTGAGTTTTGCGGTGAAGCCATTAAATCTTTATCAATGGAAGGCCGTATGACATTATGTAATATGGCAATTGAAATGGGCGCTAAGGCCGGTCTGGTAGCACCCGATGAAGTCACATTTGAATACCTAAAAGGTCGCCAATTCTCACCAAAAGGGGAGGATTTTGATAAAGCGGTGGCTTATTGGAAAACCTTAAAAACTGATGAAGGGGCGCATTTTGACAGTGTTGTTACCCTTGAGGGCAAAGACATTGCCCCACAAGTGACATGGGGAACAAATCCCGGTCAAGTTACATCGATTGATGCAACGGTACCAAATCCTAATGATTTTGCTGACCCAATTGAAAAACATTCGGCGCAGCGTGCTTTAACCTATATGGGATTATCTGCCGGTACTAAAATGAGTGATATTAAGATCAATAAAGTCTTTATTGGATCATGTACCAATTCACGTATAGAAGATTTGCGTGCAGCAGCCAAAATTGCTAAGGGGCGTAAAGTCGCCGAAGGCGTACAAGCACTAGTCGTTCCGGGTTCCGGCCCAGTAAAACAACAAGCGGAAGCGGAAGGGTTAGATAAAATTTTTATTGATGCCGGTTTTGAATGGCGATTACCGGGCTGCTCAATGTGTCTGGCGATGAATGATGACAAATTAGCACCGGGCGATCGCTGTGCCTCTACCAGTAATCGTAATTTTGAAGGACGACAAGGTCGTGATGCTCGCACCCATTTAGTCAGTCCGGCCATGGCTGCCGCTGCTGCCATTACCGGGCATTTTACTGATATTCGCAAACCATTTTAAGGAGACTGGTCATGGCTAAATTTACAAAACATACAGGACTGGTCGTTCCTTTAGATGCGGCTAATGTTGATACCGATGCCATTATCCCAAAACAATTTTTACAAAAAGTAACTCGCACCGGCTTTGGTAAACACGCTTTTCATGAATGGCGTTTTTTAGATGACCTAGGCGAACAACCTAACCCCGATTTCGTTTTAAATAAGCCCCGTTATAAAGGCGCCAGTATTTTATTAGCACGTGAAAATTTTGGTTGCGGTTCATCTCGTGAGCATGCACCATGGGCGTTAGCAGATTATGGGTTTAAAACGATTATAGGATCGAGTTTTGCCGATATTTTTTATAACAACTCGTTTAACAATCAATTATTGTTAGTCAATCTTTCAGAGGAAGACATTGATGAACTTTTCAAAATTGTTGAAGCCAATGAAGGAATCGAATTTACAATCGATCTGGTTAACGAAGTTGTGATTGCAGGCGATAAGCAATATTCATTTAAAATTGATGCATTTAAACGCCATTGTTTGTTAAATGGATTAGATAATATTGGTTTAACGCTACAGCATGAAGATGCCATTAGTGCATTTGAACATAACATCCCCTCTTTTTTAGCATAAGTGCTTAATTAAGATATCATCGCTTACTATTATTTAAGTGATGATATCTCACCTTTTTTCCACATCAGTTCTTCAGTTTAACTTCTATCTGATAACCACTTCAAGATATACTACCACCACTGGCTTTTAGATCAGAAAAATACAAATATTAACTGTTTATAAGGAATAAGGAACATGCTACAAACTTTACAATTTCTATGGAATGATATCCAATACATATCAATTCCTATTGTTCTTCTGTTTCTCATTATTTTCATTATCTATTTGATACAGCGAAAAGGAAAAGAGGAATACAAAACGCAACTTGTTGAAATTCCGTCGTTAAACCAAAAAGTCATTATTGCCCAATCAAAATTCTTTCAGAAACAAACGAATAAACAAGATTCAATTTTTAAAAAACATTTTTATATCGGTAAAACGCTTAATATTGAAGGCGAAATGCTGACAATCAGTAGAGTAAACAAGATTGCTCTGTTGCAAGAAAACAAGATAGTGTATAAATACATTGTCTACTTTAAAAAATATGAGAATATTGAGTGTCAAAATACAATTCACATTCAACGTCATCCAATCATTAGTAAAGTTGTTATTGACAATCAAACAATTCAACTAATGAAGCATGATCAGAGCATTGAAAATATTACTTTGTGTAATATTGAATATAATCATACTTATAACAGCATTTGCTTAATACAAAAAACAATCAATCAAGAATCAGATCGCTATAATTTAACTAAAGAGTGTTTTGATCATTTAGCTGATTATCAATATATTGAAGCAATGTTAGATAAGTATGCCAAACGGAATGAATCTGTTGATTTAGAACCAAAGAAAAAAGGGTGGGCAGATTTAGATGACAATGGCGGTCTTTATTTTATGAGGAATTGGCCAGCCTGGATAAGGTGGTTAAGTGTTTTACCTGGTTTTATAATTGGCTGTGTAATCGGTTTTTTGAGCGTTTCAATATTCTTTTATATCTTTGCTAACCTAACACATACGCAAAGTAACCCAATAACAATATCTTTAAAAGCCATTTTAGGCTTAATGTTATCCTGTGGATTAGCTGTTTCAGTAGCGTCTTGTGTCGCTCCTGGTTATCGTTATTTAACCAGTATCCTATTCTCTTATTTGATAATGATATTACTGCTAATCTCAATCTATATACTTATTAATTTATTTGAAGCGGAATATGATATAGGTTTGATAATAGTTGGGGTTATATCGGCGATATTTGCTCTACTAATAGTAATAAATAATTACAAAAAATATAACAATAAAATATCACGATGACTGAATTTGATTAAACAATCTAGCGATCATTTTAAATGGTTTATAGGTTGTACTTATCACTTGCAAGTATAGCTATCACTCAGAAAGTGATAGCTAAAAATAAATGATATCATTAAAGTTGTTTACGTTGACTGGACGGTGGAATGGATAATGCTTCACGATATTTGGCAACAGTTCGGCGTGCAATAATAATACCCTGCTCTTGAAGAATCGAGACCAGTTTACTATCGCTCAATGGTTTTTTACTATCTTCTGCCGAAATGTATTTTTTTATTAACGCCCGAATTGCCGTTGATGATGCTTCCCCACCTGATTGGGTATTAACATGGCTGGAAAAAAAGAATTTAAGTTCAAATATTCCGCTTGGACATTGCAAATATTTTTGTGTAGTAACACGGGAAATTGTCGATTCATGCATATCAATAGCCAACGCCACATCCGATAAAATCATCGGTTTCATATATTCCTGTCCATATTCAAAAAAAGCTTGTTGATGCTCAACAATAAATTGGCTGACTTTTAATAAAGTTTCATTACGATTTTCAATACTTTTTATAAACCAATTAGCATCTTGCAAATGTGACCGTATATATTGACTATCACTTTCACTGCTTACTTTTTCCATTGCGGCATATTGCTGGTTTATGCGTAAAGACGGTACGGTTTCGTTGTTTAAATCAACAACCCATTTACCTTCACTTTTTTTCACTATCACATCCGGTATAACATAATCTGGCGGCGTCGTGTTGACCGAATCACCGGGGTAAGGGTGTAAGTGTTGAATAAAATTCACCGCTTCTTTTAATTGCTCATCACTGGCATTTAACACCTTTTTAAGGGTTCGATAATCCCGTGTAGCCAACAAGTCCAAATAGTTATCAATGATTTGTTTTACTAATGGTGGGGTCGCTAAATGCTGAATTTGAATGGCTAAGCATTCTTGTAAAGTTCTGGCGCCAACGCCAATAGGATCGAAATTCCAAATCCGCTTTAGTACAGCCTCAACCTCATCAAGTTCAATCTCGTCGTTGCCTTGCTCTTCTAAAATTTCTTCAGCGGAAACCGTTAAATATCCTCGGTCATCAATCGCTTCAATAATCGAGGTTGCAATAGCTCTATCTGTGTCACTAAATGGGGTTAAATCAAGTTGCCAATTCAAATAGTCATGTAATGTTTCGTGAGTTTCACCTTGGTATATCGGTAATTCATCGCTACGATAATCAGAGTTAGTGCCGGAGGGCGTTCCGGCAGTATAAATATCCTCGTAGGAAGCATCAAGCGGAATATCTTCCGGGATTTGTTCACTATCTAAAGCTTCTCTGGTATCGATATTTTCATTTAACTCTGCTGACTCTACGTTAATTTCATCATATTGATCATCAACTTCAAGTAATGGATTATTTTCAAGTGCAGTTTGAATCTCTTGCCTTAATTCTAAAGTTGACAACTGTAACATCCGAATTGCTAATTGCAACTGTGGGGTCATCGATAATTGTTGAGAGACTTTCAGTTGTAAACCAGTTTTCATCATAATCTAAATTCATGCCCTAAGTATACGCGTTTGACATACTCGTTACTTAAAATACTATCTGGCGTACCTTCAGCAATCAAATGTCCTTTATTGACAATATAAGCTCGTTCACAAACATCAAGTGTTTCACGTACGTTATGATCAGTAATTAACACTCCTAAGCCGCGATCACGCAAATGCTTAATAATATTTTTAATATCGATAACTGAAATCGGATCAACGCCGGCAAAAGGCTCGTCAAGCAAGATAAATTTTGGGTTAGCTGCTAACGCTCGAGCAATTTCAACCCGGCGACGTTCACCACCGGATAAGGATTGTCCGATACTGTCTCGAATGTGGGTGATATGAAACTCTTCAAGTAACTCTTCTGCCCGATCGATTTTTTCATTTTTATCGATATCATTGCGGGTTTCCAAAATGGCCATGATATTGTCTATAACTGAGAGTTTTCTAAATATGGAGGCTTCTTGAGGCAAGTAGCCAATTCCTTTTTTAGCTCGTTCATGCAAAGGTAAAATACTAATATCATGGTCATCAAGATAAATTTTACCTGCATTTAACGTCACAATCCCCACTACCATGTAAAAAGTGGTGGTTTTACCGGCACCATTTGGCCCTAATAAGCCAACAATTTCACCTGAATTAACTGTCAGACTCACATCTTCGACAACACGTCGTTTTTTATAAACTTTTGCTAGATTAACTGCTCTTAATATTGACATATTATTTATTCATCCCTTTTACTTGGCTTGGGATTATAGTAGTTTTTACTCTATTATTTTTACCGGGCTCAGCTACTATCACTTGTTTGTTAACATCATAGGAAATAATAGAACTTTTTATGTGATTGTCTTGCTGAATAATTTCGGCATCACCTTGTAAAACAACACTATTTTCTTTTACATTATAGATAATTTGATTAGAATGCCCGGTAACAATTCGGTTATTTTTCGGTAATATTTGTTTAAAGTTAACCGGATTACCGTAACCGGTAATTTTTTGTTTTGAGGTATCTTGCATATCAGTAATGGTGACTCTGTCGGCATTTATGGTTAAACCGTCTTGAACAATGCGAACATTACCACTAAATGTCAGAATATTTTTTTCAATATCAATTTGCTGATTATCAGCATCAATCGTTATAGGTTTGTTGGCAACAAATACTTTTTGATCATCTTTATTAACAGACGTTTGATTTTCGGATTCAACAGCCATAGATCCAAAAGAAACAAATAAAATTAAAAATAGTGAAGAAATAATCTGTTTTTGCGATCTCATGTTTTATTCGGCCTCAGTATGGTAATAGGTTTTGACATTCTCAAGTATTTTAGCTGTTTTTGCCTGCAAATCACCAGCCAACCCTAGCCCGGTTGAATAATATCCAACCCCTTTGATCGTTATTGGGTCTTTTGAGGTGACAAGTTGAGTTGTTAAATCAATAACAGCATTATCAGTTAGTACTTTCTGTAATTGTGCATCAGGTGTTAAGTTAGTTAATTGAACATCACTATACAGATAGATTTTTTTATCATTAGTTAATGCTGCTCTTTGAGCAGTAATATGCCATGTAGCAGAATTTTCTTGATCATAAAGCGTAACATTGGGCAAATCAAATTCTGTCACTTCAGATGAGTCAAAGTGTTTAACCTTACCCGATTCTATTTTATAGACAATTTCACCCTCTAAATTGTAAACATTGGTTACCATGTTATCACTCTGATAAATTGGCGTGTCAGATAAATTTGCAGTAGATTGCAAAACTTTAGTTTCATCACCTTTCTGGTAATTATAATAAACTCCGATAACCACAATCAGAAGCAATAAACAGATTATATTTTTTTTATTCATGGCATAAGTTAATCACACAAAGAAGATAAATCAGTTTTCGAAACATCTACAATTGGCTTATTTTACTTTATTTTTCACTAAATTAATATCGGACATTAAAAGAAGTTAAATCATTGAGTGATATTAATTCATCTATATTTATATTCCCTATCCGTGCAGAACGTGGTCCGCCACAGTTAAGCCATTGTATTAACTTTGCTATCTGGGTGGTATCCCCTTGCGCAATAATTTCGACATCACCATTATCTAGATTTTTAACATAACCAACTAAACCAAGTTTTTTGGCTTGTTGATAGGTACAGAATCGAAATCCGACGCCTTGAACTCTACCGCTTACTTGTAATTTAATTTGTTTTATCATGATATCGCCACTGCATCTACGTTTAATAAAAAGTTAACCACTGTTAGGTAGATTGTAAAACTAAAATCAATTTCAATCTAATAAAATAGTGCTAGTGTTTGAAGGTGAGATTATTGAAAAGTTAGTTTCGCTAAATGGATAAAAAAGATCCTAGTTTATTGCATAATGGTTCATGCAAACAGACTAGGATCTTACGATTATTTAATTAAAATTACTAAATAAAAATTTATTAAAATTAATTAGTTGGATTAGATAAATAAACGATATTACCTTTTATTTCACCTTTATTTGTATACTTTTTCACGTTAGCTGTAACAGTCTCTGTATCAACTTTACCTGGCTCTCGGTTAAAAAAACTGCCACCAGATACCCTTAAATGTTTATCAGATTTTAACAAGCCATCATTAATAATATCATCAGCATCGATATCGATTGCATGACCGGTTTGAATTAAACCATCATTTTGGATGATACCACCTGAAAAATCAGCTTGCCAACCTGCCGTAATTATACCTCGCTTCGCATTTTTGAAATTTTCCGACTTAACAGTTATTAAATAGTCAGAATTAAGTTTACCAATATTTACTGCCTTTGTTTCGTCAATTAGTAGCTCATTTTTAGCATTAGCTGAGCCATAATTCATGAATTTATTACCTGAAAGTTTGATATCATAACCTTCTAGATTACCAAACCAGTTATTAATAAAGTAATCGCTCTTCACTATAATTCTATCAGAACCAGCCATTTTACCGTCATTACTTGCTCTATCAGTTTCAATATCAATCACTTTACTCTCCATAACACCATCAACTATCTTTTCTCGACCTCTGTTATAGAATTCTTTGCGAGCTTTGATTTTAATCAAATTAGGCGCCTCCATTACTCCAAAATTATCGACAAGATCTGCATCAATGTTAATTGTATTATCGCTTTCAATCTTCGAACCATATCCATTTTCAAAGTTGATGCCTTTTAGATTGAATGAGCCATTAGTGGAGACCAGAGACTTCCAATTTACAACCTGCTTAGTGTTAATTGTCAGATCATTTTTAACATTTATTGCTCCTTCATTATGCAAACTTTCTCCGGTGAAAGTGGCATATTTATCTATTACCATTCTCCCAGCTGCACCATTGTTAACATCAAATGCTTCAGATTCAAAATAGCCTTTAGATTTAATCAAACCGTAATTAATAAAGCTGATCCCTTTGATTATTTCACCTGTTAAGGAGTTATGTTTACCAACATTTTTTACCTGAGAAACATCAATGTTAATAAGATCACCCAGCACATTACCGTCTATTTCATTATTAAAAATATGACCTTCCAGATTCAATTTACCTTCGGTATATATCATTGCAATATTTGTCAGTTTTTCAAACTTCATATTTATACTGTCTGTTGCTTTGATGTTTCTATAATTTTCAATTGAATCAGCTAAAATGTCTAAATCCTTAGCAAATATTTGCCCATTTTCCCAACGATTGACAAATTTTTCTGAAGTGATTGACATCTTATTGCCACTTGTTAGCCCGCTAAGGTTTAACACATTCGTAATATTGATGTTTAAATTATTTTTCGCTATAACCTGACCTTGGTTATTAAACTCGTGGCCTTCTAAGTCAACATTCTCTCCTTCTATAATACCATGAGAGATAACAGCTAAATAATCAGAAAGAATATTTACTTTATCGGTTGCTTTAACTTTAAAATAGTTTTTAAATTCATTGGTCTTAATATCGATATCTTTTGCAAGTATATTACCGTTTTCCCAACGATTGATTAAACGATTTGCAACTATAGATACCTTATTGCCGGCAAATAATTCTCTATAATTTTCTGCATCATCGAACTTGATAGTTAATTGGTTTTTAGCATTAACACTGCCTTCATTTCGGAAAGTTACACCTTGTAAAAGAATATTTTCACTTTCGACTAAAGCAGGTTCGAAACTATTAAAAAACTCTTTGGCTAAGATAGAGACTTGTTTGCCGGCAATCATTTTACCTTGGTTTGATAATGTATCAACATCAAACTTAATCTCATTATCAGCATACATTTCACCGGTATTTCTTGAAGTTACTGTTTTAACTTGAATATTTTTGGCTTTAGTTGTGCCACCTTCACCGTTAGTAAAATTGTAACCTTGTGATGAAACTGTTTGCCCCGCTTCGATTAAACCATCGTTACCAGTCCATTCACCTGAGTTAAAATTAATATTCTCTCTTGTTTTAATAATTCCACTCTTATTATTTTTAATCTCATTTTTACTAGCAAAAGAAGCGCTGCCTTTTCGGCTACTGATATAATTTTGGTTTTCAACACCACTACTTACACTTTTTATAACTATATCGCCAGCTGCGTCAATTGAGCCTTGATTAAGTATTTGTCCTTCTGCAGAAATATTGACTTCACCAGCATTAGTCCAAATTTTTCCATTATTACGCACACCAACACCAAGCTCAGTACCTACCATTTTGATTTTATTGGCATACATTCCACCTAGCGCTGAGACATCAACGCCGAATTCTGGCTTACCGGAAACCGAATCAGCACCTTGTTTTTCGATTTTGCTTAAATCAGCACTGACTTTATTTTTACCAGTGACAACATTTAACTGATTATCAGTCCATAACTCAGCATTAATCGATACACTACGAGAGATAAGATCGGTATAATCTTGCCCAGATGCTCGGTAACCTTTACCATTGATTTCAATTTTACCACCTTGAACATCATAACCTTTCAGACTACCATTTTCGATTATTGGTTTACCAGTAGTTAACGTAGCACGGTCAGCGTTGATGAAACCACAACCATTACAGGTGATACCTGCTGTATTTGCGATAACAACTTGTGCTTTTTGACCGGCAACTTCAACATAACCTTGTAATTGAGACGGATTTTTAGAGTTAACTTCATTAAGAATAATTTTTGCACTATTGGTTAATGATTGGTTACCATTTATTGCTCCGCCTAATTGAGTATTTGAACCATTACGAGAGTTATTAAGGATTACCCCTTCTTTTGAAACATCAAATTGGTTAAATTTGTTATGCGATACACCACCACTAGTTGGTGAGGCAATATCAATTTGTGTAGCGCCATTACCTAATTGATGAACGTTTGGACGTTGATTTTGGCTTGCATTTTTATCCACCACAATATTTGACGCATAGCTTGTTCCGGCTACACTCACCAGACCTAAAGCAACATACGATAAGAATACTAATGGCTTTAATGCACTTGTTTTACTCTTACCAGCTAAGTCATTTTGTGAACTGATTGATTTTGTTTTTTTAGCACTTCCCGAAACCGCTTGGTGTGATTTGACAATTTCAGACACAACCACAAACAAGCCACGAGCTTGATTAAAAACAATTCGATATAAATTTTTATTCATAGTATTTTCACCTTTCATCTATTTTATATTGCTCAAATTATGAATTAAAAGAGCAATTTGTTTTAGTAAAACCATTTCCAAACACAAATGACTTAACTGAGTAACTAAAATCAGTTACATCATTTATTTAACGCAATAAAAAACACTATAACTAATTGATATAACAACTAATTATCGTATAAGTACAATTAATCAAATGAATTTTATTCTATTAACTGCCAACTCAATAACTGAATAAGTATCAATGCATTATTGTTGCCATTTAATCCAAATTTATTAGTGAAGTTAACAACGTTAACTATGAAGTAAATTAGAGCATAATTAATTGTTAACTATTCTCTTTAATTCGCTGCTTAAAAAAGGTATTAAAGCCCTACGGACTTATCATTAAAAACTGATTTGTTACTAATTTATGATGTTATAAATTGATATAAAACATATTCACTTTTTAATACTGTTTTACCAAAATCAAACTACTTGTATTTATTCTTATATTTTTAACCATACTGCACTAATAAATCATCAAACCTTTTACATCAATTTGATAGCCATTCTCATATAATAATCTTTATATGAATAACGGGTCAAAAGGTTTTATGTAAAGTTTCTTTTGCATGTTTTGCATGCTAATATCCATTGATTAAAAATAACAATCTTTGTCAAAGAAAATGATAACTCATTATTTTCTATAGTGTTATTTTTAAGTTTAATTATTTCCTTTTAAAAACACTTACTAACTAATTAATAAGTCCAATTCAAGTAAAACCCTAAAGTTAAATGGTTGGTTTTGAATTTATTCGGTTTGTAAAGTGGTACACCAACAAACAGATCATAATAGATATCAAACTGTCGTCCTCTTACACCAACCACTGAGCCAACCAATCGTTTTCCGACCAAATCTTCAGAATTCGCTCCGGACACTTGGCCAGCGTCGAGTCCAAAATAGAGTTGCTGATTGGTAGGCATTTGCCAGTCTAACTCATTACGGATATATATCCCATTATCCGCTGTTAACATACGCTCGCCGTCAAACCCACGAACAGTCCAACGACTACCAATTGAAAAACGGTCTGGCGGTGTGAGTTTATTGCGCCTAGTCATTTGCCCACGAGTTTCAAAAATATAAGCAAAATTTTGATTGCCTAAGCTAAAGGGCTTATATAAAGACAAATCGAATTTAAAAATATCGGTCAAAGCACTGGCAATACCCACTTCTTCTTCATGCGCTTTTTGCGCACCAAACCAGCGCACCCCTTTTTGGTACCAAAGCCCCAAATCCAATGTCATATTATCGATATAATGACGATGTTGTAGCCCGATTTTCCAATTGGTTGTTTTTCGGCGTTGAATCTCTAGCTCCAAATCTTCCATATAGTTATGTGACTCTCGTAAATTGATGCCATAACTTAATGTTGTTTTTTGGGTTGAGTTACGATGAATGATCCGGCTAATTTGGAAGTTATAGTTTTTACTTCTTCCTTTATATTGATAATCGACAATCCCGGGGATATTTTGATGATAGGTGTTGCCATATATAGTGGCATCAAACATCCAATAACCATATGGAACAGAATAAGAAAATAGATAATCACGTGTTCCATATTTGTGTTTATTTTCCAGATCATGATCACCAGACACATAAAAAGTGTCACTGAGTCCTAACGGATTATCCAGATAAAGAGTTAAACCACCCAAATAACGCCCGGTATCTTTAGTGCCGGAGTTATCTAAAGAAACACCTAATCGCCAATACTTATCTTGGGTACGTTTAATAACAATGTCGGTTTGCCCCTGCTCTTTACTAGGGATTAATTCAATATTGGCAATCGATGTAGGGACTCGTTGTAAATTTTCTAATCCTTGCTCTAATGCACGCAAATTGAGCAAATCCCCGGTTTTTAAAGGAATACTAGTATATAAGCTTGAATGGCTATCACTATCTGAAGTGTAGCTAATATTGCCAACCGTACCTTTTAAGATTAATAGAGTGAATGTACCACTGGTGATATCTTGTTGAGGGGCCACCACGCGAGTTGTTATATAACCATAACTTATAAGCTGATTTTGCAGTTCAGTCATCAATAAATTAAGACCATTGCTACCTAAACAACG
Source organism: Gilliamella sp. B2923 (assembly GCF_026536565.1). NCBI lineage: Bacteria > Pseudomonadati > Pseudomonadota > Gammaproteobacteria > Orbales > Orbaceae > Gilliamella > Gilliamella sp. B2923. Next base: position 252,611 of record NZ_JAFNNZ010000001.1, on the reverse strand, counting down.
TCCTTCGGCTTGCTGAGCTAAACGATTAAGAGGAATATAAAAAGGTAAGGCATCACGTTCTAATAACTTAACATGATCAATACGAAAACACACCTTTTCTTCTGGAAAGTCAATGCTTTGAACTTTCTTCATGGGAGATTGTAAATTGATATCCGGTGTTTTGGTGGATAAAGCTTCCTCCGTTGCTTTTTGCCTCTCTTGTTGGTAAATGAGTTGTTGATCGCTGACTTTTTGGTTTTGTGCCGTTGGTTGAGATACAGCTACCGCATTAAATGACACAAAAAAACCTGCTAAAATAAGTGATAACTTCCTGATATCTACCATTTTATTTACCATTATTAATATATTGTACTTTTGAGCGTGCCTATGTTAATTCGATTAAATCATTTAGTCTATAAAAAAAAAGTAAAGAATCGAAATCCTCATTAATAGTACGAAAAAGTATAACGTTAATATATGTATTAATAAAAATATGTTATATCGATAAGTTAGATGCTTATATTTATGATTTTATTTGTTATTTACATTAACTAATCCACAAACCATTCATTTTTTTGCTGTGAGATAATTTTAATTGTTTGTAATATTGCCGATAAATGTTCATGTTGGGCTTGTGCTGCAAGCTCCGGATCATGATTTTTTAACGCAACTAAAATTTTCTCATGCTGTTTAACCAGATCTTCCGGCTGGGAAATATCACCTAAAGTTAAAAATCTTGCTCTATCCATCATCGCTTTGATATTTTCAACCGTTTCCCATGCCATTTGGCAATCAATAACATTCATTAAAATTTGATGAAATTCATCATCTTTTTCCAAGAAAAAACGAATATCCTTACGTGCATTCGCCTCTTTTTGCTCATCAAGATTTTTCTGTAACAAAGCGATATCTAAATCGCTAATTTCCTGTGCCACTCGTTTAATAATGGCACATTCCACCGCTTCACGAATAAATTGCCCGTCAACCACTTTTTTAATCGATATCTTTGTTACATACGTGCCTCTTTGAGGCAAGATCTGCACTAAACCCGCTTCAGCCAATTTTATAAAAGCTTCACGAACTGGCTGCCGTGAAACATTAAATTGTCCCGAAATCTCTTTTTCTGATAATAAAACGCCGGGTAATACCTGACAAGTGATAATAGCTCTTCTTAACGTGCGATAAATTTGTTGATTAACAGGTTCAGAAATATTTAAGTCAATAGATTTAAACATATACCATTCTTATATAAGCGATTAGATAACCGAGAATAGTAGGGGATTTTTAAATATAAGAAAAGTTTTTTTAAACAATAGCGTTAAATATTGGAAGATAAATCATGATCCATTTACATCGAAATAAAAAGTGTAATGTCTTGCGAGCATTACACTGTCATTATTTGAAATGAAATTAGGCGCTAGGAGAAATTTTGTGCCAATTTTTCAACCGTTTGTTTAGCGCCAATATTACGTAAAGAAATGTAAGCGTCTGTCACTTGATCAATGAATTTTGAGTTATTAGTGAAATCCTCACCAAACACATGAGTTAATGAAAACAGTGCCTTAACCCGTTCTTGATTATCAGCGCTATTGGCAACTAATGCTTTTATTTTATCAACTGAAGGGTCACATACTTCAATTAAATGACCTGCATCGTCTATGCCACTGACGTAACGCATCCAAGCTGCCACACCCAAAGCTAAGCAATCAAAAGCGGTATTATGCGCCAGATGATAGCGGATCGAATCAAGCATACGTTGAGGTAACTTCAATGTACCATCCATTGCAATTTGCCAAGTACGATGTTTCAATCCGGTATTGCGATAACGGTCAAGCAAGGAATCAGCATATGCCTGTAAATCGACACCTTGAACTTTTAATGTCGGTGCTTGCTCTTGCAACATAAGATGACGAGCAGCTTTGACATAATTTGCATCTTGCATACATTCATCAATATGCCGATATCCACCCAAATAGCCAAGGTAAGCCAAAAAGGAGTGGCTACCATTTAACATACGTAGTTTCATCTCTTCATAAGGTAAAACGTCATTGACCAGCTCAGCCCCTGCTTTTTGCCATTGAGGACGACCGGCGACAAAATTATCTTCAATAACCCATTGTTTAAATGGTTCGCCCGCAATACCGGCAGGATCGTCAATGCCGCCAAGTTGCTGTTGGATTTTTTCCATAGTTTGATTGGTCGCAGCCGGCACAATGCGATCAACCATAGTGGATGGGAAACTGGCATTTTCTTCAATCCATTGTGCCAATTTTGCATCACGCATTTTGGCTAATGCTAACACCACATTTCGTGTGACATGCCCGTTTTCAGGCATATTGTCACAAGACATGACCGTAAAAGCAGGCAAGCCTTTTTCTTGACGTAAACGTAGCGCCTCGACAATCACGCCCGGCACGGTTTTCGGTTTGGTAGGATTGGCTATGTCATATTTGATAAGTTCGTTATGCGTATCGATTGATGCAGTAGTCGGTAAGTAACAATAGCCTTTCTCAGTAACGGTTATGGAGACAATGGCGATCTCTGGGCGCGTCATCACCTCTAAAACTTTACTGATACCGTCGACATCGGCATGTAGCGCTTGTTTAACCACGCCAACCACCCGTGTTGACCAATCATCATAGGACATCTCGCACACGCTAAATAGATAATCTTGCTGTTTTAGATCTTCAATCTGCTTTTCACCACCAATCAGATTGACTTCACAATACCCCCAGTCACTACCCTGCTCGCTTGCAAGGATATCAGCGTAAACAGCTTGATGAGCCCGATGAAAAGCGCCAAAGCCGAGATGAACAATTTTTGTTTTCAGCTTGTTTCTGTCATAGTTAGGTACCACAACTTGTTGTGGCAGTTGTGATAATGTTTGATTTGATAATCTCATTGTTCTTTTCCACCAAAATTGACTTTATTACGCTGCATCATTTAAGTCAGCTAGATTACGATCTTTTACTTCCGGCATACAGATAGCCGAGATAAGACCAATACACGAGTAAACAATAATCATGACAACAATTGGCCACCAGTCTTGAACTATATTGCAAAAAATACCGGCTAAAATTGGACCAAATCCCACCGCAATAAGGCCACCGGCTTCTTTGGAAATCGCCATTTGCGTAAATCGATTTCTAGCGCCAAAAATTTCAGCCATGGTAATGTTTTCTAAAGCAAATAACCCTAATACTGCAATATTATGAATAAGAATCAAACATAGCGTAATTGTATTAACTGAATTATCTTTATCAACAATTATCGATAACATCGGATAAGCAAGCAATATCGCTGACAGCGTCATAATAATATAGGGAATACGGCGACCAATTTTATCGGATAACCAACCTAATAAAGGAATGGTAAAAAAGCCAACAATCGAGCTTATCATCAACGCATCTGTTGGGATGCTTTTATTAAATAATAGTGCTTGCACTAAATAACCGGCTAAAAAAGTTTGAATCAATCCGGAATTGCCGGCTTGACCAAAACGCAGTCCGGTGGCCAACCAGAACGATTTGCTTTTAAACATTTCAAGCAAAGAAATAGGTTTAACTGGTTGTTTATCGACTTGTTGATGGCTCTGTTTATCATTTACTTCATCAAATACCGGGCTTTCTTTTAAATTCAAGCGTAACCAAATGGCAAAAATCATCACCACAACACTGGCAATAAACGGCACTCGCCAGCCCCAAGCCACTAACTGATCTTTGTCTAATAAAAAGAACATCAACGCCCATATTGCGGTTGCACTTAATGTACCGCAGTTAGTTCCCATTGCCACCAATGAAGAGACGATTCCTCTTTTCCCCTTTGGTGCATATTCAGCTAACATGGTGCCGGCGCCGGAAATTTCAGCCCCAGCCCCTAAGCCCTGAACAATACGTAAAATAACCAGCATCAACGGGGCAAAAATTCCGACTTGCGCATAGGTTGGTAAAACCCCAATTAACGTTGTGCATACGCCCATCATGGTAATAGTAATAAACAGAACTTTTTTTCGACCAATGGCATCCCCCATTCGACCAAACACAAAAGCCCCAATAATTCTAGCCACATAACCAGCACCATAAGTGCCCATTGCCAAAATCAACGCCATGATTGCTGAATGTTCAGGGAAGAATATTTCATGAAAAACCAGTGCTGCCCCTAAAGAGTACAACTGAAAGTCCATAAACTCTAATGCCGTACCAAGCCAACCAGAAACCGCTGCTTTAACCAGATCCGAAGTGTTTCTTTCACTTTTATTATTTCCTATATTACTCATATTCTACTCACTTATAATTTATCTATATAACAAAGTCACGCTTTAGACTTTGTTTAAAATCACTCAAAAGGTTAATAACACCTTGCAACACGATTTTTGATCTTTCTCGAAAGTCTCTATAGCTTCTGCCACGTTGGTATAATCAAATTGATGCGTGATTAATTTTTGCGGATCGATCAATTTCTTCTTCAACCAATCAATCACAATCGGGAATTTATTGGCATTTAAGCGAGAAGAAAAAACAGATAGCTCTTTACTGGTGATCCCTTGTTGAGTGATTTGGCAAGGATCACTTGAAAAGCCCATAATTAAAATTCTTGCAGCAGGCGAAGCAATGGTGATAGCTTCTTGTAAAATTGATGGATGACAAGCGGCATCAATAATCAGTGTTGGTTTGATATTGCATTTATCGAGTTCATCTTTTAATGCTAAATTGCTGTTATTGATTATGCGATCAGCGCCAGATAATTGCGCCATGTTTAAACGCTCATCGATGCGATCAACAACAATCACTTGTTTAACCTTGTATACGCCTTTAAGTGCTTGCAATGAAGTTAACCCCATTGGACCTGCACCATAAATTAATGCCACATCGTGTTCGGTGGGATGCAACTGTCCGGTTGCATTAGCCGCAATAGTAAACGGTTCAATCATGACCGCAAATTCATCACTTATTTCATCAGGAATTGTGTAGGCGTTAGCACTAGGTACCGTTGCATACTGACTAAATCCTCCGTCACGATGAACACCCAGTACTGTTAAGCTTGTGCAAACATTAGGACGACCGACCGAGCACGGATAACAATGTCCACAACTGATAACCGGATCGACCGAAACTCGCTCACCAATTCGGCTACTATCTACATCTTCACCGACCGCATCGATCACACCAAAAAATTCATGCCCAATCACTCTTGGATATTTAGCAAAAGGGTTATGACCACGATAGATATGGCTATCAGAACCGCATATCCCGGCTAATTTGATTTTTACTCTCACCTCACCTTTCGCCGGTTTTGGCAGCTCTCGCTCTTCAATCACCAACTCGTTAGGTTGTTTAATCACTACGCTTTTCATATTTGCTCCTGTTAAATTACCAATTCCATAAAGTGCCGTCTTCTAAACGAGCAATCGGTAAATAAGCGGGGTTATACGGATATTTAGCAGCAAGTTTTTCATCGAAATCGATACCCAATCCCGGTTTGTCACTTGGATGCATATAACCGTCGTTAAACGTCCAATTTGGCGAGAACACCTCGAGCATCTGCTCGGAATATCCCATAAATTCTTGTACGCCAAAGTTCGGTACCCACATATCAAAATGTAGCGCCGCAGCATGACAAATAGGCGATAAATCTGACGGTCCATGTGAGCCAGTTCTGACTTGATAAAGTGCAGCAAAATCAGCAATGCGTCGCATATGGGTGATACCGCCGGCATGAGTTATGGTGGTTCGGATATAGTCAATCAATTGCTCTTCAATCAACTGTTTGCAGTCCCAAATACTGTTGAATACTTCACCCACTGCAATTGGCGTGACAGTATGTTGACGAATCAAGCGAAAACATTCTTGATTTTCTGCCGGTGTGGGATCTTCCATCCAAAATAGTCGGTAATCTTCAACACTTTTACCGAAACGAGCGGCTTCAATCGGCGTTAAGCGGTGGTGCATGTCATGTAATAAATGCTCGTTAAAGCCAAATTTATTGCGAACGGCTTCAAACAATTTAGGGGTAAAATCAAGATATTTATCGGTTGCCCAGAACTGCTCTTCCGGATAATTGCCACGTGTTGCCGGTTCATAGGCCAAATTTTTACCTTTACTTTGACCATATGTTGTTTTCATACCCGGTATACCGCACTGCACCCGAATAGCTTTAAAGCCCATTTCTTTGTGTTTGGCATAATCGTCGAGCGCTTCATCAATACTGGCGCCAGTTGTGTGGCAATAAACCATAACGCCCGTGCGTGAAGCACCGCCCAATAATTGATAGAGTGGCATATTGGCAAGTTTGCCCTTAATATCCCACAGCGCCATATCAATGGCAGATATTGCCGACATCGTAACCGGTCCACGGCGCCAGTAAGCCCCTTTATAAAAGTACTGAAAAATATCCTCAATTTGCTGCGGGTCACGCCCTATGAGTTGCGGACATAGGTGGTCTTTAAGATAAGATGCAACCGATAGCTCACGCCCGTTAAGCGTAGCATCACCAACACCATACACACCTTCATCGGTGGTGATTTTTAGGGTGACAAAGTTCCTTCCCGGACTACATACAAAAACTTCTGCTTTAACTATTTTCATTTCAAACCTCTTTTTTTTGGATTTCTGTGCGATAAAAATAAACACATAAATACTACCATACAAGTAGAGTTGTATGTTTTTGTGAGAGGCATCACAAAAAACAAGTAAATCTTGTCAAGAAGTTTCAGAAAATATATATGTTTAAGTAAAAAAATAGAGGAATATGTCAATAATGGATCTTTTTAATAAAAAATTTCATCCACAAGCTAATTAAATTAGTCGTTATTTTTGGGTCTTCTGCAAGGAGCATACTCGAATAGCGCTATGTTTAAGCGAGATATATCGCAATAAATAGATTGCCGCTAAAGCAAGCTTGATTGTTTTGATTGCGTAAAACACTTTTCAAACAACAAGCGAAGCTTGTCAAGAAGTTTCAGAAAATATAGACGTTTAAGTAAAAAACAGAGGAATGTGCTGATAATAGATCTTTCTAATAAAAAATTTCATCAATAAGTTAATTAAATTGTTCGATAGTTTAGGTTTCCAGTAAATAGCGTATCGGTATAGCGCGTACGCTTAAGCAAGATATGTCGCAATTAATAGGTTGGGCGCTAGAGCAAGCTTGATTGTTTTGATTGCGTAAAACACTTTTCAAACAAAAAGCAAATCTTGTCAAGAAGTTTCAGAAAATATAGACGTTTAAGTAAAAAACAGAGGAATGCGCTGATAATGGATCTTTTTAATGAAAAAATTCATCAATAAGTTAATTAAATTGTTCGATAGTTTAGGTTTTCAGTAAATAGCGTATCGGTATAGCGATACGCTAAAGCAAGTTTAATAAGTTAATGGTTAAAACTTTCTTGCACTATTTAACAGCTCGCCAAACATTTTCATATTCGTGACCGGTCAGATCTTCAACCACTTTTCGGGTTTCTTCAGTCACTTCCTGCTTTGCACCACCGTTTTTTAGTCTGTCGATCTCATGCACTAATATGGTATGAGTCTGTTTATTGAGTCTGAAGGTAAGGGCAAAGATTAGGGCGATCAATAATAATCCGCCTGTTCCACCTAAAAACAGTAAACCAATGGTGGTGATGGCTTGATCACTTTGTACAGCACTACCTTGAACAAATCCGCCATGCTGTAAAATCAGCCCGACAATAAAGGTTGCAATCGCCACGGTGGTTTTTCGACCGAATGTCATCACAGCGGCATATAATCCTTCCCGTCGTTGTCGGGTTAATATTTCATCGACATCCGGAATAAATGGAAATACGTTCCAAGGGGTAAACTCAAGAACGGCTCGGCCTGCTTGATAACAAACCGCAAACACATAAAGCAGTAATATTTTTGAGTCCGGGTTAAAGATATAAACCCCATAAAAACCGATGAGACAAATAATCATTGTCGAGTAAGAGAATGTATATAATTTACCCGGCCCATATTTTACCATGGCAAAACCGGCAATTAAGGTAATGGGTAAGCCGATAATACTGAGCGAAAGTAGACTGGCGGCTAAAGATGAAGGGACAGCTAAACAATATACGCAAAAAAATACGAAGACGGTATTAAACACATCTTTTGCGGTAAATGAACAAAGATAAATCGCTAAATGACGACGAAATGCTTTGATATTTAACGTTGAAAAGTATTGGGAAAATAGTTTTTTTAACAAATCCAATCTTTCTGCCCAGCTTTTTTTGACAGGCGCTTTATTCAATTGTGCTAACATTTCGGCGGTTGGCTCTCTTTCCCATGTCACTTTATATGAGATAAAGACGCATACGGCAAAAATAACCGCAAATAATAATCCATTGATAAAATAGGCATAGGCATTATTTTCACCCAAATAGTGAATCAATACCCCCGGAACAAATGTAGCTAAAAACGTACCGCAGGCAGATAAAAACATTCTACCGGTAGATAATTTTGTTCGGTCATTATAATCTTTGGTCATCTCTGAAGGGAGTGTTTCCCACGGGATAAGTACAATTGCTGCTACAATTTCAAACACGAGATAGGCAGTAAGATAAAACCAAAAGTTCATGCCCACTATCCAAAGTAATGCATAAAGTAACATCAATGGCGAGCCAATTAATAAGAAAAACCGCCGACGTCCAAACTTTTGCCCCAATTTATATTGATAAAAGTGATCGGTAAAACTCCCCATAAATAAGCTAATTATTGCATCAACAATCCTTGCTATTGCCACAATCGATGCCGCTTGAAGTGGCGTTAATCCAACGAAGGTTGTGTAGAAAAACAGTAGCCATGCACCAATAATGGTAAATGCGCCCCCGCCCATGATATCTGTAAGACCATAACCAATTGCTATAGGAAGCGTTACTTTCCTATTTTTAATCATTTTAGTGTCCATTGTTAATTCCTTCCGTTTATCAAAAACATTGTGACTATTTATCTCTTCTCATCGCTTTGCTTGCTCTAGCCACTCAAAATGTAAAACCAGCTTGAGTATTTCCAGGCAATCGGTCAGGGTAAGCAATGCGGTAATCGCAAGCCAATTGACCAACAAAGTTATCTAAAAAAGTTATCTAAAATTGAGTGAGAATATTGAACAGCACCACCAACACTTAAACGTTCTAACACTGTTCGCATGCGAACATATGGCATCGATAGTTTAGGAACAGTAAGTAGGGTGAAATGCGTTTGCGCAGTTGTTTGAGTATCAATAAAGCTCCGCTGTGAACGGTTGAGTCTGTTCGATCTGGCTATTTTGATTTTTTGAAAATCAACCATGGGGGTTGTGTAACAATTAACGCTCCGATCAAAACCGCAATCTAACAGAAGTAAAGGTCGGTGGAACGGCAGACATGGCTTTTGATCTACTTGATTGTTTAATCGAAAAGTTTGATGAATAAAAGCCATAACCTACTCCTTTAATACCTTCACCATTTTCTTTAACTCAATATGAAATGAATAAACCGCCTCTATTTTTCAATCTGCGCTTTGGTTGATTCGTCAGAAAGATGAGTTGATTGTCAAATAATCCTGATTAATCAATTTAATATTTAGACAGCAGTTATTTGGGGATAAACGCAGGTAACTTAGCGATGCCAGAGTAGTCAAATCTTTCAGATGCGCTATTAGCGTAGATCCGTTTCATTTCAAACCGTTCGTGTCAATTTCAGCAATGACAAAATAACTACCTAGACACTACCATACAAGTAGAGTTGTATATTTTTGTGAAAGCAATCACAAAAAAGGCGCTAATCTTGTCAAAAACTTTCAGAAAATATAGGTGTTTAAGTAAAAAAACCATAAAACACATATTTATTATTGGTCGTCTCTCTTTTTTTAGTGGCGTTATTTGTATAATGAAAGCTATCTGGTTAATTTTGGAGTAAATAAAATTAATCATCGCTAACGCGTTAATTTGCTATTTTCAACGGATAAAACTTTGATACTACTTATTGATAACTACGATTCTTTTACCTTTAATATTTATGATTACCTATGCCGAGCGGGTGCCAATGTTGGGGTTATCAAAAATGATGAAAAAACCATTGCACAGTTAAAACAGCTCGCGTTTTCTAAAATTGTTATTTCACCGGGACCGGGCGAGCCAAATAGTGCTGGCATCTCGCTGGCTGTAGTTGATGAGTTTGCCGGAAAATGCCCAATACTTGGGATCTGTTTAGGTCATCAAATCATTGCGCAATATTATGGTTATTCAATTATCAAAGCGCCGATGCCAATGCATGGCAAGATTGATACCATTGTCCATGATGAGCAAGGACTATTTAAAGGGCTTAAAAATCCATTGTCTGTGGTGCGCTATCATTCACTGATAGCGGATAATCAGGCAACCCCTCATCAGTCACCTTTAATGGTCACTGCCCAAAATAAGCAAGGATTAATTATGGGATTGCGCCATAAAACACAGCCGATTGAATCGGTACAATTTCACCCCGAAGCGATCAAAACTGAGTTTGGTTTACAAATGATCCACAATTTTGTTAATGAGCAACCGTAATATGAAAATTTATATCGATTTTGAAGGCGAGCGTCGTTATTTTTGCGATCCGATCAAAATAGTTAAAACCGACAATCCCAACGCTATCAAACAACAGATTGATGAGATCGAAAAGTTTACCGATCAAGGTTATTATGCGGTTGGCTATCTGGCTTATGAAAGTGCGACAGGTTTTAATTTGGCAATGAAAACCAAATCCCCTTGTAAGCATGATGCCCCTCTTGTGCTATTTGGTATTTTTGACGGCTATAGTACCCAACAACCACCCTATTTTGATGACTATACCCCGCCTACGTTTGACTTAGTCAGTGATACCACGATTGATCAATATCAGCAAAAAATAGATTATATTCGACAGCAAATCGCCTCCGGCAATACTTATCAAACTAACTATACGATTAAATTAACTGCCCCGTTTAATGATAACCCTATTGATTATTATCATTTTTTGCAAAAAAATAACCATGCCGGTTATTGTGCTTATATCGAATTTGATAATTATTGTATTTTATCCATTTCGCCGGAGCTTTTTTTTAAGTTAGATAAGCAAACTATCACCACCAAACCGATGAAGGGAACAACCCCAAGAGGCATAAGTTATCAACACGATGAGCAACAATTAGCGCTGTTAATGTCAGATAAAAATCAAGCTGAAAATATGATGATAGTTGATTTACTGCGCAATGATTTAAGCCAAATTTCCAAGCCCGGTACCGTTCACGTACCTAAGCTGTTTACCGCCGAGAAATATCCAACGGTTTGGCAGCTAACCTCCACCGTTGAAGGCCAATTAAAGCCGCAGACCAATTTATATCAAATCTTTCAAGCGCTATTTCCTTGTGGCTCAATTACCGGCGCCCCCAAAACCAGCACCATGCAAATTATTGCTAATATTGAAAACTCAGCACGAGGTGTTTACTGTGGCACTATTGGGTATATTGAACCGTTAAAAAATAAAGCCATATTTAATATTCCTATTCGCACCTTAACCATACATGATGGGCAGTTACATTATGGCGTCGGCGGTGGGATCACCTGGGATTCAACATCACAAGATGAATATGACGAGGTTTTGGCTAAAAGCGCTATTTTAACTCGCACCGCCTTCACACCGGACGCGATTATTGAGTCATTATTGCTTGAAAACGGACAAATTTGGTTGCCCGATGAGCATTTAACCCGCTTAACTCAGTCTGCGCATTATTTCGACTTTAACTGTGATATTACCAATATCAACCAGCAACTGGCTCAGATTGCTAATAGTTATGCTCAAGGTCGCTATAAATTGCGCATCGAGCAACCTGCACAAGGCAATGCATTGATCACTATCGATGCTATATCGGCGCCAATGCAGATCAATAAGCTGGCTTTTGCACCACAGTGTGTCAATAGCAATAATGTTTATCTTTATCATAAAACCAGCAATCGCCACCATTTCCCGACGTTAACAACAGGAAAAGAGTACATTAATTTCAACCAAAACGACGAGATAACCGAATTTGTCAATGGCAATATTGTTGTACTAATCAATCAACAATGGTTTACCCCTAAAATCAGTAGCGGGCTGTTGCCGGGTACTATGCGGCAATACTATTTAGACAACCAAAAAATATTGGAAAAAACCATTAGTAAAAACGAACTATTGCAAGCCGAAAAAATCGCCTTTATTAATAGTGTCAGAAAGTGGGTCGAGATTGATAACAGCGTGTTTGAAGAGTTTAAAAAAGCGTACCGATAACAATTGAATGGATATTGATTAGGTAGCACATTCCGTCAATCACGTGACGGAATGTTTAGAGCTAGCTTATTGTCTAATCGAATTAGCAAAATCGAACTCGATATCTTGCCAACCTCTTGATAGGGCTTTAACTAATGCATCATAACCATTTCTCGTCAGTGGAACATGGCGCTCAAAAGCTTTAGTATAGAGTCTATCTCTGCTATCACCCACTACCCAGCGACCTTTTATCACTGCATCACCGGTATAACTACCGTAAAAAGCATCAATATAGAGTTTTACTCTAAGTGTTGGCGTTGCGATAGCTTGATTTGATACCAAATAATTTGGCAACAATCGCATTAAGTCTTGTTCTAAACGATCGCGTAATTGTTGCGAAAGTGTTGATACCCATAAATGGTTATTGGCAGTAACATAATTTATGTCTCTTGTTTGCAAAACAATGCCCGGTTTATTGAGAAAATCAGCAACTTCAACCGACTCAATCCACATAAAGTTTTTCTTGGTTTGCATAGTTTGGGTAAGCACATTACTAATGTTACTGGAAAGTTGATAATAACTTTTACCAATCGATTTCGATGAACAGCCGGCTAATAACCCGGTTGTCGTTAAACATGCCGTGACAACTAACGTCTTGATAAATTTATTCATTGTTTATTCCTCTTGCTTTAGGTTCTTCGTCTTTTTTATTTGGGGCTGAAAAAATCAACGCATTACTTTTACTGTTAAGCGTCTTAAGTAACGGTGTTAATTCATCCATAACCTGTTGAGCTTTTTGTAAACTCTCTTTCATCTGGTTATTCAGTTCTGAACCCGGTTGCAATCCTTTCATGGTTTCATTTAAAGACCGTATTGTCTTTTGTAACTCTTTTGGCATATTTTGCATCTCTTTACTCGCCATAATTTTATTTAATGAATCCATTAAACGCTGGCTTGACGCTAAGGATTGATTAAACTCAGTCATGGTGTTATTGAGTGGTAAATTATTAAAATTATCCAATAGATGCAATATTTTAGCTTGTATTTGAGCAAATCCGGTCGACGTTGCTTCAATGGTATCGTAACCATATTGATGCGCTAAATTTGGATCGTATTTATCTTTTAAGTCAGGATAAAAATCCAAATCAATATACAGCGCACCAGTGAACATGTTTGAGGTTTTCAATGAAGCTCTTAAACCATTTTTTTGCTCTTCAATAATCAAATTGGCAATGTCAATTTTATCATCGACTAATTCCGATAAACGATCCGGCTCTATTCTAATTAACACCGGCACTTTTTGATTTAAAATTGACGTGCTTTTCAACATATCCGGGGTATAAAACGGAACTTTGCTCACGGTACCAAGTCTTATACCATGATACTCAACGGATGTTCCTTCAGATAATCCCGATATTGAATCATTAAGCATGATAAGAAACTCTTTATAATTGGTATATTGAGAATCTTGAATTGATTTTTTACCTTCATACAATTTATACACATCGTACTGCTTAGCTGGGTTGCCTAATTTTGCGCCGTCAGGTAAGTCAAAACTAATACCACCGGACATAAGGACATCTAAAGAAGGTAAATCAAGGCTGGCACCTTGAGAAGATAACGAGAAATTAACGCCCCCTTCTTTCCAAAATCTGACATTTTCGGTTACTAACGAGTCATAAGGTGTAGTGATAAAAACTTGATATTTCATTCTTCGGTTTTCGACATCAAATTCAGAGGTTTCGACATTACCAACACGATAACCTTTAAACATCACCGAAGCACCACGAGGAACAACCCCATTTTGATCGCTCTCTAAATATAATCGAATACCTTTTATACTTGGGTCAGATAATGGCGGGTTATCAGATAGGGTAAAAGGATTATTTTTGAAACTATGTGTATCATTGCCGGCGGCTAATTCAATATAGACGCCCGATAAAATAGTACCTAAGCCGGTCACACCATCGCGACCAATTTCGGGTTTAACCACCCAAAAGATAGAATCATTTTTTAACAAAGGTTCCATATCATTATAGATACGACCTTTGATGACAACTTGTTTAAAATCGTCAGACAGGGTAACTTCATCGACAATACCCACATCGACACTCCGATTTTTTATCACCGTTTTACCGGCCACAATGCCACTTGCATCTTTTGCCAGTAAAGTAAAAGAGGTGCCTCGGTCAGCAAAATGAGAATAGATAATCCAAAGCCCAACAATGGCTGTAACAATAGGAATAATCCATATTGCTGAAATGGCTCTAATTTTAATAATTTTTGCTGATTTACTTGTTGTTACCATATTATTCCTATTATTTTATTTTTTTATCGGTGTGATCCCAAATTAAACGAGGATCAAACTTTTGCGATGCGATCATAGTAATAATGACCACCGTTGCAAAAAAAGTCACACCAATATCGGGATAAACGCCCATCATTTGTTGGCTTCTGACTAATGAGCAGACGACTGATACAACAAAAATGTCAATCATTGACCATTTACCAATAAATTCAACCGCATTATATAATTTCTTCATTTTTAGGCAATCGTGTTTATTTTTATGTTTCACTGCTAAAGCAAAATAACAAAGCCAGCTTAATGATATGATCTTTAAAATGGGAATCACCACACTGGCGGTAAAAATCACCAAAGCAACAGGGATATCGCCCGCTTGCCACATATATATCACCCCATCCATAATGGTCGATGAAGATGACGAGCCAAACACGACAGTTATCATAATCCCAAATACATTCGCCGGGATGTAAATAATTAAAGAGGTAACCAATAGCGCTATTGTCCACTGTATTTTGCTTCGCCCTCTTAGTTCACTCTTTTGTTTACATCTTGGGCATTTAGCATAATGTGCCGGCAAAATAGCCTGGCAACAGGTACAAAGTTTTAAATGTTGGCTAATACCGGTTTTGCCTGTCTTTAAGGTATTAGATGCAAAATTATTGGTAAGAATCTCATTCCAAATCGTTTCGGGCGTAAAAATAACCGTGGCTTTAATATAAAAAAAGACAAATAAACAAAACGCCCAAAAAGTCCCGGTTACACCGATATTGCCATAACTCATCAATTTAACAAAACTCACCAACACACCAGTCAGAAAAATTTCCGGCATACACCAGTGTTGAAATTTTTCATAAACAATTAGAAAATCCCGTTTACGATACTTTGTTAAAGTTAACTTCGAGCAGAGTAAAATAATAATTAATAAGTTTAATACAGGAAAAACTAATACGAAAAAAATAAACAACGCTGAAATATAACTATATTTATCTACATATAAGATCTGAGGAATGTCTAAAACACTCACGCCATTAAAATTACCGACTAATCGTATATCAATAAAGATAAAGCCGCAGGCGATAATAATCATAATTAAAGAACAAATTGCATACATGCTTGCTCGTAATTTCATCTGAATATTATTTTTAGCTAAGGTGGTATGACATCGCGGGCAAATGGCTTTGTGCCCCATACCAACATTTGTCAGTTCAATGACTAAATCACAATGCGAACATAAAGCATAATGTTGTTTATCAAAGACCATTATTTAATTTCATCTCTTAGATTGATATTTATATGTAAAGATATTTCAGAATAGTATAACGTTTATGTAGAAAACTGAATAATTAAATTTTATACAGCAATGAAGAGTGATCACCACTTTAATCGATTATAAATGATTAAAACTTATCCATTCATCATATCAAATGGTGTTTTTTAAAGAAAGTGTTAACGGTAAAAATCGTCAAAATTGATTATTTTAGCTTGGTGATTATCGACCTTTTAGCTCATCCAATCTCATTACCAATAAAAGGTGACGGTTAAATGGCGTGTTGATAAATATTGTTACAATGACGGTCGTTCAAATTGTGGTAAAATGGTTCGATTTTCTACACGTAATATCCGTTAGCTTGTCAGATCACATATAGCCTGTCTCTCTATTAATCCCCGACTTCACCAATAAGCATTAACTAAATGATTAATGTGTATAAAAAAAGCTTGATACTGTATAACAATACAGTATAATATGCCTCATATCCTTACTCATTGGAATTTTATAATATGAATGAAAACAAACAACGTGCACTTTCAGCTGCATTAAGTCAAATCGAAAAACAATTTGGTAAAGGTTCAATTATGCGTTTAGGTGATACCCAAACGCTAGATGTTGATGCGGTTTCTACTGGCTCCTTAGGACTCGATATAGCACTAGGTATCGGTGGTTTGCCAATGGGTAGAATCGTTGAAATCTTTGGGCCAGAATCTTCCGGTAAAACAACACTAACCTTATCGGTTATTGCGCAAGCCCAAAAAGAAGGGAAAACATGTGCATTTATTGATGCTGAACATGCATTAGATCCAATTTATGCTGCTAAATTAGGCGTGCAAGTTGATGATCTATTAGTTTCACAACCTGATACTGGCGAACAAGCACTAGAAATTTGTGATGCACTGGTTCGCTCTGGTGCTGTTGATGTCATTATTGTTGACTCCGTTGCTGCATTAACACCAAAAGCCGAAATCGAAGGCGAAATGGGTGACTCTCATATGGGCTTACAAGCAAGATTGATGTCTCAAGCATTACGAAAATTAACCGCCAATATTAAAAACGCCAACTGCTTAGTTGTTTTCATTAACCAAATTCGTATGAAAATCGGCGTTATGTTCGGTAATCCGGAAACAACAACGGGTGGTAATGCCCTAAAATTCTACGCCTCTGTGCGTTTAGATATCCGTCGTACCGGTGCTGTTAAAGAAGGCGAAGATGTGATTGGTAGTGATACCCGTGTCAAAGTCGTTAAAAATAAAGTGGCGGCGCCATTTAGACAAGCTGAATTCCAAATTCTTTATGGTTGTGGTATCTCCAAAGAAGGCGAATTAATTGATTTAGGTGTTAAACATAAATTAGTGGATAAAGCTGGTGCTTGGTACAGCTATAACGGTGAAAAAGTTGGTCAAGGTAAAGCTAATTCCATTAAGTTTTTACAAGAACACCCTGAAGTTGCTAACGAACTAGAAGCCAAACTTCGTGACTTATTACTCAACAGCCCAGCGGTATTTTCTGCTGACGACCAAGAGACAATAACCGAGGAAGAAAGCTTTTAATAATGGACCAAAAGCTCGATAAATCAATTTTAAATAAAGCTGTGCAATTACTTGCACAGCGTGATCACTCATCCTACGAATTAACCCAAAAACTCGTCTTGTTTTTTTCCCGAAAATTAAATCGTGATGATGAAGATTATCCGGAACTTAAACAGCAATTAAAACAAGAGATTAGCCACACAATTGAATATTGCATTTGTCAAAATTGGATAAATGATACACAATATATCGAAAAATACATTACCATGCGCGCTAACAAAGGTTATGGCAGACAAAAAATCGCAGTTGAGTTAAAACAACGTGGTTTACCAGAACAGGTAAGCCGTCAGCTTTTGAATGCATCGGATATTGATTGGGCAGCGCTGGCTTATCAACAATTACAGAAAAAGTTTAAACAAATCGATCTTAAAAATAATCTGCAAAAACAAAAAAGTATTCAGTTTTTAATTTACCGAGGTTATACACAAAGTGATGTAAAAACTATGTATACTTTATTGACTTAAATAAGTATAGTCCCTACAATACAACACATAAAACTAAGCCGTACCCATTACGAATAAAGCTCGCTAGATCATTTAATTTTATTCCTTATTTACTTATAAAAGTAACTAGATCAACCGCTGTAATAAGAATATTTACTTTTCAACTTAAGTTGTAACGGGTATATTACTATGTTTAAAAATTTATCGTTTAATATGGAAGCATAAATGAAAAGTACTGCAGAAATTCGTCAAAGTTTTCTTGACTTTTTCCATAGCAAAGGACACGAAATTGTCGCAAGTAGTTCCCTTGTTCCACACAATGATCCAACTCTTTTATTTACAAATGCGGGAATGAATCAATTTAAAGATGTTTTTCTCGGTATTGATAAACGCCCTTATACCAGAGCAACGACATCACAACGTTGTGTTCGTGCAGGCGGTAAACATAATGATTTAGATAACGTTGGTTATACAGCTCGTCACCATACATTTTTTGAAATGCTTGGAAATTTTAGTTTCGGTGACTATTTTAAACGTGACGCAATCCATTTTGCCTGGGAATTATTAACCAGCAAACAGTGGTTTAATTTACCGAAAGAAAAACTAACCGTCACTGTTTATGCTACCGATGATGAAGCTTACGATATCTGGCAAAATGAGATTGGTGTACCACAAGAGCGCATAATTCGCATCGGCGATAACAAAGGTGCGCCGTATGCATCAGATAACTTCTGGCAAATGGGTGATACCGGCCCTTGTGGTCCTTGTACTGAAATTTTCTATGACCATGGCGATCATATTTATGGTGGCCCACCGGGTAGTGCCGATGAAGACGGTGACAGATTTATCGAGATTTGGAATCTGGTGTTTATGCAATTCAATCGCTTACCAGATGGCACCATGGAGCCACTACCTAAACCGTCGGTTGATACCGGCATGGGCTTAGAACGTATAGCCGCCGTTTTACAGCATGTCAATTCTAATTACGATATTGACCTGTTTAAAAAGTTAATTAAAGATGCTGCTGAAATTATTCAGACCAACGACTTAGAAAGTAAATCATTACGTGTTATTGCCGACCATATTCGCTCTTGCGCGTTTTTAGTATCTGACGGTGTGGTGCCGTCTAATGAAGGTCGTGGTTACGTTTTACGTCGCATTATTCGCCGAGCAGTACGCCACGGGCATATGCTAGGTGCTAAAGATATATTCTTCTATAAATTAGTGAAATCACTAATTGAAGTTATGGGTAGTGCTGCGGTTGAGTTAGCCAAAAACCAAAAATTGGTTGAAGACACCCTTAAAATTGAAGAAGAACAGTTCTTAAAAACGCTTGAACGCGGTTTATTGATGTTAGATCAAGAACTAGGTAAAATCTCAGATTCTGTCTTACCTGGCGATGTGGCGTTTAAACTTTATGATACTTATGGATTCCCATTAGATTTAACGGCTGATGTTTGTCGAGAAAAAAATATCACTATCGATGAAGACGGATTTAATCGATGCATGGAAGAGCAACGTAAACGTGCTCGTGAATCAAGTTCTTTTAGTGTTGATTATAGTAACGTCATTAAGCTCGACGACCAAACAGAGTTTTTAGGTTACCAAGCCACAGAAGCATCCGGCAAAGTGATCGCAATTTTCCAAAATGGCCAAAAAGTTCAAAGTATTGATAGCGGCGAACAAGCCATTGTTGTTTTAGACAAAACGCCATTTTATGGCGAATCAGGCGGCCAAGTGGGTGATAAAGGCTTACTAACGGCTGCAAACCTTGAGTTTAAAGTTACCGACAGTCAAAAATATGGTAAAAGCATTGGCCATATAGGTAAGATCGTTAAAGGATCTTTAAAAGTTGGTGATATAGTGACTGCAGCTATTGATATTGAAATACGTGATCGTATTCGTCGTAATCATTCAGCAACACATTTACTGCAAGCAGCACTACAACAAATTTTAGGTAATCATGTTCATCAGAAAGGTTCATTAGTTAATGACAGCTATCTGCGTTTTGACTTTTCACATAATCAAGCCATTACGCCGGAGCAGATCACTGAAATTGAAAACCTTGTCAATCAACAAATACGTCGTAATTTGATAGTAGATATTGAATTAATGCCAATTCAAGATGCTAAAGATAGAGGTGCTATGGCGTTATTTGGTGAAAAGTATGAGGATATAGTTAGGGTTCTGACAATGGGTGATTTCTCAATTGAACTTTGTGGAGGAACACACGTAGATAGAACTGGAGATATAGGATTATTTAAAATAACTTCTGAATCAAGCATTGCATCAGGAGTACGTCGTATTGAGGCTACAACCGGTCAAAATGCGATGGATTATATTCACCATGAATCTCATTTGTTAACGCAAATTGGACAATTGGTAAAAAGTGATAAAGCAGCCTTATTATCACGAATTGAGCAAATGCTCGAACAAACAAAACTGTTAGAAAAAACCATTGAACAGTTAAAAGCACAAAAAGCTAGCCAACAAAGTGCGCAATTACTGGATCAATGCATAACAGTTAATAATAAAAATATACTAATTGCTAAACTTGATAACGTCGAAGCTAAATTATTACGCTCAATGATTGATGATCTTAAAAATCAATTAAAAACCGGTGTTATTATTTTAGCGGCTGTTAACGACGGTAAAATCAATTTAGCGGCTGGTGTTACCAATGACTTAATCGGTATTGTTAAAGCTGGCGAATTAGTTTCTCAATTAGCATTAAAAGTAGGTGGTAAGGGCGGTGGGCGGCCTGATTTCGCCCAAGCAGGTGGAATGGATCTTTCGGCGTTACCAGAAGCGTTATCTTCTGTAAAAAAGGAAATCAGTAATAAATTACAAGCAAGTTAGCCAGATATACTCAAGTGATTGTTAATTAAACATTGGGTATATTCTGTAAAATTCCGTCTTTCTGTCTTATTGATGGAAGGCTGACGAAGCTATATCTTAAAATTGTTTGGATATATACTTAACTGATATTAGGAGATCTAATGTTAATTTTAACTAGGAGAGTAGGTGAAACACTTATCATTGGTGACGATGTTGTTATTACCATTTTAGGCGTGAAGGGTAATCAGGTCAGAATTGGTATTAACGCACCTAAAGAAGTTTCTATTCATAGAGAAGAAATCTACAATAGAATTCATCAATCGCAAGACAAAAATGATGAATCTACTGAGCCCAAAGAGTAATATTGGGCAGGAAATAAACAACTAGCGCGCATAAGCGAAAAAATGTTTGACTTATTTTTTCTAGAACGTAATATGTGCGCCACACATTATGATTTTGTTCAAACATAATCGTAGTTGTTTTGGTGAGATGGCCGAGAGGCTGAAGGCGCTCCCCTGCTAAGGGAGTATGCGGTCAAAAGCTGCATCGAGGGTTCGAATCCCTCTCTCACCGCCATTTTTAAAAAATTAAAATATGCATCCGTAGCTCAGCTGGATAGAGTACCCGGCTACGAACCGGGCGGTCAGGGGTTCGAATCCCTTCGGATGCACCATTTTAAAAAATTCAAAACGCATCCGTAGCTCAGCTGGATAGAGTACCCGGCTACGAACCGGGCGGTCAGGGGTTCGAATCCCTTCGGATGCACCATTTTTTTTACGAACTTGCACGCATCCGTAGCTCAGCTGGATAGAGCACTCGGCTTCGAACCGAGCGGTCAGGGGTTCGAATCCCTTCGGGTGCGCCATTTAAGCATCCTAAAAACCTTCTTCAATTTATAATGCCAATTAAACGTTATATTGAATATCATAGGATATACTCATTAACAATGCTATTTACTTTTTACAGCTTATTAGGAATACAAACTATTTTAAAAACGTTGAATGCTATAAATCACTATACAAAGCTTTTTCTGTTTCCCCTTAAATATTACCCTACCCGCTCTTAAAAAGCTTCGTACAAGCTTAAATTTTAAATTGGCAATAATAAAATTAAAGTACATCGACTTAAAAAAATAAAGTTATAAAAAGAACATCAAGGACAAACGAAAATAATTACTTAAAAGCTTTGTTTATACTTTCAATGATGAAATTAAAGAATTAAATATTGAGAAGCCAATATATTGAATATTTGATATGACATGCATGTATCACTGAAACTGTTGGGTATTTATTAGAATACAATCTTGTATTTATAATAAACTGACGTTGTCAGCTTTTAATTCACCGTAACTTTATTCTTTATGCATGAGAAGAAATAACTGAAAGCATTACACTGCCTATTGCCAGAATGAACAAAAACCAAAATACAAGGGTAATGACTCCACAAACTATTCCTACCGTTGCAAAACCGGAACCCCTTTTATTACTAGCTTTTATATCACTCTTAGCAACTGCACTTAATACTATAGCTATAACAGCTAATATAATGCTTATATGACCGAGAGGAATTAGTGATATAATTCCACAAGTCATCCCAGCTATAGCTAAACCACTTATTACTTGATATTGTCGTTGATTCACTTATCTTTTGCTCCGTAAAGGTTTCGAAAAGTAAGACAAAATGTGACTAAGTATATTATTATCGGTTTAGCAGATCAATTCAAGATAGATTCCACTTTACCAATGCAAATGATAATAATTTATTTTTTCCATTAAATATTTTTATAAGATTTGGATCAGCAAAAGTATACATATAACATTAAATAAATGGGTTAAAAGTTGATTTACACTATGAAATACAGAAAAATAGACTTCAACTACAGAATGTAGCATTGGTATTATAAATTTTACTAAAAAATGATTGTTAATAACTTGTATTTGTTTTTTCTTTTATGAATAATAGTCAAGATAAAATATTCAGCAGTATAAGTAAGAAAAAATAGTTTTATAAAAATTATTTTTATCCAATTGAACTACATAGATTGACGAACATCAGTTAGATTTTTTTGGGTGTACCGCTTCGGTTGAATCCCGATATAAATCGAGTATACTAAGCTCACATTTTAAATATTTATATTTAGTCTGCTTTTTTTATTTTAAATATACTCGTTGCTATAATAAAATAACCATTAAAGTAGATAGATACCTTTAATTAATCATAATGGACTTTTTTTATGTTGGACCCAAATTTACTTCGAAATGAATTGGATCTTGTCGCTAAAAAATTAGCACGTCGTGGATTTAAGTTAGATGTTGATACCCTAGGTCAACTAGAAGAGAAACGCAAAGTATTACAAGTTGAAACTGAAAGCTTACAAGCAGAGCGTAATGCTCGTTCTAAAGCTATTGGTGAAGCTAAAGCACGTGGCGAGGATATTACTGCCGTACGTGAAGAAGTGAATAAACTCGGCGATAAACTCAATACCGCTAAAGCAGAGCTTGAAATCCTGCTTAACCAAATCAAAGATATTGCCGCAAACATACCAAATATCCCTGATGATTCTGTGCCGGACGGTAAAGACGAAAATGATAACGTTGAGATCTCACGTTTTGGTACGCCAAGAACTTTCGACTTTCCTGTTCAAGACCATGTCGCATTAGGCGAGCGTTTTGGCGGTCTCGACTTTGCAGCAGGGGTTAAGCTTACCGGCGCACGCTTTGTTGTAATGCGTTCGCAAATTGCTCGTTTACATCGTGCGATTACTCAGTTCATGTTAGATCTGCACACTGAGCAACATGGCTACGCTGAAATCTATGTACCTTACCTTGTTAACAAAGCAACCCTATTTGGTACTGGTCAATTACCGAAATTTGCCGGTGATTTGTTCCATACGAAACCTTTAGATGAAGAGGCCGATAGCAGTAATTATGCATTAATTCCGACCGCAGAAGTGCCGGTAACTAACTTAGTGCGTGATGAGATACTTGATGAAAGCCAGCTTCCGATGAAAATGACTGCTCATACACCTTGTTTCCGTTCTGAAGCAGGCTCTTATGGCAAAGATACCCGTGGCTTAATTCGTATGCATCAGTTTGATAAAGTCGAACTTGTGCAAATTGTTAAACCGGAAGAATCAATGAAAGCTTTAGAAGAGCTGACAGCGCATGCGGAAAAGGTTTTACAGCTACTTGAATTGCCATACCGTAAAATCGTATTGTGTACTGGCGATATGGGCTTTGGTTCATGCAAAACTTACGATCTTGAAGTTTGGGTACCGGCTCAAAACACTTATCGAGAAATCTCGTCTTGTTCTAATATGTGGGATTTCCAAGCTCGCCGAATGCAAGCTCGATATCGTAATAAAGCGGATAACAAAACCTATTTAGTCCATACCTTAAATGGCTCTGGATTAGCTGTTGGGCGTACATTAGTGGCAATCATGGAAAACTACCAACAGGCAGACGGAAGCATTAAAGTTCCTTCTGTTTTAGTGCCATATATGAATGGTGTTGAAGTGATAGGTTAACCCTGTTATTTACTAAAAGTTTGCTTACTTCATTTTAGCGCTATTAATTAGCGCTATTTTTTTATGAAAGGTGAAAAAATGATTAAAGGTGTTGTTCTTTCAATACTCGCATCATGCCTTTTTGGCTTACTTTACTATTATCCGGTTTTACTACAGCCTCTTCCTGTGGTTGACATCTTTTGCTGGCGTTTATTAACCTCGTTTCCAGCCATAGTAGTGTTAGTCTTTATTGAACACCAGTGGCCTGCAATTGGGGCTCTATTTAAGCGTATTAGAGAGCAACCGATGATTTTAGTCGGATTGATCTTTTCCTCCCTATTGTTAACTATTCAGATGTTAATTTTCATTTGGGCACCGCTTAATGGGCATGGATTATCGGCTTCTTTAGGCTATTTCTTATTACCATTAACCATGGTGATTTCAGGTCAGATTTTTTACCAGGAAAAACTCAGCTTTTTGCAAAAAATTGCCGTTTGCCTTGCTGCTATCGGCGTAGCCGTTGAAATCTATACCACAGGCGCATTTTCGTGGGAAACAGCAGTGGTTGCATTGGGTTACCCCATTTACTTTATTACACGCCGTAAATTGCAAATAGAAGGGATTTGTGGCACCTTTTCCGACTTCTTTTTTATATTTATTGGCTGCGTGATTTATTTCGCCTTTAATTACCCATTTAGCCAGATTGTGAGAGATATTACGCACTTTCACATTTTTATCCCAATGCTGGGGATCATTACTGCTATCGCTTTTGCTATGTACTTTTTAGCAAGACGACTATTACCTTTGGGATTATTTGGTTTGCTTGGATATGTTGAACCCGTTTTATTAACGCTTGTGTCAGTCCTATTTTTGCATGAATCGATCTCGGCACAACATATTATCTCTTACGGCTTTATTTGGTTGTCAGTATGTGTACTTGCGTTGGAGGGAACGATTTTTGTTTTGCGGGCAATAAAGCGTAAAAGAATTAAATAAAAAAGGATAGCAACTAAAAAGGTACCCTAGCTGGTACCTTTTTTATTATCATGTTATTTACTAAATGTAACCGATTGACCATAACTTTCTATGATCTGTTGTATTCTGTCTAAGGTTTCTCGTGGTGGCGCCTCTACCCCTTCTAACTGATATTTATCCCCTATTGTATCCCATTTGTAAGCGCCCATTTTATGATAGGGTAATAACTCTACTCGCTCAATATTCTCCATACCTTGAATAAATTGCCCTAAAAGATGTGCTGAATTATCATCATCAGTCCACCCCGGAACGACCACATATCGTATCCATGTTCGCTTATTAATTTTTTGTAGATATTTAGCAAACTCGAGCACACGTTTATTAGGTACGCCAACTAGTTTCTGATGTATTTCATCATTGATTTGTTTAAGATCTAACATGACTAAGTCTGTCACTTCCATAAGTGCTTCAACTGTGTGATCTAACTGTCTTGCATAACCATTGGTATCTAAGCATGTATGAATACCTTCTTGATGACAAGCTTTAAACCATTCAGTAATAAACTCAGATTGTAGTGTCGCTTCGCCGCCAGAAGCGGTTACGCCCCCGCCATTAGGCATAATAAAACTTTTGTAAGTAACGATCTCTTTCATCAGTTCGTCAACAGTGACTTCACGGCCAGCTTTTAAATCCCAGGTATCTCGGTTGTGGCAGTACAAGCAACGCATCAAGCAACCCTGAAAAAAAACAATGAAACGTATACCCGGCCCATCTACAGTACCAAATGACTCATAGGAGTGGATGCGACCTTTGATTGGTTGCTTTGTTGTCATAATAATATTTTGTTCCATAAAAGTTCTCTAGTAATTGCTCATATTACTTTTTTTATCGTTTTAGGTATTTTAACTCATATGATACTTTCTTACACCAATTGTATTAATCGGATAATCGCTTATTAAAACCAATGATGAAAATAACGCTCAATATCGGTTAAAAAACGCTATTTTTTTATAGCGTTGTTATGGTGTTTGCAAAGTTTAAGCTTATGCTGATAAAAAAATAGCGCCTTAGTGAGGCGCTATTTCAAGTCAGTATCAGTTAACTAAATTACATTGATTGAGTAAAAGTACGTGTAATAACGTCTTTTTGTTGTTCTTTAGTTAATGAGTTAAAACGTACTGCATATCCAGAAACACGAATAGTTAATTGTGGATATTTTTCAGGATGTTCCATTGCATCTAATAATGTTTCACGGTTTAAAACGTTAACATTTAAGTGCTGACCACCTTCAACAGTTGCTTCGTGGTGGAAGTAACCATCCATTAAACCAGCTAAGTTACGTTTACGTGCACTATCATCTTTACCTAACGCATTTGGTACGATAGAGAATGTATAAGAAATACCGTCTTTAGCATAAGCAAATGGTAGTTTAGCAACAGATGTTAATGAAGCAACCGCACCTTTTTGGTCACGTCCGTGCATTGGGTTAGCACCTGGTCCAAATGGTGCACCAGCACGACGACCGTCTGGAGTGTTACCTGTTTTCTTACCATAAACAACGTTTGAAGTAATGGTTAAAACAGATTGTGTAGGAATTGCATTACGATAAGTTTTAAGTTTTTGAATTTTCTTCATGAAACGTTCAACTAAATCAACTGCGATATCATCTACACGTGGATCATTGTTACCGAATTGTGGGTATTCACCTTCGATTTCAAAATCTACAGCTAAACCGTCTTCATCACGAATTGTTTTCACTTTTGCATATTTAATAGCAGATAATGAGTCAGCAGCAACCGATAGACCAGCAATACCACATGCCATTGTACGAATAACGTCACGATCGTGTAGTGCCATTAATGATGCTTCGTAGCTGTATTTGTCATGCATATAGTGAATTGCATTTAGTGCAGTTACGTATTGTTTTGCTAACCAATCCATAAAGTGATCTAAACGAGCAAATACTTTGTCAAAATCAAGGTATTCGTCAGTGATTGGATCTTCTTTTGGTCCAACTTGCATTTTAAGTTTTTCGTCCACACCGCCATTGATTGCGTATAGAAGAGTTTTAGCAAGGTTGGCACGTGCGCCGAAGAATTGCATTTGTTTACCAACAATCATCGGGCTTACACAACATGCGATTGCATAGTCATCGTTATTAAAGTCAGGACGCATTAAATCATCATTTTCATATTGTAATGATGAGGTATCAATAGATACTTTAGATGCGAACTCTTTAAATCCACTTGGTAACTGTTCTGACCAAAGAATAGTCATGTTAGGCTCAGGTGAAGGACCCATTGTATATAGTGTATTTAAGAAACGGAATGAAGTTTTAGTAACTAAAGTACGTCCGTCAACACCCATACCTGCGATTGATTCAGTTGCCCAAATTGGGTCACCAGAGAATAATTCATCATATTCAGGCGTACGTAAGAAACGAACCATACGTAATTTCATAACGAAATGGTCAACAATTTCTTGAGCGTCTTGTTCAGTAATTAAGCCTGCTTCAAGGTCACGTTGGAAGTAGATATCAAAGAATGTAGAAGTACGACCAAGAGACATTGCCGCACCGTTTTGAGATTTAACTGCCGCTAAGTAACCGAAGTATGTCCATTGCACCGCTTCTTGAGCTGTTTTAGCTGGACCAGAGATGTCGTAGCCATATTTAGCTGCCATTTCTTTAATTTGACCAAGAGCACGATGTTGTTCAGCGATTTCTTCACGACGTTGCATAGTCATAGCTAAGTCAACACCATTTTCGAAATCAGCTTGTAGTGAGTTGAATTGTGCAAATTTATCTTGCATTAAAAAGTCGATACCGTAAAGCGCAACACGACGGTAGTCACCAATGATACGACCACGACCATAAGCATCAGGAAGACCAGTGATAACACCTGATTTACGACAACGAAGGATATCCGGAGTATAGATGTCAAACACACCTTGGTTATGTGTTTTACGATAGTCAGTAAAGATTTTTTTGACTAATGGATCAAGCGTTCTGCTGTATGCTTTACAAGAATTCTCGATCATTTTGATTCCACCAAACGGGATAATCGCACGTTTTAATGGTTTTTCAGTTTGTAAGCCAACAATCTTTTCTAAATCTTTTTCAATGTAACCTGCATCATGAGCAGTAATTGTCGAAATAACACTTGTATCAAAATCCACAGGAGCATGGGTAGCATTTTCAACTTTAATGCCTTCCATTACCTTAGCCCATAACTTAGTTGTCGCATCCGTTGCGCCCGCTAAGAAAGACTCATCACCTTCATATGGCGTGTAGTTCTTTTGAATGAAATCGCGGACATTAACATTATTTTGCCAATCACCATCTTTAAATCCTTTCCAAGCAGTTGCTTGTACTTCGTTTAAATTACTCATAGTTTTTCACCTCAGGTTTACAAAAATATCTATCTACTCATACATAAGGGCAGATATTATAAAATCAATGTGGCTTACGTAAATATAAAGCCCAATAAGGTAGCGCTACTGCTAAACCACCCAAAATATTCCCGATTGTCACAGGAATTAAATTATTCAATATAAAATGCTCAACTGTTAATTCTTTAAACGCATCGGGTGAAACGCCAACTGCCGTCCAAAACTCAGGAGAAGCAAAATTATTAATCACAATACCCATAGGGATCATAAACATATTGGCAATACTATGTTCAAAACCACTTGCAACAAACATCGCCACCGGTAATACCATGATTAACATCTTATCTAATAAACTGCGACCAGCATAACTCATCCAAGCCGCTAAACACACCATTAAGTTAGCAAGTAAGCCCAGAAATACGGCTTCAACAAATGTGTGATGTAATTTATGATCAGCGGTCTGTAGTACATTCAAACCCCACAATCCGTTAGCTACCATATACTGTCCGGAAAACCAGATAACTGCAACAAACAGTATAGCACCAATAAAGTTACCAATATACACAAAAATCCAATTGCGTATCATTTTAAACCAACTGACTTTGTGCGTCATTCTCGGCAAAATTGTCAGTACGGTAGAAGTAAAAAGATCAGCGCCACAACAAACAACAAGCATCAGTCCTAACGAGAAACAGATACCACCAACCAATTTGGCTAAACCAAAAGCAACGGTTGCCGTTCCGGTTGTAACAGTGATATAAAAAACAAAAGCGATTGAAATGAAAACACCGGCAATGATGGCTGAAAGAATTGTGCTACTAGGGTGTTTATTTACTTTGTAATTGCCAATCTCTTCGGCAATTTGGGTCATTTGTGCGGGAGATAACGAGTCCACAAGCTTATCATTACTCAAGTTGACATCCTCAAAAAAACTAGGGTTTTATGAGACGCATAGTATACTCAAAATTTGAAGCAGATCACGTTTTTTTTGTTAAAAAACTTTAAAACTTAAAAAAACATTGTGAGAGCGAAAATCAAGGCTCAACCGCATAACCACCTTATCTAACCATGATTAGGGAAGATAAAATGGCTTACGGCGATTACTAGCAAAGATTATCTATTGTCGAGTATCTTACTGACTTTTATTAAATAGTTACGTGACTCTTGAGATACGTGCGATGTTACCAGTTTTCGATACACTTGTTGTGGGGTCATTGAGTTAATTATATTAATAGCCTCATTACGATCACTTGAGAAAGTTCTTAATACACTTCCTGCACCACCATTGTAAGATGTGATCATGGCATATCTTAATGAGATAGGATTATTAATACCGGCTAAATATTTCGTTTTCAGCAATGACAAATAAGCTGTTCCCATATCGACATTATTACGAGGGTCAAGTAAATATTGTCGACTCGGTTCACCGGATTTACCCCGTAACTTGAAGATATCACGACCAGCGGTATGTTGTTGAACTTGCATAAGCCCTAGCGCATCAGTTCGACTTACCGCAAATGGGTTAAATGCTGATTCAACTTCCATAATAGCTAAAATTAGTCGCTCATCAATTAAGTAGCGGTTAGAAGCTTGAGTGACAAGCGGTAGGAATTTTCGAGCACGTTGGTTGATATGGTTGGGAACAAGTTTAATTTCAACGTAAGTGATTCTATGTGAACCGGAGTTACGGGTTTTCATGTTATTGCTTATTAGATAATCAGCAAAACTATTGGCTCGCCCGCTCCAACGTATTGGTTGGCGATCTTGGTCTAATACCTGATTATATAAAAAGGGTTCTTCTGATAAATCTTGGCTAACTTTATCTCGTCGAATAATCTCGACCGGTTCAGGCATCAATAGTGTTGAGACAATTGCCTCTTTTAAATTAATTTCCGGCGTATCGGATAACGTTTCAATAGTAATTACGCCGGAAACAAAGTTAATATGCACCCGTGTTCTTAAATTATCTTCATATTGCACATAATCTTTGGGCCCAGCAATAAGCACTTCTTTTGGTCCCCAAATCTGTTCTATATTATTCGCATATTGACTTATTAAGATATTAAATGCATTGGTATCTTTAACATAATAATCTTCATCTTCTTTCTTTGAATTAGGACCGGGACAAGCGGTTAAAAGACTTACTGTTACCAGCAGTGTAATAATTTTTATTTTATTTTTCATGTTAGCTCTCAATGTTCTGGTTTATACCCATCAATAACGACATCTTCACCTTCAAATAAAAACTTAACCATTTCAGATTCAATTTTTTTGCGATGCTCAGCATTCATCATATTAAGTTTGTTTTCGTTAATTAACATTGTTTGTTTTTTAAGCCATTCTTGCCAAGCTGTTTTGGAAATCTCATTGTAGATACGTTTACCAAGCTCACCAGGATAGAGCTGAAAGTCTAAGCCTTCGGCATCTTTTTTTAAATAATGACAATAAATAATACGACTCATATTTAATCCTGTTTTAGAAACTATTATTTGTTAAGCGCTGATTATAACCGAAAATAAATCGAGAAAAGAATAAAATTATTTAATATCTCAATTTATGCCGAATCATTACATAAATGAATTTTAATTCAAAATAAATGAATAAATATTTACTTTACACCCTTATAAAAAGGCATAAAATAGAATAAAAAGGCTTAAAACAGAATATAAGGACTGAATAATGCAATCCAATGTGACTCGAGAATTATTTGATAAAGTGATATTACCCGTTTATGCTCCTGCTCAATTTATTCCGGTAAAAGGAAGTGGTAGTCGTGTTTGGGATCAAAATGGCGAAGAGTATATTGATTTTGCCGGTGGCATTGCAGTTAACGCTTTGGGGCACTGTCATCCACGATTGATCAAAGCTCTACAACAACAAAGTGAAAAGTTATGGCATGTTAGCAATGTGTTTACTAACGAACCGGCTTTAAGTTTAGCCAAAAAGCTTATCGATAATACCTTTGCTGATCGTGTTTTTTTTGCTAACTCAGGTGCCGAAGCCAATGAAGCAGCTTTCAAATTGGCTCGTTATTATGCCACGCAAAAATACAGTCCTTATAAAACCAAAATCATCGCTTTCAATCAGTCTTTTCATGGGCGAACTTTTTTTACTGTTTCAGTCGGCGGGCAGGCTAAATATTCCGACGGTTTTGGACCCAAACCGGCTGATATTATCCATGTACCTTTTAATGATCTTGATGCAGTTAAAGCGGTTATGGATGATCATACTTGTGCAGTTGTACTGGAACCGGTACAAGGTGAAGGAGGTTTAAGTTCAGCAACAACTGAATTTTTAACCGGCGTTCGAGCGTTATGCGATGAATATAAAGCGCTACTGGTATTTGATGAAGTGCAGTGCGGAATGGGACGAACCGGCAGCTTGTATACCTATCAACAATATGGCGTTATACCCGATATCTTAACTTCTGCAAAAGCATTAGGTGGCGGTTTTCCGATAAGTGCGATGTTAACAACCGAAGATATTGCATCAGTTATGCATCCGGGTGTACATGGCACCACTTATGGCGGAAATCCTTTAGCTTGCGCTGTAGGCTGTGAAGCGTTTGATATTATCAACTCACCAGAAGTACTTGCAGGTGTAGAAAAGCGTCGAGCAATATTTATTGAGCATCTTGAAAATATAAATCAACAATTTAACGTATTTAGGGAGTATCGTGGCAAAGGTCTATTATTAGGTGCTTACTTACAACCTGAATATCACAGTAAAGCCCGCGACTTTTTAAATGCCGCAGCTGAATGTAAAGTAATGATTTTAAATGCTGGCCCGGATGTATTGCGTTTTACACCGTCTTTAATTATCAGTGAAAACGAAATTCAAGCCGGAATGGAACGCTTGTCAAAAGCAGTCGAAAAAGTTGTCAATTCCTAAGTTTTTCTATACAGTAACGGCATTTTAAGTGATTAAGTGCCGTTAATGCACTTAAAGGACATTTTTTATGACCGACATTCGACCATTAAACTATGCTAAAACACATTTTATTTTAAGTGCACCCGATATTTCACATTTACCAATTGATAGTGGCGTTGAAGTTGCCTTTGCCGGCAGATCTAATGCCGGTAAATCAAGTGCACTTAACACATTAACCAATCAAAAATCTTTAGCAAGAACCAGTAAAACACCGGGACGAACGCAACTTATTAACCTATTTGAAGTGGAAGAAAATTGTCGTTTAGTCGATTTACCGGGCTATGGTTATGCACAAGTTCCGGAAGCGATTAAACGCAAATGGCAAAAATCATTAGGCGAATATCTGCAAAAACGAGAAAGTTTAAAAGGCTTAATTGTATTAATGGATGTTCGGCATCCGCTTAAAGATCTCGACCAACAAATGATTGAGTGGGCTGTATCAGTTGATATTCCTGTTATGCTACTGTTAACTAAAGCCGATAAACTCGCTTCAGGCGCATTAAAAAAACAGGTTAACATGGTTAAAGAAGCTATCTTACCTTTTCAAGGTGATATTACTGTTGCACCGTTTTCATCGCCAAAACGTATCGGCTTAGAGCCTTTGAAACAGAAATTAGACCAATGGTTCAGCCAACAATAAAGGAACGTTAAAATGGATAGTTCAGCCTTTTCATTTCAATCATTATCACCCGACGTTATTTTTGCTAGTTTGGCAACCGTTGGTATTCGGGTTGATTCGGGGCTGACTGCTTTAAATAGTTATGAAAATCGTGTCTATCAATTTTATGATGAGGATCGCATACGATATGTCGCCAAATACTATCGCCCCTATCGTTGGAATCAGGCACAAATTCTTGAAGAGCATCAATTTACTAAGCAACTATCAGAAGCTGATATTCCTGTCGCTGCGCCATTAACCTTTAATGGTCAAACTTTGCATGAATATGAAGGCTACCTATTTGCTCTGTTCCCAAGTGTAGGAGGACGGCAATATGAAAGTGATAATATCGAGCAGATGGAATCGGTAGCCACTTTGCTGGGACGTATTCATCAAATTGGTGCAAAACAACCTTTTATTTATCGCCCCACAATTGGACTCGAAGAATATCTTTATCAGCCTAAAGAAGTTTTGTTAACCTCTAATTTGATCCCTAAGAAAATCCATGACGAACTCAAGACCAGTTTAACCCACTTAATACAGATTGTTGAGCAGCATTGGCATACCGATTGGCAACCAATTCGCCTGCATGCTGATTGCCATGCAGGTAATATATTATGGCGTGATAGTGCCATGTTTGTCGATTTTGATGATGCACGTAATGGACCAGCGATTCAAGATATTTGGATGTTACTCAATGGCGATCGAAAAGCGCAACAATTGCAACTTGATAGCATTCTTGAATGCTATCAAGAGTTTTATCATTTTGATATAAACCAACTGAGTTTAATTGAACCACTTAGAGCAATGAGAATGGTGCACTACCTAGCTTGGATAGTTCAGCGTTGGCAAGACAGAGCTTTTCCAATCGCATTTCCTTGGATACTCGATGCTGATTTTTGGTATCAGCAATTAGCTGAATTTAATCGGCAAAGTCAAGCCATTAAAGCACCACCGCTACAATTGATGTCAATGTTTTAAATTGAGCAGTATCAAGAATCAATCACGCCAAATAACCTCTATCGCAAATCGGGACAATGGTATCATTCAATATTCAGCAAGAGAGCAAATCATCGATTGATTAAGGTTAATAAATTCACTAAGTCGGGGGCATTTGCCACCAGTTGCTCTTTTTTCTGTTTTGAAAGCTGTTTTATACGATACTCAAGTTTCAATGCGGTTGATCTGTCACCGACACTGATTTGATAAACAACGGTTAAACTATGATGCCCTTTAAGGTGTTTAGCACCTTTACCATTTTGATGCTGGCGTAAACGCCTGGCGACATCAGTTGTGATACCGGTATATAAAGAGTGTTTAGCCGTTCTGATAATATACAAAAACCAAATAGCAGAATGATTACCCATAACCAAATTTAAAACGCAGATGTAATTTAGATGGATATAATACGCTGTTTAACCAATTTAATCAGTAAAGTCCCGTTCTATTATTAGAGATGATCGGTTTGATTAATCGATGTCAACGTAAAATAACCACACGAGTCAATATCATCTTGTTTATAATTAATAATGCTAATGCTGGTATTTGCTAAAATTTCTGTATTTTGTAAATGTTCTTGCCAATTTCCACCCGTAAGAACATAAATCAGTTGTCTTAACAATGAACCATGCGAAACAATTAAAATATTTCCATGATGATTTTCAGTTATGATATCGTCAATTGCCTGTATGGAACGCATAAATACACTTCTAAAATCTTCTCCTTGATTGTCAGCTATTGAATATTTTTGGGCATCAGTTTGTAAATAGATAAAGTTTGGGTCAGCATAATAATCGGGCACAAATTTACCCTCCCATTGACCAAAATCAATCTCTTTTAATCCTTCATGCAAATTTAAGGAAATATCTCGGTTATTAATAATAAGCTTTGCAGTATCAACAGCCCTCTTTTGTGGGCTTACGTAAGCGTTAACAAAATTCACCTTGTTTACTGCTTTAGCAGTTAATTTTGCTTGATTAATACCATTTAAAGTGAGTTGAGAATCTGATGATCCTTGAAATAACTGTAATTGATTCCATTTTGTTTCACCATGGCGGACAAAATAAAGATTGATGTTTTTAAACATAAAGTTGTTACCTTTCAATTTTTTGAAGTAGAGAAATATTTTTTGAGGCTGATTGATTTGATGACATAAATAAATAGTGAAAAATAGA
This sequence comes from Gilliamella sp. B2923, assembly GCF_026536565.1. Classification (NCBI taxonomy): domain Bacteria; kingdom Pseudomonadati; phylum Pseudomonadota; class Gammaproteobacteria; order Orbales; family Orbaceae; genus Gilliamella; species Gilliamella sp. B2923. Next base: position 217,317 of record NZ_JAFNNZ010000001.1, on the reverse strand, counting down.
TCAAAAAATAAATCATATTGTTACCTGTACCGATTTGCTGTGAAGATAAATAGATAATCTCTACCGTTGTGGTAATTAAGCAAAGAAAAAAGTAAAAAGTGAGATAAATTGGCGTGTTCTGATTTTTTTTGATAATCAAATAAATCAACAGCGCAATACAGCACAGTATGACCAAGTAAAGCAGTGTTGAAAAAACATCTAATTGAGAATGAGCAAAATTCGAATATAAACCATAACTGATAGAATAAAAGTTAATCAACAACACAACTAAAATCAGAATAATCGATACTTTTTTCATCTGTTCTACCTTATTAATACTAAATTTTGCTCATCTCATCATTGCCAATGATTGTGCTGTTTTAAACAAAGTAATTGGCTTGTTATAGTTCAGTTTTTATGACAACTTTTAATACTGATTGTTTAGGATCAGTCGATAAGTCAATCGCTTCGCTTAATTTATCTAAAGGAAAAACGTGGGTTATCATTTCTTGAGTATTGAGCTTTTTCTTCTCAAGCAGATCTAACGCTTCCGGGAACTCATAAGGTGTCACCGAATAAGTGCCGATAATACTAATTTCATCCTTAAAGAAACGGCTGGCATCAATATTCACCATTTTATTTTTATCAAACCCGGAAAAGACAATGATTTTCCCCGCCCTTCTTACCAGATTAATTGCATCAGACACTAATGATGAAACCCCGGCAGCAATAACAATGACATCAACGCCTTGCCCATGGGTAATTTTATTCACTTCTTCAAAAATATTTTTCTCTGCAATATTAATTGCATAATCACATCCTACTTTTAGTGCTGTTTGTAATTTAAATTCAGACATATCACTAATAATGACTTTATTTGCGCCTTTAATTTTGGCTAACTGCGCATGTAAGATGCCGATTGTTCCGGCGCCCATAATAAGTACACTATCATTAGGTCTAATATCTGCTTGCTTAAGACCATGCAAACAACAAGCAATAGGTTCAATTAAGGTAGCTTCTTCATCTGTAACACTATCGGAAACCTTATGGGTCAAATGCTTTAAATGTAATTCGGGAATACGAATAAATTGGGCAAAACCACCGGGATCGATATTATTTGTTCTAAATTGCTCACAAATTGTGTAATGTCCTTTATTACAATAGTGGCAAGTAAAACAAGGAACATGTATTGCGGTGATAACTCTATCGCCCAGCTCAAAACGATCAACGTTTTGGCCTTTTTTAACAATCTCACCGACTACTTCATGTCCTAGCACGGTAGGCTTATTAACACTATCGCCCCTAATTTTTTGAATATCGGTACCACACAAACCACAGGCGAGCATTTTTATCAATACTTCATTATCAGAAATATCAGGAATCGGAAGATCCTCTGTTCTTAAATCGTTTTGTTTATAACATACTGACGCTTTCATCTTTATTGTCCTTTTTACTTTGAAATTCTAAACGGTTTTTTAAATCAAAAAATGGCTGGTAATAGTGTTTAAAAACGGAATTGTAATAGTGATTTATTTGCAAATTGGGGATATACCGAACCATATAGTTATCACTCTGCTTATCTGAATTTTTATCAATATAGTGATTTTGATATCCGGCTAACATGACTGCGCCTTTGCAAACCGCTTCTTTGATATTACACGATATGATTTCTCGACCAAGAATGTCGGCTTTTAACTGCAACCACAGTGGATTTTTTGCCGCCGCACCGATTACCTTTATTATGGGGTGATAGCTTGCGGTTAATTGCTCAATAGTGGTCAAGGTATTTTTTAATTCAAAACACAATCCTTGAAAAACAGCCAATAATATATTTGATAAAGTGCTGTTTTCATCAAACCCATACCAAAGCCCTTTGGCATCAATATTACGCTTAGGTGGTCCACTTCCCCGCAAATGCGGAATAAAGATTGATAGGTTTGCTTTGAGGTAAGGTAAATCGGTCAGTTTGCCAAGCAATGAATCGATTAATTGATTAAATTCATCATCACTCACCGAAAAAGATCGTTTAAACCACTCAATGCTATATCCCGCTGACGGAAGCGAAGCATAAAGCGTATATAAATCATCAATAACATATTGCCCATTTGATAGATGACTATCTAAAAAACCGTTGTCAAAATTGGCTTGATTACGTAATAACAGTAATCCTTCAGTGGTGCCGGTTGAGTTTAGAATTTCACCCGGTTTAAGTTCGGCTGCGATCGAACCACACATATGGTCATGACCACCAATTGAAACCATGATTGACTGATTACAATTGAGTTTTTGGGCCAACGCTGGTTTAAGTTTCGCAATATTTTTGCCGGATTGAACAAGATCGCAAAATAGATGATTGAGCGCAAAAGCTGACGCAATTTTTTGTGACCAACAATGATTTTTCAGATCATAAACCAGCGTTCTTGACGCAAGTGAAGGCTCTGCTCTTTTTACATCAGTCAATTTATAAGCCATATATTCGGCAATACATAACCATTTAACTTTATCGATATCCAAATTAATGTTTTTTCGAATCCATAAAATTTTAGTTAAACTATAGTTACTATGCACAGGAATACCGGTAATTGCATAAAGCTCATCATCGGTGAATTTTTGATTAATTTCTGCTACATTTTTCTTAGTTCTGGTGTCATACCAAGTGATTGCCGGGCCTACCACCTCACCTTTTTCATTAATCAGTACACCTGATTCACCTACGCTTGCAATAACGATATTTTTGACATTTTGCGCTAGAGAAGATGAACCAATAAGCGTAATTATAGCCTTTTCAAGCTGGTTATATAACGATGTAATATCAAAGTCCGATCCATATTCTGAAATCACTTTAGGGGTTTGAAAAGCAACGCTATCAACCAGTTTTAGTGAAGGCAATTCAAAAACACATAATTTACAATTTGTTGTCCCGATATCGATCCCAATCGAGTACATATTAACCTCCTTACTTACCCTTTCGCTCGATAGTTTTCAAGCAAATTGAGTGTACACCCACTACAAAATAACAAATTAATCATATAGTTAAATTTATTCATCTTGAAAAAAAGTGTAGCTGTCTCCATTCCGATAAGTTGCCTTATCAAATTCATTACCTTAATTAAAAGTGTTATTTATAGTGGGTATACGTTATTTTTTTAGGCCAGATCCCATGTTTTTTTAGTGTGGCGATACAATAAAAGACAAGTGATGAAAATTATTGGAATTAACGCTAAAGCGATATAATTTCCTTCAAATACTTTTACTGCCCAAAAACGGTAGGGATTACCACCATCTAATAAGCTTGAAAATTCACCGTCGGTTTTTACCGGGAAATTAATACTTTTTGCAATGTTGGTAATTATCGGCGCCACTGCTGAAGCAACATAAAGATTCACAATTAAGCAAGGTATGCCGATAATAAATGATCTCACAATATTGCCACGACAAGCTAATACCACCATGGAAATAGGTACCCAAATATTGGTTAAATCGCCAAGTGGTAATAACCTATTACCGGGTAATATGATTGATAAAATCAATCCAACGGGAATAAGTAAAAGTGCAGTAGAAAGCACCGATGGATGCCCAACAGCAACAGCAATATCTAAACCAATGTATAAATTTTTTCGGTTAGGAAATTTTTTATTTAAAAATTGCTTCACTGCATCGGATAATGGTAACAATCCTTCCATGAGTAATTTAACCATTCTTGGCATAATTAACATGACAGCACCAAGATTAATTGCTAAGTTTAATATCCCTTTAACATCATAACCCGCCGCTATACCAATTGCGCCACCTATGACAAATCCAATCATCATCGGTTCGCCAAAGATACCAAATCTTTTTTGTATCGTTTGAGGATCGGCATGCAATTTTTGTAATCCCGGTATTTTATCTAAGATAAGATTACCTAACACACCAATAGGAAAGAAGATAACAGATGATAGTGTCGGAAGTGATATACCGGGTAACTCAAAATACTTTTGAATCATAGGCGCACACCAGTCAGCCAAAACAAAAGTTATCACGGCAGTAACCCCTGCTATAATCAATCCATAGACAAAGCTGCCAGTACTGCTATAAACCAGCGCACCAACAAAGGTAAAATGCCAGAAATTCCATAAATCAATATCGACAGTTTTAGTCCAATTAACGGTTAACATTACAATATTGATAATAATGGTCATTGGAATTACAAAAGGGGCAATCGGTGAAGCCCAAGCAATTGCTGCTAACGGTGGCCACCCAAGATCAATGACGGGTAAATCAATTCCGGCATGTTCAACTAAATCAGTTGTTGCACTGCCAAGACTGGTTCCTAACAAGTCAAAAATAACAAAGATACCAACAAAGCCCATTCCAATGGTTAATGATGAACGAATTGCCCGCCCTATTTTTACCCCTAAACACAGTGCCATTATAAAGATGACAACAGGTAACATGACGGTCGGCCCGAAGCCCAAAATATATTGGACAACTTCAAGTAACTTATCAGCCATAATCAATCTCCTTGCAAGATCCTAACGATTTCGGCTAAGACTTCTTCTTCACCTATAGTGGTAATTAAAGGTACGCCATTGATAATTGGTGTTTTCTCTAATTGATAAGACACTTTAGAAGTCACGATAATTAAATCAGCCATACCGTCTTGAGATTGTACAGTTGCGACATCAGACTGAATGTTCTCAACCTCGATACCATGCTCGGCACAATAATTTTTAACTTTCTCAGTTGCAATAGTTGAAGTTGCAATACCACTGGTACAGGCAAAAATGATTCTTTTTTTCATAATAAAGCTCCTTATTTCAAAATATCTTTTAAGATTTTTTTGATTTCAAATTTGTTATTACTTTCAACTATTTTTTGCAAAATCTGATCATTGCTGAACGATGATGCTAATTTCATTAAAAAAGTTAAGTGGGTATCGGATTGTTTTAACAGTAAACCAAATACGATATTGACGGAGAGGTCTTCATCAGTTTCGGCATTTTTAAAAATAATGCCTTGTTTACTGGTCACAACAAACATGCCATCTTTTTTTACAAACTCACTGTCAACATGAGGCATCGCAACATTAAGGGTTTTTAATTTAAATCCGGTTGGATGTTCATTTTCTCGTTCAATAACTTTTTGTAAGTATTGTTCTGTAACATAATGATTTGCTAATAATTCATGGCTAATGGCTTCAAACATTGCTTCTCGGCTTTCAAAGCTTTTGTTTAAAAAAATAATATTGTCATCCAATTGTTCTAATTGCATATTTACCACCTATGACGTTAGTTTAACGATGAATGTTTAATAAATTCATAGATAGTATTTTGTTGTAAACAACTTGCTTCACATCGCCTTTTGCTTTTAACAATACTTTAATAAGATTATATTCATTATTATTAGCGACATATTGTTTACCAATTGAACTGATATAAGCTCTACGCAAATCACCACCGACATTGAGTTTAACAACATTATATTGGCTAATTTTTTGCAAAGTTTGATCATCAATTCCTGAACCACCATGGATGACCAATGATACGGGGGAAATGTCGGATAGTTTGCCAAGTAAATCAAAGTCTATTTTGGGCTGTTGTTCAAAACCGTGCACATTACCAACTGATACAGCCAAAGTTGCACAGCCAGTTCGTTTAACAAATTCTTGAACTTGATTAGGATCGGTTTTGCGATCGGCTTCATTAACTTCATCGTCCTCTTTACCGGTGATGGCGCCTAACTCTGCTTCTACCGGAATATTGTATCCACCACAAAAATCGACCACTTTTTTTGTCAATTGAATATTTTCTTCAAAAGGTAAATGAGAGCCGTCAATCATAATTGAGGTAAAACCAGCCTCAACCGCTTGCTTAACATCTTCAAAAGTTTTGCCATGATCCAAATGCAGACAAAATGGTGTCTTCATGGTACTAGCTCGATTACGAACCATATCGACAATATATTTATAACCCGATAACACGATGTTTGTCGGTGCAATCTGCACCATGCTTGGTATGTTGCTCTCTTCAATTGCATCTAATATGGCTAAAGTTGTTTCCAAATTTGTTGTATTAAATGCGCCAGCTAATGTTTTTTGTTTTTTAGCTTCACCTAATAAAGTATACCCATTGACTAATGCCATAACTAACTCCTACTTTCGTCTAAGTGTTGTCCCCAAGTAGTTTACGTTTGATTTTAGCCATACATTACCAAACTCGATTGGTAGACCATTATCAAGGTAAACTAATTGTTCTAAATGAAGAACGGGGGAGATATCACTAATATTTAATATATCTGCCCGCTCCTTACCTACCACTCGGGCTGAATAACGGCAGTCCGAATGATCTATTTTTTTATGGGTAATGCGTTCAATTTGGTTAAATAAACTATGTTTAGTAAAATCGACCTGCTCTATTTCAGGACATAAAGCTAAATTGATTCGGTTTTCAATAAACATGATTTTTTCACCATTGACGCTTCTTACCCTTTCCATATAAAAAATATTTGCGTTAAGCGGAACTTGTAATTTTCCACTAATATATTCGTTTGCTTTCTCTACTCTTTTGGTGATAACCTCGGTGGTGAACTTGACGTGCTGCATTTCTAACGATTCGGCAAATGACTGTAGCCCATAACCTAATTGATAAGAGATGTTTTCAGCTTTTACATACGTTCCTTTACCTTGAATCTGTTCCAGCACAGATTCATTAATCAGTAACTCTACCGCTTTTCTAACAGTGCCTCGACTAACAGAAAGTAGGCTCATGATCTCGTTTTCCGACGGGATTCTGTCACCCGCTTTTAAATCATTACGATAAATCTGATTTCTTATCCACTCTTTGACTTGTACATAAAGAGGTGTGCTAGAAAATTTGTTGATACTCATTGGTTACCCCAAATATTAGTTAAGTTAAATATACATCCATAGACAACTATGTACAACTATGGACAACTAGTTTTTAAACAAAATGTGAGTTTAATCACATTTTAATATTTATCAATAAAATTTAGATAATTGACTGTATTTAGTTCTGATATAACTTAAAGATAATAAGATGCTAAATAACAATAAGGAATTGTTGAAGAAATAAAATTATTTTGCAAATAAAAAAGTCATATTTCAAAGCGCTATTTAGCGATAAGTTTATTTTTTTTCGATAGTCAGGCTAAATTATTTGGCAGATTAAAGATAGATTTAACATTATTAATAGTAAACACACGGAGGCATAAATAAAAACGGCATCCAACAAAAGGGTTACTTACTTACCTTTAACAATTTTTAAGCTAAATACATTTGAGCTAGCTAGTAACCGATATCTTTTCGCAAACTTCGCCCGTTAATATTGACTGTTTCATTTACTTTAAGCTTGATAGTGTTTAAGATAAACTCATTTTTTGATGTATCTTAGGACTTTAAAACTTGAATAACTTTGCAAACATTATTGAAATCGAGCGCGGCAATATGAAGTTCGCTTACGTACAAAATGATGAGATAAATTATTTGGAACTTTTTGACCAATTTTTGTCCGAAGAAGGACATCATGAGCTACTCGATCCAAGTGATAAAATTGAGAGATATACTTATCTAATTAATCACAATCAATCTAAATTTATTTTCAAAATAGATGGCGGTGTTGAGCATCGTTTAGAACGTCGACTTATTGCTAAAATCACTGGTGATTTTTATTTTAATCTAATTCGTAAGCTGGCTAAAATTTCGTTGGATAAATGCGATATCGCTTATGAACTCTATTTAGTCGCTTTTGATAAAACCACCAATCGCCACTATATGATCTTTAATTTTATAGAAGGACGTTCATTAACATGGGATGAAATGCGTGAATATGGAGAGCAAGTTAAAGCATGTATTGAAAAACTGCATAGTTATAATCTTGTTTCAAACGATGTTCATGGTGGTAACTTTATTTTAACTCCAGAGGGTAAAATCAAAGCAATCGACTTAACTAACTCCGGTTTTATTTGGTTAACTAAAGCCAATGATGCAATCGAATTGCGTGAGCGTTTTGGCATTAAAATTAACGTTCCTTTCCTGGCTATGGCAATTAAAAAATTTACTCACGGATTTAAACGGTTATCACGTAAAATTCGCGGTAAAGAAGATTAATAAATCAAATGAGAGAAAAACAAACTTCTCTCATTTTTCTTTAAAAAATTATAACTAATTCACTATAATAAATAGAATTTTTTTGATAGTTTCTAGTGCTAAAAAATATCTAAATCCTTCTGTTTTAAATACTGGTAAATACTTTTATAACCGTTTAGAATTAAACTAATCAAGCAAAGAAGGATGAGTTATGAGAAAGTTAATTGGTTTTACTGTTTTAGTTGCGTTGCTAACTGGTTGTTCTTCTCAGAAAATGCTGTCAATCTATCAAACAGAAGGTGTAGAAATTACTCAAAACACGTCTGGTGTGGATATCATAAATAAATACAGTACTTCACAACCTATTACGGTCCTTCATTCTTCTTTATCACTCTGTATTGCGCAAGAACTTGATAATAGCCCAGTGGTTTTGAACCGTGAAAACTATCTCAGTTCAGCATGGTGGCCATATTATAATATGCCTACTCAACAAGCAATTACGATAAATGGTGGCGATACTATCAAATTAGTTGAAGGTAATAATGTTGTTGCTAACGCTGTTACCAATTATCAATCACAATCTAAATACTTTGTTAGTTATACATTAACCGCTACTCGCAATGCCAAAAATATCCGTTACCTATTTAGCAATATCAAACAAGCTCAACAATATACTGGTTCTATTGGCAATGAAGGGTTTGAAAATGTAAAAACCTTAGAAAGAGCCCACCCAGATTTAGTTATTGATGCACTCAATAAAGAAGTCGATAAAATTCAAGCTTGTTTATTACATTAATACTGCATCCTCAAAAAAAGTTACAGTTGAGGAACGGTTTTTTTAGTCTAAAATCTATACAAAATTCTTATCAAGACTTTTTAAAAAGTAAAACTCATTATGAAAAAAATTCTTTTTTTATTATTGGTTCCATTTTATGGCTTTGCACAAAATGACATAAATGACTTTTGGAAAAATGATTTTTGGGAAATTAATAAAGTAGTAACTCATGAATTGGATTTATTTGAGTTATCCAATCCCCCCGCTGAAAGATTACAGATACGTTCAGATGGAACGAAATTTATTTACGGTAACTCTTTAACTTTTAATACTAATGGTACTTTCTTATCAAAATACTCTGCCTGGTGTGGTAACGATTGTTTTACCCATTCGGAAGGTATTTATGAAAAAATTGATGAAACACATCTTCGATTACAAATCAATTTTTTTTCGCGTTTTGGCCAGTGTGAAGGCGTAGAAGATAGAACAGTTCGAGATTTAGGAACCTTTGAAATTAAACCAACTGAAAATGGCTTTCAATTAATTAAAATAAGGGATGAATAAAAAACTTGTCATTCAGTTATAAGTTAACAAGCAAGCAAATATCTTTTTTTTACATTAATTGAACTAAACTTTTAACTATTTTTACATCTTTCCTAATTACTCATTATCTGCAGGACAAAAAAGCAAAACTGTCGGACATTTGATTTAAAATTTTGCGGTGCATGGTTTTTAAATGATAAATAGGCAAAATTAGGCATCAATCCATTTTTTAATTAAAATGCTTATAACACTCTTTCTTTTCTATTACATTAGTCATTACTAATTTCTTCCATTTTAAAGATAGCTAAAACTTAAAAGTCTCGATAAATCAATCATAAAATTAATAAGACACTTAATTTAATTACTAAACTAATTATACTAACTTTCTTATTTTTATAATTTCTTTCTGCATTGCTTTACTGCATGCTATAAAAAATCGTTTCAGTATAAATTATGGACTAATATGCGCTCTCGTTTCTGATGTTTATCTTTTTTTAAGAAATTGGATAATCTTCCCCATTACCATGTAATAAAATTAATCGAACACCTATGCCACTCTTATGATAAAACAAGTTGGCACTGTCAATATAAATATAGCTTATTGCTCTTTTCCTTTTGCATCTAATAATCAGGCTAATTAAATATTTTTTTGATTTAATTTAAATTTTATACACTTATTAAACCCACTTTAATGACTGTTACTGCTGCTAATTATTTAAACTAACTTACATTAATTACAAAACTAGTTAGTTAACTTTCTTAATCTTCTGATTTCTTGTTCCTTAACTATACTAGATTTGTACTATAAAAAACTATCTTACAAGAGGTTTAGCTATGAGCATGATGCAACAGTTAAAAGAAAACAAAATCTACATCGGATCATTACCCCTACCTATTTTTATCGTTTGTTCAATTATCGTTATCATCGCCGCACAATTAGATATGCTACCAAGAACATTAATTGGTGGTTTCGCGGTGATTTTACCACTCGGTTGGTGCCTAGGTACCTTAGGACAAAATATTCCTTTTTTCAAAAAATTTGGTGCACCTGCAATATTATCGTTAATTGTGCCCTCTTTATTAGTCTACTATGGCGTATTTGATGACAATACCTTAGCAGCAACTAAAATGCTAATGAAGGAATCTAATTTTCTGTTGTTTTATATTGCAAGTTTAGTTTGTGGCAGTATTCTTGGCATGCATCGCGTTATTTTAATACAAGGTTTTATTCGCATGATGATCCCAATGTTGCTCGGCATGTGCTTGGCAGCATTAGTTGGGGTGTCAGTCGCAGTAGCGTTTGGCGATACGTGGGAACATGCTTTTTTCTATACGGTATCACCGGTTATGGCTGGTGGAATTGGTGAAGGTGTATTACAACTTTCTAATGCCTATAGTAATATTTTAAACCAAGATTATGATTCATTTGTCAGTGCATTAATACCAGCAACTGTTGTGGGTAACTTTTTTGCTATCACCTTCACCGCTATTATCAGCCGAATTGGTGAAGTTAAACCTCATTTGAGTGGTCAAGGTCAATTGGTCAAAATCGAATTTGACGGGCTAGCTGATGCCCTAAAAGAAGACAAAACACCATTGGATGCTCGGGCAATGAGTGGGGCTGTTATGATTTTAGCTACACTATTTATTTTTGGTATGATTTTAGAAAAAATCACTCACTTTCCGGGGCCAGTGTTAATGATTATTGCAACGGCTGTGGTGAAATATTTTCGCTTATTACCACAAAGCGTTGAGCGTGGTAGCCAGCAATGGTACAAATTTATCTCAGGCAACTTTACCTTTCCATTAATGGCGGGATTAGGCTTGTTATATATTGATCTAGCAAGTGTAGTTAAAGTACTAACCATCCCATATTTTATTACCATTATCTCGGTTGTATTTACCGTTTCTATGACTGGTTTTGTCTGTAGCTTCTTCTTAAAAATGCATCCGGTTGAAGCCTCTATTATTTCGTCTTGCCAAAGCGGCATGGGCGGAACAGGTGATGTAGCAATACTTTCAACCGCAAATCGAATGAACTTAATGCCTTTTGCACAGGTTGCAACAAGGTTAGGTGGAGCGTTAATGGTGATTTGTACTACTGCGCTATTAAGATACCTACATATGTAATAGCAAAATTTAACAATGTAGATTAAATGTAAAATATTCTAAGTTTGATTAGGATTTATTAAGTGTAATTAGAAGGGAAGAATCATGACAACAGTTCAAGAAAAAGCGTTAGCAATTAGTAAACAAATGCACGGGAAGTTTGAAGTTCACTCAAAAGTACCGGTTAATTCAATGTCAGATCTTAGTGTCGCTTACACCCCAGGCGTTGCAGCGGTGTGTACCGAAATTGCTAAAAATCCCGAATCTGTGTATGAATATACCAGCAAACGTAATTTAGTTGCTGTAATTACTGACGGCTCAGCGGTATTAGGATTGGGTAATATTGGGCCTGAAGCAGCAATTCCGGTTATGGAAGGAAAAGCAATATTATTTAAACAGTTTGCCAATGTTGATGCAATCCCATTATCGCTTAATACTCAAGACCCAGATGAACTTGTAAGCCATATTGCGGCGCTGGCCCCGTCCTTTGGCGGCATCAATCTTGAAGATATTAGTGCGCCACGTTGTTTTGAAATAGAAAAAAGATTGCAGGAAATTCTAGATATCCCTGTTTTTCATGATGATCAACATGGCACTGCAATTGTAGTTTTAGCGGCATTATATAATGCACTTAAAGTTGCAGGGAAAACGATTGAATCAGCAAAAATTGTGATAAATGGTGGTGGCGCAGCCGGTTTAGCAATAGCTGATATGCTTTTGGCGGCAGGCGTTACCGATTTAAAAATTGTCGATAAAATCGGTATTTTATCGGAGGATGACGCATCGTTACCGCCACACCATTTGGCTATGGCTCGTCGAACCAACCATTCAAAACAAAAAGGTACTTTACAAGATGCCATTAAAGGTGCCGATGTGTTTATTGGTGTCTCTGCGCCGGGTGTATTAAAACCGGAATGGGTATCAACTATGGCAGAAAAATCGATAGTTTTTGCCATGGCTAATCCAACACCAGAAATATTCCCTGAGGAAGCCAAAGCAGCAGGCGCTTTTGTGGTGGGCACCGGAAGGAGCGATTATCCAAATCAAATCAATAATGTGTTAGCTTTCCCGGGTATTTTCAGAGGAGCTTTAGATGCCAGAGCAAAAAACATCACTTTAGCTATGCAACTAGCAGCTGCTAAAGGGTTGGCCAATATTGTTACTCAAGACAAATTATCCGAAAACTGCATATTACCTAACGCGTTTGAACCTAACGTTGCCAAAGTGGTTGCCGAAAGTGTTAGAAACGCAGCGGTAGACTAATCATTACCAACCTTAATTGAACTTGAAAAAAACCTACTGATAAAAACAAATTATTAGTAGGTTTTCTTATCAATCTGTTTATATTAGTATGCATAAGGATTTCGTCTTGAGTTTGTAATATGAACTACTTTTTTAATCGGTTATCGCTTAAAGTCAAATTAATCAGTTTAATTTGTTTGGTTTTTATATTATCAGTTATTGCACAGAATATTTATATTATTCATGTTGTTAACGATGAATACTTAAACCTTTCTCGCCAGCGCACCGAAAATATAGCCACTATCATCTCTACATCAGATAGCATTATTGAAACTTTACAAAATCCGACGGCCAATAATCTTGATTTTATTCAAAACTATACCGAGCAAGCCAGAACATTTGCTCAAGTAGATTATATCGTTATTTTTAATATGCAAGGCATTCGATATTCTCATCCAAATAAAGATAAAATCGGTCAACTTATTGTTGGCGGGGACGAGCAAAGAGCGTTACAAGGCGAGTCTTATACTTCAATAGCCAAAGGCACGTTAGGTGATGCGATACGTGCATTTAGCCCTATTTATAATAAGCAACAACAACAAATTGGAGCGGTTTTAGTTGGGCAAACACTGCAAAAAATTAATCATTTAGTAGCCAGAACAAGTCAGCCTATATGGCTGTCACTTATTGCATCATTAGCCATTGCGATTTTATTAGCCTCATTATTATCCCGTAACATAAAAAAGATATTGTATGGACTTGAACCGTTAGAAATGGCTCAACTTTTTGAAGAAAGAGATGCAATTATCAGAACGGTCAAAGAAGGAATTGTTGTGATTAACCGAGAAGGTTGTATCACTCAAATAAATAATGAGGCAAGAAGAATATTACGTATTGAAGGTAAAAAAGAAAATATTATTGGTCAACAAATTGCTGATGTGATCCCTAATACCCGTTTATACGAAGTTATGATGACCGGCATAGCCGAATATGATTGTGAACAAAATATTAATGGGGTTGTAATTTTAACTAATCGTACTCCTTTATTTGTTAACGATTCGTTAGTTGGGGCAATTGCCTCATTCAGAGATATGACAGAAGTTCGATCACTGGCAGAAAACCTTACCGGCGTCAATCGTTATGCTGATGCTTTACGTTCACAATCACATGAATTTAATAACAAATTACATGTAATTTACGGATTGGCATTTAACAATAATAAACAGGAACTTATCGATTATCTTGAAGAGATAATTGGTAACAAACAAGCTGAATCGAATATCATCAGTCAAGCAATTAAAGATCCGATCGTGGCAGGTTTTCTTAATAGTAAATTTAGTCGAGCACGTGAATTAGGTGTGTCATTATCTTTTAATGTGAGTGGGATCTTAGCACCGATTCCCGATTCTCAAGTTACCCATAGTCTGGTGACTATTTTTGGTAACCTTATCGATAATGGCTTAGATGCAGTCCAATTTTTAGATAATAAACAGATTCAAGTAAATTTATCGATTAATGAAGAAGCGTTTATCTTTGAAGTCAATGATAATGGAGAAGGCATTAGCGAAAAAGATATGCAGCATATCTTCAAAAAAGGTTTTTCAACCAAAGGAGACAATCGAGGGATTGGTCTCTACTTAGTTGTAGCTAGTATTGATGAACTTAATGGTCATATTCAATTATGTGATCAAATTAATAAAAAAGGAACGTGTTTTAAAGTATCATTACCACTTAAACAGCTTTATAGAGGAAAAAACTGTCATGGTAGACGTACTGATTGTTGAAGATGACCCAATGGTGGCAGAATTAAATAAAAAGTATTTGCATATGGTACCGGGTTTTAATTTAGTTGCTAATGTGGTTAATGGTGAACAAGCTTTACATTTTATTCATGATAATCATGTTGACTTAATCTTGCTTGATGTATTTATGCCCAAATTAAACGGGCTTGAGTTATTACAACATATTCGTATTAGTTACCCTAAAATTGATATTATTATGGTAACAGCCGCTTGTAATACCAATGATATTCAAGCAGCTTTACGTCTGGGCGTGATTGATTATATCGTAAAACCATTCACATTTGGCAGGCTCAGAACAGCACTTATTTCTTATCAAGAACGGATACGGTTATTGTCCTCAAGCAAAATATTAAATCAAGATCAGTTAGATGATCGCATTTTTGCCAAACCCGTTAGCCAAAATAAAAGTCTACCTAAAGGGATTGATAGACAGACATTGAAAAAAGTGCGGGAAGTTATCATCGATTATAATAAAGAATTTTCAATGAGTGATATTGTCGAATTAATCCCATTATCTCGTATATCATTGAAAAAATATCTTGATTATTTGGAAGATCTTGGCGAACTGGAAAGCCATTTAACTTACTTATCAATAGGTCGACCAGTTAAATGTTATATTTATCAAAAATAAAGTATTTATGTTGTCAATTTGCCTATGAACGAATTCAATGATAATAATCAGTGATTCAATCAATGACAATTGAATTAACTCGTGGGTAAAATCGCTTATTTAATAGCATATTTATTCCATGCTTATTTCGTCTAATGACAGGCTAAAACTAGGTACAAATACTTCCAAAAAGTAGTCCATTTCCGGGCTATTTCGTTCTGATAATGTTTTTTTCAATCTTTGTTCGGCTAATCGAAATTCATTGTTACCAGCGCTAAGCTCTTCTATAGTCTTTAAATAAGCACATAAGGCATCAGCTTGCTTGACAATACTTTTCTCTGACTCGTCATAATAATCATCATCAATCAACGTTCTAAAGTCGTCTTGTAACTCTTGTGGCAACATATCGATAAGTTTATGTTGTGCAATTTTTTCAATCTTTTTATATTCAGTTGTGATTTGCGGATTGTAATATTTAGTGGGTGTCGGTAAATCACCGGTTAACACCTCTGATGCATCATGATACATAGCAAGCAATGCTATGCGCTCAGGATTGACTTTGCCATTAAATCGTTTATTTTTGATAATTGCTAATGCGTGTGCCACAAAAGCGACTTGAAGGCTATGCTCAGAAACATTTTCAGTACGGACATTTCGCATTAATGGCCAACGGCTAATCAATTTTAATCGTGAAAGATGAGCAAAAAAATGGCTATTATTCATAATAATTATCTCATGCGGTTAAAAATAAAAAACGCCCCCAAATGGAAGCGTTTATATTGTTATCAACGTTATATTTGATTTAGGCTAAAACAAGTTGTTGTGTACCTAATGCCAATGGAACAGGTTGATCTTCTGTAAAAGTAACATATTCCCACGCTTCTTGTTTTGCTAATAACGCCTGTAATAACTGATTATTCAAAGCATGACCAGATTTATAACAAACCACTTCACCGATCATGTTATGACCACTCATGTATAAATCACCAATAGTATCAAGCATTTTATGACGTACAAACTCGTCTTCAAAACGTAAACCGTCTTCATTTAAAACTTTATAGTCATCAACTACAATCGCACAATCTAAGCTACCACCAAGGCATAAGCCTTTTGATTGCAATGCTTCGATATCACGCATAAAACCGAATGTTCTTGCGCGACTAATTTGGCGAATAAAAGATTCAGATGAAAAATCCAATTGATAACGTTGTGAACTGCTATCGATAGCAGGATGATGAAAATCAATGGTAAAATCTAATCTAAATCCACTATATGGTCTAACTTCTGCCCATTTGTCGCCGTTCTCAACTCGTACAGTTTGTTTAACTCGTAAGAATTTTTTCAGTGCATTTTGTTCAGTAATGCCTGCATCTAACAACAAATAAACAAAAGGGCTTGCGCTACCATCCATAATTGGAATTTCTGGCGCATCAACTTCGATAATAATATTATCAATACCAAGTCCAGCTAATGCCGAATTGATATGCTCAACAGTAGAAATACGCACATTATCTTCGTTAACTAAACAAGTACAAAGCATAGTATCACGTACTGATTTAGCATCAACCGGAAAATCGACATACGGATTTAAATCTGTACGACGATAGATAACGCCTGTATTTTCTGGTGCAGGACGTAATGTCAAAGTAACTTTTTTACCGGTATGTAAACCTACACCAGTTGCTTGAATCGTCTTTTTTAAGGTTCTTTGTTTCACTTTGCACCTACTCTTTTATTTGTTTCTATTGATATTTGACAATAAAAAACCAAATAAGTTCAATACTAATTAGCCTGCTTACGGATGAAAGCAGGGATATCTAAAATCTTGTGTTCTTCAAGAGGAGAAACAGCGGGTTCATTAACCACTTTCGCTAATTTTTCTTCTTGTTGCCCAAGTGTATTACTTTGGGTAAATAATGAGTTATGAGCCATTGGCTTAGAGATTTTTGCTTCCGGACGTTTATCCATGCCAATACCTGTAGCAACAACAGTAACACGAATCTCATCAGACATGTCAGGGTCAAAAGTTGTACCCACAACCACAGTTGCATTATCAGATGCAAACGCTCTCACTGTACTACCAACGGTTTCGAACTCTTCTAAACCTAAATCTAAGCCAGCGGTGACATTGACTAAAACACCACGTGCACCAGATAAATCAATATCTTCAAGTAACGGGCTTGAAATAGCCATTTCAGCTGCTTCTTCGGCACGGTTATCACCGCTTGCACGACCAGATCCCATCATAGCATAACCCATTTCAGACATCACTGTTCTTACGTCAGCAAAGTCAACATTGATATGACCAGGTTTAGTAATAAGCTCGGCAATCCCTTGTACAGCACCTTTTAATACGCCGTTAGCGGCAGCAAAAGCATCAAGTAGTTTAACACCACGACCTAATACTTTTAATAATTTATCATTTGGAATCGTAATTAATGAGTCAACATGTTTTGCTAATTCAGCGATACCTTGTTCAGCAAAAGCCATACGCTTTTTACCTTCAAAACCAAAAGGTTTAGTAACGACTGCAACAGTTAAGATACCGAGTTCTTTAGCAATTTCAGCGACAACTGGAGCTGCACCGGTTCCGGTACCACCGCCCATACCCGCTGCAATAAAAACCATATCGGCACCTTCAATCGCATTACGAATGACTTCACGATCTTCTTCTGCAGAGTTTCGACCAACTTCCGGATTAGCACCTGCACCAAGCCCTTTAGTAACATTAGTACCAATTTGGATAGTTTGACCTACCTTTATTCTTTTCAATGCTTGTGCATCAGTATTTGCCGCAAAAAACTCAACACCCTCAATATGCTCAGCAATCATATGCTCGACAGCATTACCGCCGCCACCACCGACACCAATAACTTTAATGACTGCTGCTGGTTCATCATCTGCAACCATAGGCTCAAACATAACTTATCTCCAAATTTACGATCTAATAACATTGTACAGATAACGGTCTACAATGTCCACGAAGTTCTTAAATATATTAGCTAAAATTCTTTTTTAAACCAACCGGTCAATCGTTTAGCTATCCCTTTTAATGATGATTTATGACTATCTTTAGCATCATCACTTAATAAACTTTGTTTTCCGTAATGCAATAACCCAACTGTTGTTGAACAATAAGGCTTTTGTACATAATCGGTTAAACCAGATATATTTAATGGTTGCCCAATACGAACTTGATTTTGAAAAACTTTTTCAGCACACTCAACCATTCCTTTAATTTGTGCTGCTCCACCGGTTAAAACAATCCCTGCTGCCAATTGATATTTAACATTTTGTTTTTTCAGTTCATCTTGCAAAACAAGTAACTCTTTTTGCACAAGTGAAAGCAACTCAGAATAACGAGGCTCAATCACATCTGCTAATGTTTGTCTTTGTAATGAACGTGAAGGTCGTCCACCAACACTTGGCACATCGATAACTTCATCTTTGCCGACCAATGAACCAACAGCACAACCATAACGAATCTTGATATTTTCCGCATCCATTGGTGGTGCACCAAATGCGTAAGCGATATCACTCGTAACAACATTGCCAGCGTAAGGAATAACCACCGAATGGCGTAATGCGCCACCAGTATAGACAGTAACATCCATTGTACCGCCGCCAATATCAATAACACATACACCTAGCTCTTTTTCATCGTCGGTCAATACAGCATAACTCGATGCCAGACCAGAAAATATGAGCTGATCAACTTTTAGTCCACAACGCTCAACCGCTTTAACAATGTTTCTTGCCATATCGTTATGGCAGGTGATCAAGTGAACTTTTGCTTTCATCCGCACGCCTGAAAGACCAATTGGATTTTTAATTCCTTCTTGCAGGTCGATTGAATACTCTTGGGCTATTACATGTAATATCCGATGTTCATCAAGAATTCTGACCGATTTAGCAGTATGCACGACATTGTCGACATCTTCAGCCGTCACTTCTTCGTCAGCAATTGGCACCATGCCAATTTCGTTTTGGCAACGAATATGTTTACCCGATAGGCTTAAATAAACAGAAGATATTTGACAATCAGCCATAAGCTCGGCTTGGTCAATTGCGCGTTGAATTGACTTGACCACAGATTCAAGATCGTTTACACCACCTTTATCCACACCTTTTGATGGGCAATGACCTACGCCGATAATATTGACAATACCATCAGGAAGAACTTCACCAACAAGGGCAAGAACTTTGGATGTACCAACTTCTAGTCCGACAACCAATTTTTTTTCTGTTGCTTTCATACTTCAGCCTTTATTTATTCCTTACTGCGCTAGTTTTTCTCTTTGCACTGATATACCATTTTCATAACGTAAATCAGCCACCGTGATTTTTTCGTCTACCGGTATTCTAGATTGAATTTCAGGGAATAATTTAATAAATCGGTTATAACGTTCTTCAATATGTTCGCTTCCTAGCATTAATTTAATATCCTGATTTTCTAAACATAAACCGGCTATACATTGTTTTACCATCAGTTGCCATGCATTACGTTCATCTGATATTGCAGCAGTGATTTGTAATGCTAACTGATTATTAGCTAATTTCTTAGAAAGATTTTCTAAACTATAATATGTTTCAAGCATTGACTTAGCCTTACCTTCAGGCCCATAAATCCTTGGTAATGGCAATTCACCTATTCTATCTAGTGGCACACTAAACACATTGCCACTTTTATCTAATAAAAATAAGTCATTCCAATAAAAAGCAGGTTTGTACTCTTCGATGTAAACAACCAATCTATCTGGCCATTGTTTACGAACACTTACTTGTTTTACCCATGGAAATCGCATGACTTCTTGCTGGATATCATCAACATCTTGCCCAATATAGGTATTGGGTAACCCTAATCCTAAAATTGCCTCTCTTAAATCATCTTCGGTTGTATAAGTATGTTCACCACTTAGTGTTAACTGGGACAAAACCATTTGTTCAGGGTCGTCCATCCAATTTTTAAAACTATGTACGACCCAAGTACTGATAAATATAATCATAATAAAGAACAAAAAACCTATCAACTGTTCTGTATTACGAAAAACAAGCAACCGCCGTCTATTTCTACTTTCTCGTCGATGCGCTGCTTGTCT
Source organism: Gilliamella sp. B2923 (assembly GCF_026536565.1). Lineage (NCBI taxonomy): Bacteria > Pseudomonadati > Pseudomonadota > Gammaproteobacteria > Orbales > Orbaceae > Gilliamella > Gilliamella sp. B2923. The sequence goes on along the minus strand of NZ_JAFNNZ010000001.1, from coordinate 197,072 downwards.
GACTTGTTTCATAAAGATTTAGCCAATTATATTGTTGCCAAATTTAGAATACGATTAACAAGCTCACTGAAAGACCAACCGTGCTGTTTTGCAGCCATTGGTACCAGACTGTGATCTGTCATACCCGGAGCAGTATTGACCTCAAGTAAATAAGGTTTTTCGTTTTGATCGAACATAATATCTACTCGACCCCAGCCCCGACAGCCTACAGCTTTATAGGCTTCAAGTGCTAATTGGCGTATTTCACGCTCTTTATCTTCAGTTAAACCACTTGGGCAAAAATATTGGGTTGAGTCAGATAAATACTTTGCATCATAATCATAAAAATTTGTAGCAGGCTTAATGTAAATAGAAGGTAAAACTTCTTCACCAACTATTGCTACAGTAAATTCCGGACCGGCTAAAAATGATTCAACCATGACAACATCATCGTATTGAAAAGCAACCTCGATGGCAGCTTTTAATTCAGATACTTCATTTACACGAGTCATGCCAACGCTTGACCCTTCATGACTTGGTTTTACAAATAGCGGTAAATTAAGTTGTTTAACAATAGAATTGACATCTATAGATTGAGACTTGTCTACCATGACATAATCAGCTACTGGCAAGCCTAACGCTTTCCAGACTAATTTTGTTTTTAATTTATCCATTGTAAGCGCTGAAGATAAAACATCGCTTCCAGTATAAGGTATTTTTTGATAAGTTAAAATGGCTTGTGCAATTCCATCTTCTCCACCACGACCATGTAAAATAATAAAGGCTTTAGTATATCCTTCATCTTTTAAACTAGTTATAGGGTGATCTTTAGTATCAATAAGATGTGCATCAATACCATTTGCTAATAATCCTGCTAATACAGCCTTACCCGATTTGAGCGATACTTCTCGCTCAGCAGAGGTTCCACCATACAATACAGCAACTTTATCAACCATTTTTATAAAACCTCTTTTGCAAATAATTGAGAGTTGGCTAATTGGCGAGCAATTCGACCAACACTACCAGCACCTTGTGTAATTAATAAATCGCCACCTTGTAATATTTCTTGCATTATTTCCGGTAGCAGATCTAAGTCAGAAACATAAATAGGATCAACTTTACCTCGATTACGAATCGAACGGCATAATGATCGGCTATCTGCACCAGCAATTGGTTGTTCACCAGCTGAATACACATCTAACATAACCAGCGCATCGACTTGTGAAAGCACTTGCGCAAAATCATCAAATAAGTCTCGAGTACGTGTATATCGGTGCGGCTGAAATATCATTACCAAACGGCGGTCTGCCCAACCATTTCTGGCTGCTTGAATCGTAGCATTTACTTCACTTGGGTGATGTCCATAATCATCAACCATCATAATATCTTTGCCATTAGCATGTGGAAAATAGCCTATCAAATCGAAACGTCGACTTGTTCCGGCAAATTTTGCTAATGCGTTGATAATTGATTGATCATCAATCCCATCTTCAGTGGCGGCAATAATAGCAGCCGCAGAATTTAATGCATTATGTTTACCCGGAGCATTTAATTCAATTTGCAGATCATCACGATCCGGACGACATACCGTGTAATAACTAACCCCACGTTCTTGACGGTAATTTTTGATAACAACATCAGCTTCTTCGCTAAACCCATAAGTAATAATCTTACGTCCAACTACCGGCAATAATTCCCGATTAATCGGATCGTCGTAGCACATAATTGCCAGACCATAAAAAGGAAGATTACGCAAAAACGAAATAAAGGTCTGTTTAAGATTATCAACACTACCTTGGTAAGTATCCATATGGTCTGGTTCAATATTTGTAACAATTGAGACCATTGGTTGCAAATGCAAAAATGAAGCATCACTCTCATCAGCTTCAGCAATAAAGTAACGGCTTGTACCTAATTTGGCATGCGTTCCAGCCGCTTTTACTAATCCACCGTTTACAAAAGTTGGATCAAGCTTAGCTTCCGCATAAATGGCGGTAACCATTGCGGTTGTTGTGGTTTTACCATGTGTACCTGCAATAGCAATACCATAGCGAAAACGCATTAGCTCAGCTAACATTTCAGCACGTTGAATGACAGGAATACGTGCCTCACGCGCAGCGATGACTTCAATATTATCTTGTGATATAGCCGAAGATATCACAACCACACTTGAATTAAGTACATTTTCCGCTGCATGTCCTATAATGATTTTTGCACCTAAAGTTTCTAAATGTTCTGTTACGGCATTTTGAGCGATGTCAGACCCACTTATTTGATACCCTTCATTAGCAAGAACTTCAGCAATACCCCCCATGCCGGCTCCACCGATACCGACAAAATGGATATGTTTGACTCGTTTCATTTCTGGAATAATTGCTCTTAATTCAGCTAATTCCTTTGTATTCACAATCTAACCCCTAATTCGTCTATTTTTGCCTGAAGTTTTCATCTAATATAATCGATTTTGCATTTATAGAATTATTATTTGAGATAACTCAATTTATTATTGACTCAAACATATACTAAACTTGAAATCTTTTGACAAGATTATTACACAAAATTGGATATAAAACTAACTATTTTACCACTGATACCAGTGTTTCCGCCACTTTTTCTGTGGAATCCAGGACAGCCAAACTTTTAGCTTTAACCGCCATTTCAAGCAAATCTTCTCTAGTCAAATTTGCAAGTAAATTAAGTAGTGACTCTACATTAAAATCGGGTTGTTCTATTATTTTAGCTGCACCAATATCGGCCAACGATTTTGCATTCCAAAATTGTTGGCGATCTTTATGCATAAATGGCACAAAAATCGCACCAATACCCACTGCTTCAATTTCACTTACCGTTAAAGCACCACTACGACATATCACAATGTCTGCCCAACTATAAGCCTCTTTCACATCAGTAATAAACTCGGTAACTTTATTATTCGTCATATCACAATGTTGATAAGCTTTAATCACCTCATCAAGCATCCCTTTACCGGTTTGATGCCAGACTATATATTTATCGGACAATTTTGTTATCACTTGAGGTACAACATCATTAATTACTTTTGCACCTTGACTACCCCCCATAACTAATACACGTATAGGACCTTGTCGCTGTTTAAATCTTTCTGTTGGCTCTGCAACGGTTAATAAATCACGACGCACCGGATTACCAACGACTTGTGCATTAGCAAACGCCGTTGGGAAAGCTTGTAAAACCTTAGTTGCAATTTTAGCGAGCGATTTATTCGTTAAACCAGCTATCCCATTTTGTTCGTGTAAAACAACAGGTATACCTAACGTTTTAGCGGCTATACCGCCGGGTCCAGATACATACCCGCCCATTCCTAGCACAACGTCGGGTTTATAAGCTTTTAAAATTTTTCTAGCTTGAAAAACCGCTTTTGATATTTTGTACGGCGCTTTTAATAATGCCATTATCCCTTTGCCACGCAGGCCTGAAATTTCTATAAAATCAATATCAATACCATTTTCAGGCACGAGTTGTGCTTCCATTCTGTCAGCGGTACCTAACCACCTGACTTGCCAGCCCTGCTTCATTAAATAATGCGCAACTGCAATTCCTGGAAAAACATGACCGCCGGTACCCCCAGCCATAACTAATAACTTTTTCATTATTTTATTGACCTTATTCTTGCTTGCGCTTGTTGTTGTCTAAATTCAAAATCGATTCGCAATAAGATTGCGACCGCAATACTCATTACAATAAGACTAGAGCCACCATAACTAATAAATGGTAGTGTTAGCCCCTTAGTGGGTAACATGCCAGATGTCACACCGACATTGACAAAAGTTTGGAAACCAAACCATATTCCAATTTCACAAGCTAAATAACCGGAAAATTGAGAACCTTCATTCAGTGCGCGGTAACCAATAGCTAGCGCTTTGAATGTCAATAAAAATAATAATGACAATAACGCTACTACGCCGATATATCCGTATTCTTCAGAGATAATTGAAAATATGAAATCTGTATGGCATTCCGGCAAATAACCTAATTTTAGGATAGAATTGCCCATGCCTTGGCCACTTATTCCGCCACTACCTATCGCCATTAAAGAAGCTACAAGCTGATACCCCGATCCTGTTGCATCTTGCCATGGATCAAGAAACGTTAATAATCGTGTTAAACGGTAGGATTCATATAATATAAGGCAAATTACAGCGCCAACGCCTGTTAATAATATTGCAATAAATTGCCATAATTGTGCACCAGCAATAAATAAAATACCAATTGTGACCATAAATAACACAATAACGGTGCCCAAATCGGGTTGTTTTAATAACAAAATAGAAAGAACGGCCATAACCACCATTGGTTTAAAAAAGCCCCAAAATCTATTTTGCACTTCATCTGATTTTCGAGTTAAATAACTGGCTAAAAATATAAATAATGATAACTTAGCAAGTTCTGCTGGCTGAAAATTAAAAACGCCAAGCGGAATCCAACGAGAAGCACCATTAATCGATGATCCAATCCCCAACACCATTACTAACATAATAATGGCGATAATTAATAGTATTGAGCCAAATTGTTGCCAGCGTTGCATTGGGATATAGAGCGTAATGAACATTAAAAACAGCGAAATACCCAGCTGAATAAGTTCACGTTGCGTATAAAAGAAAGGGTTACTTTCACTAAATGACATGGACGAAGAAGTCACCATAATTAACCCAAATATCATTAAGCCAATTACCGTCCAGAGTAATTGGTTATCAAAAGGTATATTCGGATTAACTTGTTTTTTGATGGCAAACAGTGTCATTTTCCACTCCTGTGACCGTACTGCTTAGCAAGTTGCGTAAATTGATTTCCGCGATCAATATAGTTTTTGAATTGATCTAAGCTCGCACAAGCAGGCGACAGTAATACCACATCATTTTTTTCTACTTTTTGAGCAATAATTTCTATCGCTTGAGCCATTGTCTCGGTAACTATGGTGTTATCCGGCAATAATTTGGCTAATAAATTGCGATCTCGTCCAAAACAGAAAATTTCAATATTTCTATTTTGTAAGTATCGAATTAATGGAGAAAAATCAGCCGCTTTCCCATCCCCACCCAAGAGCAAGAAAAGCTTACCATGACACACAACGCTTTTTAATGCGGCTTCAGTACTACCGACATTCGTCGCTTTAGAGTCGTTGATCCAAATAACACCATTGTCTTCAAATACCTGTTCAAAGCGATGCGGTAAACCTTGAAATGAAGCTATTGTTGCCAAGCTTGAAGTGCGAGGAATATTTAATTTATCGCTGATTGCTAAAGCAGCCAATGCATTAAGATAGTTATGGCAACCGATTAATTTCATATCCTTAGTTGATAACACCGGACATTGTTGAGCAATTAAATGTTGATACTGACTATCTAAGTGGTAATCGCCATGAATTAACCCAAAAGAAACACATTGATGATGATTCACCGTAGGCACAGTTAGTTTATCATCAGCGTTAATGACACAATATTTTGCATTTTGATAAATACGTTGTTTTGCTTGTGTATATTGCATCAATCCTTGCGGATAACGATCCATATGATCTTCGGTAATATTTAATATTGTTGCAACAGTTGCATGCAAACTATAAGTGGTTTCTAATTGAAAGCTCGATAGTTCAAGCACATATATATCACAATTTTGCTGTAACAATGTTAGAGCTGGTTGACCAATATTTCCACCGACTCCAACTTTAATACCTGCAGATTTGATAATATCGCCAACTAATGTAGTGACAGTGGTTTTACCATTAGCGCCGGTAATTGCCACAATTTTTTTATTGGTTTGAAGATTCACTTCCCGACAAAAAAGTTCAATATCACCGACTATCTCAATTCCCTTTTCGGCAGCTAGTTGTAATTCTGGAGTAGATAAAGCCATTCCGGGACTGGCAATAATTAAATCAGCTTCATATAACCAATCAACATTTAAATCGCCTAAGTGATAAATAACACGCTCATCTAGTTGTTCTAAACCGGATGGTGATAATCGAGTATCAATTACTTTTGGAATAACATTTTGAGCAAGGAAATAATTAACACAAGAAAGCCCTGTGATACCTAATCCAATAATAACAATATTTTTACCCTGATAACTCACCATGATTCAATCCTACTCTTGTTTTTACTAACGTAGTTTTAAGGTTAATAAACCAATTAGTACCAGCATTAACGAAATAATCCAGAAACGGACAATAACTCGAGGCTCCGGCCAGCCTTTTAATTCATAATGATGATGAATTGGCGCCATTCTAAATATTCGTTTACCACGTAATTTAAACGAACCAACTTGCAAAATCACCGATACGGTTTCAATCACAAAAATTCCACCCATGATGAATAATAAAAATTCTTGACGCAGTAAAACCGCAATAATACCAAACACGCCACCTAATGCTAATGAACCAACATCACCCATGAAAACCATTGCAGGGTAAGTGTTAAACCATAAAAAACCTAATCCAGCACCAATAATAGCTGTACAAACAATCATTAATTCGCCACTAAATTTGATATAAGGTATATGTAAATAGGCTGCAAAATTGACATTACCCGTCGCCCATGAAACCAAAGCAAAACCGGCTGCAACAAAAACTGTTGGCATAATGGCTAGCCCATCGAGTCCGTCAGTTAAATTAACTGCATTGCCAGCCCCAACTATTACCACGTAAGCTAATAAGATGTACCATAATCCTAACTGTGGCATCACATCTTTAAAAAATGGCACAACCAGTACTGTCACTGAAGTATCTTTACCATAAGCATAAAGTCCAAAAGCAACAATTAATGCAATTAGCGATTGCCAAAAATATTTCCAACGAGCAATCAAGCCATCAGTATTTTTACGAATCACTTTTAAGTAATCATCAGCAAATCCAATAATTCCATAACCGATTAAAACAAATAGCGTTACCCAAACATAAGGATTACGAAGATCTGCCCATAAAAAAACCGATAATGTAATTGACGCCAAAATAAGCGTTCCGCCCATGGTTGGTGTGCCTTTTTTACTTAAATGAGATTCAGGCCCGTCATGACGAATGACTTGACCGATTTGTAATTTTTGCAACCAATCAATAACTTTTTGCCCAAAGATTAATGAAATGGTTAACGAGGTTAATAACCCTAATATTGCTCTAACTGTTAAATAAGAGAGCACATTAAAAAAGGAAAAATATTTAATTAAATATTCTGAAATCCAAACCAACATAGTTTTAATCCTGACTTATATTTTATTGTTCATTTTTAATTTGTTCTATCACATCTTCCATTTTGGCACTACGAGAACCTTTAACTAACATAGTTAAAGTGGAATGTTGATGTAACAGTGTTAACAGATATTTCACAGCATCTTGTTTGTGGGTAAAATGGTGACCAACACCACTGTAATCACTAATATATTGACTTAACTGCCCGACACTCACAACACAATCAATTTTTTGACGTTGTGCCAATTCACCAATTTGTTGATGATATTTAGCTGCATCATTGCCAAGCTCAGCCATATCACCAACTACTAACACTTTAAATCCTGGTTGAGTAGATAAAACATCAATGGCTGCTGACATCGAACCGACATTGGCATTATAAGAGTCATCCCAAATTAGTTGATTTTGTTTTAATCTTATTGGGTATAACCGCCCTTTAACAGGTTGCAATGTTTGTAAACCTTGCTTAATTTGATCAAAGCTCGCCCCGACAGAAATCGCTAAAGCCGAAGTAGCAATAGCATTGGATATGTTATGTTTACCAACTAAAGGTAAAACAATTTCACATTCACCATGAGGCGTATGTAAAGTAAACCGACTCTTTTCACCAAATTGAATATTGCTAGCATAAAAATTTGCTGCTGAATTATTTAATGAAAAAGTCCATACTGTTTTATCTTTTAACTGATCAAACCATTTATCACTGCAACTATCTAAATTGATAATGGCTATGCCATTTTCTGGTAGTCCTAAAAAAATCTCGCCTTTAGCACTTGCTACACCAGCAAGAGAACCAAAACCTTCAATATGTGCTTCAGCAATATTATTAATTAATGCTGTTTGAGGTTTAACTAGCTTGGTGGTATAAGCAATCTCACCAATATGATTTGCCCCTAATTCAATTACGGCATACTGATCTTGTTTAGTTAAACGAAATAGTGTTAAAGGAACCCCTATATCATTATTAAAGTTGCCTTGTGTATAAAGGGTCGGTCCGCAACACTGTAAAATAGCAGCTGTCATCTCTTTAACCGAAGTTTTACCGGATGATCCTGTCAATGCAACAATTTTGGCTGAGCATTGTTGACGAATATAAGTAGCAATAGCGCCAAGTGCCCAATGGGTATCTTTTACAACGATTTGAGGAATATTACTGTCAATTTTATGGTTGACAACAACAGCTATTGCCCCCGCTTTTATCGCTTGCTCGGCAAATAAATGCCCATCAAAATTTTCCCCGACTAACGCAATAAATAATGATTTAGCAACAATCTTTCTCGAATCAGTGCATATACTATCAATAGCAACGCTTTGATCTTCTATAGCATAACTTTCGCCATTAACGACTGTTATAATCTGCTCAATATTTAAAGGAATCATACTTGATTCTCTACTCCTAAAAGCTGTTTGACTGTTTGTTGATCCGAAAAGTGGTGTTTTGTTTTACCAATAATTTGATAATCTTCATGTCCTTTACCGGAAATTAATATCACATCATTTACATCCGCTTGTGCCAATGTTTGTTTAATCGCTTGAACTCTATCAGTAATCACTTGAACATCTTTTTTAACAGCTTGAAAACCTTGTTCAATATCGTGGATAATTTTCATTTCATCTTCTGTGCGTGGATTATCATTAGTAAGCACAATCTTATCGGCAAACTGTTCAGCCACTTGAGCCATCAGCGGCCTTTTGCCAGTATCTCTGTCACCACCACAACCGAAAATCACCCATAAATTTCCTTTGCAATGAATACGGCTAGCTTGCAATGCTTTTTGTAGTGCATCAGGCGTATGGGCGTAATCAACAATCACTGTTGGACTATTGTTGACATGAATAACTTCCATTCGCCCACAGATAGGTTTAAGAAAAGAAGCCATATTAACAACTGCATAAAATGGGTAATTAAGCGTTAAAAGTGTGGCGACAGCTAATAATAAGTTTGATACATTAAATTCACCTAACAATCGACTATTGATAACTGCATTGCCCCAACTCGATTCCATATGAATCTTGGCACCCTTATCATGATATTCAATCATTGACACACCAACATACTCCATATTAAGTGCCTTTAATCGTCGTAATGACTTAGGTTGACATGATACAGCGGTAACCTGTGACAGTTTTTCAATCCAGCGTTTACCATACGGATCATCATAATTGATGATCGGTTTTCCTGAACTTATAACTTGCCTTTCTTTCTCATCCGGACTGAATAATGACCATTTTGCCTTAGCGTATTTATTCATCGTTTTATGATAATCAAGATGATCACGGCTTAAATTACTAAACACAGTCGCACTAAAGTGTAACCCTTTTACTCTATTCATGGATAAGCCATGGGAAGATATTTCCATGGTAGCGACTGTAACATCTTTTTTTACAAAATCAGCTAATAAAGATTGAATATCAACAGCAGATAAAGTTGTGTTAGTGGAAGGTTCAAGTTTATCGTAAATACCATTACCTATCGTGCCCATAATTGCAACTTTTTCATTTAATAATGCTGTACATTGAGCAATCAACTGCGTGATAGTTGTTTTGCCATTTGTTCCGGTCACGCCAATCAATGATAAGTGATTTGATGGTGAGTGATAATAATCATTAGCAATAGTTGAAACTTTTTGAGCAAGACGATAAACACTAATTTGCGGAACCACTGGCTTGTTGTCTTGTTTAATATAACTGATTTTTAAATCATTCAACTTTCTATTTGTTTCAGTTAAAACAACTACTGCTCCGGCTGAAATAGCTTGCGGTATAAAATCCCGACCATCAACGGTGAAACCTTTAATAGCAATAAACACATCATCTTTATTTACATTGCGACTATCTATTTTCAAATTATTGAGTGGAAAATCATTGACCTTGATTTTCTGATTTACACCCAATAATTTAAGTAAATTTTTAAAAGTGTTTATAGCCATCACTACCACCTATTAATATATAATCATTTGCCCATCGACTTGGCGATCGGGTTTTACATTCATTGTTCTAAGTACGCCGCCCATAATACGACTAAATACTGGAGCGGAAACTGAGCCGCCATAATACTGTCCGGCTTTTGGGTTATCGATCACTACCACCAAAGAGTATTTTGGTGCTGAAGCAGGTGCAATACCTGCTGTATAAGCTAAATATTGATTAACATACCTGCCACCCGACAATTTTTTCGCTGTACCGGTTTTTACACCAACGCTGTAGCCGGGCACTGATGCTTTAGTTCCGCCACCAGTTACAGCTACGGCTTCCATTAATTGAACAACCGTTTTAGCAATTTTTTCAGAAACCACCCGTTCACCTTCAACAGGTTGCGTTACTTTTAAAATAGAAACCGGTCGATAAATACCATAACTGCCAATAGTTGCATAAGCTCTGGCTAGTTGCACTGGAGTTACACTTAATCCATAGCCGAAAGCAAAAGTCGCACGTTCAATATCCGCCCATTTACGCGTTCTATCGGCTGCAATTGATCCACTCACTTCGCCACCCAAGCCTAACTCGGTAGGTTGTCCTAACCCAAAGCGACTATAAAATTCGACTAAGTCACCGGACTGCATTTTTAAAGCCAATTTACTTACGCCAACATTACTCGATTTTTCTAAAATACCTGCTAGATTAAGTGATTTCTGATATGACACATCTTTAATTTCATATCGATTAACTAAAAAAGGTCTGGTATCAATGACAGTATTTAAATCTGCAATTTTTTTCTCTAAAGCTGCCATAACAACAAGAGGTTTAACTGTTGACCCTGGCTCAAAAGCGTCTGTTACGGCACGATTTCTCAGTAAGCTATAATCAATTGACGATCGGTTATTTGGGTTATAAGACGGGCTTGTGGCCATAGCTAATATTTCACCCGTATGCACATCAACTAGTACCGCAGTTCCACTATCTGCTTTATTAAATTCAACTGCTTGGCTAAGCTCGCTATAAACTAAAGATTGCAGTCGTTCATCAATACTTAATGTTAAATCAGAAGCTACTTCACTTTCTGTTCGTTGTAGTTCTTCAATAACACGACCCAGTCGGTCACGTCTAACTACACGTTGTCCTGACTCACCAGTTAACCACTTATTAAAGCTTTTTTCGATTCCTTCTGAACCTTTTTCAGTGCCATTTTGATCAATATCGGTTAGTCCAATTAACTGAGCAATATTTTGCGCTGCGGGGTAATAACGTTTTGATGTTTTAGCAAACGAAATTCCCGGTAATTTCAACTTTTTTAAGTAATCCGATATTGTCGGTGTTATTTGCTTAGACAAATAAACAAAACGCATAGAGGGATTGCTTAACTTCTCTTCAAGCGTCGACATAGGTATATTTAATGTTTTTGCTAAACCTTGCCACCTTATATCATCAGCTTTTACACCACCTTTTTGTACAACAATTTTTGGATCTGCCCAAACATCATACATAGGCACACTAACAGCAAGTGCTCGACCATTACGATCGGTAATCATTGCCCTTGGTGCGTCCATTTCCTGATGACGGATTGAACGTTTGTTGCCTTCTGAAATTAATTTCTCAGGCTCAATAATCTGTAAAATTGCCATTCGAACAATCAAGCTAACAATGGCAACTATGATAAAACCGTAAACTATATAAAAGCGATTAGGTGTAAAAAACTGTTTTTTACTGTTTAGTTTATTCGGTTTATTTGTCCTTACTGAGTTCTTATCTTTTTTATGTTTAGTGACAGATTTCATCATTTACTCTTTATCACAATAACGGTTTCATTTTGAGGTGTCACATAAGACATCCCTAATTGATTTTTCGCTTTATCTTCAACTCGTTTTGGATCTGCAAGAACATTTTCTTCAATAACTAAATTTCGCCACTCGCTTTCTAGCACATCCTGTTCTAATAAAAGCTGCTCTCTTTCAAATAATTGTTTACGCACTTGTTGCGTTGTGATTAAAACCGCACCAGCAGAAAGAATAACAAAAATAAGCAATAATAGAGACAATTTTTGGTGACCAAAAAGATCACCTACAATCAAACCAAATAAACTTTGAATTGGTCTTTTTGTGTTGTCTACATAATGACTATTATTTTGATTACTCTTCATGTTTTCTTTCAGCTACCCTCAATATTGCACTACGTGAACGTGGATTATTATCAATTTCAACAGTAGTTGGCTTAATTTTGCCTAGTGAAGCTAACTTAGCAGTACCATATTGTTTTATCTGCTGTTGAGTTAATGGTAATCCCGCAGGAATATCTGGCCCTTTACTCTGTTTATTAATAAATTGTTTAACAATTCTATCTTCTAAAGAGTGAAAACTAATTATGGCTAATCTTCCCTTATCGGCAAGTACGGACAAGCTACTATCTAATGCTTGTTCAACTTCTTCCAATTCACTATTAATGTAAATACGAATAGCTTGAAAACTACGTGTAGCAGGGTGTTTGTGCTTATCTTTTTTGGGTGTTGCTTTCTCAATTAAATTAGCTAACTCTAATGTGCGCGTTATTGGTGTAACTTTGTTTTGTTCCACAATTGCTCGGGCAATACGCTTGGCAAATTTTTCTTCGCCAAATGTTTTCAATACCCATGCAATATCATCTTCATCACTTCTTAATAACCATTCGCTAGCAGTTAAGCCTTTATGATTATTCATACGCATATCAAGTGGACCATCTCGCATAAATGAAAACCCTCTTTGAGGATCATCTAATTGTGGAGATGAGACACCAAGATCGAGCAAAAATCCGTCTATTTTACCGATTAATCCTAAATCATCGAGATATTGATAAATATTTGAAAACTCACCTCGAATAAATTGAAATCGGGGATCATCTATTTTTTCAGCCTCTTGCTGTGCTCGCTCATCACGATCTATCGCAATAAGTTTTCCGTTTTTACCTAGTTTTTCGAGTATAAGACGAGAATGCCCACCACGACCGAAAGTACCATCAACATAAATACCATTTTCTTTGATATTTAATGCAGAAACAGCTTCATTTAATAGTACCGTTGTATGTTGATAATTCATCACGCTTTTACTCTTTTAAATTGTTAAATTTTTTAAATTATCGGATAAGTTTTCAACATCTGCTGATATCGCAGCGATATCATCACTAATTTGTTGATACCAAATCGCTTCATCCCAAATTTCAAATTTGTTAGATTGGCCAACAAACATTGTATGTTTTTCTAATTTTGCATAGGTGCGTAGAGTTGGTGGCAACAATATTCTTCCGGCACTGTCCATTGGGCACTCTGTTGCATAACCGAGTAATAACCTTTTAATTCGCCGTTCAGCTTCAACAACAGAGGATAAAGTTGATAATTGTTTCTCTATTTGTTGCCATTCTGAAAGTGAGTAAAGTGTTAAACATGGGTGGTATAAGCCAATGGTACATACCATACCTTCGGACAAAAATTCACGATAACGAGTGGGAATAGCCATTCGCCCTTTGCTATCTAAATTGACCGAAATTGCACCACTAAACATGAAAGCACCATTTGTTATTAATTTTATTATTTTTAAAATGATTTAAAATCAAACAGTTAAATATTTTTTATATTTTTACCACTTAACCCCACTTTTTACCACAAAAGTAACAAAAATAATAGGTATTTAATCAATTAATTTCAGCCGTTTTATTTATAAAGATCATGATTGATGTTTATTTAAGAAAATTCAAACATAAATTAGAAATTAATTATTTAAAATCAAAATATTACTAAATATCGAATGGCTATTTTATTCAAGATAAAAAATCACATTTTCTTAATAAGAAAGAGTTGGATTAGATTTAATGTTCAATCGAGATAGGAGGATTTAATTTAGTTAGCCGACTTTTGTCGGCTAATCTGACTAATTTATGAAGCAGCCCAAAATCCAATAACATTGACTATATTTTGTTTTATCACTGCACGTATCGGCATCTCATCAATATCATCACCTTTTTCTGCCCGTTCAAGTACATCTAATTTACTTTCACCAACTAAATGTAAATAGATATTTTTACTATCTAAAATTGTTGGTAAAGTTAAGGTAATGCGATCAAGAGGTGCAGTTAATGGGGTCATGCCAATAACTTTTCGACCAGAGTTCATATCCAATCCAGCCATTAAGTTAGCCGCTCCAGGGAAAAGTGATGCCGTATGCCCGTCTTCTCCCATACCTAGAATGACTACATCTAAAGGCATTGGCACTTTAGTTAACTCTTTTTCAGTCAATTGAGCACCATCAAATGGGTTATCGCAACTGTTTTTTAAGCCGACAAAATTAGCCAGTTTTGCTTTATTTTGCAACAGATAAGTCATCACTAATTTTTCATTACTGGCATCATCAGTATCATCTACCCATCTATCATCCACCAAAGTAATAAAAATACGATTCCATTCTAAATCTTGCTCACTGAGCATAGTAAATAAAGGAATAGGTGTTTTTCCGCCAGAAACAGCTAGAGAAGCATGCCCCTTTTCAGCAATCGCTTGTTTTAACGCATTGACAATATGTGAAATAAGGTCTTTATTAAGTAATTGGCTATTATCATATTTATTTAATGTAAACATAGTTATGTTCCTTTATTCAAATTCATGCCATGAATAACCATCTTTAGTAACCAAAGCAACTGAAGCAACAGGGCCCCATGTGCCAGCCTGATAGGTTTTAGGTGATTCGTTATCAGCATTCCACGCCTTAATGATTGAGTCAACCCATTTCCATGCAGCTTCTACTTCATCACGATGTACAAATAGAGCTTGTCGCCCTCGCATTACTTCCAGTAATAAACGCTCGTAAGCATCCGCACTAGGTTGATGGAAAGTCTCACTAAAACTTAAATCCAGTTTAGTTGTTTGAAGATTATGAGTACTATCCAAACCAGGCACTTTATTTAAAATTTCAATATCCATGCCTTCATCCGGTTGCAACCGAATCGTTAGTTTATTTTGTGGAAGCTTAGAATAAGATTCACTAAATAAGTTAAGTGGTAATGGCTTAAAGTAAACGACAACTTCTGAGCATTTGCTTGGCAATCGTTTTCCGGTTCGCAAATAGAATGGTACACCAGCCCAACGCCAATTATCAATATCAACACGAATAGCAACAAATGTTTCAGTATGGCTTTCTTTATTTGCTCCGTCTTCTTCTAAATAGCCCGGAACATTAATACCATTTACAAAGCCTGCAGTATATTGCCCACGTACAACTTTTTCATGAAGATTGCTTTTATTGATCGGCCTTAATGCATTTAACACCGCTATTTTTTCATTGCGTAAACTATCATCGGCAAGATTAGCTGGTGGCGACATAGCAATCATAGTTAAAATTTGTAATAAATGGTTTTGCACCATATCCCGCATTTGACCTGCTTTATCGAAATATCCCCAACGACCTTCAATACCAACTTGCTCAGCAACGGTTATTTCTACATGATCAATTGAGTTACGATCCCAAAAAGAGGCAAAAATCGGGTTAGCAAAACGTAATGCGAGTAAATTTAAAACCGATTCTTTACCCAGATAATGGTCAATACGATAAACTTGTGATTCGCTGAAAAATTTTGCCACAGAATCATTAATCTCACGAGAAGATTGTAAATCAAACCCTAATGGTTTTTCCATTACTATGCGATTTTTGGATTGATTTAATCCAGCTTCAGCCAAACCATGACAAATGGTGCCAAATGCATTTGGATGCATAGCAAAATAGAAGATAGCCGGATGATTCTGATCCAGTTTAGTTTTTAATGCTTGAAAACCTGAGGTGTCATTTACATCTAATTTATGAAAATTGAGTCGTTGGCTAAAACGACGCCAAACTGTTTCATCTAATGGTTCTGACATAAATGTCGTTAATGCATCTTTTGCTACTTCAGTGTAAGCAGCTTGATCCCACTCAGCTCGCCCTACGCCTAAAATTTTGGTCTGCTTTGGCAGTTTTCCACATTTTTCTAATTGGTATAGAGACGGTAAAAGTTTACGCCTCGTCAAATCCCCTTTTGCACCGAAAATAACTAAATCGCAGGCTGGGATATCAGACATGGTGTTCTCCTAAAAATGGTATTGATTGACTTATTCTATTATTTTTTGTTACCAGTATACACCCTGTTAATAGTATAAATCATAATAATAGGTATTTGCCCTATTTTACACTAAAACAAAAGGTCACCATTTAGGTGACCTTTACTTGAAGCTATATTGGATAAATTCCAACAAACGGTTGATTAAACGCGCACAAAGTCCATATGAACTAATTTTGGTTTAAATGCGTGGCGTTGAACTGCTTGTACTTTAACTTTGATTTCTTTACCGTCAACTTCAATAGTAAGTACTTCAGAATAGAATTCTGGTTTTTCTTGCATATTGAAAATTTGGTTGTGATCTAACACAACAGAAATCGCAGGCTCAGTTCCACCATAAACAATGGCTGGAAATTGACCAGCGTGACGCAGGCGGCGGCTCGCACCCTTACCATGCTCTTTTCTTACTTCTGCTTTAAATTTAAACATGTTTGATTCTCTTAATAATTTTAAATAAAAAAACCAATTACAGGCGACCCAGTAGTTGGCTATCAATTTGGTGCTTTAAAAGCGCTAGCGATTATAAAGTGTTATGTTGATAAACGCAATCAAATAATCAGCTCATAACAAGATAAAGCTAACCTTTGATTGCGTTAAAAAGCAATGGTAAAACAGTTAAATCAATTCAATCTTAAAGCCATAGGCCGTTTTAGCGTTTGGCGATAATTTTAACGGTTTGTTGATACAACTGGTTTCAACACAAACCATTGATTGATACTCTTCATCAGCAAAATCAGCCATAGCTTTGGCTTTATCGATCCATGGATTCCATGTCACCACATCACTGGCTCCGATATTGGTCAATTCAATGGTTCTTTTACCATCCGCAATAGTTATTTTGTCACTAGGGTGAGTATAAATACGATCAACTTCTTGATCGAAAGTTAACTGACCCGCCGTTGTTGGTTTATTTTCAACCGATAAACGTTCTTGATAGTTTTCACCTAAACCTTTAACCACAACATCATGAATATTATTAATACCAAAATAGGTATGTAATGCGCTTGTTGCATCAAAATCACCTTGACAACTTAGTGTTACATGACAAGTGTGTCCGACATGAATATTTAGCCAAACATGGAAAGGTTGAGTAAAAAATGGTTCGGTTTGCTGATTGTTAGTTAGCGATAACACTAAATCAACGCCATTATCATCCTCATGACACGAATCAAGTTGCCAATCAACTATTCGAGCAAAACCATGAGCAGGATCACCTAGTTGACCAAACCAAGGCCAACAAATCGGCACACCGCCTCGGATAGCTTTTTGCTTTTTAAAATGTGTTTTTTGGCTCAACCAGATAACCGGGGAAGATTGGGTTGAAGGTTGCCAAAATAATAGATGTGCGCCTTGTAAGGCAACAGCCGCACGACAAGTTTTGTGAGTAATAACTAATACCGGTAGTTCACCAAATGTGATTTGATTAACCGACGGACTTAATGATTTTTCTGCTGAATGACTCTCTAAAATTTGCTTAATAATACTCATACCTACTCCTGAATAATTTTTACTAACTTTTTTGGCTAACTATGCAAGTTAACTTGAAAAAATAAATTTAAAAACTGGCATTGATTTTACGCTTTTTAGGCACATTATAAAGACGGAATAAATGTAAAACAGCTTTTTTTAGTAAATTAGAGTAATATAGGCGGCTATTTGAATAACATGTCAAAAGATTTCAGGAAAGGTATATGTTTGAGTATAAAATCCCATTAAGTTTGTATATACATATGCCATGGTGTGTACAAAAATGTCCTTATTGTGATTTCAATTCTCATACATTAAAAGCTACCCCAGACTATGAAAATTACATTGATCATTTAATTAACGATTTAAAACAGGATGTATTACTTTGTCAGAATCGATCTATTCATTCTATTTTTATTGGTGGAGGTACACCAAGCCTCTTTTCTGCCGAACTGATCGATAAATTATTAACGAACATTAATAAAGTTATTCCTATAGATAGTGATGCCGAAATCACTATAGAAGCAAACCCGAATTCGGTTGATGTTGAGCGATTTAATGGATATCAACAAGCGGGGATAAATCGTATCTCAATTGGTGTACAAAGTTTTCAAGCAGATAAATTGTTAAAGTTAGGGCGTATCCATAATCAACAAGAAGCCATTGATGCCGGGAAACTAGCACACAATTTAAATTTACGCAGCTTCAATTTAGATTTAATGCATGGTTTACCAAATCAAACATTAGATGATGCTTTATATGATTTAAAACAAGCAATTGATATTGCCCCACCGCATTTGTCTTGGTACCAGTTAACGATTGAACCTAATACTCTGTTTGGATCTAAACCTCCGGTTCTACCTGATGATGATATGCTTTGGGCGATCTATCAAGCAGGTCATCAACTTTTAACGGAAAATGGTTACCAACAATACGAAACATCTGCTTATGCAAAAACGAATTATCAATGTCAGCATAATCTTAATTATTGGCGATTTGGTGACTATATAGGTATTGGATGTGGTGCACATGGAAAAATAACGCAATCTGACGGTAAAATAATTCGAACAGTGAAGACCAAACACCCTAAAGGCTATCTTGAAGGCCGTTATTTAGATAAGCTTAATACCGTTGAACAAGCCGATTTACCATTTGAGTTTTTTATGAATCGCTTCAGGCTATTTGAACCGACCCCGAAACATGAATTTGAACAACGAACTTTTTTACCTTTACAGACTATAGATCAACAAATAACGCAAGCTATTGATAAAAATTATATTATTGAAGATAACCAGCATTGGCAAATTACCGATCATGGGAAGTTATTTCTTAATTCGCTATTAGAGCTTTTTTTATAAATTCACTTGAAAAGTTTTTTTAAATAAGCCAAAAACCAATCTTTACTATAATTTTACATAATAATCGCTTACTTTTTAATCAATCATATGTATCTCTTTACATACTTTTAGAGGAAAAGGGTGCATAATAGTATCCGACAATGCATAAATTCATTGTTTTCCTATTCCTTATGTTTTCCCAATAACTCTGTTATTGGGATTTTTTTTCGCTAAAATTTTTAAATAAGGAAAACAACTATTTTAGCAGGTTTGATATTTAGATAAGAATGCTTCGATCTCTAACAATGTTGTAGTGCCTTCCATTGGTCCTTTTTTCGATACCGCTAAAGCGCCACTTGCATTAGCATATTGTAAAGCCATTTCAACCGAAAATCCTGCCAACATCAAACTAACAAATGTCGCACAAAAGCAGTCTCCTGCCCCGGTTGGATCAATTGAATCTATCGGAAAACCATCAACATGAAGTTTTTTTAAATTACTATTTTCATCTAAGCCATAGTAATTTGCGCCCTTAGCGCCGCTTTTTACAACGATGTGCTTAACACCACGTTCGAGTAAAGCTCTCATCGTCTGCTCTTCGCTTTCATTATTATGAGTAAAATAGCTGACTTCATTTTCACTAGGCAAAAATATATCGGTATATTCCAAAATGTAATCGAAAGATTGTTCCATTTCTTGAATGTTAAACATCTCTTTGCGTAAATTAGGATCAAATGAGATCGTCCCACCTTTTCTTTTGATTCTATCGAGAGCCTTGCGCATTGCATCAATCGCTCGAAATGAGTAAAGCGATGAACCCATAACATGTAAATGGTTACAATCTTTGAGTAAACCCTCATCGATATGATCAAAGGATAATAAGCCACAAGCACTATTAGGTATATTGAATATGAAATCACGCTCATTATAGTCTTGATAAGTTACAAATGCGCTGCCAGTATTAGCCCGGCTGTGGGATGTGATACCTTCAATATTCACACCATCTTTTTTTAGCCGATTAATACACATCTGGCCAAAGCTGTCCTTACCGACACAACTAAAAAATACCACAGGAAATCCTAATTTAGCCACCTGATCGGCAAAAATTGCTGGTGCTCCACTTGGAAAAGGCCCAATAAACTCACCAGTTTGATCAAAGCGCTGATGTTGTTTTTTAGCTAGAAATTCAACAAGTAGCTCTCCGATTGTGCAAATTTTAAAACTCATATTATGCTCCTGGTAAATTATGATACTTGACGCAATATTTATTCATAGCATATTGTTTAAAATTAGATTTTAACAATTGTTGATGATATTCTGTCACTGCTGGTTTTGATAAGATTGCAACATCCATTTGTTTCAATTTTCCAATACTATTATTATCTTCTGAAATACCTCTTTGCGATAATATGCCAATTGTATGATTAGCATGTTTTAATAATCGTTTATAAATTTCTTTTTGTTCAATGTTTTCAATAATTAATTGATTATTTACACTGATTGCCGCTAACTCAAGAATAAAATGCGTGATAGGATATTGCTCACATATAATCGCTAATTGATTATAACTTTTAATCACAATATCATCATGTAATACACCGCCAATTAAAATCACTTCTGCATCTGAGAACTCTTTCACCAATTGCGCATTATTAATATCATTCATAATGATTCTTAGTGATTTTTTGCTATGTAAAAAAGGGATAAGTTTGCGAATTAAATCGCCATGACTTAAAAAAATAGTATCGCCGTCATTGATATAATTTAAACAAGTTTTAACTAAATCAATATCACCACCTTCAATACCTGAAGGGTAATTTGACGTTAGGAGAGTTGAGTTATTAGTTATTTTGCTAGGAGAAATATAGATAGCACCACCAAAAGAGCGCTTTAAATATCCTTGCTGTTCTAAATATGTAAGATCTTGTCTAATAGTAACATTCGAAACTTGAAGCTGATCTGATAATTCGTCGACTTTAACTTCACCTTGTTTTCGAACAATTTCTGCGATATCCAATCGACGTTTTAATAGAGTAGAAGATGCTCTAGCCAATTCTCACTTCCTATGTAATTGGTAAATAGTACGAATAAATTTAACATACATGCGGTCAATAACAAACAATCTAGACCTTTAATTACTAAATTATATTATTTTTATATTAATATTTGAGCGCTGACTTTTGTTAAAGGAAAGTAAATTTTTTTTCGATATTTTGTAATCAATCTTTTTTTTTAAACAATAAAAAGTGCAATTTTGTGATCTATATCACTCTAATTCTGCTGGCATAACCTTCATTTTGCAATAATAATTAGACCAAATAACTTTCGATTTGAAAGAGTGTATTGAAATTTAAATAGTATTGACAAAAAGTTAAGGAGTAGCCGAATGTCTATTATTTCAAGCAATAACATGTTAAAAAAAGCCCAAAAGGAAAACTACGCAGTCCCCGCTTTTAATATCCACAATCTGGAAACCATGCAAGTTGTGGTCGAAACAGTCGCTGAACTGCAATCGCCGGTTATATTAGCGGGAACACCAGGAACTTATAGCTATGCCGGGACAGAAAATATCATCGCAATAGCCTACGAACTTTCCAAAAAACATAACGTCCCTTTAGCCCTCCATTTAGACCACCATGAAAGTTACCAAGATATTATCAACAAAATTGATGCTGGTGTTCGCTCAGTTATGATAGATGGATCCCATTTCCCATTTGAAGAAAATATTAATATTGTCAAACAAGTTGTTGAATATGCTCATCGTTACGATGTTAGCGTTGAAGCCGAATTAGGTCGCCTTGGTGGTATTGAAGATGATCTAGTGGTTGATGCAAAAGATGCATTATATACCAATCCACAACAGGCAGTTGAATTTATTGAGAAAACAGGAATTGACTCTTTAGCTATCGCAATCGGTACAGCACATGGGCTTTATAAGTCAGATCCTAAGCTTGACTTTGATCGTTTATCTGAAATTCGTTCAATAGTTGATATACCTCTTGTTTTACATGGTGCATCGGGTGTGCCGGATAAAGATGTACGTGAATGTATCAAGCGAGGGATTTGTAAAGTCAATGTTGCCACCGAACTAAAAATTGCTTTTGCTGATGCGTTAAAAAGTTATCTCATTGAAAATCCCGATGCTAACGACCCACGCCATTATATGAAACCGGCAAAATTGGCGATGAAAGAAATTGTCAAAAAAATCATTACTACCTGTGGATGTGCTGGCAAATTATAGAGGTCGATATGCTAATTTACACATTAACCCTCAATACTGCAATTGATATGAATATACGTTGTGACGGACTCAATCCAAATTGTGTCAACCGCACTTCACTCACGCAATACAGTCCGAATGGTAAAGCGGTCAATGTTTCAATTGTATTACATAAATTTAACAAGCCAACTTGCGCATTGGGTTTCTTTGGTGGATTTTCCGGTAAATACATTGTTGATGAACTAACTAAAATGCAAATTCAAACAATTCCTTGTTTCATTGATGATATTACTCGCATCAATGTGTTTATCAATGACGGACAAAATGAATACAAATTAGTGGGTAAAGGACCTTTTGTTCCGGATGATAAAAAAGCTGAAATGTTAGCCTTGATTGAATCATTAACAGCAGGTAGTTATTTAGTCATAAGCGGGAGTTTGCCAAATAATGTTGAACCAGAGTACTACCAAACAATTTTAGCTAAATGCAAAAACAAAAATATTCAGGTCATTTTAGATATTAGCCATCCAATACTCAGTAACTTGCTGAGCTATCAACCGTTACTAATTAAACCTAATGATGATGAATTAAAAGATATATTTGGTTTTGAGTGTAAAACAACACAACAAGTTGTTTCGGCATTAGAGTCTGTTCACGCGAAAGGTGCGCAAAATATCTTATTAACTATGGGAGACAAAGGACTTTATTTTTCAAATGGAGAACACATTTGGTTTTGTAATTCTGTAGCCATAAAGCTGGTCAGTTCGGCCTGCGCAGGCGACTCATCACTTGCGGCATTTCTAAGCGAATGGCTGCCAGATCAAAACAACATTGCCACAGCAATGAAAAAGGCCTCTGCAACAGGTGCTAATGTTGCAGAATCCGACGGATTAGGCCTATTAGATAAAATCAGTACTTATATGGATAAATTGGAAGTTACCCAAATCAAGTAAGGGAGATGACGATGAAAAAAATATTAGCCGTAACAGGTTGCCCTACCGGTATTGCACATACCTATATGGCAGAAGAAGCACTCAAATCAGCGGCGCAAAAAGCCGGGGTTGAGATTAAAGTCGAAACAAACGGTGCTGGCGGTATCGATAATCTTATTACCGATGCTGATATTGCCGACGCAATTGGTGTTATTATCGCCGCAGATAAAGATGTCAATGCGGATCGTTTTAATGGATTACCCGTAATTGAAGTACCCGTTAAAGACGGCATTCACAAAGCAGCAGCACTAATTGAACAAATTTCCTCCGGCAATGTATCAATACGTAATGCAGATAAAGCTAATGTAAAACAATCTAATTCTGCCAATCAAAGCGAAGTAAAAGAGTCTATTGGTCGCCAGATTTATAAACATTTAATGAGTGGCGTATCAAACATGTTGCCATTTGTTGTCGCAGGTGGGGTGCTGATTGCAATATCTTTTTTATGGGGTATTTATTCCTCTTATCCAGAAAATGAACAATATAATGAATTTGCCGCATTACTAAAGAAAATTGGTGGACAAGCATTTGATATTATGGTGCCTATTTTTACCGGTTTCTTAGCTTATTCAATTAGTGGTAGACCGGGAATGGTTGCCGGTTTTGTCGGTGGTTTAATTGCCAATATCACTGAAGCCGGATTCTTAGGTGGAATTATTGCCGGCTTCGCAGCAGGTTATTTAATGCTAGCTGTCAAAAAATTATTAGATGGCCTACCACGTTCATTTGAAGGCTTAAAATCTATTTTTATAATGCCACTTATTGGTGTATTTGTGATTGGTAGCGGTATGTTTTTACTCGGTGAACCGATTGCCAGCATTAATAAAGCCATGAAATCTTTCCTTGAATCATTACAATCTGGAAATCCTATTTTGTTAGGTGTTGTTATTGGTGCGATGTGTTCATTTGACTTTGGTGGACCAGTAAATAAAGCGGCCTATGTCACGGGCACAATGTTACTTGGTGAAGGTAATTTCTATTTTATGGCGGGCGTTTCAGCTGCTTGTATTGCCCCACCATTTGTTATTGCATTTTCAACCACAATATTTCGTGCTAAAGCTTTTAACGAAGAAGAAAGAGCAGCCGGTATTGTCAATTATATTTTAGGATCGACTCACATTACTGAAGGTGCAATTCCATTTGCCGCTAAAGACCCGTTACGAGTTATCCCTATTATGATGTTATCTTCAGCTATTGCATCGGTATTAACTTTTATCTGTCAAATTCAAGTACCTGCTCCGCATGGTGGTTTTTTAGTCTTACCACTAGTCAATAAACCACTATTATGGGTAGGCTGTATTTTTGTTGGTGCATTAGTCGGCGCAATTTTATTAGGTTTATTACGTATTCATGAAAAAAGAAAGAGCAATGAATAAATTCGCTAGGTAATCAATTCGATATGCCGATTTTATCGGTATATCGACTCAAACAAGGAAGGAAATATGAGTAATTTAAAATTAACCCCCGAGGATATCGCCATTATTGAAGGTGCATACAGCAAACAACAAGCAATTGAATTGGTGTCTAACAATATGATTCAAGCCGGATTCGTGGCGCAAGATTATACCCAAGCAATGCTTGACCGTGATTCACAAATCTCAACTTTTTTAGGAAATGGTATTGCTATCCCTCATGGGACAACAGAAAAGCGTGATAGTGTGCTAAAAACAGGATTGAAAGTTATCTACTTTCCACAAGGTATCAATTGGGATGAGGACAATAATACTGCATACGTTGTGATTGGTATTGCCGCTAAAGCGAATGAGCATTTAGATATATTACGTCAATTAACCCGAGCTGTGATTGCTGAAGATACGCTTGAAAGAATCAAACAGGTTAAAACACCTGAAGATTTATTAGCGATTATTCAAGCCAACTAATAGCCAATGATCCCATGAGCGTAATTATTCATACTCATGGGATTTTTTAGTCACATTTCAAATCGTTTATATTTTTTAGTAACCGTTAAAGAAAATATTAAGCTTAAAAATGCCAATCTATACTAGGTTATTTGTTGACTCTCTTAAAGAAGACCGTTATTTTCTTTTCAACATAACACGCAAATCTTCACCAATCATTGCCACTGATTCAAATTGGAAATTTGGCGCCATAGATAACTGGTGTAAATTAGGTAATATACACATATCTTGTGCATCATGACCCAATAGTTTCGGTGCATAATAGATAATAAGTTCATCAACTAGATCTTGCTCTATTAAGGATCCTGCTAAATGAGCGCCAGCTTCAACCCAAACGGAATTAATTTGATTGTCAGCCAATTGCTTGAATAATTGGGTTAAATCAATATGATTATGGTTTGAGGATTCAATGATTAACTGAGTATTTGGTTGATTAATGGCAATATCTTGTTTGCGGGCAACCCATGTCTCGCCTGGCTGCTGAAAAATATTTTCATCGCCAGTTAGTTGGTTTTGACTATCAATAATAACGCGAACGGGTTGTCTGATGTTTTCCGGTAGATAGATCTGTTTAATATCGTTAGGCAAATCGGCATAGCGTACAGTGAGGCTAGCATTATCGGCTTGCACTGTTGCACGGGTGCTTAAAATACAACTTGCTTGCGCTCTAAATTGCTGAACATCTTGCCTTGCAGCTATCGATGTTATCCATTGACTTTCACCGGAAGCCATTGCGATCTTACCGTCTAAAGATGCGGCAAGTTTAAGTTGTACATAAGGTCGACCTGTTCGCATTCGTTTTAAAAAGCCTTTATTAAGCGCTTCGGCTTGTTCGGTCAAAACACCTAATGTTACCAAAATTCCCGCATCAACCAACCGTTTTATGCCTTGACCGGCAACGGTTGGATTAGGATCTTGCATCGCAATAACAACACGAGCCACCCCAGCTTTAATAAGAGCATCAGCACATGGTGGAGTTCGTCCATAATGGCTACAGGGTTCTAACGTGACATAAACAGTTGCACCTTGCGCCGCTTTGCCCGCCATTTTAAGCGCATACACTTCGGCGTGTGGCTGCCCTGCTTTAAAGTGGTAGCCTTTACCAATAATCTGATCGTGTTTAACGATAACGCAACCGACATTTGGATTAGGTGTCGTTGTAAAGCGCCCAAGCTTAGCAAGTTCGATAGCTTGCTGCATGTAATGCTGATCTTTATCACTCATAAATGTCATATTGCAGTTTATTTCTGTTGTAACTTGGCAATTTCATTACTAAATTGTTCAATATCATCAAAGCTAAAGTAGACAGAAGCAAAACGGATATAAGCCACTTTATCAAGACTTTTTAGCTCTTCAATCACATAATCACCGATCAATTTAGCTGGAATTTCACGTTCGCCAGTTGCACGCAGTTTTGATTTTATACGGGTTATTGCATCTTCAATTGCATCAAAACTTACCGGGCGTTTTTCCAATGCTCGTTTGATACCATTACGTAATTTATCTTCATCAAATGGCTCACGAACTTTATTGCTTTTGATGACATTAGGCATAATTAATTCAGCTACTTCAAATGTGGTAAAACGTTCATTACATACCACACATTGCCGACGACGACGCACCTGAAATCCTTCACCGACCAGGCGTGAATCAATCACCTTGGTATCATCTGCATTACAAAACGGACAGTACATAATAATATCCTTATAATGACATAATTGGCATTACAATAGCTGAAAATATAGATTTAAACAAGATTTCAGTTATCTAATGCACATCACATTAGTTTATTCAACTTTTGTTTGAATGGTGATAATAAAAAAACGCCGCTAAATTAGCGGCGATCTCAGAGTAATCTACCAATCTAATTTAATTAGAAAATCGTGTAATTTGGTAAAATCATCGGGCATATAATGCGAAAGTAATGGCATATCAGCACGCTCAGCAAGTTCTTTCGGTAGTGGTATTGATTGCCCCAAAATCTCTTCCACAACCTCTTTAAATTTAGCCGGGTGAGCTGTACCTAAAAATAAACCATATTCACCTTCTTGCAGCTGGTCACGAAGTACACGATAAGCAATGGCGCCATGTGGCTCAGAGAGATAACCTTTTTGGGCTAATTCACGGACACTTTGTTTGGAAACCTCATCGGAAACGGCAGCGTGTCCTAATGATTTTAACACCCAGTTTTCTCTTTTGTAGATTTCTTCAATCCGAGGCCAATTGTTTGGTTGGCTCACATCCATTGCGTTAGACAAAGTTGCCACAGTAGCATGAGGTTCCCATTTACCCGTGTCTAAATAGCGTGGAACAGTATCATTAGCATTGGTGGCAGCAATAAAACGTTTAACTGGTAATCCCATGGTTTTCGCCAGTAAGCCTGCGGTTAAGTCGCCAAAATTACCACTTGGCACCGAAATAACCAACTGCTCACGCTGTTTTGGCGTTAACTGAGCATACGCTTCAAAATAATAACAAATTTGCGCTAATAATCGACTGATATTGATAGAGTTAGCTGAGTTTAACCCTATAGCTGATTTTAATGCTTCATCATCGAACGCTTGTTTAACTAATGACTGGCAAGCATCAAAATCGCTTTGAATTGCGATTGTATGAATATTATCACCGAGGGTACAAAATAGTTTCTCTTGAAGTGGGCTGATTTTACCTTCAGGGTATAAAATAACGACCCTAATATTTGGTAAATGATAAAATGCATGGGCAACTGCCGCACCGGTATCGCCAGAAGTGGCGGTTAAAATAGTGATTTTTTTATCGGCAGCTACTTGAACTAAGGCTTGCGCCATAAAACGCCCACCAAAATCTTTAAATGCTAAGGTAGGACCATGGTAGAGTTCCAACGTTCCGATATCTTCTTCAACTGATTTGACTGGTGCAGGAAACTCAAAGGCATTTTTGACTAATCGTTGCATATCTTCATGACTAATTTCATCGCCAATAAAAGCAGATAAAATTTTGGCACTTCGAGTAACAAAATCAAGTTTTAACAGAGACTCAATTTCATTAGCTGAGAATTTAGGTAATTGCTCAGGGAAAAACAGACCTTGATTTTTTCCTAGCCCTTGCTCAACCGCTTGGGCAAAACTAACTTGCTGACTGTGATCTTTTAAGTTATACAATTTCATAATATGTTCCGATTATCTTTATACTTTAATTGTGGGTTGTTTGGGATTTCAACTTCACCAAAAACCATTGGAATCTTTTAATTTCACTAATATTTTGTTTTCTTAATCAAGCTTAAATAACTCTTGCACCTTGCGTATCGATTTTACAAATATGTGTAAAACCTTCATCATTTTGCAAATAGTCACTTTTCAGTAATGATTCTACTTGCTCAGCTGTATCAAGATTATCCGTAATGACAAACATGGTTGGTCCTGAGCCGGAAATACCCGAAGCAAGTGCGCCAAGTTGTTTCACCCGTTTTTGTGTTTCATCAAAGTTTGGTAATAATTGTTTACGGTAAGGCTCGGCAATGTTATCCACTAACATCGCGGCGGCCAATTTTGGTTGCTGAGTATAACAGGCATGTAAAAAACCACCGACATAACGACCATGCGCAACACAATCTGCTTTTTGATACTGAGCAGGTAATATGGCTCGTGCTTCTGCTGTCGATACTTTAATGCCGGGATAAGCCATTACCCAATACCAATTTTCAAAATGTGGAATGGTTTGGCTAATGATGCCCATTTCATCAAGGATAAATTGCATGCCACCTAAGTAACAAGGCGCAACATTATCATAATGCACACTACCGGATATCCGTCCTTCAAGTTCCCCCATCATTGAAAGCATTTCAAACTCATTAAAAGGTTTATCGAAAAACGTATTTAAAGCAACAAATGCCCCGACAACAGAACAAGCGCTCGACCCCAATCCAGAACCAATTGGCATATTTTTTTCAAGTGTAATGCTCACCGGTAACGTTTTCCCCATTGCTTTACAAAAACGCTGCCAACATTGATAAACAATATTGTATTTAGGATCACGAGGCAGTTTTTTTACAAATTGCCCTTTGCTAATCAAATTAAATTCATTAGCCGATTCAACCGTTATACAATCCCCAAGCATTGCCCCACTAATCGGATTAATGGCAGCACCTAAAATATCAAAACCAACACTAATATTAGCCATTGATGCAGGTGCGTAGACAGTTATAGATTTATGGCTCATTTATCCTCCAATTTTACCTGATGTTGTACGTAAAATATCCGCAAAAACACCTGCTGCGGTAACATCATTGCCAGCACCATAGCCACGTAAAACCAGTGGAATTGGTTGATAATATCTTGTATAAAATGCCAATGCATTTTCGCCATTTTTGACTTTATAAAGAGGATCTTCACTATCCACCGCTTCAATCTTAACGCTACATTGATTACCATCAATACTGCCGACATAACGTAATACTTTTCCCTCTTTGGCTGCCTGCTCAGATTTTGCTTTAAACTGAGCATCGAGCTGAGGTAATTTTGCCATAAATTCATCAATGCTACCTTGCGCATACTCAGCTGGTAAAACAGATTCGACATTGATTTGATCAAGTTCTAACTGTAATCCTGCTTCTCGCGCTAGAATTAACAATTTTCTTGCCACATCGGTGCCCGATAAATCATCACGTGGATCAGGCTCTGTAAAACCTTTTTCCTTAGCTAATTTGGTAGCTTCAGACAATGACATCCCTTCGTCAAGCTTACCAAAAATAAACGATAATGACCCAGATAAGATACCTGAGAACTTAATCAATTCATCACCAGCGTTAAGTAAATTTTGTAGATTTTCAATAACCGGTAAACCAGCACCTACATTGGTATCATATTGGAACTTACGCTTACTTTTTGCCGCTTCTTGACGTAAGCGTAAATAGTAAGCCATGGAGCTGGTATTGGCTTTTTTATTAGGGGTGACAACATGAAAACCGTTTGCTAAAAAATCAGCATACTTATCGGAAACTTCATTACTGGAAGTACAATCAACTAATATAGGATTCAGTAATCGATTATTTTTCGCAAACTCTATAATACTGTCTAATGTATAAGGTATTTGACTCTGTTTTATCTGCTCACGCCAATTGGTCAAATCAATACCATCACGATTAAGTACGCTATGTTTAGAGTTAAATAAACCACAAACACGCAGATCGACCTGTTTGTTTTTGAGCCATTGTTGTTGGCGACCAATTTGATCAACTAAGGCACCGCCAACACCACCAACACCCACCACAAAAACATCTAACATTTTATCGGTGCCAAATAACATTTGATGAGTGACCCGAACGCCCATTACCGCCACATCATTATCGACAACAACTGAAATAGAACGTTCAGAAGATCCCTGCGCTATAGCAACGATATTAATGTTTGCTCGAGCTAATGCGGTAAAGAAATTAGCCGACAGACCACGTAAAGTACGCATTCCGTCACCCACGACAGAAATGATAGCTAATTTATCAATCACCTCAATTGGCTCAAGTAAACCGTCTTTAAGCTCTAAATAAAATTCATCACTTAAGGCTTCTTCCGCTCGATATAGCTCAGTTTGTGGAATGCAAAAACTGATGCTATATTCGGATGATGATTGGGTAATAAGTACAACAGAAATACCCGCATAGGACATGGCTGAAAAGACACGGGCTGACATGCCAACCATACCTTTTAATCCTGGTCCGGATACATTAATCATTGCCATATTGTTGAGATTAGTTATACCTTTTACCGGTGTTGTTGAATCAACAACATTTGCCCCAATTAATGTACCGGGTGCATCAGGATTGTTGGTATTTTTAATTAAACAAGGAATTTGGAACTGAGCTATCGGTAAGATTGTTCTTGGATGAAGCACCTTAGCACCAAAATAAGAAAGCTCCATTGCTTCTTGATAAGACATTGTTTTTAATAATTTAGCATCAGGCACAATGCGAGGATCACAAGTGTAAACGCCATCAACATCTGTCCAAATTTCGCAGCAGCTTGCCCGTAAACATGCAGCCAACACGGAGGCTGAATAGTCTGAACCATTACGACCAAGCACGACTAATTCACCTTTGTCATTACCCGCTGTAAAACCAGCCATTAAGATAATATTTTCAGGTGGAATATGCATTTCACTAATTCGATGTGATGACTCAACAATATCGACAGTCGATTCAAGGTAATCGCCTTGAGCAATTAACATTGTAACCGGATTGATGACCGTTACGGCATGACCTTTTGCTATTAATAACTGTTGCATAATAGCAATAGAAAGTTTTTCACCACGACAAATGATTGAAGCATTAATACTGTCAGGACACTGACCTAATAGCCCAATCCCCTCTAGCAACTGTTTGAGGTTATTAAGCTCATTGAGTGCAAACCGTTTCATTTCGTCATAGGCAAAATTAGGTACTGCTTTTGAGATACCTTCTAATAGATCGGCAAAAATTTTCTCTGCATCATAAATGTTAGTTTCAACATCCTGCCCTGCGACCGTTTTTTCGACCATTGCAACCAAATGATTGGTAATTTTAGCGGGTGCCGATAAAACAGTTGCTGTCTGCTCTTGCTTTGCATTATTTTCAATAATCTCTGCAACACGCAAAAAACGTTCTGCGTTAGCGACAGATGTACCTCCAAATTTTAAAACTTTCATATCACACCTTTACTTATTATCCTAATTTATGCCAGTTCTTATTCAAAATATTAGTTTGTAACTTTTAAGATTTTGAACCTATTTTGTATATAAAGTAAAAAACCCGCCTTTTTTGGCGGGTTTTTCAATATTTTTAAGGAAAAATCAACCCGCCCTATATTTAATAATAGTGCCTGTGGTGCCAATCATGCTAATAATGGTCATGATAATGTTCATTATTTTTCCTTGAATAAAATTCTATATTAAACTTAAAACAAAACAGCCCGACATTTTCATGTCAGGCTGTATTAATTAAAAAACTTTTTTGCTGTTTTCGTACTCATTGACTACCTTGTTTAAAGCTTGGTAGATACTTTGAGCATCTTGTTTCTTTAATGCTTCATCAAGAATATTGAGATACGATAACATCAATTTTTGATTATCTTCGGCAAACTGTGGCGAAACTTCCTGATCTTCATATAACATGACATAAGTGCGAGCAAAGCCAAAGATCAAAAAATAGACCGATGCATTTTTTGGATCTTCTTGAATTAAAGTTCGCATAGCTTTACGCAGTTTTACATAACTGTCTGTACCTGGCAAACTTGTCGCAAATGTATTTGTTACTTCAGTAAATGTCATTACCCATAAACCTCAATCAAAATTACAAGAAGAAAGAATATCAATCCATTAGCATAAGTGCAAGTCTATTTTGTTGACAAAATCCATTTTTTTACGATTTAACAGCATCGAGATCAATAATCTAAATGCCAATGCTGGTTTGGCTATTACAGTGATTTACTCACCGCTAACCCTGCCGAAGCTTGTGCAACAGGCATAATTTCAATGGAATTAACATTAAAATGTGCAGGTGTGTTAACCAACCATGACACCGTATTGGCAATATCTTCCGGCGTGATGTAATCAACACCTTCATAGACAGCTGCGGCTTGTTCATTGTTACCATGGAAACGGACATTAGAAAACTCAGTGCCACCACATAACCCCGGCTCAATATTTGTCACTCTGACTTTCTTTCCCAAAAGATCAGTACGTAAATTTGCACTAAATTGTTTAACAAATGCTTTGGTAGCGCCGTAAACATTACCGCCTTTATAAGCGTATGTTCCGGCTACCGATCCAAGATTAATGATATAGCCAAAATTACGCTCAACCATACCCGGTAAAATTTGATGGGTTAAATGCACTAAACCAATAATATTGGTTTCAATCATGGTTTCCCAATCATCATAATTAGCTTGATCAGCTGTTTCTAATCCTAAGGCTAACCCTGCATTATTAATCAGGATATCAACTGGCTGAAACTCTTTAGGCAATTGTAATAATATTGTCTCAACCGAATCTTTCTTTGTGACATCTAAAGATAATCCAAAAAAATTGGTACCTAACTCTGTTGCCAGCTTTTGCAATTTATCTATACGCCGAGCAGCACCGACAACTTTATAACCGTCTGCAATAAGCTTACGGCAGATTGCTTGACCAAACCCTGAAGATGCACCGGTAACTAAAGCGATATTCATACTCAATCTCCTTGTATATTAAGAATTATCTGAGTATTTTTTAGAATACTTTATAGGTTAACTAGAAAATTATTCTTTAAATTATACTCAAACGTATAGTATTTCTGAAAGTTCTTGACAAAAATATTATCTTTTTAATAAAAAAACCCGCTTATAAAGCGGGTTGATGTTTAACATTTCATTTTGCTGGCTCTTGCGCAGGCTCATCATCTTTTAACGGCACGATTAATGTGTCGATGTGAGTATTATTGATGAGTTGGCGAGCAGAAGACATTAATTTGCTCCAAAAATCTTGGTGATGACCACAAACAACTAAATCAACCCCATATTCGTGGATAGCTTCAATTAATACTTGACCAAATTCACCATTTCCGGAGAGGGTATGTGCAATTGGATAACCTGCTTCATCAGCCAATTTATTTAAGGCAATGTGCGCATCTTCAGTAATACGATCTTTCATATCATTCATATTGATATCAACTAAACCGGTGTAAAGATCTGAATAATTAATACCAACGTGAATCAATGAGATTTGAGCATTATATGGTCGGGCCATAGAAACTGCTTTTTCGACAAGCACTTCACTTTCTGGTGATAAATCAACTGCGACTAATATATGTTTATAAGCCATGATACTTTACTCCTTCCTATTTTTAACTTCCTAGTTAAATTGATAATCAGTACTCTATTTTTACTACTAAATCAATTTTTGAGCAAGCCAAAAAAGTGACCCAGATAACAAAATTGATATTGGAAGTGTTAAAACCCATGTCAGCGCAATATTTTTTATTGTCTTACTTTGTACACCGCCGCCGTCAACAATCATAGTACCGGCTACTGATGATGAAAGCACTTGAGTTGTCGAAACCGGCATACCGGTATAACTTGCAATCCCAATTGATAAAGCAGTGGTAATTTGTGCTGAGACGCCTTGTGCATAAGTCATGCCTTTTTTACCAATTTTCTCACCTATAGTAATAGCAACACGTCGCCAACCAATCATGGTACCAACAGCTAGCGCTGATGCAACGGCAATAATGATCCAAATTGGCGCATATTCAACAGTTTTAAGTAAATCATTGTTTAATGATTTTAAGTATTGCTTATCTTGTGAAGACACATTAGGTTGTTTAGCCACATGTGATACCGTATCAGATAAACATAGTAAAATGCGTCTGGTTTGTGAACGTTGGTCTACTGTTAGCGTTTCATAATCATTGAGTTTATTAAATAAGTTATTAGCAATACCTAAGGTGGTAAAAGAGCGAGAATAATCGCAATGATATTTATTTAAATCAGTTTCAGGAATAGTTGTATCAACAGCAGTTTGTGAACCAATCACTGAATTAAGCTCTTGGTTATGCGTGACAAAATACTCTTCAATATTATGGATAGCATTACGAGTATTAGTAATGTCATAAGTAGAAGCCTGCATATTAACAATAAAGCCGGCCGGCGCAATACCCATTAATACCAGCATTAATAAACCAATCCCTTTTTGTCCGTCATTAGCGCCATGAGAAAAACTCACTCCCGCCGCCGAAATAATTAGCATAATACGGATCCAAAATGGCGGTTTCTTTTTACCATAAAGCTTTTCACGCTGTTCAGGCGTCATGAAAATACGTTCTCTTTTTTTGCGGCTCTTTTTACTTTGACCTTTGCGAGTCCAATATTTTCTCAGTAAAAAGATCATCAACCCGGCAATCACAAGCCCAACAACAGGGGAAATAATCAATGATAAAAAGATTGAAATCATTTTAGGTATATTAAGTGCATCAATGATCGATGTATCTGTAATAAAGGCATTAGCCAGTGCAACACCGATAATCGATCCAATTAAGGTATGTGAACTTGATGCAGGAATACCTACATACCAAGTGCCTAAATTCCAAATGATTGCGGCAAATAAGATGGAAAATACCATCGCAAGCCCGTGCGCTGAGCTTACATTTAGTAAAAGATCTGTCGGTAAAAGGTGAACAATAGCATAAGCGACACTCAGCCCGCCGAGCAATACGCCAAAAAAGTTAAACATACCTGCCATAAAAACGGCAAGTTGTTCTTTCAATGCCCTTGTATATATTACTGTTGCCACAGCATTAGCTGTGTCATGGAAACCATTAATTGCCTCGTAAAAAAGAACAAAAAATAGTGCCAAAACTAATAATACAATGGTTGTAAATTCTAAATCAGCAAATAGATGAAACATAATATATCTTTCTGTTGTTAATAGCCCAGCTATTATCCTTGAGAATCAAGCAATGAGCAAAACAATTTTTACATTTTTCGCTTTGCATAACGTGCAGCCAGTACAGCACAGATCATGAGTTGTACTTGATGAAAAATCATTAAAGGCAAAATCATAATGCCCATTATCGACATTGGGAAGATAACACTTGCCATTGGAATGCCACTAGCAAGGCTTTTTTTCGAACCACAAAACACAATGGTAATCTCATCTTCTTTATTAAAACCTAATAGTCGCGACCCATAAGTGGTCAACAACAATACAATGGTTAATAAGACGATAGAATAAAAGATAATCTCTATAAGTGATAGCAAACTAATTTTAGACCAAATCCCGTTAGCAACCGCATCACTAAAGGCAACATAAACAACTAACAAAATGGATAAGCGATCTGTTTTAGCAATCACTGTTTTATATTTATCGACCCATTTACCAATAAATCGCCGTGAGAGATGACCGACTACAAATGGTAACATCAGTTTGAGCATAATTGATGAGATAGCATCAAGCAAATTCATTGATCCTGCCGCTTGAGTATGCATAAGTAAACCCACTAATACAGGCGTTATAAATACCCCTAATAAAGTAGATGCTGATGCACTACAAATTGCAGCCGCAACATTACCTTTGGCTATGGATGTAAAGGCGATTGCTGATTGAACAGTGGCGGGTAAAACACAAAGATAGACAAATCCAAGATAGAGTTCATAGGGTAAGAAAGTAGGGACTAAAAATTGCATTAGTACCCCTAAAATAGGGAAAAGAATAAAGGTCGTAGCAAAGATGAATAGATGCAGTCGCCAATTTTTAATCCCGACAACGATGGCCTGAAATGATAACTTAGCGCCATGCATAAAAAATAATAAGCCAATAGCAAACGTTGTTAGGTATTCAAAAACAACTTTAGTTTGCCCTTCACAAGGAAAAACACTGGCAGTCAACACCACACAAATTAAAATTAATAGAAACGGATCGATTTTAAAACGTTGTAGTAGGTTCATGGCTTCAAGCGTGATAAGTTAAAAAAAATCGCCACAAAAGTGGCGATAGATAAGATAGTAAGATTTATTCTAAGAAACTGCGAAGCACATCAGAACGGCTTGGATGACGTAATTTACGTAATGCCTTAGCCTCGATTTGACGTATACGTTCACGTGTAACATCAAACTGTTTACCGACCTCTTCAAGTGTATGGTCAGTATTCATATCAATACCAAAACGCATACGTAGTACTTTCGCTTCCCTCGGCGTTAATCCTGATAAGATATCACGAGTTGCGCTTCGTAAACTCTCTGATGTCGCTGCATCTAATGGTTGCTCAAGCGCTGTATCTTCAATAAAGTCACCTAAGTGTGAATCTTCATCATCACCGACCGGTGTTTCCATGGAAATTGGCTCTTTGGCAATTTTCAGCACTTTACGAATTTTCTCTTCTGGCATCTGCATACGCTCAGACAACTCTTCTGGAGTTGGCTCGCGCCCAATCTCTTGTAACATTTGACGAGAGATTCGGTTTAGCTTATTGATTGTTTCAATCATATGCACCGGAATACGAATCGTTCTGGCTTGGTCAGCAATAGAACGAGTAATGGCTTGCCTAATCCACCATGTAGCATAAGTTGAGAATTTATAACCACGACGGTATTCAAATTTATCAACAGCTTTCATCAAACCGATATTACCTTCTTGAATAAGATCTAAGAATTGTAATCCTCGATTGGTGTATTTTTTCGCAATAGAGATAACCAAACGTAAATTCGCTTCAACCATCTCTTTTTTAGCCCGACGAGCTTTTGCTTCACCAATAGACATACGTCGGTTGATATCTTTAATCTGTTCTATAGATAAATTAGTTTCCGTTTCAATTTGCTGCAAACAATTAATTTCAGCTTCAATAGGCTCTTCAAACTCTTTTAAATTTGCGGCAAAAGCACCCTTAGCCGTTAAGGCTTTTTTAAACCAGCTCATGTTATTTTCATTGCCGGTAAAATGGGTCATAAACTGTTTTTTCGGCATCTTGCACTGCTCAACGCAGATCTTCATAATCACACGCTCATGTGCTCTTACGCGATCCATCATGCTGCGCATATTATTTACAAGAATATCGAATTGTTTACCCACTAAACGAAATTGTTTAAAGATTTCGGATAGATTTTCGATCTCTTGTTGTGCTTTTTTATGTGCACGTCCATACTTTTTGATAGCGGCTGAAGTTTTATCATGCTGTTCTTTTAATTCAGCAAACTTAGCTCTGGCAACTTCCGGATCGATAGAGACATCGTCATCAGCAGAATCACTGTCTTCCTCTTCGTTTTCATCGTCGCTATCATCAATTTCGATCTCTTCTTCGTTATCATCTAACTCTTCCGGTAACTCTTCTGCTGATTCTTCAGCATTCGGATCAACAAAGCCAGTGATAAGATCAGACAGACGTACTTCACCACTTTCAATTAAATTATATTGTTCTAAAAGATAAGTAATCGCTTCTGGATATTCTGAAACAGAGGTTTGAACTTGGTTAATCCCATCTTCAATACGTTTTGCGATGTCAATTTCGCCTTCACGGGTTAAAAGTTCAACCGCCCCCATTTCGCGCATGTACATACGCACAGGATCGGTAGTTCGACCTATTTCTGATTCAACATTAGAAAGTACCAATGCTGTCGCTGCTTCAACAGCTTCTTCATCAGGAACATTATCTGAAAGTAATAACTCATCAGAATCAGGGGCTTCTTCAAGAACTTGAATCCCCATATCATTGATCATTTGGATAATATCTTCAATCTGATCTGAATCAATAATTTCTTCTGGCAAGTGATCGTTGACATCAGCATAGGTCAGGTATCCCAGTTCCTTACCTCGAATGATCAGAAGTTTTAACTGTGATTGAGAATTTTGCTCCATAAAAGGTATCCACATTTAGTTATTCGGTAATGTATAATATATATGTAAGACAAAATGATATTGTCTCCATATACCCTATATATTTAGTCTTTTTTTGATAAAACAAGTATTAGTGTCGCTAATTCTTTTTTCTCTGCGGTACTTAAGCCGGAGACTCTCTCTTTTGCGATCAGTTCATCTTGCCTTTGGGCGAGTATATTATCATATAACTCTTTTAAAGTATGAGAAAATATTGTGCTTATTTCATCATCTTGATAATGGTGTTCCCAGCTTGCTAGACGATTAAGTTGCTTATAAAACGGTCTATCAATACATTGCGTTAATATCTGGGCTGTAGTTATATTTGGGTAATGTTGGCATAATTCAAGTAATTCAATAAAAATATCAATCCCCGCTAACTTGGCTTGACGCATAATATTGATATCCGAGACTTGTTTAGCAAGGTTTGGATACTGTATTAACAAACCAATTAAAATACGCATAATTGTTAATTTCATTTGAATTGAAGGCTTAACTTCAGCCGTCTTATCTTCACTTTTTTGACGATTATCACGAATTAATTGTTCAATTTGCGCAACATCAAGTAAGCCTAAATAACGCCCCAGTTGTTGAAGTAAATTCAACCTGAAAGCTTTCGCTTTTACTTGCTCAAGCATTGGTATAGCAAGTGCACTCAATTTTGCTTTGCCTTCAGAGCTACTTAAATCAACTTGTTTTAATAATTCATCAAATAAAAATTGAGATAAGTTAGGCGCTGATTGTAAATGCGATTCAAAACCTTGTTTGCCCACTTTACGTACAAAACTATCCGGATCTTCATCCTGTGGCAAAAAAACAAATGTAATTTGTTTACCGTCAATCAAGCAAGGCAGTAACACATTAAGCGCACGCCAAGCTGCACTACGACCCGCTTTATCACCGTCATAACAAAATATGACAGAATCAGTTGCCCTAAATAGTAACTTGATGTGTTGTTCTGATGTGGATGTTCCTAATGCTGCCACAGCATAATCAATGCCATATTGCGCTAGCGAAACAACATCCATATACCCCTCAACCACCATGAGTTTATCGGGGTTACGATTAATCTCTTGTGCTTCATAAAGCCCATATAATTGGAATCCTTTATGAAAGATTGGGGTTTCTGGCGAATTGATATATTTAGCCGAATCATTGATTATCGTGCGCCCACCAAAAGCAATCACATTGCCTTGCCTGTCTCGAATAGGAAACATAATTCGACCACGAAAACGATCATATTGATTACCACCGTCACTGGTCACTAACATGCCAGCTTGATCATAAAGATGAGTTTCCGCTTTCGTTTTTGCCACACTTTGGAAAGTTGAACGCCATTCGTTAGGTGCGTAACCTATTTTGTACCGAGCAATAATTTCACTGTTAAGCCCTCGCTGTAAAAGATACTGTTGCGCATCTTTTGACGTGGTTAATGTTAATTGCTGCTGGTAAAAATTGGTGATTTTTGCCATTAGTGTATAAAGGTCACGGCGAACATTACGCGATTCAATCTGTTTTGAATTATCAAGTTGGCTGTTATCGCTATCAGTATAAGGAACTTGTATCCCTTGCATGCTAGCGATTTCTTCAATTGCTTCGGGGAAAGATAAACGGTCGTACTGCATAAGAAAATTCACTACCGAACCGGATGCACCACATCCAAAACAATAGTAAATTTGTTTTTTTTCATTTAGTGAAAAAGAGGCGGTTTTTTCATCATGAAAAGGACAACAACCAAAGTAGTTATTTCCTTTCTTTTTCATTTTAACGCGCTTACTGATCACATCAAGAATACTTGTGCGAGCAATTAAATCTAAAATAAAATCATTAGGAATACGACCTTTCATGATAAAATTCAACCAATATTGGTATTACCCAAAGACAACAAGCCGTATCGAAATGTACGGCTTGTTAAAATCTCTTTATATTAAAAATAGATAAAATTGATAGTTAGTATCAATTAAAATTTTCAGTATAAATCTTAGTATAGACGAGTGCGACGAGCGTTTTCTCTTTCTAATTTTTTAGCATGGCGTTTAACAGCTGCTGCTTTTGCGCGTTTACGAATAGTCGTTGGTTTTTCGTAAAATTCACGGTTACGAACTTCAGCTAAAATCCCTGCTTTCTCGCAAGAACGTTTGAAACGACGTAATGCTACATCGAAAGGTTCATTTTCACGTACTTTAATTACTGGCATGTGCCTCTCACCTCAAATTTGTTTAATATCACAAAGGACTAAAAATTAGTGCGCAATTTTACCTCTAATCGATATATGTTGTAAAGTAAAATATCGAATAATTACCACAGAGCAAATTAATTTGCTAATCTACAAGCTCAGTCAGATAATAAACGATAGTTATTCAAAATAAATAGGTGTTTTATGTCATTATTTTTTACCGGTCAATACCCTCAACGCCGCTTACGTCGCAATCGAGCACATGATTTTAGCCGCCGTCTAGTTGCTCAAAATCATTTAACAGTTAATGATTTAATTTATCCTGTCTTTATTGTTGAAGGTAAAAACATAACTCAATCTGTTTCATCAATGCCTAATGTTAATCGCATGAGTATCGATGTATTATTAAAAGAAGCAGAAGAAGTGGTTAAATTAGGCATACCTGTTTTAGCGTTATTTCCGGCTATCGATGCATCAAAAAAATCATTATTGGCGCAAGAAGCTTATAACGAAAATGGCTTAGTTCCCCGAGCAATTAGCGCCCTAAAAAAAGCCTTTCCCCAACTAGGCATTTTATCCGATGTTGCGCTCGATCCTTATACTACACATGGGCAAGATGGCATTATTGAC
Organism: Gilliamella sp. B2923; assembly: GCF_026536565.1. Lineage (NCBI taxonomy): Bacteria > Pseudomonadati > Pseudomonadota > Gammaproteobacteria > Orbales > Orbaceae > Gilliamella > Gilliamella sp. B2923. The sequence continues at coordinate 155,741 of NZ_JAFNNZ010000001.1, read as the reverse complement.
GATCAAGGCTATGTTCTAAACGATATTTCAGTCGAAACGTTGATTAAGCAAGCCTTAGTTCAAGCGCAAGCTGGCGTTGATATTATTGCACCTAGCGATATGATGGATGGTCGCATCGGCGCTATACGTAATGCGCTTGAATCGCATGGATTTGTGAATACCCAAATTATGGCATATTCAGCCAAATATGCATCAAGCTTTTATGGCCCTTTCCGTGACGCAGTCGGATCAGCATCGAATATAAAAGGTGGCAATAAAAAAACTTACCAACTCGATCCCGCTAACAGTGATGAAGCACTACAAGAAATTTATCAAGACTTGAGCGAAGGAGCGGATATGGTAATGGTTAAACCAGGGCTGCCTTATCTTGATATTGTCACGAAAGTTAAACAAACTTTTGCCGTACCTACCTTTGCTTATCAAGTATCTGGTGAATACGCTATGCTCAAAGCTGCCATTGAAAATGGTTGGTTAGATGAAAAATCGACTATCATGGAATCGTTACTATGCTTTAAACGAGCGGGCGCTGATGGCGTGCTAACCTATTTTGCCAAACAAGCTGCCCAGTGGTTACAAAACCCATAATATCATCAAGTTATAAACAAAAATCGACTGGCTAAAACCCTGTCGATTTTTTACATAAATTAACTAAATTTGTCTAAAAAATGTTTATTATTTATGACTAAATTTTAGACTAATGATTATTAACATTATCCATTCAACATTTTTAAATAAATAACCCACCAATAGCAGCCCTAAAATTCAAATTAGTTAATGACCTAAATTTAATAACGATCTGGCAGTTCTAAATGTAAAAAAGTTTCAGTAAAACTATATGTTTGTGTAAAAATCTGATAATATTTACAAAGTTAAGCGATTTGGGAGTAGAAAATGATATATGAACTTGTTCCAATTGAATTGCATGATGAACTGAATAAATTTCGTCATGATTTAGAAAAAATGGCTTCACAACATATAGAAGTTTGTCCTTTTTGCCAACAAAATGAATTCTATCTGATTCGTTCAAAACCAACAAATACCTATCGTTGCAAAGCTTGTGACAAATATTTCAATGTAGCATCTAACACCTCTTTTAATCGATTATCACCATTTGATTGGTTAGAAACGATATTTACTAGCCGTATAGCGAACAAAAGTTACCAAACTATTGCAAAAAAATTAGGCTGTACGTTAGAAAAAGTCATGCGGCGAGATCAAGCTATTGTTGATCATTTGAAGTCTTACTATCCATTACTAAACAAATGGTATACCGGTGCAAAACAATTAAAAATCACCCCGACACTTACCAAACAACATCAAATACTGATTGAAAAAGTCACGTCTTTATTAAATGAACAATCGCCAGTTTGTTTATATTGTAGTTCAACAGAAACAACCAAAGTTGGTAAACGCACTTGTTATCGTTGTAAGCGTTGCCGACGTAGCTTTAACATTTTAAGTGACACAATTCTTAATCGTCTTCCTAAGTCTGAACTATGGATTGAATTTATTAATTCGCTTGTTTCCGGAAAAAATAATATGCAAATCCAAACTGAATTAGGTTTTAATGGTAATACAGTAAATCATTGGCGAAACGCATGGTGTGAAATGATGAAACGTTGGAACTTAGAAGATTTGGCAAATTGGTGTCAATGCCATTAATAAATGCCATTAATAGAAGTAACATAATAGTGAACTAGGTAAAAAATCTACGTTTAATCACATTCATTTTCTTACAATAACATGAAATAGAAGCCTAAATTATGAATAAATCATTATTTTATTTATCAATATGTTCATTAAGCTTTTTATTAGTATTAACAGGATGTGATGAAGAACAGTCATCCCAGATAGCATCTTCATCTCAAACAAACAACAACCAAAATAATAATTTAAATGTTGATAGCCTAAGTTCAGACACGTTTGATGAAGAGGTTCAATCCCTGTCATACTTACCTGTTACTATAATCAATAGTTATCTTTTCCATAATGAACCGGAATTACTACCAAATCATAAATTAATTAAACAACAAAAAATTGAAGGAGCATCAGATAAGCTCATCAATTATAATGAACAAGGTTATGTTGCTAATTATGATTTAGAAGGTTTTTATGGCGAACTCGATTATAAGAACGCTAAATATTTTTACGGAACAAAAGAAAACCGCAATGATTATAAAATCACATTTGATGCCAGCAAAAATATACTCGGTATGAAAAATAGCAAAGGCGATATTGTTGCAAGAAATGAATTTGATGAAGATGGTCGTTTGGTTGAAATGACACTATCGCATTTTGCAGAAAATAATGTCATTTTTAATAGTAAAATTGTTTATGACCAATATGATCGCGTTGAGCTAGTTTTATACAGCGCATATGTGCCAGTTGATAATAAAGTCAATTTCCCAATTTTGCTACAAGAGAAAACTTTAGTTTATAGTAATATTAATCAGTTAGAAAAATCGATTACAAAAACATTTAAACTTTCATCAAGTGGTGAAATTATTGTAAACGATAAAAATGAACAAGAAGTTGAAATCAATGAAACTTGTTCATATTCTGATTATACCGTCTATAGCGACTGGACTAAGGCCGTTTGTGTAACAACCGGTGATGAATCAAAAACAACAAATTTAATCCGAACTATCGACTATCAGTAAACAAATACGGCCATTAACTTCGTGAATATGATTAGTCTTCACCAAACTCATCATATTCACGGCATAATACAATCGTATCTTCAATTAAGCGCCTTGCTATCGTCCCATACTCTGGAATTTTAGGTAACTGAGAATAATGGAACCAATCAGCTTGTACTAACTCATTTTTGTCGATACAGATTTCACCGCTCTCGTAATCAGCCAAATAAGCCATCATTAGTGAATTAGGAAATGGCCAAGGTTGCGATCCTACATACCGGATATTTTTAATTTTGATTTTTGACTCTTCATATACTTCACGTTCAACAGCATTTTCCATTGTTTCACCTATTTCAGTAAAACCCGCTAAAACCGTATATAAGTCATCTTGATTATGTCTGACATGCTTAGCCAATAAAATTTTATTTTGATGTCGGATTGCAACAATAATAGAAGGTGATATCTGAGGATAATAACGTTCTTTGCAGTTATGGCACAAACAACACCATTCTGAACTACTAATATACATTTGATGACCACAATAGCCACAATATTTGTGGGAGCGATAAAACTCAGCCAATTGCACCGCTCGACCGGCCATATTAAATAGCGATTGATCAGTTTTATTAAGCAGTGGACGTATGACACTCATCGAGCTTTTCATTTCATGACAAATCAGCCAAGCAGTTTGACCATTCCATTCGCCAATTGGCTGAGCTAATTGGTTAGTAAAACCAAACTCTTTAGCATAACCCGTTGGCACTTCGCCATTAGGTAACCACAATCGTCCATTGGCGCTGACAAACCAGTATCCGGTTTCATTGCCGGTTAAATTAAATTGTTGCTGTATATTCATTTCCATTCTTACCTAAAAGCAAAACAAAAAAGGAGGGTTTAACACCTCCTTTTTCTAATACGATTTCTATTTCTTTTTCTTTTCGTGAAGTCCCTTTTTCTCAAGCTCCCAGTAGATAATACGTTGCTGAGCAATGGTAAATAAATTACTCACGATATAGTATAAAACCAGACCTGACGGGAACCATAAGAAGAACACAGTGAAAATTAACGGCATAAAAGTCATTAATTTTTGTTGTAATGGATCTGTGACCGCCGTTGGTGACATTTTCTGTATTAAGAACATCGTCGCACCCATTAATAATGGGAATATATAATAAGGATCTTGCGCTGACAAGTCATGAATCCATAACGCAAATGGTGCATGACGAAGTTCAACGGTATTACCTAACATATAAAATAGCGATAAGAAGATAGGCATTTGAATAATCAATGGCAAACAACCGCCCAAAGGATTAACCTTCTCTTGCTTATAAAGAGCCATTGTTTCCATACTCATCTTCTGTCTATCATCACCATAACGCTCTTTTAACGCTTGTAAACGAGGTTGTAATAACTTCATTTTAGCCATTGAACGATATTGCGCACGTGTTAACGGGAATAAAATTCCACGCACAATAAAGGTAATAATAATAATCGACACACCCCAGTTACTGACAAAACCTTGAATAAATTTCAATAAGTAGAATAACGGTTGTGACAAGAACCATAACCAACCATAATCAACAATCAAATCAAGATGATTTGCCGTTTCTTTCAATTGACTTTGGATTTCCGGACCTAACCATAGCTTAGCGCCAATTGATTGGCTAGCACCTGCCGGGATAACAGTTGATTGACCTTTGAAACCAATAGTTGCTTGCGTATTTTTAGCAGTTACACGTGAATAAAAAAGGTTATTTTGATCCTGTGTTGGCACCCATGCTGAAGCAAAATAGTGTTGCAACATAGCAATCCAACCAGTTTGCGTTTCTACCGCTAATGCTTTATCTTTAATATCATCAAAACTATATTTGCTATAATTTGTACTTGAGCTTGAATATGCAGTTCCACGGAATGCGCTTAATCCAAGTCCGCCCCCACCTTCAGTGACAGCATCTTCTGGTAATTTGATAGTTTGTTTCAATTGACCATACATCGCGACATCAATCGGTCCATTACTTTGGTTATTGATATCATATTGCACATCAATAGCATAGTTACCACGTTGTAAAATGTAGTATTTAGTATAAGTAATGCCATTAATCTGATAAGTTAACGGAACACGTAATTCATTTTGTCCGTCAGCTAACACATATTCTGTTTGCGCAGTTTGGTATACCGGGCGTTTCGCATCTTGAATAGCATTATCAGGTCCGTCTTTACCTGTTAAACCACTTTCAGCAATATAAACAAAATCAGGACGAGATGTTAATAATTGGAAAGGTGTACCTGAATGAAGCGTTTGATCATATTTCAATAATTGTGCTGCTTGAACATCACCACCATAAGTATTAATTGTGAGTAACAATACGTCAGACTTAATGGTAATGGTTTTACCTAAAGCTAAATTGCCTGTTGAATCATCATCACTTATTTGTTGAGTCATTTGGTTAGTCATTGGTGGTTTAGGTGCATGATCATCCACCCATGCCTTCCAAATTAAAAAAGAGACAAAAAGTAAAGCAATGACTAAGATATTACGTTGAGATCCCATTAATGTTTTTCTCTATTGGTTTTAGTTTTTGGAGGAACAAAATCTTCTCCTCCTTCATGTAAAGGATGACATTTTAATACACGTTTGACCGTTAGCCAACCACCTTTTACTAATCCAAAGCGTCGTAGTGCAATTATTGCATACTGAGAGCAAGTAGGTGTAAAGCGACATTTAGGACCAAACAACGGGCTTATAATCCGTTGATAAGCGCGAATAAATAAAATAAAAAAATTAATTATCAATGATTTAGCCGCATAGACATGCTGTTTGATAATCAATTTAAGTTTATTCAAACTTTTTGTTTGGCGATAATTCGTTGGCATAATTTATCTAATGTTGCAACTAACTGTTTATTATCCAATTCGATAACAGAATGTTTAGCCATTAAAATAAAATCAATATTAGGAAGCTGATGTTGATGAAGACGAAAATATTCTTTCGTTAAACGCTTAATACGGTTGCGCTCATGTGCACGTTTAACCTGTTTTTTTGCTATAGCAAATCCTAAACGAGGATGATTTAAATCATTTATTCGTGCAACTAATGTAAGAAAGGGTGAGCCAGCTCTAACGGACTCTTGAAAGACATAATTGAAATCAAAGGGAGTTAACAAACGTAACTCCCGAGGAAAAGTGAAATTAATCACTCAACTTAAAATCAGCTAGCAACAGTTAAACGAGCACGGCCTTTAGCACGACGGCGAGCAAGAACTTGACGACCGTTTTTAGTTGCCATACGAGCACGGAAACCGTGAGTTCTATTGCGTTTTAATACTGATGGTTGAAATGTGCGTTTCATGACGATTTATATCCAAATCTAATTTATCAACAGGTTGCAGAGTAAAAACTCTACATCATTAATTAAAGAGGTCGGAATTATAGAAGCTATTTTATTTTTCGTCAATGAGATTTTCAAAGATAAGTGTAACAGATATGATCTAAAATTTATTTATAGCACAATAATATAAAAACTGACGATTGAATAATACCTAATCAATAAATGTCGGTAAGTGCTAACCTGCATGGACGATCAGCAGCGCGACAATTGAACAAATCATCATCCAATCAACACCAGATTATTTGATACCATAAGTAAAACAAAATCAATCAGCAACAGCAAGTACCCGCTTACTTTTTTCTCCACCAATCTCACGAGCCAGTTTTGGCACTAAATAACCGGATACTTTTTCAGCAAGCTGTTTCATCAATTGTTTGGCGGTTTTATCATCAACGAAAAAATGTGCAGCGCCTTGAACTTTATCAAGCAGATGAATGTAATAAGGTAAAATACCGCTATCAAACAGCTTATTACTTAATTGGGCTAAAACCTCAACATTATCATTAATATTTTTTAACATCACGCTTTGATTAAGCACTAATACATTACTTTGTTTTAATTGCCAAATCGCACGGGTAACTTCATTATCAATCTCATTGGGGTGATTAATATGTGTAACCACAATTATCTGTAATCGACTTTGCGCAAATAATCGAGATAATTGTTGGGTTATTCTTGACGGAATCACTACTGCCAAACGAGTATGAATGCGTAACCGCTTGATATGTGGAATCTTTTCTAATTCACTTATCAAAAATGCGATCTCATTATCTTTCGCCATTAATGGATCGCCGCCCGATAAAATAATCTCATCGAGTTCAGGATGAGTGGCAATATAGTTAAGCGCTATATTTAAGTTTTTTTTGCTGCTCTGATTTTCATGATAAGGAAAGTGACGTCTAAAACAGTAACGGCAATTGATCGCACAAGCGGTTTTAGTTATTAACAGTGCCCGATTATGATATTTATGCAGTAATCCCGGGATTGCATTATTTTGCTCTTGTAACGGATCATCACTGTATCCCGCGACTTGCAACATTTCGTTATCATCACAAAGTACCTGCAACAAAAGAGGATCATGACTATCGCCCTTTTTCATACGATTGATAAAAGCTAAAGGCACACGCAGCGGGAATTGTTTCTTTGCTTGTAACATAGACAAAGAAATCGTATCAGGATCTAAATCTAAACAACGATAGAGTGTTTTAATATCCGTCACAACGTTGGCAAGATCAAAAATCCATGCTTCTTTATTTGGTTGTTCAACTTTTTGCTGTATAATGTGGCTCATTTTTGTAATTCAGAATGATAGTTGGAGCTTTTATGGCATCTTATAGTACTAATGAGTTTAAAGCCGGTCTTAAAATAATGCAAGATGGCGAGCCGTGTGTAATTGTTGAAAATGAGTTTTATAAACCAGGTAAAGGGCAAGCAATTAACCGCGTTAAAATTAAAAAATTACTTTCAGGTAAAACTGTTGATAAAACATTCAAATCAGGTGAATCTGTTGAAGCTGCTGATGTTGTCGATATGAATTTAACTTACTTGTATACCGACGGTGAGTTCTGGCATTTTATGAACAACGATACTTTTGAGCAACTTTCTGCCGATGCAAAAGCAGTGGGTGATAATGCTAAATGGTTAGTCGATCAAGCTGAATGTATTTTAACATTATGGAATGGTCAACCGATTGCTGTTACACCACCAAACTTTGTTGAACTTGAAGTTATTGAAACAGATCCGGGCTTGAAAGGTGATACAGCCGGAACTGGTGGTAAACCCGCTACACTTTCAACCGGTGCCGTTGTACGTGTTCCACTATTTGTACAAATTGGTGAAGTGCTTAAAGTTGATACACGTTCAGGTGAATACGTTTCACGTGTAAAATAAACGTGTTTATTATCAATATCACGCTTATTGCACGACAAAAAGAGAGGAATTGACTTACCTCTCTTTTTGTTATCTAACTGCTATCTATTATTGACCTAAAAATATCAAAGCTATTTACTTAGCCCCGGCATAATTAAGCTGACGCCAAGATTCATAAACAACTACCGCTACTGAATTGGATAAGTTCATACTACGACTGGTTGCTAACATAGGAATGCGGATTTTATTATCCTGTGGTAACGCATCGAGTATTGTAGCTGGTAGACCTCGTGTTTCAGGCCCAAACATTAAAAAATCATTTGATTGATAATTCACGGCACTATGCGGCTTTTGACCTTTTGTAGTCAATGCATAAACCTGTTTAGTCAAATCCAATTGATTAACATCTAAGAACTGTTCAAGATTTTTGTAACGTTTGACATTGACAAATTCTTGATAATCCAGCCCTGCTCGCCGTAGTTTTTTATCATCCCAATAAAATCCCATTGGCTCAATAATATGCAAATTATATCCTGTATTAGCACACAGACGAATAATATTGCCAGTGTTCGCTGGAATCTCTGGCTCAAACAGTACAATATTCAATGCGGATTTTGACACAATGACTACTCTTTATTTTTTAATGTTTTTGACTTGTCGGTAATACTATCACAATTCTCAGCCCACCTAAGTGACTTTTCTGTGCTTTAACAGTTCCGTGATCGCGAGTGATCGCATTTGCTACAATGGCTAATCCTAGTCCGGTACCACCCGTCTGGCGATCTCGTGCTTCACTGGTTCGATAAAAAGGTCTGAAAATTTGTTCTAATTCGTTATCAGCCACACCGGGACCATCGTCATCAATGGTAATTGTCATTTGTTGTGGTTGTTGACTAAAATTAATCACAATTTGGTGTTTAGAATAACGAAATGCATTGCGAATAACGTTTTCCAGAGCGCTACATAAAGCAGTCGGATAACACAACACAACATGATTAGTTGGCGGATTTTGAATTAAAAATGTTTTGCCAATTTGCTCCGCTTCAAACGTAGCATTATCTAATACATTTTTAAATAAAACATTTAATTTATGGTAGTTGCGAACTTCATTATTATCATATTGATGACGGGCTAAAGAGAGCAACTCACCAATCATTGCATCAAGTTTTAATGCTTCATCATTAATACGAATCACTTCGTTACTTTCGCCCTGTTTGCGGCGTAATAATGATGTGGCTAATTGCAAACGAGTCAAAGGCGTGCGTAATTCATGAGAAATATCAGAAAACAAGCGTTGTTGTAACTCCTGCATCCGTTTTAATTCCCTTAACATATGATTAAAACTCGCTCCGGTTGCTTTATACTCATAAGATCCGATTTTTTCTAACTCAGGCCATTGTTGCAAATTCCCTTTGGCAACTTGTTCGGCTGCCAGTTTTAAACCACGTGCAGGTTTTGCAATACTCCAAGATAACCAAAGCAAAAAAGGAGAGCTGGCTAACATTGTTAGTGTTAATAATAAAAAGGGATGATCAAAGATTAAGTTAACAAATTGAGATTGAATATCTGAGGCTGGTTGCAATAAGTATAATTGGTAATCTTCATTAGCATAATGAATTAGAAAAGGGCCTATAATCTCTTGAGATTCGTAAATTTTCTTTGCCGGATCAGCGACATTATTAGATTTTTCACTAAAGTTTCTAACTAAATCAATATTTTTAGTATCAGCGGTAATTATTTGTTTGTTGGGTGTGAAAATGAATAAAAATTGCCCGGGTTTTTGATGACCGTCCATCACCACGATAAAACGCATCCACCAACGAAAACTATCTTTAGGTACATTTGAAAGCTCTTTTTCTATTTGATTAGCAAGCACATTGCCTGCTTCTTTATCTTTATTTGCTAAATAAGTTAAATTTCGAGCGTCAAGATTAGGCAAAGCCATAATCAACATTAGAAAAAAAGCGATAGTAAGTAAAAATATTGTGAAAATTCTAATAGTTAACCTGTCAAAAATCCACATATAATTTTACCTTTATAAGATGTATTCGACCCTTAATGTACATTATCATTTTGATCGACAACAAACAGGTAGCCTTTCGATCTCAATGTTTTTATCCAGGGTAACCCATCACTGCGTGGTGGCAATTTTTTTCTCAAATTAGACACATGAACATCAATTGAACGAGCCAGCGGAATAAACTCTTTACCAAGTACAGTTTCACTTAAAGTATCTCGGGAAATTGTTTGACCAGCACTTTCAAGCAGTTTAAGTAATACTTGGAACTCAGTACCCGTTAATTCGAGATACTGGTCATCAAAAAAAGCAGTTTGTTGCTTTCGATTAACCGTTAGTTTATCAATAGTAAGTTGAAGCGGTTTTTCTTCACTTTCTTCTGAGTTATCCCAACGGGTTCTTCGTAGCAAGGCATTGATTCGAGCAACCAACTCTCTATCATTAAAAGGTTTAAGAATATAATCATCAGCCCCTAACTCAAGTCCAATCACCTTATCAAATTCGTCGTCTTTAGCTGTCAGAAAAATAACCGGAACAGTAAAGTCATTTCTTAATTTAGATAACATACTAAGCCCGTTCATCTCCGGCATCATTATATCGAGCAATATAAGATCAATGGTACTATCGAATTTTTCTAAAGCTTGTACTCCATTATTTGCTGTTTCAACGTCAAAACCTTCTAATTCAAGTAATTCACGTAATAATGAGGCTATTTCAGGATCATCATCAACTACAAGTAATTTACTCATTGCCTTCCTCTTTAACTTAATTAAATCATTAATTTGTAATTATTTTGATTATAAAAAATATCTGATCTTATCAAATCATGATTATAAAAGCCAAATACTACCAATATCATAACTATTTGTTAAGTATTATATTTTAAAAATTTTCACATTCGAAAACCCTTGCTCAATCAGATAAAGTGCTTGTAACTTGCTCATAACACCTTTAGCACAATAAAGAAGATATTGTTTTGATTGATCTAAATCTCCAAATTGTGTAGCCAATTTATAAAATGGAATGACTTTAATATCAACATTATTTAATTCCAGCGGTTTATCTTCCTGCTCTTCCGGCGCACGAATATCAATCACAATTTGATTATCACCCAATGAAGTCACAGTATCAACTTGAATAACCGTGTTACTTGCTTGTTTGGCAATTTCACGAATATCAATATTTTCTGCCTCTTCCACTGCTTTATCTAAAATTGAGAAATCAAAATTAAGCTCTTGTTCCTCTATTTTTTCTTTAACAGCTTTGACCGTTGGACTTTTCGAAATTACACCACAAAATTCTGGCATAGTTTTAGCAATATCTTCAGTCCCTATCTGACGAGCCAGATTAATAATCGTTTCTTTATCATGAGTAATTAGCGGACGTAAAATTAAGGTATCACTCACATTGTCAATCAAACGTAAATTAGTCAACGTTTGACTTGAAACCTGACCTAGTGCTTCACCGGTTACAAGTGCTTGAACATTATATCGTTGAGCGATTTTGGAAGCGGCACGTATCATCATCCGTTTTAAAATAACGCCCATTTGACCATCCTCGATTTTTTCAAGAATTTCACCAACAACATCTGAAAAATCGATCGCAATAAAACGCACTTTATGAGAACTACCAAAGCGCTCCCATAAATAATGTGCCATCTGCTTAACACCAATTTCATGGGTTTTACCGCCCAAATTAAAAAAGCAGTAGTGAACCCGGCTTCCCCGTCTAATTAGCTTATAACTCGATACACCAGAATCAAATCCGCCGGATATAAGAGAAAGTACATCTTCTTGTGTACCTGTTGGAAAGCCACCTATCCCAGCATGACGCTCTTTTACCAGCAATAATACATCTTTCTCTATTTCTAAATTAACAGTAACCTCAGGGCGGGTTAATTTGACTTTAGATGAGGCAACAAACTGATTAAGCCCACCGCCCACATAACGTTCAACATCGATTGAAGAGAAATCGTGCTTACCTCGGCGTTTAACACGTACACAAAAGGTTTTATTTTCAATTAAAGGCGCATAATGCTCACGAGCTTTTTCATAGATATCGTGCATATCAACAAAAGAGTGCTCTTGAACAACCAAAATATGATGGATACCAGGAATACGGGTTAGTAATTGTAAAATCTGAGTTTCGCTATTTACAACTTTAGGGCGTACTTCAATAAAATCCCAATGACGTATAACAGCGACATCTTCGATATGATGTTTTAAGATATTACGAATATTGCTGGTCAATATTTTTATAAAACGTAATCGAACAGATTCACTTTTAATGGTAATCTCTGGAAAAAGCTTAACAATGAATTTCATACAACTAAATTTACTAGAATAAAAATGGCGACATTATACTGGTTTTTCCTTAAAAACGAACAATTGATTACGATAAATACAGAAAATCACAAAATCTTCTTGCTTGTTGCTCACTCTTTCGCTAATATTTCGCATCAATAAATTCTGTTGTATAACTTATAAAATTGACAGGTTGAAATGTATAAACTTTTAATTCTAGGTTATTTACTTATCGCTGTTGTGATAATCGTTTTAGTGCTAATACAGCGCGGTAAAGGTGCCGACATGGGTTCATCTTTTGGTGCTGGAGCATCTGCGACGTTGTTTGGCTCATCAGGTAGTGGGAACTTTTTAACACGTTCTACAACCATGCTTGGGGTTTTGTTTTTTATACTAAGTATCGTTTTATCGAATCTTGGTAGTCGTAGTGCTATAAATTCTAGCGATGAATTTACAAATTTCGATGATATACCGCCTGTAACGACTCAACAAAACACAGGTGAAACCGCACCGACAACAGATCCTGTTATACAACCGGAATCGGTAAATCCTACATCGGATATTCCTGAATAAATAACGGCGCCGTGGTGGTGAAATTGGTAGACACGCTATCTTGAGGGGGTAGTGCTTCACGGCGTGCGGGTTCAAGTCCCGCCCACGGCACCAAATCAATATTCAGTAACATTCTTTAAAATTCTTTAAACCACATCAAAACCAGTATAAACAAGGCTTAAAGCCTGTTTTGCTATTTCGTAAGCATCAGTAAGATACATTTACAACCAAAAATAATGGGGGTATATTTGGGGGTAGGATAAAGTGCCTTTATAATTAGATACCCCCAAAGGTGAAAAATGGCTATTGAAACTACCCCTTTGACTGATACACAAATAAAAGCATTAAAAGCCAATAGTAAGGATAAAAAGTATTTTGATGGTGGAGGTCTTTTTTTGTTAGTCAAATCGTCAGGAGCTAAATTATGGCGATTTAAATATAAAAAACCCATATCAAATAAAGAGACATTATTATCTTTTGGTAAATATCCAGAAGTTTCGCTACAACAAGCGCGAAAACAACGCGACGAAGCACGCGAATTAATTAAGCAAGGCATAGACCTCCAAGAACATAAAGCGGAACAAGAACAACTTAAGCAAGAAGCAATCGGCAATACATTCTACTCCATGGCTGAGCGGTGGCTTAAATTCAAAACAGAACAAGGATTAGAAGAACAAACTTTAAAAAAGGCTTGGCGTTCATTAGAGAATCATGTATTCCCTTACATCAAAGACATTCCCATAAACCAAGTAACTGCTGTTAAGGCAATCAATGCTTTATAACCATTAAATAACAATAATAAATACGAGACAGTAAAGAGAGTTTGTAGGCGAATCAATGAAATAATGTATTACGTTGTCAATATGGGAATCATCGATAATAACCCTCTTGCTAAAATTACCGACGTATTTAACAGTCCTCAAGTAAAAAATCAACCTACCATATCCCCTACTGAGTTACCGCAGTTCATGTAAGCCTTATCTATGGCTAGTATTGAGTTACAAGCAAGATGCGTGATTGAATGGCAATTACTCACATTAACGCGACCTAGCGAAGCTGTAGGTGCACGGTGGGGTGAGATAAACTTTAATAAGAAAATATGGAGCATTCCTGCAGAACGCATGAAAATGGATAGACCCCACAATATACCTTTATTGCCACAAGCAATCAAAATCCTCGATATAATGAAATCTATTAACAATAAAAGTGAATTCATTTTCCCAACAGCAAGACCACCTTATAACAAGCCTATGAATAGCCAAACCGCTAACATGGCAATAAAGCGCATGGGATACAAAGATAAATTAGTAGCACATGGATTAAGAGCTTTAGCGAGTACAACACTAATTGAACAAGGCTTTAATTATGATGTTATTGAGAGCGCGTTATCGCACGTAGATAAAAATGCAGTAAGACGAGCTTACAACAAAGCTGAGTATGAGCAACAAAAACGCATTATGCTTGACTGGTGGGGCGATTTTGTCGAGCAAGCCAGTAAAGGGAATGTCTCACTATCAGGTAACCGCAATTTAAAGCTAGTTAATCATTAATTATACCGCGCTATAAATATCATACCTCATATTTGGGTTACGCTTTCATTATTAATAAGTTCCACTCCTCAAATGTGAGTGGTGCTTTTTCAAATATTACCCTTTACATATGCCAGTTATTAAACTGGTTTTTTATACTTACCCCCCATTATTCTAAACTTTTCATTAAAAGTGTTCACTACTATTCACCTTTTAAAATTAATTAATATATATCAATATATTATATATATATTTTGGTAAAAATTAGTATTCACTAGTGTTCACTACTATTCACATTTAAATATAATCTTGATCTTATGATTAACCAATTGAAATATGAAAATAATTCTATAACCTCTATTTCTTGCTAAAATTAAAATATATATTAATCATGATGTTAAAAATAAGTGATTTTAAGGTTGATCATGGTTACTATTAGATGTATTAAAATTGCAATCTGCTAAAAAGTCAGCACATTCATTGATAGTAAAAAAATTATTTCAATTCGCGGTTTTGCATAAAAATGAGGGTGAGCGGTGTAGAAAGATTAGAGTTATAGAAATTTACTATCCCCCTCCCTACTTGGCTTGAAGAATTTTTGGACACGTTAGAAGCAATATAATGACTTTGATTGCATGGGGTGTTTTTTAAAACAACTATTCATAATAAAAATAGGTACGCACGGAAAACATATTTAATAAATGCGAGCTAAATATTAATTGCATGGGGTTTGTTTTTCAAAACTACTATTCATAACAGAAATAGGTATCCAGTGAAAAACTTTAAAATAATGGACGCTAATCAAAACCGTTGCTTATGTAAATAATTTTCAAATAACAAAGAGTTAAAATTCATGTATTCTTATAAAGAAGATATCTCTATATATCTATCAATGTTACAGGCTGAAACTAGTTTGAATTTATTGATTAGTTTATACAGTGAATAATAGAAAAAAATTGCTTTATTGAATAATTAATTTTGATAGACTTAAAATATTATAAAACTTGAACCTTAAAATAGATTGTTCAAAATTTATTGATGAATATTATATTTAGAGATTGTGTTATGACTACAACTATTTTTAATAAAATAAAGAAATATCCTATCGTTTTTATAGGTTCTGGCATATCTAAACGATTTTTAGATAATTTTCCCAACTGGAATGAATTATTAGAAAGTTATTGGAATCAAACAAATCAATCAACAGGATATTATAGTTATTTAACCTCCCTCAAAAAAGATTATTCAAAATCATTCACTGGAGATGAATTAACTCACAAAATTCATACCTCAGTAGCAGATTTTATAGAAGATAAATTTAATACAATGTTCAATAATAATGAATTACAAATTGAGGGTTTAACACCTGAAATAGCTTATAAAGATGATATTTCACCTTTCAAATATTCTATATGTCAGCGTTTTTCCGTGTGTAATATTAGAAATGATATAGATAAAGAAGAATTAAGTTTTTTTATAGAATTTTTAAAAAACGCTAAAATAATCATAACAACTAATTACGATCCTTTCATTGAAACATTATTAAAAAGTAAACACATTGAATTTCAAAAATATATAGGAAACAAAGGTTTTTTTGATGATACTATTGGATGGGCTGAATTATATAAAATACATGGTGATGTAACTGATCCTAATTCTATAATCATTAATCAACTCGATTATGATAATTATGATAAAAATTCAGTTTTGATTAGTGCTAAAATATTATCCAATTTAATTAATACACCAATAATTTTTTTAGGTTATTCGTTAACAGATAGAAATGTACAAAAATTATTAACCGATTTCTCTTCACAATTTCCAAAAGAAGATGATAGAAAATCAGCAGAAAGAATAATTGTAGTTCAATATGAAAAAAATAAAATGGATATAGATCCACGCTATTCTAAAAATGATAAAAATATACCATATATAGAAATTAGAACTGATAATTATAAAAAAATATTCAAAGATATTTCAGAAATTAATGAAGGATTAACACCGTCCGAGATATTAAGATATAAAAGAATAATTAGAGATTTGATTGTCAATGAAGGACATAAAAGCAACCTAGATAAGATACTTGTTTCACCAAGTGATATTGAAAATTTAGAAAAAAGTATAATAGAAGGTAAAAATTTAGTAGTTGCTATAGGTGATAAAGCCTTAGTTTACGCTCATATAAATAATGAACAATATATTGAAGATTATATTTTAGAAAATAATCAAATAGGATTAGAATCATCCATAAAGGTTTTAACAGCAAGTCCTCATAACTGTTGGATTCCTTTTGCAAAACAGATAAAAAAATTAAAAATGAGAAATATAAAATTAAAAAATCATGAAAAATTGAAAATTAATAAAAGAATCGAAAATCAAGGAAGTCTATCTAAAATAATGGATAGTATAAAAATAGATAAAGTCAATAGTAGTAAAGTTTTTAATTCAATATCGGATATTAAAAATAGTAATGTTGGTCCCTTTAAAGAAACACAAATTATAATTAAAAACATAAAAAATATACCAATTGAAGAAATTAAAAAATTTATTACAACAGAAGGTATAAAAGAATTTAAAACAAACCAAGGAGATATTAAAACGGGATTGAGGAAGTTATTTTGTGCTTATGATTTATTGGTTAACGGGGACATTGAACGTGTTTGATAATTAAACCCTGTGAAATATATAATTTCACAGGGCGTTAACCTTTAAGTAATCCCATGCGAAGGTGGGATAGCTCCCCTAGTGTGGCGAACCGATTATGATTTTAAATGAATTCATTTTTAAATGCAATACAGTTTTTATCATTACTAGATTAGTTTTAGAGTTAGATTTTTTATGCTTGAAATTTCATTCTAATATGTCTTAATCGGATTAAATTCCAAAGCCCAACAAAGATTATTCATTACCTTGCTGATAAGCGCGCTTGATGTTTTGAAGCAGCCCGACGGCTCAATTATTGATTGCTATTTTTTACAAATTTTCTCATTTAATTATCCTTAAGTATTATTTTAAGGATGTAATATTATCATAATTAATTTAATGTATATAACTGTATATTAAAGTATTATTTGCGTCTAGGGTGATCCCCGAACATTCGCAACCCTATCGAACTGGCGCAAATATCTATTAGGTGCATGAGGGGCGTATGAATCATTCTAAATTACTGACATTAAAAAGATATGTGACCTTATCAGAGGCTGCTGAACGATTAACTAGATTATTTGGGGAATCAGTTACAGTTATTGATATTTTAGAGTGGGTTTTAGATAAGAAAATAGTTTTATCGGTTAAATTTCCTTATGGAGTAGAAGTAATTGCTTGTAAATACGGTGAGCATAGGCAGCTACAAAGTGATTTCGATAGAATGATATTTGGAATGTTTCATGCTCCCAAAGAGCTTAGAAATGAACATTCAAGAAATACAGAAGAATATAAAAAATTAGAGATGGAATATTTAAAGGATCAATATAAACATCTGCTTTCTAATCTACAAGAAAAATATGAAAATGAACAGCCAGATATATATCAAGAATATTTAGAATATAAAGACAAATTTACATTTGATTTTTATATGGAAGAATTAGTTTTAGTTACAAAAGGAACTATTGGTAAATCATTTTATTTAGATAAGGATATTTATGATTTTCCTTTGGTAGGAGCAGAAAGAGTTTGGATTGAAAATCTTATTTCTTCATTAAAACAGCATACTGTAGTTGAACGATTTGTGATTGATGGTAGCTTTCTTCTCGATGAAGATGGAAATATTTTAAGTCTTAGAGAGCGGTTTGAGGATAGCCGAGAAGATTATCCTGCAGATAATTTACCAGAGGATCATGAGTTGGTTATTACGACCAAGCATTTATTAGAGTTTGAGCAGTCTTTAATGGGAAATGATGATAGTATTGACTATAAATATTCACAATTATTACTTGCTTCAATATTGAAAATTTTGAAAGAATCTAGCCCTAAAAAATGGACTCAAGGGGAGTTATCTGATTTGATTTCAGAACAATCACAATTCAAGGGATTAGGAAAAAGGAAAATTGATTCTTTCTTTTCTCAATGTAATAAATTATTAGATAATTCAATAAAATAGACCACTAATATTTTGCATGCAAAAATTTAATTTTGCGTGCAATGATATATTTTATTAACAGTTATATCCTTTACCTGTCTTTGAACACCAGGAGAATATAACTAATGATCAATCAAATCTTATCCAAAAAAGAAGTAAAAACCTTACTACATTTCAAATCTGGCACTAGCCTTTATACACTAGAACAGAAAGATGAAACTTTTCCCCAAAGAATCAGAATAGGCTTGCGTCGTGTTGGCTATCGAGCTGATGAGATTTATTCTTGGCTTGAATCTCGCAAAGTAGAACGTCGCGAGGTTGCATAATGGTAATAAAGCAAAACCCTTTATCTAACGAAATAGTAAAGAGCTTAGATTTGAACTTAGACGCCTCCAATCATAGCCAATCTTGCTATAAGTGCCTACATAAAAAGATAACTATTTAGTTAATTATTTAAGAACAAAGCGCATTTTTGCGCTGACGGTATCCCCTTGCCTAAAATTTAGCTAAATGGGGAATAAATTGAAATATTAGGAGATAAAAAATGGCAGATTTTAATAATTTAGTACCTGTAACTGAAACGCAATTAAACGGCAAATTACAGCAAACAGTTAGCGCAAAAGATTTGCATAATTACTTAAAAGTAGGAAATGATTTTTCAACATGGATAAAGGGAAGAATAAAAGAATATGGGCTCATTAAAAATGTTGATTTTTTAATGTTTGATTTATCAGAATTCAGGAATCAAAGTACAAACAACAATCAACAAATAAAATGGACATCTAAGCGAAGTGGAGAACATAAAAGTACAGATTATATACTGACAATTGGAACCGCTAAAACATTAGCAATGATTGAAAACAACGAGAAAGGTAGAGCGATTAGAAAGTACTTTATCCGTTGTAAACAGCACTTTAAAGAAATTGCACCAGTAATCGAGACGAAAGAGCTTAAAAGGTTAAAAGCACGCATTGAGGTGGCAGATTATACCCGTCCTATGCGTGATGCATTAACTTTACAAAGGCTATCACACGGTAAAGAGACTAAACCATATCACTACACCAATGAATTTAATATGATTAATAGTATTGTGCTTGGTATGTCTGCAAAGGATTTTAAAAAAGCACATAATATCACTGGTGATATTCGTGATTATCTTAATGAACAACAGCTTAATCATCTAGCCTACTTAGAAAAATCAAATATTACTCTAATTGATATGGATTGGGATTACAATAAACGAAAAGCGGAACTCATCAAGTTATCACAAAACTACAAGCTTCAGTTATGAGGTTAACAAGCATAAAGATCTAACAAATCTATTAAAGCAATTTTAATGCCCTAGCAATAGGGCATTCTATTCAAACATTAAATAATTATTTCAGCGCTATCTATCACACAATTAGAATAGATAGAGCACAAGCAAAAGGCTTGTAAAAAAAATTATCCCCACTTGGGTTTACATTTTAGTTAACTTTCAAATTTACCTATCTGAAAAATGTTAAACATTTCTATTATTGTTACTGTTTCTATTACTTTGTTGTAAACAAGAAACAGCAGAAGCGGTAACTTCTGGTTTTCCTATTACTATCAATTGGTTATTTTTAGACAAAAATGCATTTTCAATTGCTAAAGACAAACCTAACCAATAGGAACAAAGCCCCGCATACCCAAAAGCACCTTCAATATTCATAAGATTCTTTGGCTTAAATTCAATTTGATTAAAATGATTAACAATATTATTTTTCAACTCAGAAGATACACCGTTATACCACACGGTATCATAACTTGTATTGTCAGTACTACCCCATAATAGCGCATTGTTGATAGTTTGATTTAAAGATGAAGTTTGTTCACTACGATGCACTTTGACTAATGTTGGTTCTCGGTGCAATAACAATTTAGGGTTCACTTTTTCACCCGCTAAAAAAAACCATGCAGCAAATTCACCTTCATTTTTTGTAGGAATATCGAACAAGTGTAGGGTTAGTATTAAGAGTAAATCGTTACTATATTCCTCATTATCTAACCATGATTCTATAAATGTATTCGAATTACCTGGCTCATCAAATATAATGCTAGCCGGATAAAGAATAACCGTTCCGATTGTTTCAGCCCATAAAGTCTTTAATCTATCTACTTCTACACTTTTACCTAATTCAATAAACAAACGAACGTGAATATTTTTATGTGATAATAGGTTAGAAAATTGATTTTTGATATCTTTTTTCCATTGATTAAATAGAGAAGCTAAATATCCATTAATATCATTGATATCAATTTCGCTATTGAAAAATAAAGAAGTATGAGGAATAACAGCTGCGCAAGTAGGATATGGCTTTGAAGTTATTAAAAAACTGTTATTGATTAAAGCAGCCGCATTCCCCTGCCTTCCTCTTTCCGTTGTAAGAGAATACCCCAAAACATATAGCCCTTGTTGGCCTTTATCTATCAGTTCCTGCCTACGCTGTTGTTGAAATAAATTCAATTCTTGATGATAAGTCTTGCGATATTTATAGACAAAAAAACAACATAAAAATAGCACACTCCAAATAAGAACAGGAAAACCAACTACACCTGATAAAAAAAGCTCATTTGGCATACTATGAAAAAAACTTAGCGTACCGGTTATAATAAATCCCAACAAAATAAATATAATTAGCAATAGTCCCCACAACCACAAATTCAATTTTTTAACTTTGGGCGCCGACTTTGTAAATGATGATAAATCTATAGACATTATCCTATTCCTACTTCTGATAATGAAGAAATTAAGGAACAACCACATGCACTTTTATGTCCATCTAATGCAACTTGTTTACCTTGGTCAGTAAAAGCTGTCTGACCTTCAATAATAGGATTAACGCCATGACCTTTAATAGGGCAAGAAACTAAATCACCCACCCGTGCAACAGGTTTACCTAAAACTGTCATTGTGGATGAAGCTGTAATAACTGTACCACCGTGATCTGTCGAATCCCCTAATCGAATAATTCCTTTTAAACTTATCATTTTTATTTCCTGCTTATTAATACTTAATTTTTATACTCACCATTGATCCGGTTATAATCTTCAAGTGAACTGGCTTTAGATTTCTTATCTATTTCTTCTGACCAATTAACTTTTATTGGCCATGAAAATTCATCTTCCGGTTTGAGCTTTTTATCGAGATTGTCATCTGAAAATGCCATATAACTGTTTATCCACATCCATTCGTCATAACATAAACTGTTATGAGTAGACAAAATAAAATGATCGGCTATATGGTTACTATTTGGTTCACATACCACACATTCGATACGATAAGTTCTGACAACCCCTCCAGAGGCAATAGGCGATGAAACAGAGGTAATCACCGCTTGAACATCAGCCCAATCAAACTCTTTCACAGTTATCTCTTTTGCTCTAAAAGGTGAACGAGTAAAGGTTGCCCTCGTTCCGAAATATAATAGGAAATGCTCATAAATATAAACCTTCCTTGTTTTACGGTTTAATCGGATAGGGCAATCTTCTGGAGCGAATAGTAAATTGAAAATAAACTGAATTAAAATATAAATAATATAGATAAATAAAATACAGCATGGTATAAAGATAAGATTATATTCTATAGGATCCCCTATAATATCTGGTATAATCGCATACAATGTAAATAAAATCATAAACATTAATGGAGCAATAATAACCAAAGTAATAGAGCGACCAATTTTACCCCATCCTATATTTCGCCGAGAAAATTCACAATAATCATCATTAACAAAACGTAATTTTTTATTATTACTTAAATGCAATTTAGTTGTGTAAATCCCTTTATACAAATCCTCGCGCCAGCATAATAATTGTGGTTGATATTTTGACGGCATTAATCTTCCTTAATTTTTTTATATTCATCATCAATTTGTTGATATTCTTCAAGTGAGCTGGCTTTAGATTTTTTATCTATTTCTTCTGGCCAGTTAATTTTTATTGGCCAAGAAAATTCTTCCTCTGGCATAAATTCCGCATCCAAATTATTATCTGAAAATGCCATATAACTGTTTATCCACATCCATTCGTCATAACATAAACTGTTATGAGTAGACAAAATAAAATGATCGGCTATATGGTTACTATTTGGTTCACATACCACACATTCGATACGATAAGTTCTAACCATACCACCACTGGCTAAAGTCATAGATACTGAAGTCATTACACCTTGAATATCTATCCAATCAAACTCTTTAATAGTTATCTCTTTGGCTCTAAAAGGTGAACGAATAAAGGTAGACCAAGATCCAAAATATAATAAGAAATGATCATAAATATAAACCTTACCCGTCTTACGATTTAAACGAATTGGGAAATCTGTAGGGGCGAAAAAAATATTTAAAGACATTGAAAGAAAAAAATGAATAATAAATATTGCAACAAAACCACATGGTAAAAACATGAGACTATATTCTTCACCGACAACAATATCACGTATTACCATGTATAATCCAAAAGTCGATATTAAAATTATTCCGGTAGCAATAGTTATCATAAGTAGACGAAGTAAAGGGTTCATTCCAGTTAATCGCCTAGAGAATTCACAATAATCATCATTTGCATAACGTAATCTTTCATTATTACCTAAATGCAATTGGGTTGTATAAATCCCTTTATACAAATCCTCGCGCCAGCATGATAATTGTGGTTGATACTTTGACGGCATTAATCTTCCTTAATTTTTTTTATATTCATCATCAATTCGTTGATATTCTTCAAGTGAACTGGCTTTAGATTTTTTATCAATTTCTTCTGGCCAGTTAACTTTTATTGGCCATGAAAATTCATCTTCCGGTTTGAGTTTTTTATCGAGATTTTCATCTGAAAATGCCATATAACTATTTATCCACATCCATTCGTCATAATTTAAAATGCTACTCATAACCAGTAAAAAGTGATCTATGACATAAGTAGTATTAGGTTCACATACTACACATTCTAGACGATAATTTCTTATTACGCCTCCCTTGGCAATAGGCGCCGAAACACAGGTCACTACCCCTTGAATATCAGCCCAATCAAACTCTTTAATAGTAATTGTTTTTGCTTTGAACGGTGAGTTTTTAAGAAATTTCCAAGTGCCTGTATATAATATTAAGTGCTCATAAACATAGATTTTTCCTGTCTTACGATTCAAGCGAATAGGGCAATCATCAGGTGCATAAAATAAGTTCAAAATTACTTGTAGAAAAAAATATAAAGTAAACAAGCCTGTTGTTCCGATCAATACTGACAAACTTGTTTCCCCCAAACTGTATATAATAAAATATAACCCGAAAAGGACACCAAATAGAGACGTTATAACACCAAATAGCAGCATTAAACAAAGTATCCAGCGTAAATAGAAATTCATTCCAGCTAGGCGCCTTGAAAATTCACAATAATCATCATTAACAAAACGTAATTTTTTATTATTACTTAAATGCAATTTGGTTGTGTAAATCCCTTTATACAAATCCTCTCGCCAGCATGATAATTGTGGTTGATATTTTGACGGCATTAATTTTTCTCCTTTTTAATCAATAATATGTTCAATACGTAATGGTGATTTTGCGTCTTTACCCTGCCAGTAATGTAATATTCCTATGACTTTTCTTGCTTTAGACTTTAATTCGGCAACTTTTTGATCTACTACCAAGGTTGATAAATCAGTTTGATTGTTAATTGGGTCTGAGATAATCGGATAAGTTTTCGATTCCACCCAGCGTACTTGGTTATGATCACATTGATTAGACTCTACCTCGACTTGTAAATATTGATTGTCTTTACCTTGCAAAATATTGACTCTACCTGATTGGTCTCTATTGTCTGTTACAAAAATCCTACATGTGTAACGACTTTGAGGATCATACTTAGGGAGTTTAAGATGTACATGCAGTCCACCAGCATAAAATAATATAGCCTCCTCATTAGAATCATTCGCTATATCTTGAATAAAAAAATCGATATCATTTGGGTCATAATTTAAAGCTAAATAAACACCTGAAAGATAGGCATAATAGTCATTTAACGCCATACTAGTGCCAACAGCACTGAGTGGATAAGGTACTCCTTTTTCTTGATGTTTTTGTTGACCAAAGTAACAACGATTAAACCAAATTTCCATAGGTGACCAACGATCAGCTTCAGAACCTATATATATTAAAATAGCACCAATAATACCTGAAACGATAGCGAAAAGAGCAAAAGGTAAAGTAAAACCGATATATGGGCCTACTACCATTAAAAAACCAGATATGAGTGTTAAAACCCCTCCTACTATGACATAAGCCCCATCCTTGAGATCACCATTTACAACATAAAAAAATCCTTTATAAATATTTGCCGCCCCTTCTAATATAGTAATAAATGCTAGTGCTCCTCCCGTTACTTTTAAAAATGCATTACAACCCGGTATCATTGTAGTGAAAATATTTAGTTTAGGTAAAGCACCGACTAATTTAATTGAATGGGCTACAACTTCAGCAGACATTAATGATAAAATGGCACAAGATTTGGTAATATCAGCTTGAATTTGTTCTTTTACTTCTTGTCGCATATCATTCCCTTGTTCGTTTAGCGTTTGCATATTTTCACCGACTAAATAACCTTGCAGAAAAATCATTAATGCATTCATAGCTATACTTTTAGTAGAATCAACACGGATTCTTTTTCGATTTTGAGAAATCGCTGCTTCAAGATCAGCTATCGTTAATTCTCCGCTAAATTGGTGAGCGTACTTGATTTCAGCCCCTAACACTTTTTTGATTTTAGCAAGTGTTGTTTCTTTCAAGTTCCCCCCTTTTTTTAAAGTATTAATCATTTCATCCATTGAGGCAATATCATCTGCCACAATCATAAATTCCATATTGATGGTTTTTTCAAGCTGTGATTTGGTCATTTCGCTTTCGAATTGCCAGCGCTTATCAGTATCAGATACTCTTGATAATTCATATAGTTTGGAATTTTTTTCGATACTGACAGATGATACATCCGAATTATCCATTAAAAATTCATAAACTTTGGGCAAATTTTTAATTTTTACCGGCACTTTCATCACCCTATGCTCCACACCGGAATAAATTTTAAGTTGTTCTAAGCTTTGCTCTTTCATTAATACTTGATTAATTAGCTTAGCGTTTTGAACTCGATTAGCAAAAGCTGCTGTTTTCCAATCAAACAATTCTTCCATTCTCTCAACAAAAAGGGTTGTATTTTTAGCATCAATCGGAAGATCCATAACATCATTTATAGTGCTAACTACATCATATAAACTACTTACGTTACTATTTTTATTTGCAGAATTTTGATTTTGCTGCATTTCATCGATTCGTTGTTTTAGCAGCAACTCATAAAGATTATTATCCTGACCTTTTAACACATAAAAGAAGATCGAGTTCTCATCCCTAAATAAGCTGTCCCATAAACCAAACTGTTCCGGTAAATTTGCCATGGAAATATTCCCTTGAAGCATAGTGATAATATCTTCCATATAGCCTAGGTGATCTTTAGAATAGTCGTTTTCTTGTTCATATTTCCAAAACTCAACTTGATTATAGTCAGTCAGTTCAGAAGGTGCATATTGAGAAGTTTTATCTTTGGAACCAAAAAGCCATGTCACATATATTAAATAATCGATAGATATTTTGCGGATATCTCCGATGATTTCTTTAAATTTTTGATTATCATCTTTACAAAATTGCTCTAGTTTTTTTAAGTCTAATCGCGCTTCAAGTTTAGCCCATTCCCTATTAAATTTACTTTCAGCCGCATATTTCAATGTCCACTCAAATCGTCTTACATCAATAACTGGTACGGCTGATTTATGTTTTTCTAGTAGCTCTTTTTTTTCTGTGATTGATAAATCGACTTCTTTATATCCATTATCTTGTAAAGTTTTTATAGTTTGATAGTAAGAAGTTTTAGCACCTTGATAATTAGAGCCGGGTTCATAGACATCAGAATACCTCGGCTGAGTATTAAGTCCATTATAATCTTGGTTTATAGTGTTATTAAAATGATTTCTTAATCCCTTTTTGTAACCCTCTATACAAGAGACAATCCTACGTTTGTAAGCTCGCTCTCTGGAAAAGTATTCATGAATATATTTTTGATCATGTTCATTAGGTTTAAGTGGAACTGATATTGTTTGCGCTTGTGATGTGTCACTTTGATCGTTATCAATGTTTTGAGTAAATATGCTTTCGAAATAACCTTTAGCATAAGGAAATAAGTCTTGAGTTTTATCAGGCGAGGTTAACCACTCGTCTGAAGGAGTAAAATCAGCTATTTTTTCATTGAAGGCATCGGTTAATTCTTTTTCTATTGTCCGTTCGTGCTCTAAAAACGCATTATTGATAGGATCAAAATTTCTTAAGCGTTGAGCATTAAGCTCTTCGGCTATGCCAAAAGTGTCTTCTAAAACAATGCAACCTATTTTACATTGATATTTTTCTTCCATTGTTTCCGACACCTGTTTTATTGCTGCTAAATCATCTTTATGCGAATAGTCATAAAATTCGTGAGCGCTCGGAAATCTGACATCAAAATCCTTTTTTTGGAATATAAATTCAGGCAAATAAGGGGCAGAATTATTGTTTAATAAATCGCTGAAAGCAAAACTTCGCCCTTCGGTTAATAAAGTTGGATCTTTACGAGTATTGTCATTTACAGTGACTTTGGTAAAACGTTTTAAGTTAGCTTTCGGTGAACGATAATAATCTTCCACATTTTTTGACCATGCACGGCGACTATAGGCTATCCATACCGTAGAATTTAAAATATCAACATTGGCAAAAATGGCCGGAACATAGTGGTTTATTGCTGTACACTGTTCAGCAAGATCTTCAATTTCATGCTTTTTCATATAATAAATGGAGCGATGTCGTAATGCGCCTTTTGAAGTCACTTCATAGCCAAGTAATTTTCTTTCACCATCTTTTTCCATTAATACATAAACATAACCTTTACGTAACATTCTTAGTGCATACTTATGTTGTTTTAATTGTGCAGAAGGTTGCCTACCCGTTAATTGGGGTACACCTTCTGACCAGTCTTTACTTGTATCAATCCTTGGGTTAATTACCGATTGGCGAACTAAAAAAAATGGCATGCCGTTACGTTGACAAGTTCCGCACCCGTTTTTTGTCATACCTGAAGCATTCTTGGCTTCTCCCAAAATATTAATATCGAACTTTTCCATAAAGTATTCCTTACATTATTCTGCTATGTCTATTTCACTTAAATAATTCGCTAAAGTGCCAGGCTCTTCTTTCGCTTTTTCGATTGCATCTTTTAGTTTTGTTTGCTTAGATAAGTTTGGATAACTTATCAACGCTAACGCTAAAGAAAATCTGTCGTAAGTATCCTCAAGTCCCGATATTTTTGCAGTCTTATAAAATTCAGCTAATTGTATAATGTCATCATCTGTTACATTTTTATTTTTTCTCTCACATAAATTTTTCCATGCGATAGCTAAATGATATAAATTGCTTGATTCTTTCAAATAGAATTTAACTTCTTCGGTAACAAAAATATCTTGTGGTTTCGGGGTATAGGTTAATGATTGGATTACATATAAATGATTGGTAAATGAGGTAAAACAATATGTACTACAGCAACCTAATAAAGTTGATAACCACTCAGGACAAATTTTGTTACCTTCTAGCATCAGAAATGTCTTGAATGGTTCATAAAATGGTACAAAATTGGTTTGAATTAATTTCGCTAACTTTAATCCTATATTAATCAATTGTTCGCTTAACTTTTTCGGATCATTTTTACTGACAATACACGCCGAAATATAGCGTTTTTCAATCGATCCATCGTCCAGCATTTCATTACTAATATGGTGCAATAATTTTTTGTTTATAGGTTCATTGGGTTTCGCAATAACAACAAGTTTAGGGCAATGAGCCAAGTCGTGCGCAAGATCAGTTCTTGGCACCACTTCGACAGCTTCCTTTCCTAGATTTTCTTGCAAACTTTGAATCGATAATATATGAAAATAGCTAAGAGATACTAAATTATCAATGAGTAAATATCGATATTGTTTCCGTGCGTCTGGGTTATCTAATAAGTTTAATAATTGTTTTTCCATTATGCTGATTCCGAACAATTTTTCCCTTCAGGTAATTTAACTTTTGGTACATCATAAGTTGATGGGCTAAATACGCCAAAACTTGCCGCTTCTACTTTTACATCGCCTGGAGCGAGTATCTTTACTCCACCACCTTCAATGATAATAGCAGCCCCATTACATTCTAAGGTGAGCTTTTTCTTGGCTGATATGATTACTTCACTGTCAGTACTAGTGATTTTCATGTCTTGCTTAGAGCTTAATAACATTTCATTATTCTGCGCTTGTAAATCGACATTACCTTTTGAGGCTGTGATTTTTATGCCCAATTTATTAGCAAATAAACTTATTGTGTTGCCAGCCGTTACGATAAAACGTTTAAAGGCGCTGACATCAATATTATTTTGTGCGGTTTGGATGATATTCTCACCTGCGGTGTGTTGAATTGAGTTTGGTGTCACATCAGCCATGCCTGCAGGTGCATAAGTGAGAATACCGGGTTGTTTTAATTGTTTTAAACTTTGTTCAAATAGCTGTTTTTGAACTTGTAGATCCGCAAGCTCAGTTTTAGCTGCTTGAGCAAGTTCATTGAGCCTTTTTACCATTTCACAGGCTTGCGCGAGCTCTTTTACAGCATTGTCCATTTGCAACTGCAAACCACCAGCTTGTGTCTGTTCTTCACTGGTGATATATAGGCCTTTACCCGCTCTTATAGCCCCCCAGTCATCGGTGCGAAGTTCTAACCCTTCGCCTCGTTTTTCTTTATTTTTATTTACTAAATGCCCAATGTTAAGCTGAGTTTTACCGTATTCAGTGGCAAGTTTTATATGCTCTTGATCACGTTTGTCATCCATCCGTAATTTGTTATTGGCAGGAGTACGAATCACGTTTCGATGTTTGTTAAAAGCAGAAACATGATCAGGATGAGCACTATCGTGCATGGCATGAGCAATATATGGCCGATCAGGGTTACTGTCTGTAAAAGCAATAGCAACTTCGGTGCCATCTATTAAGGGAAAGTGGAAACCATATGTGTCCCCAGCATAAGGTTTGGCAAGCCGAACCCATAAACTTTCATTGCCTTTTTTCCAGTTTTTTAAATCAAAATTAAATTTTACCCGGTAGCGTCCTTGAGTATCGATATAGCCATAGATATCATTGTCGGGGCTTGTTACTCGTGCGGGTAATGTTCCACCAATTTGTGGATATGCAATTGGTATTGGACGATACGGTTTTAATACATTAAACGGAATGGCGGTAAAACTAAGTTCATAAGCATCGGTGCGATTCCCTTTACCCGTTACACTTAAAACGATGATACCTTCATCTATATTGGTTAACTGATTATCAGTAATACGAATCACTTGACCGGGTTCTAAATTATAACGATTAGTTTTACCGGTAATAACTATCTGTTTACTTATTGCATATTCGTGGCGAATACGTGCATACCAACTGCCACTTTCAGCGGTAATATTATTATCTTGATTGCTCGAATTAGTACTATTTAAATTTTTATGATTTTCACCATAACGATAGTTAGTACCATAAGTTGTATGGTCGTCAGGTTGTGAGTTTTCTGAGGTGAGTAAATCGGTTCGTGCTTTTCGATAGTTGTAATCCTGCACTTGTACCGACGACTCGACCATCTGACTTTGCATAGAAAGATCCCAGACACTTTCTGTTTTGCCGTCATGCGTGCCGCTTGGTAGTTTGTAATCAATCTCTGCAACGTGTTCAAATCCTTGTTCATAATCACTAATGACCATGACCTCGCAATCATGTTCAGCATGGCTTTCGAAACGGAACCATATTCCAACATCAGCCATCAATCTTTGGATAAATTCAAGATCACTTTCTTGCCATTGAGTGATAAATTCTCTTGTTGGATATTGTTCCTTCAGCTCCAGCCGGTAGTCTATGCCAGTAAATTCATGGCTTCTAAGTACCTCTTCAACGACGCTAACAACATTTTGATTTTGAAATATTGCGCAATTTCGATTAAGCCTTAATCTGGCAACTCTTGGAGATAATACAACTTGATAATGCGCTTCGTCTTTATTGACCGATATTTGACTAAATTCAGTGATGATCCCATAAATCTTACGGCCATTGTCATCACCTATAAAATCCCCTAAAGCTCGTAAAGCGGCATTTAAACTTAACGCTTCGCTCATAACTGGATTGAACGAAAACGATGCCTTTTTATTTAAAAAGCTATCAACTGATATTGTTTTATCGACACTGGTAAAAGTAATAGTATAACGCCATGGGTGGTTTAATTGTTCTTCACCGGTAACATTCAAAATAGAAATGGGAGAATTGAGCTCATCGACGGTTAATGTATACCTATTATGGCTAATAGAAGCGATTGATTGGTTTATTAAGCTATGACCGATTTGGTCAATAATTTTATTTATTCCTTTTGCCATTATT
Organism: Gilliamella sp. B2923; assembly: GCF_026536565.1. Taxonomy (NCBI): domain Bacteria; kingdom Pseudomonadati; phylum Pseudomonadota; class Gammaproteobacteria; order Orbales; family Orbaceae; genus Gilliamella; species Gilliamella sp. B2923. The sequence continues at coordinate 124,846 of NZ_JAFNNZ010000001.1, read as the reverse complement.
TAATCCTTTAATTCACTTTCTTCACCTTAAATTATGGTGAAACGCCTTGTGTATTTATTATTGATTAACGATTTTCAGACATGGTCAATCAATGGCTATTTAAAATAAAAAAAATGAGTCGCAAATTTGTTTAGCAATAAACAAAGAAGGGATATTAATGTTAGTTGGTTATAAAGTTTTTAAATTAATTAGAGTTTAATGCAAAACATTGCAAAATCGACAGACTAACGATTTGAATATCCTTATTTTATGGCTGACTCAAGTTTAGTTAATTTTATAACACCCAAATATTTTATAGTTAATTAGATAACCTGAAATGATAACAAAAATAATATATAAAAGTTATATGCTTTTCATATACTTTTCAATTCTAAATAAAAAGTTATCTTAATTGATTGATATGAATCATTTGCTAAAAATTAGTCTAAATTTCAGTTTAAAGTAACTTAGAGTTTACTTATAGTTGAAAAGCATTATAGAAATGCTTTTATAAAATAAGCGGACAATGGGTTAGGACATGCCGATTTTATACTTAAACACCTATATTTTCTGAAACTTCTTGTCAAGGTTGGATTATTTTATATTGGGAAGAATGCATTATTATTGGTTGATAATAACAGAAGTAAGTTACCTAGTTTTTATACTTAAACACCTATATTTTCTGAAAGTTCTTGTCAAGTTTGGATTATTTTATATTGGGAAGAATGCGTTATTAATTGTTGATAATAATAGAAGTTAATTACCTAGTTTTTTACTTAAACACCTATATTTTCTGAAAGTTCTTGTCAAAGATAGATAATATTTACAACGCTGTTTTTATGAATTATAAAACTAATAACTACATATTAATAATCCGCCGACAAATGTCGGCGAATTTATACCATAAACAATAAGTTTAATTAAATTAAGCAAAGCCTTTTAGACCAACTACATGCACATGTTCTTGGTTATTCATGACTTTACGTACCAGTTTATAGGTTGTGCCTTTTTCCGGGCTGATATTTTCCGGCGCTGCAATAATAAGTTGCATCTCTAATCTTTCACAAAGTTCAAAGAGCGTTGCAATTGATTTGGCATCAAGTCGGGCTGCTTCGTCTAAGAATAATAGACGGCATGGTGAGATATCTTTATTACGCAAGCGTTTAGATTCTTCTTCCCAACTTTGAATAACCATTAAGAGAATTGACATACCGGTACCGATTGCTTCACCAGTTGATAGTGCACCACTTTCTGCCCGTAACCATCCATCGGCACCACGATTCACTTCAACATCGAGCTCAAGATAATTTCGGTAATCAAGCAGCTCTTCACCGATATTTTGCGCTGTACGTTGTCCCATATCAATATGCGGATTTAAACGCTGATAAAGTTTTGCTAACGCTTCAGAGAAGGTAATGCGATTGTTACTAAACAGATCTTGATGCTCATTTTGGTCATCGGCTAATGCCGCTAACAGTGTGGAGTGAGCTTCACGAATGGTGACATTTAATCGTACGCCATTAACCTGTCCAAATGCGACCGCTTGTAAACCTTGGTTAAGCATACGGATACGGTTTTGTTCACGCTGAATGGTTTTACGAATAATATTGGCCACACTTTTTGAGCTGATAGCTAATTGCTGTTCACGTGAAGTTAACTCTTCAGTTAAGCGTGATAATTCAATTTCCATTTGCTCAATAGCTTCAATTGGATCATCTGTTTTCACAATGTCTTGGCGAATTCGTTCACGCAGATGCTTGTAAACGGCAATATAAAATTGAATTTTACGTTCCGGTCGTTTTGGATCTTCAGATAATCTTAATACATCACGTAAGTGCTCATTGTCGTTGACAGCTAAGCGTAGTGAACCTAACGCTTTATCCGACATAGAACGCAGTTCATCAGCACTTAAATAAGCAAGCTCCCGACGGTGTAATCGGCGTTCAACACTGTTTTCTTTAACCAGACGCAAGACTAAGCACCACCCTGCTTTAGCTTCAACTACCTGTTCTCGTAGTTGTTTATAATCACGCAGTGTTTGTGTTAAGCGTTTTTGCAGTTGTGTCATTTCGCTTTCACACATGATCAATTGTTTTTCAAGCGAGGTACAATGTTGACGGTTGTTATTCAGTTTTTGATGAATTTCATCCCGACGAACTCTGGCACGCTCTTCGGTGATTGCATCAGCTTTAACACCAATTTGATCAATCTCTTTATGCAGTTCATTGAGCATATCACGTTTGGTTTCAAAAGCACTTTTTAATGAAGCGAGCGTTTGATTATATTGATTATACTTATCTTGATATTGCATCATTTGGCGGCGAGACTCAGTTCGCTGAGCTTCAACCACTTCTAATCGAGCACGCAGTTTTTCATTTAGATCGCTGTTTTCATTTAACATTCCCGCTGAATCTTCGTAACTAAAATGCGCCCGGCGCTGCATCACTTCGGTTAACGCAAAGACTTGTTGGCGAAGAGTTTGTTGCTCAGCTTTAACAGTGTTGTATTGTTCACGTAAGGCATCATTTTGCTGCGGATCGCTTTGTAAAACAGCAACAATTGGCTCAAGCTCACTAATTGTATGTTGATGACGGCTAACGTATTGGGCAGCGTCTTGTGCTTCGGCTGCTTGTTCACGTAAATCATCAACCCTGTCAGCTAAGTCATCATCAGCCAATAAATGCATATGAGCAACTAACCGATTGACGGTTGCCAGTTGCTCTTTACAATTAGCCACTTGCTGTTGATTTTGTTTATCAATGGTTTCTTGTGATGATAATTGACGTTCAATATCATTACGTCTTGCCGCTAATTTTTGTGCTTGAGCTTCCGGATCAATATCAAAGGCGACTGATAGGTATTGTCCTATAAATTGACCTACATTTTGCTCAATTCGTTGCAATTTTTGTAAATCAAATGAGATAGTCGCATAACGTTCATGCAGTTCGTCTCGTTCAGCGGATAGTTTTTCAAGGTGAACTTCTCGAGCTGCACGCCCAAATAATGGCACTTTTGGAAAACTTGAGAAACGCCATTGGCGATCACCCGTTTTGACCAATACGGCTTTGTTCATCTCTTCACTATCAAATACGCTATCATCGAACGATGACGGATCACCTTCAATAAAATAGATATCTTCAGGATAGTCTTCTTCACTTGCGGTTAAGTTTTCAAGTTGTGCTTTAACTTGTGATAAATCCGGCACCACAATAGCTTGTCGAGACGGGCCATATAATGCTGAAAAGTAAGGTGCGTCATCAATGGTAACATCTTCATAAATTTCAGAAAGTAATACGCCATTAAATCGTTCTGCTAATGCCGATAAACGACCATCATCAACGCCACTTGGTTGATTTAGTTGCTCAATTTGGCTATCTAATTGCGTCCGTTTGAAATTGATTTGATCTCGCTCTGTCACTAACGCTCTTTCTTGTTCAAGCAGTAGCTGCATGTGTTGGGTGACAGCTTGGCTGTGTGTAAAACTTTGCCCGGTTTGTTCTTGCAAAGCAATTAGCGCATCTTGCGCTTTTAACCACATCGGTGCTTTTTGGCGATAGTCGGCAATCTTTGATTGGATTTGTTCAAGTTCTTGTCTAAATTCAATGCGTTTTTCACTCGATTCATTTGCCATTGCCGCATTTTCATCAAGTTGCATTTCAAGCTCTTGTTTCAACTCGTCAAGCTCATCATACTCAACCTGACGTCCAATACGTTTACAAAATTGGCTTAACAGTGACTCGGCTTCTTTTTGTTCAAAAAAGCGTTGTTCCAGTTCATCAAGTTGCAGTTGTAATTGTTCAGCTTGCTGAGCTTGGTAACATTGAGAAGGCCATTGTCTTAATGCTTCTTTAGCCGCACTCCATGCTTCACTACGTGCCACATCGCCGACCAGTTTAACAACTAATTGATAAGCACGGTCAAATTGATTAATCGCCGCATCAGAGACGCTTAATCGTTGTTCCAACTCTAAAACTTGCTCAGTAATCTGTTTTTGTTTCTCTTCAAAAATCGCAAAGTGATTTTCGATATTACTGATACCTAATTTAGGCAACTGACATAAAGACTGGGCGTTTTTCAATGCTTGTAAAGCTTGTTGATATTGAATGGCTCGAGTTTGCTGTACATCAAGCGCTTGCTGATAATCTGCTAACTGAGTTTTAATTTCATCAACTTCTTGTTCGGTATGTTCAGCCTGATCACGATAGGTTTGATATTGTTCATTTGCTTCAATGACAACTTCATTTTGCTCTTCAAGTTTAACATTCAAATCGTCTAAATCCGCTTGATAACGGTCGATCTTCTCTTGTTGGCGCAGCGCTGTTTGCGCTAAATTAAGGTGATCATTCGCCGCTTGTAAGTCGGTCTCTAAGTCGTTTTGTGCATCTTGATACTCTTTGAGTTCTTTTGCCATTTCAACTTGTCGGAACTGATTACTAATAAGCAAATCTTGTGTTTTAAACATATCACGACGCAAACCCAGTACCGATTCGATATGCACTCGACGTTCGTTAGCATGGCGCATATAATCGGCCGCAACATAATCGGTTGATTCAGTGATAAGATGTTTAAATAAGTCTCTGTCAGATTGTGTAACACGAATAGCTTCTAGCGTCATTCGGTTTTCACGTAGAGCGGCTTCCATATCCTGAAAAGCTTTACGAACACCACTGTTTTCCGGTAGTAAGTAATCACGTAAAGACCGGGTAATGGCACTAGAAATACCACCATAAAGCGATGCTTCAATCAATCGGTAATACTTGCTACGATCAGAAGATGAACGTAAACGCTTAGGCAGTACACCAAAGTCAAACATCACCGAATGATAATCAGTGATTGAGTTAAATTGTTTAAAGATAACGCCTTCCATTGATTCGACTTTATCTTTTAATTCCGGTAACGACAAAATTCTTGCCTGTTTGTCATTTAATCGCTCAGTAACCAGTTCAGTTGGGCTGATCCCTACCGGTAAACCTTGTATTAAAAAAGGTTTAATATCCACTTTTTTATCACGACCGGCAACTTGCTGTAAGCGGACGCCGCAAATAATTCGTTGGTTACGTGAATTAATCACATCCAGCATTGAATAACAAACACCCGGTTTTAATTTACCATGTAAACCTTTATCTCGTGAGCCGGATGTTGCACCAGCTTCGGTGGTGTTGCGAAAGTGTAATAACGTTAAATCCGGAATGAGCGCTGTGACAAAAGCTGCCATAGTGGTTGATTTACCTGCCCCATTCCCCCCCGATAGTGTGGTAACGAGCTGATCTAACTCAAATGTTCTGGCAAAAAAACCATTCCAGTTAATTAGGGTTAATGAGTGAAACTTACCGTGTCCAATCATAATTATTCAATCTCCTCATTAACATCGTCTTCTTGTTCTTCATTATTATCATCGAGCATAAGCGATGATTCGATTTTGATTGCTTCGCCATCCCGGATCAAGCGTAATTGCGCTTCTTGTGCATCATCACTACTGCGCACATCGGCACCAAAACGGAAAATCGATTCGTTGATGCGAAAACGGCTACTGTCATTGCCCACAATAAAAAATATCATTCCTAATCGACGTAAACGATTAAGCGCCGTTTTAACTTTATCGAAAAGTTTTTGTCGATCTAAATCCGAACCGGTTGAACGTTGATTAACTAATTTAAGTAATTTACTTTCATCGGCTAACGAAACAAGCTCATCAAACAGTTCTTGTAAGGTAAAAATACCTTCATGCGCAAGCCGTTCAGGACTTAAATATAAATAGCAAAGTACTTTACCAACCAGCATATCGAGTTCAGATAAAACCGAACGTGGAATTAAGGTTGTTGAACGTGGGCGAAGATAGAAAAAACCTTCCGGCGCACGAATCAATTCAACATTATAGCGTTGATAAAATTGTTCAAGCTCGAGTTGAAAGTCCATTAAAAATGCATGATTATCAAGCTCATCTATGCCAATATGGCGCCCGGAACGTAATAAGCTATCAAGCTCTGGAAAAAGAGGATTAGCAATTGCTTGCGCCAATTTAACTGGCATATATTTATCGATAGCAGCTTGAGAGCTGGCCGCAATGCGCCCCATGACTTCATCAAGATGATGAGCGGTTTGTTCTATTTCTAAATCTTTAATATCTGTTGATGACATGTGCTTGTACCTTAGCTCCATAATCGTTAATAGGTTTCCATTCAGCAGGAATACCGAGCAAATCTTTTTCGGCAATACCTAGACGAATAGCCTGATCGATAAATAACCTCGCAATATCAAAATGTTGTTCGCGAGGAAACTGTGCTAAATAACTATGAATGGCAATACTCATATCGAGTGGTTTATTTTCTTGTTTAAAGATCAATAAGTTTTGTTCAATGTGAGCAATAATATGTTCTTGAATCTCTTCTATCATCTCAAATTCAAGTTCGGACGGCAATTCTCCGGTCACTTCAGCTTCGTGTAGTGCTAACTCTTCATCCCGCATATCAAGTAGCCGTTCAGCATTGGCAAAAGTGAGCGACCATGGTAAATCAAAATAGCTTTGTATCGATTTACGTAAGCGCTGAGAAAAGACCCTATTTTTATCTAAATCGATTGCTGTACGGATAAATTTATGAACGTGCCGATCGTAGCCTATCCAAAGGTCAATGGCTTTTTGCCCCCAACCAATAATTCGATCTAATTTACCTTGTAAATCAATAACCACATTGTTAATTTTATCCAGCTCCGGATTATCAAGCGTTGCATCTTGAATCAGTAACAAACTGGCTTGAAGTTTATCGCCGGCAGCAGCTAATGTATCTTGCAGTTCACGTAAAGTTTGTGATGTTTCAGTCAGTAGGCCTTCACAACTACTAATAGCCGCTTGCCAATCTTGACTTAGTAAGGCTGAGATATTTTGTTTTACATCAGCCTGCTGCTCATCCATTACCCGTTGGGTAATATCAATGCTATCAAAAATTTCCGCTACCGAATATTTTAAAGGTGCAAAAACATTGCGATGCCAATGAAGATCATCGCCACCCTCAAGCGCTGCATCGGCCGCTCGTTTTAACTCTTGAGCAACGATAGAGAGCTGTATTGATAAGCGCAATGTCGAAAATTCTCGCTGACGGATATAGTAATCTGAAATACCTATTCCTAAAGGCGTTAAACGATAGATAGAATAGCCGTCAGTCATCTCACTGGCAAAACGAGTAATTAAACGCTGGCGAACTAAGTCGTTAATCGCATTATTAGCACGCACCGAGATAGTATCTTCGCTTTGCTCGAATATTTGTGATACATGTCTGAAAGCATCTATTAGCTCAGATTCCGTCATTTCACCATCGAAACGTTCGCTATTTAATACGGCAATGGCTAATAAAAAAGCAAGACGTTCGACTGGTAAAGCGATCGAAAAATCATTCTTTTTTGCCCAAGAGACCAGTTCTGGCACTGATTGGGAAAAATCCATCATAAGGGTTCCTTATTTAAAGATATTAACGCAGCTGAAATATCTTAAAAACAATTTGATAAACACAATATATAGTGTTAAAAACAAAATATTTCCGATTATATAACAATTTGTAGTAGTTAAAAATAGCTAACTTTAACAATAGTTAGTCTATAATAGGGTGAATTTCATGAAAAAAGTTTCTAGTCATTTAAAACTTTAGTTTTATTTTACAAGTTTAGTCATTTTTTCTGTAGGAAAGATTTTAAGTACCATAAAATTTAGCAAATGATACCTGATATAAACTTTAAATGATTTTCTCGTCTAAATAAATACCCGCTCAATAAATATACAAATTCCTTGACTTTTCTTTGGCATTCAAATAATAATGATTCTCATTTTCAAAAAGGAAGGTTATATGCGTAAATTAATATTCGTGGCATTATCAGGATGCCTAACTTTAATGGTTTCAAATTCCGTATTGGCGCATGGTATTTGGATTGCTAATCGTGTTGATCAAAAGCAGATTGTTTTAGGTGAAGGCCCTTTAGATAATGGTTATAACCCCCAAAATGTCCAAAAAGTTCGAGCTTACAATAGTAATTGGTCACCGCTGTCTATTTCACAAAAAGCCAATAAAAATTTTGTCACCATAACCCCATCTGAAAAAACAGCCGTTGTGGCAGTTTGGTTTGATTATGGCTATTGGACTAAAAATTCGCAAGGAAAATATGTCAATCTTCCAATGAATAAAGTAAAAGGCGCAACTGCTGGCACACATGCAATCAAATACAGCGTTAATTATTTATCTTCAGTTGAACAGCCGAAAATGATTGAAGACATTCCGTTACAAATTGTCCCTGCTTTGGATCCGACCCAATTAAAACGGGGTGACAATTTACCGGTTACTGTGTATAAAGATGGTAAACCGCTAACTAACACGCCTGTTATTGTCGATGTTATTAATAATTTAGATAAAACGGTCAATACCGATGATAAAGGTCAAGCAACAATCACCATTCCAAATCAAGGATTGAATGTCATTGGTGTGGAAATTGGTTTTCCACTTGAACCAAACAAGTTAGCTACTCAAGATAAGTTTTTCACAACCTTAACCTTTACCCTACAGCCGGAAGAGTAAAAAGCGTGTCTGTTTAGCATTAACCCAAAAAAAGCGGGATAAGTATTATCCCGCTTTTTGATTAAAATTAAACCTCAGCATTCGTCGGTCTTGGAATCAGAAAACTACACAGTAATGCTAAAATAGTAATGATTAATCCTAACAACATACCATTGAAGTATCCATCCATTGAGTTTCCATTCATCATTTGAATTGCTGGCAATAACGCAAAACTCAAACCGGCACCTAAGTTAAATGCACCAGCATTCATACCCGGTAAGAATCCCGGGTTTTCTGCTGGAGATAAAACAACGCCTAATCCATTTAATATGATATTAGCCATGCCGGCATAGAAAATGCCTAGTACAATCACACCTACCGATAAAATAGGTAAAGAGTGAATACCATAAAACATAATTAGCAAAATACCGATAATACAACCGACTAAACCTAATTTAAGTACTTTGTTATAGCCCATTGTTGGTGCTAACCTTCCGGAAAATGGCCCGACAAACCAACCAATTAAAGCATAAGGGGTAAGAAAGATTAATGATGCCCAATCCGCTTCTAAGCCAAAACCTATCTCGTGATTTTGAGCAATTGACATGACTAAACCATTAACAATGGCAAAAACCCCTGTCATGGTTAATGTGGTGGTTAATAATAACGCCCAAGTGGCACGCTTTTTCAAGTGATTGGTGGTAACTAAAGGTTGTTTATTGCTTTTTTCCACCTGCCAAAACAGGAAAAAACAGAAGATAGCAAATAGTGTTAATCCACTAATAATCAACCAATTAGCATTACCGAGTTTACCCGCTTCATTAAGCGCAAGTAATAATGCTGCTATGGTTAAAACGATTAACAACACGCCTAACCAATCCATTTTGGTACCTTCAGATGGCTTAGATTCTGACGCAAAACGATGAACACAAAAAGTTGAGATTGCGGCAACAACTGCAATAACCCAAAATACAGACCGAAAACCGAAATAAGTAGCAAGGAATCCGCCTGCAATAGCATCCACACCAGCAATACCGCCATTAACGGCTGTGATTATGCCCATTAACATACCGTATTGTTTTACATCTTTAACTTCATAACTTAGCATTATCAAACATAATGGCACAACTGGTCCCGATACCCCTTGAATAATCCGTGCGGCATATAAAACTTCAATATTTGGCGCAATAGCGGCTAAAACCGTACCAATAGTCATGATAAGCAGCATGCCAGTTAGTACTTTTTTTCTTCCTTTTATATCACTTAATCGTGGCAAAAATAGTGAAAATAGCGCTGCTGCGGTAAAAAAAGAAGTTTGGGAGAGCCCTACCGCCGCATCATTTGTCCCTAATTCTTTTGCAATGGTAACTAATACGGGGCTTAACATACTTGCATTGAGTTGGAAAGCAACACATGCAGCCAGTAAAGCGAGCATTAGGGTAAATATATTTGATTTAGCTTTACTCTGTTCAATCATACATTTACCTCACCAATTCGTTTTAGGGAATCAACAATTAAATCCCAAAAACCGGTATGATCAAGTTCTGTTGCAACTTGAGTATGGCAACGCTCATCAGCAGGAAAACGAAAATCAGCAACTGTCATTCCCAAAGTTAAAGTCCCTGTCAATTCAATATCAACCGGTACTCGTTTAGTTTTGATTAATTCAGGATTAATAACATAAGCCACAGCACAAGGATCATGCACAGGCGGATAAGTAAAACCTTGAGCTTGTTTATACATTTTTCCGAAGAACTCTAACATCTCCAACACAAATTTAGCTGGTTTGGTTTTGATTGCAGCTATTTTCTCAATTACTTCAGGCGTGGCTAATGCTTGATGAGTCAGATCTAATCCAACCATCGTCAATGGCCATTTTTCATTAAATACTATATGTGCTGCTTCAGGATCTATTTTGATATTAAATTCTGCCACAGCGCTCCAGTTACCGACATGGTACCCGCCCCCCATTAACACAACTTCTTTAACACGTTCAGCAATTTTAGGTTCTTTACGTACCGCCATTGCAATATTGGTTAACCCACCAGTTGGAACTAGCGTGACAGTTTTAGGCGGATGAGACATGATTGTGTCAATGATTAAATCAATAGCATGCCTGTTATCCAACTCAATGGTTGGTTCAGGTAATACCGGGCCATCAAGTCCAGAGTCGCCATGGATATCCGGTGCAATTTCAATATTTCTCACTAAAGGCCTTACTGCACCAGCCGCAAAAGGTACATTAGTGATATTTGCAATTCGTGCAACAGATAATGCATTACGTGTTACTTTATCTAATGTTTGATTACCAACAACTGTGGTTACCGCAAGCAATTCAATATTAGGATTGCCATGAGCTAACAATAGTGCGATAGCATCATCATGACCGGGATCGCAATCAAGAATAATTTTTTTTGGCTGATTTATCATAAATCGGTTCCTCTACTAAATTTATTTATTTGCCATTCGTTTAAGCACATTTTGATGAGATGGCATATTTGATGCACCTTCACGCTCAACAGCTAAAGATGCAAAAGCCGAAGCATATACTGCGGATTGATAAAGCGTCTCGCCTTTAGCCAATGAAGCACAAAAAGCCCCATTAAAAGCATCACCTGCACCGGTTGTGTCAACAGGAACAGCTAAGAAAGGCTTAATATGTTGATGTTGTTTACCATCAAATATGAGTGCGCCTTTACTCCCCAAAGTAATAATGACGGTTTGTATTCCAAATGAGTATATTTTTTCCGCTGCAAGCTTAGCTTTATCCAAATCATTAACTTCAATTCCAGACATTAAACTTGCTTCAGTTTCATTGGGCGTAATGATATCAATATAAGTTAATAGCTGTTGAATATCTTGAGAATAAGGGGCCGGGTTAAGCACAACTTTAACCCCGATAGCTTTAGCTAATTTCATCGCATTTAAAACAGCATCAATATTATTTTCAAGTTGCACTAATAGAATATCAGATTGTTTAAGATAACTTTCCAACATTACAATTTCTTTATCAGTAATTGTTAAATTTGCACCAGGATAGATAGCAATCATATTTTCGCCATTTTCTTCAGATACATAAATAACCGCACTGCCCGTTGGCTCTTTATCGGATTGATACAAAGTAAACGAATTAATTTTTGACGAGGATAGATGTTCATGGGCAAATTGACTAAATTGGTCAGTGCCAACTTTTGCAACAAAATGTACCTTAGCATCGGCGTAACTTGCGGCAAGCGCTTGATTTGCCCCTTTACCACCAGGACCAATCATACTTTTTTGCGCAAGGATTGACTCTCCCCCTTTTGGAAATCTTGCTACTTGAGCAACAATATCAATATTAAATGAGCCTAAAATACAAACGTTACCGTTCATTACTTCTCCTCGTATTTTACTTTTCTGTTTTTCATATCCCGTCAGTAACGAGGAAATACATTCTTTATCAGTAATATTACTCACTAATCTGTGCCTTTTAATAATGGCACCACCGTGACAACGAATAACGAACAATTGCTGAGCGAGCGTTGCAAGATCTTTTCTAATCGTCTCTTTAGATACTTTAAATATTTCTGAAAAATATTGGACACTACCTTTTTCATGTTTATCTAAATAAGCTAAGATAGCTTTTTGTCTTTCTTCTAAGAACATCAAGTAATCCTCTAAATGATTGATTCAAAGTATAGCTTGCTTGAATCATAAAAAGAGTGATGATAATCATATCTTATGAGATAAAACAGAAGCAAACGGAACCATGGCAGGTCACGATCGAGCGCTCTAAAAATAATAAAATTTAATAAAAAACCATTAATTTTATTACTGTCTAATCGATTATTAATCGTTATCAACAAAACAACGCTATTTTAAATTTAAATGATAAATGTGCAGCAAGTTATCATAAAAAATTATAATAAGATTTCGATAATAAAATATAAATTCCCTACTCGCACTGACGCTAATTTATGCTAAAATCGGAAAACATGAACAAACTCACTTAACATAAGGATGTAACGCAATGCATATCGGTATACCTAAAGAACGGTTAGCCAATGAAGCAAGAGTTGCAGCAACACCACAAACTGTTGGACAACTGTTAAAACTTGGATTTACAGTTTCAGTAGAACAAGGTGCTGGACATGCTGCCAATTTTGAAGACCAAGCTTTCATTGATGCAGGAGCCACAATCGAAAACACCCAAGATATTTGGAAAAATGATTTAATCTTAAAATTTCATGCACCTAATGATGATGAAATCGCTCTGATGAAAGAGGGTTCAACCCTTATCAGCTACATCTATCCTGCGCAACACAAAGATCTGTTAGAAAAATTAGCTAATAAAGATATTAACGTTATGGCAATGGATTGTGTTCCACGTATTTCCCGTGCGCAGTCTCTTGATGCTTTAAGTTCAATGTCTAATATTGCTGGCTATCGTTCTGTTATTGAAGCAGCTAACCAATTTGGTCGATTCTTTACCGGTCAAGTTACCGCTGCTGGTAAAGTACCACCAGCGAAAGTATTAGTCATTGGTGCCGGCGTAGCTGGACTTGCTGCTATTGGGGCAGCTGTGAGTTTAGGCGCTATTGTTAGAGCTTTTGATACTCGACCTGAAGTTGCCGAACAAATTAATAGTATGGGCGCTGACTTCCTCGAGCTCGATTTTGAAGAAGAAGCAGGCTCTGGGGACGGTTATGCTAAACAGATGTCAGCTGCTTTTATTGAAGCTGAAATGGCACTATTTGCTGAGCAAGCAAAAGATGTTGATATCATCATCACAACGGCTTTAATTCCGGGCAAACCTGCGCCAAAATTAATTTCTAAAGAAATGGTCGAATCAATGAAACCAGGCAGTGTTATCGTTGATTTAGCGGCTTTAACTGGCGGTAACTGTGAATTAACAAAACCAGGTGAAGTGTTTGAAACAGATAATAATGTGAAAATTGTTGGTTATACTGATTTAGCTAATCGCATGCCAGCACAAGCATCTCAATTATACGGTACTAACATTGTTAATCTTCTAAAACTGTTAACCAAAGAAAAAGACGGCAATATCGATATTAATTTTGATGATGTTGTTCTTCGTGGTGTGACGGTCGTGAAAGATAAAGAGATCACCTGGCCAGCGCCGCCAATTCAAGTATCTGCTCAACCGCAACAAAAAGCGGCTGCACCTGTTGCTAAGCCTGAACCAAAACCAATGGATCCGCAAAAAAAATACGGCATTTTAGCCTTACTTATTTTTGCTTATTTTTGGCTGGCAGACTCAGTGCCTGAAAGCTTCTTAGGTCACTTTACTGTCTTTGCCCTGTCTTGCGTAGTTGGTTACTATGTTGTTTGGAATGTGACACACTCGTTACATACACCACTTATGTCAGTAACAAATGCGATATCGGGTATTATTTTAGTCGGCGCTATATTGCAAGTCGGTGATGATAATGGCCTAACGACAGCGATTGCCTTCGTTGCTATTTTAATTGCTAGCATCAATATTTTTGGTGGTTTCTTTGTTACCCAAAGAATGCTGAAAATGTTCCAACGTGGCAAGTAAAGGAGGAGATCACTAATGTCAGGAATTATTCAAGCAGCTTATGTTATTGCTGCATTACTATTTATTTTCAGTTTACGCGGTCTTTCTAATCAAGAGTCAGCCAAATCGGGGAATATCTACGGTATGATTGGTATGGCAATTGCGCTTATTGCAGCAGTTGCAAGTATCAAAGGTGGATTACACTGGATCATTATTGCAATGATTATTGGTGCGGCAATTGGCTTATATCTTGCCAAAAAAGTTGAAATGACACAAATGCCGGAACTTGTGGCGTTACTGCACAGTTTTGTCGGTATGGCTGCGGTACTAGTCGGTTTCAATAGTTTCTTGGATCTCAATACCCATTTTATTCCAAAAAATGAATTAACCGTACATCTTGTTGAAATATTTGTTGGTGTCTTTATCGGTGCGGTAACTTTTTCCGGCTCGATTGTTGCCTTCGGTAAATTAAACGGTCGCATTAGTTCAAAGGCATTATCTATTCCAAATAAACACTACTGGAATTTAGCCGCTATTGTTGCTTCTGTTATTTTAATGTTTATTTTTATCAAACAAGAAAATGGCGCAGGTGCGAGTTTTTGCTTAATTGCAATGACTGTGATCGCCTTTGTGTTTGGTTTCCATTTGGTTGCATCTATCGGCGGTGCTGATATGCCGGTTGTTATATCAATGCTTAACTCATATTCTGGTTGGGCTGCTGCTGCTGCCGGCTTTATGTTAGAAAATGATCTGTTAATTGTGACCGGTGCTTTAGTTGGTTCTTCCGGTGCGATCCTTTCATACATTATGTGTAAAGCAATGAATCGTTCATTTATCAGTGTTATCGCTGGTGGATTTGGTAGCGACGGTACTTCAGCAAGCGCTTCTGATGAAGAGCAAGGTGAATATCGTGAAATGCAACCAGCTGAAGTTGCTCAAACATTAAAAGAAGCGCGTTCAGTAATTATCGTACCGGGTTATGGTATGGCTGTTGCTCAAGCACAAGGTGCGGTAAGCAATATTACTGAAAAACTTCGTGGTATGGGTATAGAAGTCCGTTTTGGTATTCACCCGGTTGCAGGGCGTTTACCTGGGCATATGAATGTATTATTAGCCGAAGCTAAAGTACCTTACGATATTGTATTAGAAATGGATGAAATCAATGATGACTTCCCTGATACAGATGTTGTTTGGGTAATTGGTGCAAATGATACCGTTAACCCAGCGGCAGAAGAAGATCCAAATAGCCCTATCGCTGGTATGCCTGTTCTTGAAGTTTGGAAAGCAAAAACAGTTATTATTTCTAAACGTTCAATGAATACGGGCTATGCCGGAGTACAAAATCCACTATTCTTTAAAGAAAATAGCTATATGTTATTTGGTGATGCTAAAGATAGTGTTGAAAAAGTTCTACAAAATCTTTAATAACATTATGTTATTAATAGCAAAAATTACTGCGGTTTATCCGCAGTAATTTAATAAAAAGATAATTGTCTCAAGGCAAATTGTGCTCAGTTTAAAAATTCGATATCAACTCTATTGCTTTGTAATATATCTCGTTTTTGCTTTTACTCGCATCAGCCTAACAAATAATGCCCTTTCCTGTCGATACTTGCTTTAAATTCTCTATTGCTTCTGTTTTACCAACTTGTATAAAACCAAAGTGAATTACATCTGAAATAACAGGCTAAGATGATCACAACTTTCATAAAAATCGTTGTAAATAGTCTATCTTAATCAAGGTGATATAATGGGGTGATTGTAAATTAAGCTACCGATTTCAACTTATAATAATTATTCATTATCATTTTTGATTATTTCTTTATGATAAAGATAAAACGCACCACGTGAAACCATACGAAGTTGGAATATCAGATCTTCAATCAGTTCTTGACGTTGTACAATGTCAAAATCAATTGCTTCCGCACCAGCATTAAATGCAATAGTTACCATTGCTTCGGCTTGAGCTTCATTATAATGATGTGGCATTTGATTAGCATTATCTAAATAATCAACAAGCTCGACAATAAAGTGCTGTATTTCACGTGCGATTGCCGATCTGAATGCGGAAGAAGTCCCGGCTTTTTCTCTAAGCAGTAATAAAAATACTTTAGGGTTTTTATCAATAAATTCAATAAATGTGGTTACTGAAGTTCGAAGAACACTTCCCCCTTTTTCAATACGCTTTCGAGCTTGGCGCAATAATTGACGAAGTGTTAAACCACTTTCGTCAACCATCGCTAAACCTAACTCATCCATATCACGAAAATGGCGATAAAAAGAAGTTGCGGCTATCCCCGCTTCTCGAGCAACTTCACGTAAACTTAAACTTGCAAAACCTTGCTCAGCATTGAGTTGGTTAAAGGCCGCATCAATCAACGATCGACGAGTCCTTTCTTTTTGCTGAGCTCGAACTCCACAGTTTTTTACATTTTTCATGCTGTTACTTTAACTTAAGTAGATTTAATTATTTGTTGGTTTGCTCTAATAATCGCTCTTTTTCGGCGAACACTTTTGGCATATGATCTCGAATTGTTTTGGCGATAGTTTCATAACGCGCACGTAATGGAGACCCAGGTCGATAGATAAGCGCTATACTACGGGTTGGTACAGGATCGGTACAAGGAATATAACAAATATTATCCCTAATACGTTCATTTGGTGCAGCAAGTTCAGGGAATAATGTAATACCTCTTCCTGCTGATATCATACTTCTTAAAGTTTCAAGACTGGTCGCTTTAAACTGCTTATCTTCATCAATGCCTACTTGGAAACAATATCCCATAGCATGTTCACGTAAACAGTGGCCGTCTTCTAACATTAAAAATTTCTGACCTTTTAGCGACGAAAGTTTAACTGTTTTTTGGTTAGCTAATTCACTGTTAGCCGGAACAGCTAAAAACATTGGCTCATCAAATAAAGGAAGTTCGATAAATTGTGATGTTTCTTTTACTTGAGCAACAATTGCACAATCGAGCTTGCCGCTTTCTAATTGCGCAACAATATTGGCTGTTTGCGCTTCATGTAAATAGAGTTCTAATTGTGGAAAAGACTCATGTAATACAGTAATTACGTGAGGTAACAAATAAGGGGCGATTGTGGGTATTAATCCAATATGCATCGGACCAGACATCTCTTCACCTTGACGACTGGCCATCTCTTTTAATATTTGAATATTACGTAAAATTTCTTTAGCTTGTTCAACAAGCATCATTCCAGTTTGTGTAAATAATACCTTGCGACTAGTACGTTCTAATAGCATCACGCCTAGTTCATCTTCTAGCTTTCTAATTTGACCACTTAATGTTGGTTGACTTACATTACAAGCATCAGCTGCTTTACGAAAGTGCCGAAATTCAGCTAACGAAACAAAATATTCCAAATCTCGAATATTCATAATGTCCCCAATAAGTTATCGTTAATGGTATATACTTAAGTAACTTATATCTAAGATTAAAGTAATAAATAACATCAAATATTTTTAAACTAAGTGAGTTTTAAAAAAATTATCAAATAAGAATACTTAGAGTATATGTGTTGTTAATTTTTAATTAGCTAGTTAAATTACAGATAAAATATATGCAATATCGATTCTGTTACCTTAAAGCCAATATGGTCAATTGTACTATATAAATTGCTATTGTTGATAATTATGTTCAAAAAATCAAATAGAATATTTAAGTGATCTAACAAAAACTGACCATTGCAACCACCGCTTAAACGGCGGTTAACAAGAAAAATGGAAAGTTAAAAGTAATTGCGATATAATCCCGCGCTAGATTGCAATTAAGACAATTAAAATTCTGAGGTGAACTATTTTTAAACAAGTTTCTCGATTTTGTCGTAGAATTTTTCGCAATGAACAACAATCAGACTATGTTTCCATATCCCGTAAAGAACACAATATCTCTCGTAAAGACATAAGTGAAAACGCGCTAAAAGTTCTTTATCGATTAAATAAACAAGGATATGAAGCTTATCTAGTCGGAGGTTGTATTCGAGATCTTTTATTGGGTAAAACCCCCAAAGATTTTGATATTGCAACAAACGCTACGCCAGAACAAATTCAAAAAACATTTCGTAATTGCCGATTAGTTGGTCGACGTTTTCGTCTTGCCCACATTATGTTCGGAAAGGAAATTATTGAAGTAGCGACTTTTCGTGGTGATCATGGTGCTCAAAACGAGCAAACGAATGTATCTAAACGTTCGCAATCTGGAATGTTATTAAGAGATAATGTTTACGGAACAATTGAGCAAGATGCTATCCGTCGTGATTTTACGATGAATGCGCTTTATTATAGTATTAAAGACTTCACTATACGTGATTATTGTGGCGGTTTAAACGATTTAAAAAATGGCATAATCCGCTTAATTGGTGACCCTCAAACTCGCTACCGTGAAGATCCGGTGCGAATGCTCAGAACGATTCGGTTTGCCGCTAAACTCAACATGAAAATTGATAAAGCGACACTTGAACCAATCGAATCACTGGCACCATTACTCAAAAATATTCCTTCAGCACGACTTTTTGATGAATCGCTAAAATTATTACAGTCTGGAAACGGTTTCAAAACCTATGGCTTATTAAAAGCGCATCATCTGTTTGAGCAGCTATTTCCGGTGATTGAGCGATTCTCAACTCAAAATCAAAATAGTTATTTAGATAAAATTGTCGAACAGGTTTTAAAAAATACTGATTACCGTATAGCAAATAATCAAAGAGTGAATCCAGCCTTTTTATTTGCATCATTTTTCTGGTATCCAATTATCGAACAAGCGCAATTAACTTGCCTTGAAAGTGGCTTACAGTTTCATGATGCTTTTGCAATGGCAATCAATGATATTTTATCTGAACAGTGTCGTATCATTGCTATACCAAGACGTTTAACAACCATTATGGGTGATATTTGGCGTTTACAATTACGGATGAAAAAGCGAGAAGGTAAACGAGCTTTCACAATTTTAGAACATCCCAAATTCAGAGCAGCTTATGACTTACTGGAAATGCGAGCTTCCATTGAGAAAGGTGAACTGCTTGATCTGGCTAAATGGTGGGATGAATTTCAACATACATCGGTTGAAAAAAGAATAACAATGGTTAAACATTTAAACAAAACAAACAAGCGAAGAGTCAAACGTTAATTTTTCATTCGCACTTTTATAAATAACCGCTATAATATCGTAATTAAAATAATCATAAAGACATTTTAATCATTGATGAAAAAACTAGCGCCTTCACTTATTGCTATAGCGGTTACATTTTCTTTATATGCTTATAACCATCCCAGCTATGCAATAGGCTTACCTAAAAATGATACCACTAACCCTAAGTGTCTAATCAATATACCTCGATTTGAAGGGGCTTTAGCCAATGGCGACATCAATTCCCTACCCGTCAATGCCGAAGCCGATCGTTTTGAAGGAATTTATCCGGATATGGCAATTTATGAAGGTGATGTGTCTGTAATACAAGGCAATCGTACCGTTCTTGCCAATAAAGTTACCATTGATACTAAAGATAAAAATAATCGCATCGTCACCATACACGGCAATGTTACTTATCAAGATAATTTGATTAAAATGAAAGGTGAAGATGCATCAATGAATTTAAATAACAATGATGCCAATATCAAACCGAGTGAATATCATCTTGTCAATCGACTTGGACGTGGTAATGCCGATGAAGTAAAACTGGAGAAAAGCCGGTATATTATTTTAAAAAATGGCAGTTTCACCGCTTGCCCGGTAGATGATAGTAGTTGGAGTATAAGAGGAACAACAGTTATTCACGATAATCAAGAAGAGCTTTTAGAAGTTTGGAATGCAATATTTAAAGTGGGTAACATTCCGGTATTATACTCCCCTTACCTACAATTACCGACAGGTGATAAAAGGCGTTCAGGTTTGTTGATGCCAAATTTTGGGTATGACAGTGTTGATGGCGTGGATTTTTCTTTGCCGGTATATTGGAACATTGCACCAAATTACGATGCGACGATTACCCCAAGATTACTACAACATCGAGGATTACAGCTACAAACTGAATTTCGCTACTTAAACGAATTAGGCTTAGGTACGTTAGCATTTGATTGGTTACAAAATGATAGTCGGTATCGTCATGATAGAAAAAAACATTTAAACGGTTACAATTATGACAATAACAGTAATCGATGGTTATTCTATTGGAAAAATGATGAGTTAATTAACTACAATTGGCGTTTTTACACAGATGTTACACGGGTAAGTGATAATAAATATTTAACCGACTTAAACTCTCGTTATGCTTCGCAAACGGCTGGATATTTAACACAATTTTATAAAGTTGGTTACAATGATGAAAATTGGGATATCGCCTTAGGTTATCGACACTTCCAATCATTTTATACTGGCGCCATGCTGTATCAAACTGAGCCTCAGTTAGATATCAATTACTATAATTATGATTTTGGACCATTTAAATTTAAAACTTTTTCTCAAATTTCGCATTTTATCAGTTCAGAAAAAGGCCTCCCAAAAGCTTGGCGGGTACATTTGGAACCAACCTTAAATTATACTTATACTAATTCCTGGACAACCTTATCGACGGAAGCCGGTTTTATGGCTACGCACTATAATCAGGATAATATCAAAAAATACCATGAATTAGATAAAACGGTAAACCGATTTTTACCTAAATTTAGTATTGACGGTAAAGTGGTTTTCGAACGTGATACCCACATCAATGGCTACACTCAGACATTAGAACCTAGGGTGAAATATATTTACATCCCTTACCGGGATCAATCGAATATAGAAATCTATGATTCTACATTGCTACAATCAGATTATATTGGGCTATTTAGAGATCTACCTTATAGTGGTTTAGATCGCATTGCTTCAACGAATAAAATAGCCGCTGGTATTACAACTCGCCTATACGATAGCAATAAAGTCGAAAAATTCAATTTGTCAATCGGGCAAATTAACTATTTCTCTAAATCAAAATCAACGGCGAATAACTCCGAATTAGATAAAAATTCAGATACAGGTAGCATTACTTGGGCTGCTGATAATTTTTGGCGTATATCTGATGACATTATCTTCCGAAGTGGTATCCAATACGATACTCGGATTAATACCGTTTCTTTAGCTAATACCGCATTAGAATATCGCCCGACTGGCAACAAATTATTACAATTGTCCTATCGCTATGCTAATCATAAATATATTAACACCGTTGATTATCGACCATTAGACAAACGCTATAAACAAGATATTTCACAAGCGGGAATTACTGTTGCTTGGCCTATTTCTGATACGCTTAGTGCAGTAGGTACCTATTATCACGACGTCAAATTAGGGCAAATGGCTGATAGTTCAGTTGGCTTGCATTACAGTGATTGTTGTTGGGGTGTGTCAGTGCAATATGGTAGAAAATTAACCGATTGGAATACTATTTCAAATGAAAGTAAATTTAAAAATAAACTTTCAATCAATTTTGAATTACGGGGCTTAGGATCGAATCGTGATGCCCAAGCAAAAATGCTCAATTTTGGTAAATTACCATATAACACCATTTTTGAATAAAATATAATAATAATAACTTACTATTACATTTAATGTACATTTAATACAGCCAGTTTGATGCTGTAATAACACAATGAGTTGATCAAATATGAAATTATTAAAACTTTTTATTGCTTTAAACTTAAGTGTAAGTATAGGACTTATTACACCTTTATCAGCGACTGCGGCGCCTAGAGTTGTCGAACAAGTTGCGGCAGTTGTTAATAATAACGTTATTTTAGAAAGTGACGTTAATGACATGCTCAAAACGATTAAAGCAAGCACCGATCCCAGTAATCTACCTAATGATAAAGTGCTTAGACAACAAATTATCGATCGATTAATTACTGAAAATTTAATCTTGCAAAAAGCAGCAAAAGCCAAAATCACAATTAGTGATGAAGATGTAACTAATGCTATTGGTAGAATCGCTGCCGAAAATGGTATGACCATTGATGAGCTAAGAAGTAGACTATCAACAATGGGGATAAGTTATGCTAACTACCGTGAACGTATTCATAAAGATATGTTGATTGAACAAGCTCGCATGAATGAAGTGAGACCAAGAATCAAAGTATCTGAAAAAGAAGTTGAAAATCTAACTAAGACAATTGCAAAACAACCAACCAATAATATTGATGTCAAAATCAGCCATATTTTGATTTCAATCCCGGAAAAAGCAACTAAACAACAAGTTGATAATGCAACTAGCAAAGCCAGAGATATTATTAACCGTGCGAAAAAAGGGGAAAATTTTGCTAAACTTGCAACTTCTTTTTCAAATGATGATCTCGCTTTAAAAGGTGGCTCCATGGGCTGGAATAAACTGAGTGAGTTACCAACTATTTTTGAAGAGCGACTTTTGCGTGCACCTAAAGGAAGTGTTATTGGACCAATTCGTTCAGGTGTTGGCTTACATATCATAAAAGTTGATGATTCCCGAACTGAAGCACCGAAAAAAATTACACTCCAAGAAGTTAATGCTCGCCACATTCTAATCAAAACAAATGTATTAGTGACTGACCAAGTTGCAAAACAAAAATTAACTGATATTCGAAAAGCGATTACCAGCAAAGCCACAACATTTGCAGCCGCTGCTAAAGCAAACTCAGACGATCCCGGTTCAAAAGATAAAGGTGGAGAATTAGGTTGGAGCAGACCCGAAATGTACGACCCAGGATTTAGAAATGGCTTAATGCAACTGAAAAAAGGTGAAATCAGCCAACCAGTGAAATCGTCTTATGGCTGGCATTTAATTCAGCTAATCGATTCAAGACAAACTGACGGCACGGAATTAGTTCAAAAAGATCAAGCATACCGACTTATTTTTAATCGTAAATTTGCTGAAGAAGCGCAAGTGTGGATTCAAGAAATAAAAGGCGATGCATATATTAAAATTACAGGTGAAAACAAAAATGAATAACCGTGTTCACCAAGGACATTTTGCCCGTAAACGTTTCGGGCAAAATTTTTTACATGATGATTACATTATCGAAAGTATTGTTGCAGCAATACAGCCTAAACCAGACCAAGCACTTGTTGAGATAGGACCCGGCCTTGCAGCCTTAACCATTCCGGTAAGTAAACATGTTGATCATCTTACCGTCGTTGAAATTGACCGTGATTTAGCGAGTCGATTAATTGACAACCCATTTTTGAAAGATAAAGTCACTGTCATTGAACAAGATGCTTTAACATTTGATTTCAATCAACTTTCTGAGCAAATAGGAAAACCGTTACGGGTTTTTGGTAATTTACCTTATAACATATCAACCCCGTTAATGTTTCATCTGTTTGAATTTGCCAATACCATTACAGATATGCATTTTATGTTACAAAAAGAAGTTGTCACTCGATTAGTGGCCGCTCCGAATAGTAAAGATTACGGCAGGCTTAGTGTCATGGCTCAATACTATTGTCAGATTATTCCTGTGCTTGAAGTGCCACCGACATCATTTAAACCAGCTCCTAAAGTAGATTCAGCTGTTGTTAAACTTATACCATACCAACAAAAGCCTTATCCTGTTAATGATGTGAAAATACTTTCACGTGTTACCACAGAAGCATTTAATCAACGCCGTAAAACGATTCGAAACAGCTTAAGCAATATGTTTACTGCTGAACAATTAGTTCAATTAAATATCGATCCTAATTTACGTGCTGAAAACTTAACAGTCGAGCAGTACTGCCAACTGGCAAACGCATGGAAATAGTGTTATGGCAAACCTACTTATCGGAGATATTCATGGTTGCTATGATGAGTTTATGCGCTTACTTGAAAAAGCTAAATTCTCATCATCTGATACATTGTGGCTTACTGGCGATCTTGTCGCCAGGGGTCCAAAATCATTACAAGTGCTTAGATTTGTAAAAGAAAATATCAATCAAATCAGATTAGTATTAGGCAATCACGACCTTCATTTGCTCTCGATTTATGCCCGTGTTACGCCGCCCAAAAAGAAAGATAATCTTGAAGAAATTATTCAAGCACCGGATTATGATGAATTGATGAATTGGCTGCGTAAGCAACCTCTTGTTCAAATAGATGATGAATTAAAATTGATTATGACCCATGCGGGGATCTCCCCACAATGGGACTTGCCAACCCTAAAAAAATGTGCGCATGACTTACATGTGATGCTGGCCAGTGATTCTTACCCGCTCTTTCTTGATAAAATGTATGGTAATTTCCCTGATGAATGGTCACCCCAATTACAAGGTTTAGACCGTTTACGCTATATCGCCAATGCATTAACTCGTATGCGTTTTTGCTATGAAGACGGCAGGCTGGATTTTTATTATAAAAAACCACCCGATCAAGTGCCTACAAAACTTAAACCTTGGTTTTTACTACCAAGTAAGATCCCGGCAGAATATAGTGTCGCTTTTGGTCATTGGGCAGCGTTAAATGGAAAAGGTACCCCAGAAAATATTTATGCCCTTGATACAGGATGTTGCTGGGGAGGAAAGTTGACATGTTTAAGATTTGAAGACAAAAAATATTTTAAAAAACGAAATAATGCGGCTAAAAATTAGAAAATCAAAACTTATAAGGACTATTTATTATGTCTGTACTTAACGTTATAAAATCAATTTGGAAAATCATTAATCTGATAAGAGAAATATTTCTCAATCTAATATTCTTAATCATTATTATTTTAATTTTCAGCGTCATTGCATTAATTAAAGAAGCACAAACTGAAGAGATTACTCCGCAACAAGGCGCTTTACTTGTCGATCTTGAAGGGGTAATTGTTGATAATACATTCTATAGCGATGAAATTTACGCCTTACAAAACAAAATTTATGGCAAAAAGGTGAATACGTCTCGCGAAAATAGTTTATTTGAATTAACCGAAAAATTAGCACAAGCGACAACTGACCCCAACATTGACAGTATAATTCTTAAACTGGACAATTTTGTGGGGACTGACATGAGTTCGCTACAATATATTGGAAAATATTTATCCAAATTTAAAGAAGCTAAAAAACCTATCTACGCTATTGGTTCTAACTTTAATCAGAGTCAATATTATTTAGCAAGTTATGCTGACAAAATCTATTTAACCCCTCTAGGGGCGGTGAATGTATATGGTTTATCCGCTAACAATTTATACTATAAAACGTTACTGGATAATTTAAAGGTTAACACCCATGTTTTCCGTGTTGGTACCTATAAATCAGCAATAGAACCATTTATTCGTAATGATATGTCGGATGAAGCAAAAAGCAATACCAGCCGTTGGCTTAATTTAATGTGGGATAACTACCTAGCTGATATCTCAACATTAAGAAAAAAAGCGGCTTCACAATTAGTGCCTGAGCCTGATGTTATGTTGTCACAAATAAAAGCAGCTGATGGCAGTATGACAAATTATGCTTTATCTAATGGCTTAATCGATAACATTGCAAGTTATTACGAGTTTGAGGGTGAAGTCGATAGCCAAGACACAGTAAGCATTTATGATTATAAACTTAAAAACAATCAACAACAGACAGCTAAAAAACCACGCATAGCCGTTGTATTTGTTAATGGTACGATTACTGATAGTGGCAATAGTAGTGGTGTTGCAGGTAGTCAAGATATTGTTGAACAACTCAGATATATTCGTCAAGATTTGAATAAAAACAACATACAAGCTGTCATTTTACGGGTAAATAGTCCGGGCGGTAGTGTCGATGCGTCAGAAGCGATTCGTAGTGAACTCGAAGCATTACAGGATTATGAAATTCCTATCGTTGTTTCAATGGGTGGCATGGCTGCTTCCGGAGGGTATTGGATTTCTACAGCGTCGAATTACATTGTCGCAAGCCCAAATACGATTACCGGCTCTATTGGTATTTTTGGTATTATCCCAACATTTGAAAACTCGTTATCACATATTGGTGTTTACAGCGACGGGGTATCAACATCACCTTTAGCTAACCAAAATATGGCTCAAAATCTTCCTGATGAATTAAATCAACTTATGCAACTCAATATCGATAATGGCTATAACTCATTTATTTCTTTGGTTGCTAAAGCACGAAATATGACAACCGAACAAGTCGATAAAATTGCTCAAGGACAAGTTTGGTTAGGTGTTGAAGCCAGCAAAAATGGACTAGTTGATAAATTAGGTGATTTTGATGATGCCGTTGAAATGGCAGCTACATTGGCGAATTTAACCGATTATGAAATAGATTGGCAAAAACCGGAAGGGAGCTGGTTTAGTGATTTCTATACAGGCTTAATAGCAATGTTACCTAAATCGACAGCAGAAGTAGTATTTGAACAATTGCCACAAGCTAAACAGCTACGAGAACAAATTTCTTTATGGGATAAGTTCCACGATACTCAAAACCGTTATATTTATTGTTTAAATTGTGCTGATGTGCGCTAATTGTTGTTTAAATATATCCACCCTATTGGGTGGATATATTAGTCACGCTTTTCGGAAGATCGGAAAAAATAACGCATACTCTTCATCGCTTCTTGAATATAATGATAATTAGGTGTTTGATCCACCTCATTATTATGCACATCCATATAATGGCTTACACCAATGCGGTTGACAAAATAGATATTATCGGACGTTCGAACGGCATAAGAGCTGTAGTTTGACATCAATAGCCAATCACGATTGAGTATAGGACTAAACAGATCATATCCAGTTGAGTAATCACTGATATCATTTTTTACATGCAGATAATGCTTCATTAATGTTGGCACCACATCTTCATGACTCGTCAGTTTATTGGCGTTATTTTTAAGATTTTCCAGTTCATTAGCACCTATAATAATGAACGGCACCTTTGTTTGTGCATCGGTATAGTTACCGTTATGCCCCCAAAAACCCAGTTTATTATCATTCATTTCCTGCGAATGGTCACCGGTAATGATAATAAGCGTATCATCTAAAGTTCCCGACTTTTCTAATTCTTCATAGATGTTTTGCAATAAGAAATCAACATAATATACACTTTGTTTATAACGATTAAAAATAGGTAAAGGATCGGTCTCATTATTTAGCGTCATATAATTTAGATCGCCTATTGGTTTAAATTTAACCGGGAAGTCATCCGGAAAATCATAAGCATGTGGCGCATCATAAAATAAGAATGAAAAGCTTGGTTTAGATACATCACGATTTTTATACCAAGCCAACCAATCATCGGTAATTTGTTGGTCACGACTTGCGGCTGTCCCATCTTTACTACTAATTCTTAAGTTTTTAATTGTGACAAAAGCCGTTCTATCAAATTCCGGCGCAGTAATTTTAGCTGAGGTAAAAATGCCAATATTATATTTTTCTTTTTGCAATGTTGTGACAAATAATGACGGTATACTATTACGTAAAAATGCATCCCAATACGTACCAGCTATACCATAAAATAAGCCAAAAATACCGGTACGTGTCGCATTACCCGTTGAGTAATGATTATCAAAAATAACAGCGTTATGTTTTAACGCAAAACGATAACTATTTGGAGAAATAGTTTCATTGAACGTATCATACCGCCAAGAATCAAGCACAATAAACACAATGTTCTTCAATTTTTGATTTTCAGGATTGATAACCAGCGCCTTTTTGGGATAGCTGATGCTATCATGTTTGTTATCTATTTCGAAAATAACTTTACGCTGACCTTGCTTATCAAAAAAGCCCATTATTTTTTTGGAAGTAAATGGACGATACAACGGAATATACTCTTTTACCACCATAATTGGAGAATAAGCATAATAAAAAGCTACCATATGAACAAGATGGCTAATAATTAACGAACTCGATAGGAAAAGAGTAAAAAACAAAACGACTTTCGATCGCCTTTTTTGGCGTGTTGTTTTTTTATCAAGCAAGTAAAGAAGAAAGTATTCAAGACTAAAAGAGACAATGATCAAGCTAAACATCAGCAAGTAAGTAACTAATGAAAAATCGACAACCTGACCAGAAAACACCATAGATAATACCGACTCATTGACATGAAATCGGTATTGCTCAAAGACAATAGTATCAATGTATAACCCTATCTGAAACAGACCAAACAATATAGCAAGTAGGATATTTGCAAAAAATTTCTTTAATTTAACTAAAGGCAGGCAAATAATGAAAAATAACAGGTAGGCTAAGAAAAAATGACCAAATACGGCAAATATTGAAAAAACGCTACTTATTACGGAAAGTGAAGCTCCCGGCACTAAAAAAAACCGAACGGAAATCAGCGATGAAATAAATACATTTATTAAAACAAAACAATAGAGTTTTTTCATTATTATTCTCTAATAGAGAGAGCGGCAATGGATATATCATAAAATGATATAATATTTTATATTGAAACATAGTGCTTTTCTGAAACTTTTTAACAAAATAACACTATATTGTGATGGTGCTTAAATAATTAATAAAAAGGGCTCATAAAAAGAGCCCTTCAAGTCATTTATAAATCAATTTATCGTCTATCAGCAAAGATTCTTAATAGCAAAATAAATAAATTGATAAAATCAAGATATAGCGATAACGCACCTAAAATAACATAGCGTCTAAATACATTTGCATCATCCTGTGATAGATGTTCGCCAAACTCTTTTAACTTTTGGGTGTCATATGCAGTTAAACCAGCAAAAATAAATACGCCAATATAGGTAATTGCCCACATTAATGCCTGGTTACCCATAAAGAAATTAACAATAGAGGCAATAATAATTCCAATTAACCCCATATATAAAAAACTACCCCAACTCGTTAAGTCACGTTTAGTGGTATAACCGTAAAAAGCTAAAGCAGCAAACATTCCTGCTGTAATAAAAAATACACTTGCAATAGAAGAGTGTGTATAACAAATAAAAATCGAACTTAATGTTATACCATTTAATACTGAATATAGCATAAATAGGGTCGTGGCGGTTTTTCCTGAAAAACGATCAATCATAGGTGATAAGCAAAATACTATGGCCAATTCTGCAACTATTAACGCTATAGATAAAAATGAAAGAGAGACTTGCCCTCGGCTATTAATATCAAATAGTAGATTTAATAAAGATGAATTGGCTGTATACCAACTAACTAAACCAGTTAATAATATACCTACTGCCATCCAACCATATACATGACTCAAATATGTTTGTATTTTGCTATTTGATTTTTCAATAATTGAGCCATTTGGCGTAAAACTTGTCATTTTTACCTCTCATCAAAAAATTAGACAATTCGTAACTATTATATA
The DNA here is from genome assembly GCF_026536565.1 of Gilliamella sp. B2923. Taxonomy (NCBI): domain Bacteria; kingdom Pseudomonadati; phylum Pseudomonadota; class Gammaproteobacteria; order Orbales; family Orbaceae; genus Gilliamella; species Gilliamella sp. B2923. Next base: position 95,558 of record NZ_JAFNNZ010000001.1, on the reverse strand, counting down.
GTAAATAGTTATTAATACCATTTTTTCAACAATTCTGTATCAGATTTTTTAACTTCAACCCATTTTTCACCATTAATCGTTCGCTCTTTCTTCCAAAAAGGCGCTTGATTTTTTAATATATCCATGATGAATTCAGCCGCGGCAAAGGCATCTGAACGATGCGAACAACTCACACCAACAAATACAATTTTTTCATTAGTTTTGATATCGCCAACCCGATGAATAACGGCAATCTTGCCAAGTTGCCATTTACTGCGTGCTTGAGCAATAATATTAGTTAATACCTTTTCGGTCATACCAGCGTAGTGCTCTAAATAAAGCCCAATTGTCGGTTGTTCTAAACAACGAACTTTACCCATAAATGTCACTACCGCACCGTCTTCGGAGCGCTCACTAAGCCAATCGATATATCTTTCGACATCAATAGAATCTTGACTAACTTCAATAATGTTCATCAAGTTAACCTCCTGTCACGGGTGGAAAAAATGCCACCTCATCACCCGGTTGAATAAGATAATTAAAATCAACCAGTGATTGGTTAACCGCACAAAGCACCACTTTTTCTTTTAATGCTAAAGACCATTTATCACCCCGTTTGCTTAGTTGTTCAAGAAGATCTGCAACCGTTAGTTGTTGAGCATCTAAAAGAAGGGAATCAGTATCAATTAACTCTCGAATTTGAGCAAAAAACATAATTTTATTCATTTTGTCACAACTATTATTTATTTAGCAGAATAATCACCCGATTTACCACCGACTTTGGTCAGCAATCTTACTTGTGTAATAACCATATCTTTTTGAACAGCTTTACACATATCATATATTGTTAATGCCGCTACCGATGCGGCAACTAAGGCTTCCATTTCAACACCGGTTTGCCCATTTAACCGACATAGGGACTTAACCCTTACACAATGGTTATCAATGTCTGCTGTGATATCCACCTCTATTTTACTCAAAAGTAGTGGATGACATAGGGGAATAAGTTCCGAAGTTTTTTTTGCGGCTTGAATGCCGGCAATTCTCGCTGTTGCAAACACATCACCCTTATGATGTTTACCTTCAAGAATCATGTTAAGTGTTTGAGCATTCATTAATACCAATGATTCAGCACTTGCTTCACGAGTGGTAATTTGTTTATCTGAAACATCTACCATGTGCGCATCACCATGTTGATTAATATGCGTGAATGAATCTGACATCTTAAGTTCCTATGAAAAATGATAATTTATTTTCAATATTCAAGATAACAAATTTTGCATTGGGATACTACCGCCAGTCAATAAAGTTATGCAATGTAATTAACCTTGAAGATTGAGTTTAACAAAACCAATTTTCAAAGCTCAATCTATCTAAAAATACCACAATAATTAGGTAAGATTTTGCGAGTTAGTAAAAAACTGCGTACAATAGAGATAATATGTTAACTGCAATTGTGACCGTTTAATGCTTATTGCTCATATCGCTTTACCTGTTCCACTTTATCAACTTTATGATTACCGTTTAACACAACCTGCCGAAGTAGGCATGCGGGTAAAGGTGCCTTTTGGTAAACGTGATGCTATTGGCGTTATTGTTAGTATAGATCAACAAACCGATGTCCCAATTGAATGCCTAAAAGATATTAGTGAAATCATTGATAATGAGCCACTATTTACACCGGCTGTTTGGCAGCTGCTTAAGTGGGCTGTAAGTTATTATCATTTTCCAATTGGTGAAGTCATATTTCACGCTATTCCTGTATTACTTAGACAAGGAAAACAAGCAAGCAAAGCTGAGATCAAACAGTGGCAATTAACCGAGCTTGGTAAGAATTGTGATTTGAAATCATTGTCTCGATCATATAAACAACAATTACTGTTAACTTCATTGAAAAACAATACGTTTTCTGAAAATGATTTCAGCGCCAATATTTTTCATCAATTAGAAAAGAAACAATTAATAAAACAAGTCAGTGTCACTCCTGATACAGTTGAATGGCAAAGTCATTTTTCAACCAATCCAACATCAATTAGACTAAACGAAGAACAAGCCAAAGCCATAGCTTCGGTTAATCAACAAAATCAACAGTTTAACGTATTTCTACTAGAAGGTATAACCGGTTCAGGTAAAACCGAAGTCTATTTAAATATCCTTTCCGATATATTATCTGCTGGCAAACAAGCATTGATACTTGTGCCGGAAATAGGTTTAACACCCCAAACAATCAAACGTTTTAAACAGCGTTTTAATGCGCCAATAGATATTTTGCATTCCGGGCTAACCGATAAACAACGGTTTGAAGTCTGGCTTAGAAGCCGGTCTGGAGAAAACGCCATTGTTGTCGGCACTCGTTCTGCACTTTTCACGCCATTTAAACATTTAGGCATGATTATTATTGATGAAGAGCATGATAATTCTTATAAGCAACAAGAAGGCTGGCGTTACCATGCCCGTGATCTTGCGATTATCCGGGCAAAAATTGAAAATATTCCCATTATATTAGGTTCAGCAACGCCATCACTTGAAACGTTAAATAATGCACAAAATCAAAAATATCAGTTATTACAGCTAACCCAAAGAGCTGGTGATGCTTCGCTTGCTCAACAATCTATTTTAGATATTCGTGGGTTAGTGCTTTGTGCTGGTCTATCTCAACCACTCATTGATCAGATAAAAAAACATCTATCAAATAACAATCAGGTCATGCTATTTTTAAATCGACGTGGTTTTTCACCGTCTATCATTTGTCATGATTGTGGATGGATTGCCGAATGCCCTCGCTGTGATATGCCTTATACTTATCACCAAAAACAGCATAAACTGATATGTCACTATTGTGATACACCAAGAGCCCTGCCTTATCAATGCCCAAAATGTGGGTCGACACATTTGATTCCAATTGGGTTTGGTACCGAACAACTTGAAAAGCAACTTGAAATTCTGTTTCCTAATATCAAAATTAGCCGTATTGACCGTGATACTGTGAGTAAAAAAGGCGCATTGGATAATTACTTAAAAGAAATACAACAAGGCGGCGCTCATATTCTAGTTGGCACACAAATTTTAGCGAAAGGTCACCATTTTCCCGATGTCACATTAGTCGGTATTGTCGATGTTGACGGTGCATTATTTTCCAGTGATTTTAGAGCGACAGAGCGGTTTGCTCAGATTTATACACAAGTATCAGGTAGAGCGGGTCGGGAAGCGAAAACCGGCGAGGTGATTTTACAAACTTATCATCCCGATCATCCTTTGCTTAATGTCTTACTGTCGAAAGGCTACCAAGAATTTGCTAAATTTACACTTCGAGAGCGCAGGCAGACACATTTACCACCTTTCAGTTATCAAGTTATGATAAGGGCTGCAGATCGCAATAATCACCATGCGCCAAATTTTTTACAACAAATCCATGATTGGTTAAAAAGTTTAGATGATCATCGCTTATGGCAACTAGGCCCAATGCCATCAAATCAACCCAAAAAAGCGGGGTATTATCGCTGGCAACTACTTTTACAACATACGCATCGCCAGCAATTACAACAAATTTTAGACCAATTAATCATATCTATCGACAAGTGGAGTGAGACATCTAAAGTCCGATGGAGCATAGATGTTGATCCTATAGATAATTAGTTGCAGGTAATATCCACCAATATTTATTGGCGGATAACACTTACTATAAGGTTATTTTTCCTGCATTTTTATCTAGTATTGCTTGCCCGATGCCAGAAACTTCCTTCAATTGTTCGATTGATACAAAAGGTCCAAATTTTTCCCGATATTCGATAATTTTTTGCGCTTTATTTGCGCCAATTCCATTTAATGCTTTTGTTAACTCTTCTGCTGTTGCAGTGTTAATATTGACTTGATCTAGCTGCTTTTGTTGTTGCTGTGCAGTAGCGGGAGGAGCAGATTGAGCATAACTAAAACCGGAAAAGGTAAAGCTTAATAATAAAAGACTTAAAATTGATAATAATTTCATATATTTAACCTCAAAAGTTGTTTAAAATAAATAGGCAAGTAAGTTTGCGCTATCACTATCTCACTTCATCAGTTAAAAATGTTTTATAACTTACAGAAATGCGAAAAGCCACCTAAGTGGCTTTTCATTTTTACTTAAATTACAGTAATTTTTCGAAATTCATCACAAATTAGAATCTGGCATGATTTCAATTTTCGCCTTGGAACGAATATCAGCTGTAAGATAATAATAAGTATTGTTAATAAATAACGGTGTTAATTCCGATGAAATATCTTGGCGCTCCGGCGTATCAACTTTGATTAGCGAGACAATATAAGCTTGATTTTTTTTGAAAATTTCAGCACCAAATTCATTTTTATTTTTCTGTGGCGGCTCTAATGAGAAAATCATATCAATGACAGCCGGCTCAAAATCGGTTGAATTTCGTGTTACAGTATAGCGTTGACCAAATGAGACCTTATCTGAACGACCAGATTTTCTTAAATCATCTAATACATTATCCACTGTTGATTTAAAGCGATTATCTACAATTTCATTAACCATTTTTTGATGAATATCATCTTTGACTTCTTCAAATGGCGCTATACCTTCCGGACGATAATCAGTCACTTGAACAACAAATTCATACGTACCATAATTTCGTTCAACCGGAATTAACTCAGATATGTTATTTGTTGCATGATCATCAACAATCATTTCATTACTAAAAACAACATCCCTAACTTCAGGATGAGAAAGAATTGTGGACGGTTGATTATAGTAAGTCCAATCAGTTGTAAATACCTCAAGACCTGTCTCCTGTGCTATCTCTTCGATAGATTTAGGAGAATGACTTAAAGCTGCTTTGATTTTATCTTCGATAGCCTCAAAATCTTGTTGTACTTTCTGATTTATAAGTTTTTCATATATTTTAACTTTAGCGAAGTCAAAATCCATCACTTCTGATTTCTTCATACCATCAAGTTTGATAAAAACATAACCGCCATCAGCTGCAATTGGCGCAGAAACTTGACCAATTTGTGTTAAATGAGCTTCTTTAAACACTTCTGGTAGTGAATCATCTTCAACAAGCCAACCAATAGAACCATTTTTACCATATGGCGAAACTTTATTATCTTGATTGATCTTTTTGGCAATCGTATCAAAATCGACAGAAGAAGCAAGATCACTCGCTATTTTATCTGCCTGTTCCTTATCGGTAACGTAAATTACACTATAGGCATTTTTAGCAGGATATGTATAGGTTTTGATCTCTTTTTCATATTCTTGTTTAACTTCATCATCACTCACTTTAACACTTTTTCTAACTGCCTCTAAAGTATTACGAATGAACTTAAGTTTTACGCGTTCTTTTTTGAAAAATTCTTTTGAGTGTTCATCATAATATTTTTGCTCATCTTCTGATGTTATGTTTATATCATCAACATTATCTATAGATGAATCAACTAATGTTGCGTAAACCGTACGAGTTTGATTTTTAAGTGAGGATATATCAGAATCAACAGGCAATACAAAACTGGTTTTAACTAACGCCTCGATAACTTGCTCTTGCTGTAATACCGATCTTATAGCTTCTGCATAACTTTCCGGTGTGAATTTATTTTTAGCAAGTAAAGTTAAATATTTTTCTTTATCAAATTTACCGTTAGTAAAAAATTCATCTTGCTGCTGGATATATTTTTTAATAAGTGAATTGCTAACAGCTGATTTAATTTTTTGCGAAAACTGATAAGCTAAGTAATTATCAATCTGTTTTGTTAGGACATCACGACGTATTGTTTTAATAAACGAACTATCGCCTAAAGAATTCGCTGTTGCCTTTTTTGCTACTGCTTCAAATTGTTCTCGGCTAATACCTTCACCATCAACTTTGGCAATGTATAGTTGCGCATCACTCGCACTATTACTACCAAAGCCTAAAAAACCAACGCCTGTAAAAATGAAGCTTACCATAATTATTGCAAAAATAATTTTAACAACAATATTGTTTGCAGCTGTTCGGATTGTCTCCATCATTGTTTAAGATTCTCCATATACCTAATGTTGAATCACGCAAGTATAGCATATTTAGCTAAATTCGCTATTGCCTGAGTGTGACGTATAAAAAAAAAGATCAACATAGTTATGTTGATCTTTTAAATAAAATTGAAATTTAATTTAAGCTGGTTGGTATTTCAACACTTGTTTTTACTTTTTTTAGCGCTTTTTTGGTAGGTTGTTTTAAAGCAACTTCTCCGGTAATAACTTCCATACCAAACGGATTATTCTGTAAAGCAATAGCAATCACTTCATCAATCCATTTGACCGGCCGAATGTCCAGTTCAGCTTTTACATTATCCGGAATTTCTTCCAGATCCTTCACATTATCTTTCGGTATTAGTACCGTTTTAATTCCACCTCTATGAGCGGCTAACAGTTTTTCTTTTAAACCACCAATCGGTAGAACTTCGCCTCGTAATGTGATTTCACCTGTCATTGCGACATCAGAACGTACAGCATTCCCGGTTAATGTCGATATTAAAGAGGTACACATTGCAATGCCGGCACTGGGACCATCTTTTGGTGTGGCACCGTCTGGAACATGCACATGAATATCTCGTTTTTCATAAAAATCACTATTAATACCTAGCTTTTCCGCACGAGAGCGTACGACTGTTAAAGCTGTTTGGATAGATTCTTGCATGACATCACCAAGCGAGCCGGTATAAGTCAATTTACCTTTGCCCGGTACACTTACCGACTCAATTGTAAGTAAATCACCACCAACTTCTGTCCAAGCCAAACCGATAACTTGCCCTATGCGGTTTTCATTATCTGTTTTACCATAGTCAAAACGTTGTATACCTAAATAATCTTTTAAATTATCTTGATTAACAGTCACTTTTTTCAATTTAGGATCTAAAGCCAATTGTTTGACAACTTTACGGCAAATTTTGGCAATTTCTCGCTCTAAACTACGAACACCTGCTTCACGGGTGTAATAACGGATAATTCCGATGATTGCAGAATCATCAATGCTTATTTCTTTGGCTTTTAAGCCGTTATTTTCGATCTGCTTAGTGATTAAATGTTGCTTAGCTATATTCAATTTTTCATCTTCGGTATAGCCAGAAAGCCGAATCACTTCCATTCTGTCTAATAATGGCGCAGGTATATTCATCGAATTTGCTGTCGCAACAAACATGACATCCGATAAATCATAATCAACTTCTAAATAATGATCACTAAATGCATTATTTTGTTCCGGATCAAGCACTTCTAATAATGCTGATGCAGGGTCGCCACGCATATCAGATGCCATTTTATCAATTTCATCTAATAAAAATAATGGATTTTTAACGCCAACTTTTACCATACGTTGGATTAATTTACCCGGCATTGATCCAATATAAGTCCGTCTATGACCACGAATTTCAGCCTCGTCACGCACGCCACCAAGTGCCATACGCACATATTGGCGACCGGTTGCTTTGGCAATAGACTGACCTAGTGATGTTTTACCAACACCCGGTGGTCCAACCAAACATAAAATAGGCCCTTTAACTTTATTAACTCGACCTTGTACGGCGAGATATTCTAAAATACGGTCTTTTACTCGCTCAAGCCCATAATGGTCTTTATCCAAAATCTTTTGCGCTGCACCAATATCTTTTTTAACTTTACTGCGCTTATGCCAAGGTACCTGTAACATCCAATCAATGTAACCACGAACTACTGTTGCTTCCGCCGACATTGCTGGCATCATTTTTAATTTATTAAGTTCAGCTAATGCTTTTTCGGTAGCCTCTTGAGGCATTTTAGCTTTAGTAATTTTTTCTTTTAACTCTTCATACTCATCAGGTTTATTATCGATATCACCTAATTCTTTATGAATGGCTTTAATCTGCTCATTAAGGTAATACTCTTTTTGAGCTTTTTCCATTTGCTGTTTAACACGTTGTCGAATATTTTTTTCAACTTGCAGTAAATCAATTTCTGCTTCCATTAACGAAATAAGCAGTTCAAAACGCTTTTCCAGATTCGTTGTAAACAAAATTTCCTGCTTTTGATCAACTTTTAAAAATAGCGTTGCTGCTATTGAATCGGCTAATTGTGATGGTTCTTTAATTAAGTGAATTGAATCAACAACTTCTTGTGTGACTTTTTTATTCAGCTTTGCATACTCATCAAAATTAGATAAAACAACTCGAATCATTGCTTGACTAACGTCATTGGTTCTTTTCGATTCCTTTGACGGTGCAATATTTGCAATTAAAAAATCATCTTCTTTACGTTCAACAATATCGACAATTTTTGCTCTCTCTACGCCTTCAACCAGCACTTTTACCGTTCCGTCAGGCAATTGAAGCAGTTGTAAAATGTTCGCAATCGTACCCACTTTATATAAATCATTCACATCTGGTTCATCTTGAGAAGGATTTTTTTGCGTAACAAGAAAAACTTGCTTATCCATTTCCATTGCGCTTTCAAGGCAACGAATCGATTTATTTCGACCTACGAAGAGAGGAATTACCATGTGCGGAAAGACAACAACATCACGTAATGGCAAAATAGGCATAATTAATTGGTTAGTTTGTTTTGTTTTCATTTTATTCTCTCTACTAGTACAAACCCATTAAATAAATATGAGGGTCATTTTTAGATATTCAAGCCTATTTTTTCAGTTAAACATGCACTATTACTAAAACATGACAATATTTATGAGAGCTTTTATTTTTATATTAATATGGGGCAGTGCAACTTGCCATCTTACTACAGATGGCAAGGTAATTTATCAAGCAGAAAGTTCCGCATTTTGCCGATGAATTAACTTCGGTGCTTGATTTTTATCAACAGTATTTTTTCGAACAATAACTTTTTCAACATTATCCATTGATGGTAAATCATACATTGTGTCTAATAGTATATTTTCAACAATTGAGCGTAATCCTCTGGCACCGGTTTTACGCTGCATCGCTTTTATCGCTATAGCTTCAAGCGCTTGTTTGTCAAATTCTAATTGAACGCCATCAAGTTCAAACAATGCTTCGAATTGTTTAGTTAATGCATTTTTCGGTTCAGTTAAGATATTAATTAAAGCATCTTTATCAAGTTCAGATAACGTACCAATTACTGGTAATCGACCGATAAATTCTGGTATTAAACCAAATTTAACTAAATCCTCAGCTTCAATTTGTGCCAATAATTCAGATTCTGTCGCTTTATTTTTAGCGCTTTTTACATTAGCACCAAAACCAATTCCTGTATTAGTTGAAATACGGTTTTCAATCACTTTATTCAGACCACTAAATGCACCACCACAGATGAAAAGGATTTTAGAGGTATCAACCTGTAAAAACTCTTGTTGTGGCAGTTTTCGTCCACCTTTTGGTGGAACTGAAGCAATTGTGCCTTCAATAATTTTTAATAAAGCTTGCTGCACTCCCTCTCCCGAAACATCTCGAGTTATAGAAGGATTGTCCGATTTTCGTGAAATTTTATCGATTTCATCAACATAGATGATACCACGTTGAGCTTTTTCAACATCGTAATCACAATTTTGCAATAATTTTAGAATGATGTTTTCTACATCTTCGCCAACATAGCCCGCTTCAGTTAAGGTTGTGGCATCAGCCATTGCAAAAGGTACATCTAAGAATCTAGCCAAAGTTTCGGCTAATAATGTTTTACCACTTCCTGTAGGGCCAATTAATAAAATATTACTCTTACCTAACTCAACATTATTACGACTGGCATAATTGCGTAAGCGTTTATAGTGATTATATACTGCAACAGATAATACTTTTTTTGCTCGATCTTGACCTATTACATATTCATCAAGGTGTTGTCGAATTTCATGTGGGGTTGGTAATGGTTTTCCCATAAACTCTTCATGAGAAAGGAAGTTTTTTGACTCTTCTTTCAAAATATCATTACATAATCCAATGCATTCGTTGCAGATATAACTAGATGACGGTCCCGCAATGAGTTTATGAACTTCACGCTCACTTTTACCACAAAAAGTACAATAGTGTAATTTTTCTGAATTTTCATTATTCACTTTTATCACCTACCTAAATTTAAGATCGTTTATCATATATGGCATCAACTAATCCATATTCAACCGCTCTTTCTGCTGACATAAAATTATCACGATCTGTATCTTTTTCAATTACACTAATATCTTGCCCAGTATGGAATGCCAAAATATTATTTAATCGACTTTTAACTTGTAAAATCTCTTGAGCATGAATTTGGATATCAGAAGCTTGCCCTTGGAAACCACCTAAAGGCTGATGAATCATAACTCTAGCATTAGGTAAACAATAACGCTTGCCTTTTGCTCCAGCGGTTAAAAGCAAAGATCCCATAGAACAGGCTTGTCCTAAGCAGATTGTACTTACATCCGGTTTAATAAATTGCATTGTGTCATAAATTGCCATACCGGCCGTTACCACACCACCAGGAGAATTAATATACAAATAAATGTCTTTTTCGGGATTTTCAGCTTCTAGAAATAACATTTGAGCAATAATAAGATTAGCCATATTATCTTCAACCTGACCGGTCAAAAATATAACACGCTCTTTTAATAGTCGAGAGTAAATATCGTAAGCTCGTTCGCCACGAGAACTCTGCTCAACAACCATTGGAATAACACCCATGTATGGTTCTAAAGGCATTTTCATCTCCTAATTAAATAAAACAGCCCAAACAATTAATCCTTATTTGGGCTTTAATAACAATATTTTGATTAATTAAAACAGCGAGTGAACTAAGATGCTTGCTGGTTCATTAATTCAGAAAACGAATAGTTTTTATCTGTTACTTTAGCACTCTCTAATAAAAGATCGACAACTTGATCTTCTAACGCAACAGACCGAATATTATCCATTGCTTTTTTATCGTTACGATAATATTCAGAAACTTCATTCGGGTCTTCGTATGCAGTTGCAATGTCATCAATTAATGATTGAACACGTGCATCATCGGCTTTAAGTTTATTGCTTTCAATGATTTCACTAAATAATAAACCAACTGATACACGACGTTTAGCTTCTGCTTCAAATAACTCTTTAGGAAGATCCATAGATTGCTTCACATTACCGCCAAAGCGTGACACTGCTTGCTGACGTAATACATCAACTTCACGGTCAACTAACGCTGAAGGAATATCGATTTCGTTGTTTTTAATTAAACCGTCGATAACTTGCGCTTTAATTTTATTACGAATAGTTGCTTTAAGTTCACGAGCCATATTTTTACGAACTTCGTTACGTAAGCTGTCAATTGTACCGTCTGCAATACCAAATCTTTTAATGACTTCTTCAGTCAATTCCGGAAGTTCTAACTCTTCTACTTTTTTCAACGTTGCTGCAAATACTGCTGGTTTACCTTTTAAATTCTCAGCATGGTAATCTTCCGGGAAGGTAACGTTAATATCAAACTGATCTGAAGCTTTGTGCCCGATAATAGCATCTTCAAAACCAGGAATCATTCGACCTTGACCTAACACTAAAACAAAATCGTTTGCTTTGCCGCCTTCGAATTCTTCGCCATCTACTTTACCAACAAAATCCAATGTTACTCGATATTGTTCTTTAGCTGGTTCATTAACTTCTTTCCAAGTGCCTTGTTGTTTACGTAATGTTTCAATCATAGTATCAACATCGGCATCAACAACTTCAGCAACTGGTTTCTCAACTTCGATTTTATCTAAATCTTTAACTTTTATTTCAGGATAAACTTCAAACTCAACAGTAAAAGTGTAATCTTCTCCATTTTTATATTCTTTTGGAGTATAAACAGGTGCACCTGCCGGGTTTAATTTTTCTTGAATAATTGCTTCAACGAAATTTCGTTGCATTAAATCACTTAATGCATCTTGTAAAATAGAAGCGCCATAACGTTGTTCAACAATTTTTAAAGGTACTTTTCCTTTACGGAAACCATCAATACGCACTTTTTTGGCGGTATTAATAAGCTCTTTATCAACCGCTTTTGTAATGTCTTCTGATTTAATTGTAATTGATAAACGACGACCTAAACCTTGTGTTGTTTCAACCGAAACTTGCATCTTTATACCTCGAAATTATTGAATAATATCTGCTCGTAATTATTTTAGAATGATAATTGAGCTAAAAAAATTTATAAAATAGGCAAGCATTATACTCACCGTTAACGCCTACGTCGAGACATTTAATAGTTTCTTCTCAAGCGCCTTCAAGCGTTTATTCATTTGATCAATATGTAATACTAACGAAGCCGTTTTTCGCCATACTTTATTTTCTTGCAGTGGAATACCTGAAGAGTAAACACCCGGCTCTGTTATCGGTCGCATTACCATTCCCATACCGGTCACAGTAACTTGATCACATATTTCCATATGCCCGTTAATCACACTCGCTCCACCGATTAAGCAATGGCGGCCAATGGTTAGACTACCGGCCATAATAACACCACCAGCAACTGCTGTATGGTCACCAATGATATCGTTGTGAGCAATTTGACATTGATTATCGATAATAACCCCATTACCGATAATGGTGTCATCTAATGCCCCGCGATCGATAGTTGTCGATGCACCAATTTCAACATCGTTGCCAATCACAACTCGACCTAATTGAGGTATTTTAATCCATTTACCTTTATCATTAGCATAGCCAAATCCATCAGCACCAATTACTGTAGAGGATTGAATCAGGCAGTTATCACCTATTACACAGTTATGATAAACGGTGACATTAGCCCATAATTTTGTATTGGCACCAATTACAGTATTTTTACCAATAAAACAACCCGCACCAATAATACAATTATCGCCTAGCACTACACCGCTTTCGATAACTGCATTTGCACCAATAGAAACATTGCGACCTAACTTAGCCGTAGAATCAATAACAGCCGATACAGCTATATCTTCAGCCGGCTTGGGCGTGGTATCAAGAAGTTGAGCTAATTTTGCATAAGTAAGATAAGGATTTTTTACAACCAGTGCAGCGCCGTGCCAATGGTTAAGACTGTCTTCAGTCATGACAACAGCAGAAGCGTTACATTGTGATAATTGATTTTGTAATTTTTTATCAGACAAAAAAGTAATTTGTCCGGGTGCGGCACTTTTCATTGATGCAATACCAGTGATGGTTAAATTACCATCACCATGTAACGTTGCATCAAGTTGCTTAGCTAGTTGCTCTAAACGAAAAGCAAACATTATTTTTTAACCTTTTCCAATACTTTATCTGTAATATCAACAGCATCTGAAGCAGATAATGTCGCTTCAGCTTTTAATACAAGATCGTATTTTTCTGTTTCAACAATCTCTTTGACGGCATCTTGAATTTTTTTCAACAATTTGTTAGCTTCTTCAGCTTCAACTTTACGATACTCTTCAGTAAATGCTTTAGCTTTATTTTCAAAATCAGAAACAACTTTGTTTAGTTTTGTTTTTTCAGAAGCTGACAATGTTAAACCGTCTTTTTTAAGACGTGCTAATGCATCATTAGCTTTCTTTTCTTCTTCCGCTAATGCCTTGGCTCTTGATTCAAATTTCTTGTTCAGATCATTGCTAACTTGTTCACGCTGCGGCATTTTTTGCAAGACAGTCATTACATCAATTACGCCAATTTTAATTTCAGCATTTGCCATACCAGTAAAGAGTAATGCAAAACTAATCCCCAAAATACTAATAATTTTTTTCACTTTTTTCACCTATGTGTATTTTATTTACTTATAACATGGAATTACCATGTTGAACCTATATTAAATTGAAATTGTTGTGCTGAATCACCATTATATTTCTTCAATGGTTGAGCATATGAGAACACCAATGGCCCTAATGGAGACATCCACTGAACAGCAACACCTGCTGACATTCTAATATCAGAAGGAGAACTATAGTCAGGAAGATTACGTCCTTTCAAATCCCATTGAGTATCCCACACAGTACCGGCATCAAAGAAAACTGATGTTCTTAAACTATCCGAATACTTCTCGCCTGCAAATGGAGTCGGCACAATTAATTCCGTACTTAAAAATGCAATCGCATTACCGCCTACGGCATCTTTTGAGCTTTCACACCCTTTGGTATCACCTAAATTACGACAACCATTGCGATTCAAGTAAACAGCTTTAGGACCAACTGTATTGGACTTAAATCCACGTAAAACGGTTGAACCACCAGCATAGAAGTTTTCGTAGAATGGTAACTCTTTACCACCGAATCCACCACCATAACCTAATCGACCACGAGTTAAAAATATCCAATTATGATCATTATCAAGTGGATAATAGTAAGATGCATCACTTATGAATTTATAGAATCGGTTGTCGAAAACTGGCACAGTCACTTTAGCACTTGCCGTCATTTTCAAACCTTCCGTAGGGAAAAAGCCACGATCTAATGAATTATATGTCCAATAAGCATTTAATAATAAATCGTTGGTATCAAAAGATAATGAATTTTTATCTTTGGTTTTTTCGCCCATTTTATCGAAATAACGCCACATACCATACTGAGGTCTCATATCAGATAATTTATGGTTAGCATATTCTGTACCAAAGCGAAGGAAATTATTTTCACTGATTGGAAAACCTAAGTTTGCTGAAGCGCCCCAGGTTTTACTTGAATATTCAGATTCATCATCATCGTCATCGGCTTTATAAGTGTTATAATAAACACTTCCACCTAAGCTAACGCCATCGATAGTAAAGAATGGATCAACAATAGATAATGATGCTGTTTTATCACTACTGGTGGTATTTATATCGAATGAAACGCTATTACCTGTTCCTAACCAGTTGTCTTGAGTGATCCCGGCATTAAAACTAATACCACTGTCTGAACCAATACCGACACCTAATTTGATACTACCGGTATTACGCTCCGAGACTTTATAAATGACATCTACTTGATCATCGATGCCTGGTACACGTTCAGTACTTGCTTCAACACTATCGAAAAAGCCTAAACGATTTAACCGATCTTTACCCAGTTCAACTAAACCATTACTTAACCAAGAACCTTCCATTTGGCGCAGTTCTCGCCGAATTACCGTTTCGCTCGATATGTTGTTTCCGCTGATTTTAATATTACGCACATAATAACGTTGACCAACATCAACCATAACGATTAAATTAACCGTATGGTTCTCATCATTCATTTCCGGTTGAATAGAAACATGAGGATAAGCGTAACCAAAGTTAGCAAGTAAGCGTTTGATACTATCTTCAATTTCAGTGATTTTTTTACCATTATACAGTTCACCGATTGATACCTTATCTTGCGCTATTTTGGCAATCGCATCTTTGTGACCGGCAAAATTACCCTTAAAATCCAATTCGGATAGTTTATATTGTTCACCTTCATGAATATTTATTGTAACGTAAATGCCTTTTTTATCCGGCGTTAAACTGACTTGAGTCGATTCAATATTAAAACGTGCATAACCACGATTTAAATAAAAACTTTGTAATTCATCTAAATCAGATGCTAATTTTTGTTTTTGATATTTGCGATCACCAAGCATGTTCCACCAAGGCACTTCATCTCTTAAAGAGAAACGTGAAATTAACTCTTCAGATGAGAAAGCTTTGGCGCCAACAATATTAATTTGATCAATCAAAGCTGATTTGCCTTCAGCAATCTCTAGCTTTAAATCAACGCGATTACGAGATAACGGTGTGACAACAGCCTTAATTCGGGCATTATATTTACCCACACTGTAATAAAAATCTTCTAGCCCTTTTTCGATAGCGGAAAGCATTGTACGATCTAATGCATCCCCTTCCCGAATTCCTGTGCTATCAAGATTTTTTTTGAGCATGTCATCTTTAACAGATTTGTTACCCACGAATGTTATACTTGAAATTGTTGGACGCTCTTCAACAGTAATAATTAATCTATCTCCATCACGAGATACAGTAATATTGTCGAAGTTACCACTTGAGTAAAGTGACTTGATAATATGCCCTAAATCGGATTCGTTAACATAGTCACCAATTTGGATTGGCATTTCAAGCATTGCAGCGCCGACAGTAACACGCTGTAATCCTTCAAATTTAATATCTTTTACAACAAAATCATCCATACAAAATGCATTGGAACTATACACAGCTGTTGTACTAAACAGCAAAGATGCTATAAGTAATTTATTTATTTTCATCGTAAATGTTTATAACCTCATCCCATCACAATCGTAAAAAATCATTAAATAGTGCAATTCCCATTATTACCATTAATAAAACCAAACCAGCACGAAGAAAACGCTCTTGTGCTTTATCTGATAGGGCTTTTCCTCTTATCTTTTCAAAAAACAGAAACATAAGATGCCCACCATCTAACATAGGTAATGGAACAAGATTGATAACCCCTAAGCTTATACTAATAAATGCTAGAAAATATAAGTAAGGAGTAAATCCATAACTTGCTGTTTGCCCTGCGCTTTTTGCTATTGTTATTGGTCCGGATAGATGTTTTAAACCAATAACACCTGTTACTAATTGATAAAGTGAACGTACAGTTAACTGGGTTGTTAATGCTGTTTGTCCTAATGCTTTATCAAATCCTTCTAAAAAACCATACTGCGTTATAACTGCATCAGATGTTGGATAAAACCCTGCAACACCTTCACCATTTTTTTGAACTTTTGGTACAAGCTTTAGATAAATATCTTCATTATTTCGATTTACTTTTAAATCAATAGTACCCGCTTTTTTTATTGTATTTGTAAAATCAACCCAATTTGTACATGGATGCTGATTATAGCTGATAATCATATCGCCTACTTTTAAGCCGGCTTGTTCAGCAGCGGAACCAGGTATAATTTTACTCACAATTGGATAAATTTCCAATGTTTTAGGTATAAACCCAAAAGCTGTTATGGCTGAATCTTTTTCAATATCAAAATGCCAATTGCTAATGTTAACCATTTTATGCACTTCCTGATGATTATCATCATTAACTGCATTATCAATATAAGAAAAATCAACCTGAGATTTTCCCATAGCTGAAATCAACGCTAGGTTAACATCATTCCAGCTTTCAACCTTCACATTATTAACTGTTTTTAACTCTGCTCCGGCGGGTACGCCAACTGTCGCCACAGGAGTAGAAGGTATTATATCTCTTATTTTAACAGGATAAGTTGCTACGCCCATTAAAAATATAATCCAATAAATTATCAGCGCTAATATAAAATTAGCGAAAGGCCCGGCAAATACAATTGCTGCTCGTTGCCAAATCTTTTTTTTATCAAAAGCAAATTTTTCACTATTTTCTGATAATTGAGCTGTTCTTCCGTCGAGCATTCTAACATAACCACCAAGCGGAATCATAGCAATTACCAATTCTGTTCCACTTGAAAATTTATGTGACCATAGTTTTTTGCCAAAACCAATGGAAAAACACTCTACTTGAACACCACACATACGGGCAACCAGAAAATGCCCATATTCATGTATGGTCACCAATATACTGATAGTTACAATAAATAACAACAATGACCAAAGCAAAATCAATAACCCTTTATAATAGATACAAAGATAAAGTAGCAAATACAGGAACGGCAGCGGTTAAACTATCTATACGGTCTAAAATTCCACCATGGCCAGGTATAAGGTGCCCACTATCTTTTATTCCCGCTTCTCTTTTAAACATGCTTTCAGTTAAGTCACCCAAAACGGAGACTAGAATGGCGCATAAAGAACTAATCAAAAATAAACTGAATGAAATTTTAAAGAAAAATGAAAAGTAAGCTATAACACAAATTATTGTGGACAAAACTACGCCACCAATGAAGCCTTCGATAGTTTTTCCGGGTGATACTTTTGCTGCTAATTTTCGTTTACCAAAAGTACGACCTGCAAAATAAGCACCAGTATCAGTTGCCCATACTAGCACAAATACATACAGCAACCAAATAGCCCCATGATAAGAGTTAAAAACATAATTAATCGATCGTAATTGAATCATGCCTATAAAAAACGGAACTAAAGTGAAAAGCGTAAATAATAACTTTATGACATTACAACCAGACCAATATTGGGTACTTTTAGGATATGTAGCAACCAGGCATAATGCAACTAGCCACCAAATAATCGATAAATACAATATCACTTTATATAGACTCGCTTTAAATGTTAATGAGTCAGGAATAAAATAAAGTACACTGAGCAAAACAATAGCAATTAACGTAAAGATTAACTTTGATTGTTTTTGATCAATATGCAGAAATTGAGTCCACTCCCATGCTGCAAGCCCACAAACCAAAATGATTATGCAGGAAAATACCGATAGTGGTGCAAAAAATAAAATAATGATTACAAGTGGGATAAGCACAAGTGCCGCTAAAATACGGTGAATTAGCATGTATGATCCTCATTACGAACGCCACCAAAACGCCGTTCTCTATTGTTAAATTTGTTGATCGCCTCATCAAATAAGCTCTGAGTAAAGTCAGGCCATAATACGTCTGTAAAATAGAATTCAGAATACGCAATCTGCCATAATAAGAAATTACTTATTCGATATTCGCCACCGGTACGTATAACTAAATCGACATCAGGAAACTCACTCATGCTCATAGCAGAATTAAAATGATCTTCTGTAATATCATCGACACTGATTTTACCTTCTACCACTTGCGTTGCCATTTTTTTAGCTGATTGCAGTATATCCCACCGGCCGCCATAGTTAGCTGCGATATTAAGTACCAAACCGGAGTTATCTTTGGTTAACTGCTGAGCTTTAATAATCATATTTTGTAGCTCATCATTAAAACGTGAGATATCACCAATGATATTCAACCGCACATTATGACTGTTGAGTTTTTTGATTTCTCGATTTAAAGCATAGATAAAAAGCGCAAGTAACGCCGAAACTTCTTTTTCCGGGCGTTTCCAATTTTCACTGCTAAAAGCATACAAAGTCAGTACTTTTATATTGATACTTGCCGCATACATAACAATTTTTCGCACTGCTTTTAAGCCTGCTCGATGACCAATAGTTCGTAATTGATTACGTTGTTGAGCCCAGCGACCATTACCATCCATAATTATAGCCACATGACTTGGAATACATCGTTCTTTTGTCATGTAATATCTCGTAATATATCATTCATTGTTCAAATTATGTTTTATTAATGTCGATTCGACTAACGGGTACCATAAACGACAATTGTTTTGCCATGGGCAGATATTAAGTGCTGATCTTCCAGCATTTTCAATATTCGCCCAACGGTTTCACGGGAACAACCAACAATTTGCCCAATTTCCTGACGGGTGATCTTAATCTGCATTCCATCGGGATGTGTCATTGCATCCGGTTGCTTAGCTAAGTTTAATAAAGTCTGTGCTATGCGTCCAGCAACATCTAAAAAAGCTAAGTTACTTACTTTTTCAGAAGTCACCTGCAATCGGCTGGCCATTTGACTGGCTAAACGCATAAGGATATCGGGATTGACTTGAACAAGTTGTTTAAACTTTTTGTATGAAATTTCGGCAACCTCACAGCTGGTTTTTGCTTTCACCCAAGCTGTTCGCTCAGTTCCTTCTTCAAAGAGACCAAGTTCACCAAGAAATTGATTTTGGTTTAAATAAGACAAAATCATTTCATTGCCGTCATCATCTTTAATTAATACAGCGACAGATCCTTTTAAAATATAATAGAGAGTTTCGGCTTTTTCTCCTTGATGAATGAGGGTGCTTTTAGCAGGATATTTATGAATATGGCAATGAGATAAAAACCATTCTAATGTCGTATCCGTTTGCTGTTTACCAATCATTATGCCATCCTCTCCATTTTACTGACTTCTTGCACACTATAACAAAGTTACACAATAAATTATATAATAATATACAATCATTTTAAGTCGTTATCTGACAAGTTTGATATCAATTGTTTGATGAAGTTCAGACCAAAAAATTGCCGCTCTGCCATCTACCAACTGTTGCTTAACATCATTAACTTTATCTTGTAGGGATTTTTCTTCTAACCCATAATCAGTCCCTTCACGTAACACAAAGTATTGTATAAGATTATTTAGAGTTTCAGGTTCAAGATCCTGCCAAGAAATTTTCATCATTGATTGAATTAAGTTAAATTTTCACTATTTTATAACATAAGATGAGCAATAAAAAGGGTGAGTTTACGTTGAATAATCAGGCTGAAATAACAAATGTAAAATTTATGATCAAACATAGGTTTAAGGGTTAAAATGATAAAACGTTTATTATTTATGTTAAACAAGATACCTTAACACTAATGCTTATAAAAAAATATAATCATAAAAAAAACCACTCTTTCGAGTGGTTTTTAATTTCACAACATGATTTAAAATTATAAACCAGTAGCTTTAAGATTGAATCCTTGTGCACCAGCTTTATAACCATTAGTTGATGTTGTATAAATGGTGTTGTTCTTACCACCAGCAGGATCACCCAATAAGATTGTATCGTTATTAGTTCCTGATAAACCAGTAGTTAGTGAATTACCATCTGCATTTACATTTTCATAAGAACCGCTTAATGTCCATGTTATAGTATAGTTAGCTGTTTTTTCTGATTCGCCATTATTTGGTAAGCCGTCACTATTATCATCGTTCCATATTATAGCAGCAAATGTTTCGCCGTATTTAGGTGCTGGAGCTCCAGCAGCGGTATAGTTAACACTTCTATCTATAGTACCATTACCATCGGTTTTAAAGATACCTAACTTAGTATCATTGCCTTCGATAGGACCTGTACCGTTACCGCCGTTAGTATCACCCGGACCGAATGGACCACCGGTAACAGTGTCTAACTCTACTTTATTACCTTGGTGATCAGGAACTGTATTGGCCCAAATATCGTTTACATATAACCATTCGTTTTCAGCTGGTAAACCATAGGTAGTTTTTTCTTGAAGTCGGTAACCAACTACTTCAGCACCGGCAAAGTCATTAGTAATTTGGAAAGAAATTATACCTTCTTCATCAGTATTGGTGGCAGTAAAAGTTACATTATTAACTTTATCCCAAGTAGCGCTAGTTCTATCTTTTTTGATATAAACTTCAAGTGTATCTTTTACAACTTGAGTGCTATCTGTATCACCATCGGCATCTCTTAAATCATATTTAAGATGAATCCAGTCGCCCACTTTAACTTTATTTTTAACGCCATTAGTATCACCAACAAGGTTATTACCAGCTTGGTCAGTAGTTACAGTAAGGGTCATGGTATGTTCAACATTAACGTTTTTAGAAAACATTACAGGCTTATTACCTTGGATTGGGGTTGATGCAGTACCATCTACGGCATAAGCACTACTTGCTGTAAAACCAGCGATAAATAAGCCTAATGCCACTTTTTTAATTGTTAGATTTTTCATGTTTAACTTCCTATTTTTCTTTAAATTAACATGTTGTATTTATATAAATACACCATTTTCGGGTGTTCCCTATTAGGTTACCTAAGTATTTGATGTACCAGGTAACCGAAACTTATTATTAATTAACGCTAACTTGCAATTTAAACCCTTGGTCGCCAGCACATGCCGGTAGCGAGGTATTAATTGGAGTCCAATCTATATATGATGGCGCCCCATTAACTGCACTAATACTTGTTCCGGATGAAGCATAACTATTCATGTTAAGGCTTCTAATTGTATAGTGAGCATTTATCCCCATACCTACGTTAAACCATGGACCGGTAGGATTATCAATTGCGTTTGGTAGTGCAGCTGTTGTTGCATTCCCCGGACAAGCGGAACTATTATCATCAACCAAAGACCACACTACAAAAGGATCAGTGATTTCAGTTGTACCATCTACACTATAAGCTTTGACATAGTATTCATTGCCAACTTTCCATTCGTTTGGACCACTTGGTTCAAATTGAAGGGTATTACCAACGGTGCTCGCAACTAATACGCCGTCACTACGATAAACTTTAATTAAACCAGCTTGGCCACCAGCAAAGTCTACAGACGCTTTATTAAATGATGTACCATATTGATCCAATGCAACTGTAAAATCTACGACGCCAACAAAATTGGATGCAACGTCAATGGTGTAAGTATCACCTAATGCTTCAGCACCTGCGGCAGTCGAAGCTTTATCAGAAATCTTACCGCCCTTCTTAACTTGTTCAAATGATTTAACAATAATACAAGGCTCTTTTGACGGGCAAGAATTTACATTGCCTGAAGTACCATCAATCAAGTTTACTTTCTTACCGTTACTTGTAGCTGTCCATAAATTTAAAACGGATGACTGGAATGTTTTACCAATTTTCTGCATCAGTAAAGCATCACTGAAACCGTCAAAATCATCTGCTAAGCTCCAACTTCTTGTCGCACCTGATTTAGGTTTTACTAAGCTAGCTAATAACGTTACGCTATTATGTCCATCAGCATCTTGATTAATTAGTGAAGTTGGATTACCTGTTTGATCTATCGCCCATACACCAACTTTACGAAGCTCAGGGTTAGGTAATACTTCAAACGAAACTGAATTAGATGTTGCTGTTTTACCACGGTTATCCGTTACCGTTACCGATAATGAATATCTACCATTAGTTCTAACTGGATGACGGTCACCATTGTCATCTAAATAGTTAGGGGCAATAATTTTCCAGTTATTGAGTTCAGCCGGTGGATTTGCCCATGTAGAAGTTGTACAAATTCCTATATTAGAACATAAGAAACCGCCTCCGGCATCAATATCTAACATATCGCCTGACCATGTTAATTTAGATAAGCCTTTAACATTATGAGCACCAATTGTGACACCATAGCTGTGTCCTTCAATCAATTGAACTGCTTCAAGCCCTAAATCAACTGTCATTTTCTTGTCTTTATATTCAAGAACAATGAAGTTATTACGATCTACGAAATCCGTACGGCTACCTTTTAAGGAGCGTGCAAGTTGAACCATATCAGGATCAAGTTGGTCTTTCAGTGGTACGCCAATACGATAATCAAGTGTTAACTGCGCATTAGTAGCTTTTTTACTATCTTGACCATGCTTGTGTTCCGCTTTAATTGTAATAAGAGGAACTGGCGTATAATCAACACCAAAAGTTAAAGCACTTGGATTCTTTTGTAGATTATCTTTACCAAATAGCGCAACTTTATCACCAAAGTATTTTTCATACATAAGTGAACCACCTAAATGTGGATACTGAGGTAAATAGCCCTGGAAACGGACATCATAACCTTTCGCTGCTCTTTCTAAGTAATCATCAAAATCTTTGGAATCTTTCCAATCAGATAGTGGATGATAATAGTTCACCGCTAACTTCATGTAATCACTCCAAGCTTCAGCACCAATACCTAAACGGTTGTGCGAACGTTGGAAATCATGATCTAAAAATACGTTATAACCAAGTAACCATTTATTATCTGCCACATCCCAACGTTGACCGATACCAAAGTTACCTATACGTCGATTGTGTTCATATTCCTGAAATGACAACTGAGTAAAGATTAATGTACTGTCAGTATCATACCAAGGACTAAACAATTTAAGATTAACGTTATCGAAGCTGCCTTTATCACTTAAGTTAAATTGTAATTGAGCTTTACCAAAACGACCTAAGAAGTCTTGTACAGTATTGCGTACCGGATCGACAACTTGATTTTTAACGCCATTACGAATGTAATCTTCGGCGTATTGTTTACCTTTATTTCTTAAATGGCCTGATAAACCACCATTTTCTGCAGAAGTAATTGATTTCCAATCTTGTGATGCTAACGTTTGTAACGTTGAAGCGATTTGAGTTGCAAGCGCATCTTTATTTTGCTTAGGATCATAGTTATCATCAGAACCTAGACTAGGTAGATTTTCATACTTATCTGTTTTATTACTGTTTGTAGTAAGTGCAGGTAAAACTTGTGAGTTTTCAGGTAGAACTAAAAGTTCACCAACATCAACAACATCTTTTTTATCAAATCGACCAGCATTCATTTCTCGCAACTCAGAAACAGAAATGCCACTCACAAGTGCGATTTGATATAAGCTACGCCGTTCATTATTGATCATCTCACGAGCTTTTACGCCGTTTTTCAATTCAAACACTTTATTACTATCAACAGTATTTGACGACACTTTGGTATCCACTGCATTAGCAACTGATTGCCAACCCAACGCGGCAATAACAAGTGCTGATACTACTGTAAAATTAAGATTCTTTCTCATCTTAATTATTCCTTATATTCCACTGACAAGCGTATGAAACAAAACTTTTAATTCTGATACCGCATCGTCGTTATTAATTGTGATTTTTAAAAATATTACCAAAATAGTTTATTGTTTTTAATATTACTATTTTTTGTTCTTTAAATTTCTTTACAAAAGTAATTAAAGTTACGGGAATTTTATTACAAAAAAGTCATTTAGCAAAATATTTTATTAGTTTTTTTTAACATTTTTGTAAAGATATTTTTTATCTTTAATTATCAATATGTTATAAAACAGAAAAAAACAAGAAAAGTAACAGTTTTGAGTAATTTATTGAAAATAATGACATTAACAATAACATCAAAAGAGAAAAAATTGAAAAAAATGTCATGTTAATTGTGATTTAGGTAAAAAAAAACTTGAAATTGACACTTCAAGTTTTTTTCTACGTTTGCAGTCCGATATCAAGACAATTAAAATCATTGTTCTTCGTTATAAATTTCCAGATTTTCAGACTCTTTAAAGGTGGGCGAATTTTTGATTGTACTTCTTTGCTGTTCTAAAGAAGAAAAATAACGGCTATCAATTCCTTCCGTAATATATTTACCGTCAAATACTGAACACTCAAAATGTTCAATTTTCGGGTTTTCTTGTCTAATTGCATCAATTAAATCAGTGAGATCTTGAAAAATAAGTTTATCAGCACCAATGTCATGAGCGATTTCATCAACTGTTCGATTATAGGCAATGAGTTCACTTGCTATTGGCATATCAATACCATAAACATTTGGATGTCTGATTTCCGGCGCAGCGGAAGCTAAATAAACTTTTTTGGCACCCACTGAACGCACCATTTCTAAAATTTTTTCCGAAGTAGTTCCCCGCACAATGGAATCATCGACTAACAGAACATTTTTACCTTCAAACTCAATACGATTAGCATTGAGTTTTCTTCTAACCGATAGTTTGCGGGCGCTTTGACCCGGCATAATAAATGTTCGACCAATATAACGATTTTTAACAAATCCTTGCCGATAAGGTTTATTTAATATTCTTGCGATTTCTAAAGCTGCATCACAGGAAGTTTCGGGAATAGGAATAACAACATCGATATCAATATCTTTCCACTCTCTGGCAATTTTTTGTCCCAGCTTTTGCCCCATTGAAATGCGAGATTGGTAAACCGATACCCCATTCATTAATGAATCAGGTCTGGCAAAATAGACATATTCAAATATACATGGATAGTATTGAGGATTATCAGCACATTGTTGAGCGTAAAGTTGGCCATCTTGAGTAATGTAAATCGCCTCACCGGGCTCGACATCTCGCATAAACTCAAAGTCAAGAATATCGAGTGCAACACTTTCCGATGCAACCATATATTCAACCTTTTGATTTTCAACCACCCTTTTACCAATCACTAATGGACGGATGCCATAAGGATCACGAAATGCGACTAAACCATGTCCAATAATCATTGCAACACATGCATAAGCACCTTTTATAATATTATGCAAATTATGTATTGCTGTGAAAATATTATCTGCACTGAGTGGATAAGTGGGAAACTTATCTAGCTCGCTGGCAAAAACATTAAGTAAAACTTCTGAATCTGAATTGGTATTGATATGACGTCTGGCAAGTTCGAATACTTTATCACGCAGTTGATCAGTATTAGTTAAATTACCATTGTGAGCCAGCGCAATGCCGTAAGGGGAGTTGACATAAAATGGCTGGGCTTCAGAGGGACTGGAGCTACCAGCAGTCGGATAACGAATATGCCCAATACCTAATTTGCCTTGTAAACGCTGCATATGATGTTCTTGAAACACATCTTTAACTAAACCATTTGCTTTGCGCAGGCGAAAACGATTTTGCTCATCGATAGTCACAATACCGGCCGCATCTTGCCCCCGATGTTGTAAAACCGTCAGGGCATCATAAATTGATTGATTAACAGTGCTACATCCTACAATACCTACCACACCACACATACGATGCTCCCTAAGACTTACTGTACTAAAAATGAAGACGATTGTTGGATAAAATCAAAAAACCACCGAATAATAAAATGGAAGTGTGGAATTAATTGTGATTGAGTCCAATATGGTGATTGGGATAAAGGCGTAAAGGTATCGACAAAAAAGAGTACTGCCGCTACCACTAAAATGCCACGCAAAACCCCAAAACAGATACCTAACACACGATCAGTTCCCGACAGTCCGGTTTTTTGAACTAATTGAGCGATGATATAAGAAACAATCCCACATACAATTAATGTCGCAACAAAGAGAATAGCAATTGCCACCGCAATACGGATAATATCGCTTTCAAAAAAGGTGAGATAGCCAGTAATATAGACATAAAAACGGCTAGCAATAAAAAACGCTAAAACCCAACTGATTAATGATAATGCTTCACGAACAAAGCCCCGCACTATACTAATCAAAGCGGAAAAAACAATCACACCGATAATCGTAAAATCAACCCAATTCATCATAATAACTCACAATTTTATTTAAATAATTTTTATTTTAATTACAGTCAATACCCATAATGGGTATCAGAAAATTTTAATTAGGGACAATAATACCTTTTAACTTTGTTAAATTATTTAAGCTACTAATGACTTGCTCTGCTTGTTCTTTTTTAGCATAAGGCCCCACTTGTAGTTTAATCAACTGATTTGGTTCGGGATTTTTAGGTATTACTATTACGTTATAATTATTAAGTCTTAATAAAGCAACTAACTCTTCAATTTTTTGTCTATTTTTAAGCGCAGTTAGTTGTATCATGTACGGTTTAACTTCTTGCTCAGTCGAAGTTGTAGTCGATGTTGCTGTAGAAGAATCGGTATTATCATCGGTAATATCAGACGGCGGTATTGAGTTGAGATTTTGGTCTGAATCCGGCGTGTATGACACATCATAATTATTAGTCACATTATTATCGGTAAATGTCACTTCTTGATTCTGCTGATTGACAACTTCGGGCTGTAATATTGGGATAGTTGAAGTGTGTTGATTCGATTTATCTGTAATAATTAACGGCGCAACCGCTGCAATTATAAGCAGTAATGTTGCAAAACCCACAAGCTGATTTCTAATTTTATTTTGATTGCTGTTATTGTTTTTTTGATTTTTAGTCATAATAAAAGTCACTTAACAGTCAAATTCAGCTAAAACATCTGATACAGTATAAAATGAACCACAAACAACAATAATATCATCTTCTTGTGCATCTTGCACCGCCTTTTGATAAGCATCAATGACGGTATCAAACGTCAAAATATTGTGCTCATGATTGTTTAATAAATATTGTTTCAATACTTCAGCCTTACAACCTCGCTCACCATAAAGTGATGCACAATACCAATTATCGCCATTTAATACCGCTAAAGTACTTTTGATATCTTTATCTTTAAGCATACCAATAACAAACCGTACTTTACCTGCTATTGCTCGCTCTTTTTTCAAATTTGCTAGCTGTTTAGCTAAGTAACTTGCAGCATGTGGATTGTGGGCGACATCTACAATCACAAGTGGTGAATTTTGAATAATCTGAAATCGCCCCGTTAAACTAGCATCAGCAAGACCTTGTGATATTGCTTCTTGAGTAATGTTGATAGAGGAATAAGTTAATGCCGCCACCGCTGTTGCAGCGTTTGCTAAAGGAACGTTGGGCATAGGGAGATGTTGATATTGTTTGACTGGGGAGTCAAATTGCCACAAGTTTTTATCGATCTGCTTGTAACGCCACTCTTGATTTACTCGATAATATGGACAGTTTACTGATTTTGCAACATCTAAAATTGATGCCGGTATATCCGGCTCGCCAATAATAGCAATGCTATTTGATTTAAAGATCCCTGCTTTCTCACGCCCGATACTTTCACGATTGTCACCTAAATAATCGGTGTGATCAATATCGATTGAGGTGATAACAGCCACATTCGCATCAACAATGTTGGTTGCATCAAGCCGACCACCAAGGCCAACTTCTAAAATGGCAACATCGAGTTTAGCTTGTTTAAACTGATAAAGTGCCGCTAACGTACCATATTCAAAGTAAGTTAACGAAATATCCCCACGTGCTTTTTCAATTTCAATAAATGCATTAATGGTATCTTGATCTTTTGACTCGTGATTATTTATCCGAACTCGTTCAGTAAAACGCAACAAATGCGGTGAGCTATAAACACCAACTTTTAAATTAGCGTTTAGCAGCATCATTTCAAGCGTGCGACAGGTCGTACCT
Organism: Gilliamella sp. B2923; assembly: GCF_026536565.1. NCBI lineage: Bacteria > Pseudomonadati > Pseudomonadota > Gammaproteobacteria > Orbales > Orbaceae > Gilliamella > Gilliamella sp. B2923. Next base: position 67,199 of record NZ_JAFNNZ010000001.1, on the reverse strand, counting down.
TTGCCATTGGTGCCGGCAACGGTAAATACATAAGGAGCAGGTTGCAACAATTCAAGCCGCTTTGCGACAGTTTTAACCCGTTCAAGTCCAAGTTCAATCGTTGCCGGATGCAATTGCTCTAAATAACAAAGCCATGTCTTAAGATCTGACATGGCATCTGGTTTTTTATGTTGTTGCATGCTCAATTAATCTGTCTCGTAATTGCTGACATCGTTAAAAGGATTAGGCAATTTCATTAATTTTGCCAGTAAGCTAGCAATTTTCGGTCGCATATCTTTGCGATGAATAATCATATCAATTGCGCCTTTTTCAAGCAAAAACTCACTGCGTTGAAAGCCTTCTGGTAACGTTTCACGAACAGTTTGTTGAATAACTCGAGGGCCAGCAAAACCGATTAACGCTTTAGGCTCGGCAATATTGATATCGCCAAGCATAGCAAGGCTTGCTGAAACCCCACCCATGGTAGGGTCAGTCATTACTGAAATATAAGGTAACCCTTCATCTTGCATTTTGGCCAAAATAGCACTGGTTTTTGCCATTTGCATTAAAGAAAATAGCGCTTCTTGCATTCTTGCCCCACCACTGGTGGAAAAACAAATTAACGGGCATTTATCTTCAATTGCTTGCTCAGCCGCTCGAGTAAATAATGCCCCCACAACAGATGACATTGAACCGCCAATAAAAGCAAATTCAAAACAAGCAACAACAACCGGAATACCGTGTAATGTACCTTTCATGACGACCATCGCTTCTTTTTCGTGCGTCTCTTTTTGAGCGGCAGTTAAGCGATCTTTATATTTTTTAGTATCTTTAAATTTTAAGATATCTTTTGGTGAAAGTTCAGAACCGATTTCAACATCAGACCCTTCATCTAAAAATCGATACAACCGCACACGGGCAGGTATATGCATATGGTGATCACATTTAGGGCATACTTCTAAATTACGGTCTAATTCCGCTTGATAAATAATTTGTTCACAATTACTACATTTAGTCCAAACACCACCTGGAATATTCGCCTTCTTATGATCTGACGATATGTTATTTTTACTTAGAATTTTTTCAATCCAGCTCATTATGATTCTCTCATTCTGGTACGCTTTATAAATATCAGCGTATTGTATAATAATTTGTACTAATTCTTAATAGTTGTTTTTGTTTTTATCCCATTTTGTCAAAAACTTTCAGAAATAGTATACGTTTAAGCAAAAAAATATTTTAAATTTACTAAAATAATAAGGATTTATAAATAATTTAAAATCCCACTTTGGTAAATAATAAAATATAATTAATATGACCTTAAAAAATTATTGGTATATAATTAGTTTAAATTATTTTTTCCATTTTTTTAGAAATAAGGGGTTATAGATGGACAAGGAAAAATCAGCCGCACCTACGTTTCAAGATGTACTTGAATACATTCGTTTATCACGTCGTTTAAATAAATTAAAACGTGAAATTTCCGATAACGAGAAAAAAATACGTGACAACCAAAAACGAGTGTTATTACTTGAAAACTTAAGTGATTATATTAAACCTGATATGACTTACGACGAACTTCAAGCGATTATTGCCAATATGAAAAGCGATTATGATGATCGTGTTGATGATTATATTATCAAAAATGCTGAAATTTCTAAAGAACGCCGCGATATCAGCAAAAAAATGCGCAGTTACCGATCAAACTAATTTGATCAAGTTAACTCCCACTTTCAAATTAAATAGTGGGAGTTTTTAATATAAAATCTTATCAGCCCCCGGCTAACTTCACTTTAAATCCTTTATCTTCAAGTAGTGTCTTTAATAATTCCCGTTTATCGCCTTGAATTTCTATCGAGCCTTCCTTTACCGATCCACCGCATCCGCAACGCTTTTTGAGTTCAGCAGCCAATTGCATTAATTGGCTATCGTCTAAATCAAAGCCTGATATGACACACACACCTTTACCTTTGCGACCAGAGGTTTGGCGTTGAATTCGAATAACACCATCGCCTTTTGGTCGAGTCGGAGCTGCTTTACTGGGGGTAACTCTACCTTGCTCGGTTGAATAAACAATTGGATTTTCAGACATAATTAACTTAACTCTTACTTAAATCAAGTGTTGATAAAATAGCATGTAATGCTTTAGTTGGCTCTTCGGCTTGAGTGATAGGGCGTCCAATCACTAAATAATCAGAACCGGCAGCCTGCGCACGCTGTGGCGTCATGATTCGGCGTTGATCATCGGGATTAGAGCCTGCTGGTCTGATACCGGGTGTGACGAGTTTGAAATCACTGCCCAAGCGAGTCCTAAAACTTTGCACTTCTTTAGCTGAACATACAACGCCATCAAGCCCACAATTTTTAGCCAGAGACGCTAATCTTGTCGCTTGCTCTAATGGAGATACATTAATCCCTATCTCTTGAAGATCGGCAGATTCCATACTGGTTAATACCGTTACAGCGATTAACAATGGCGCATCTTTACCATAGGAATAAAGCGCATCTTTTGCTGCCGTCATCATTCTTGAACCACCGCTAGCATGAACATTAGTCATCCAAACGCCTAAATCAGCCGCTGCTGCAACTGCTTTTGCAACAGTATTTGGAATATCATGAAATTTGAGATCTAAGAAAATATCAAAACCTTTATGTTTAATCTGTCTGATAAAATCGGGACCGGCATGAGTAAACAGCTCTTTACCGATTTTAAGACGACAATCTTTTGGATCTACTTGATCAATAAAATTCCATGCCGATTTAACATCTGAAAAATCTACCGCAACGATAATTGGAGATGACATAACCTATATTTTCCTTCTTAAGCTTAAATTACTTATTCTTTCTAACAAATTCATTTAAATCAGTATAAAAAATTTGGGCGCTCTTTTTATACCCTTGTAAGGTTTGATGAACTAAATCCGGACGAGCAAGCCCCTGCTGGCGCCACTTCTTAACAGCATTTTCACCGCCCATAGCGAGTTGCCAATTCCAAAATAGTGTCTTTTCCGATTTAGCAACCTGTTTTTGAATATCCATGACCGTTTTAAACGATTTTGGATAATCATTATCATTCACCATGGTGTCCGGAGGAGACATTAATAAGATTGCCGCGCCTGGAAGCGATTTGCGAATTTGGCGAATACTGCTTATCAAGTTTTGGCGATAAGCATCGGCATCTAATGTTTCATCAAAACTCTCATTAGTGCCGTACTCAATGATGACTAAATCACTATTAGAAGAGGCTAATTGTTTTAACCAACTTGCTCCCCATTTTTGCCAAATTGTCTGTTTGGCACCATTCGAGGCTATCGCCGAAACAACAACGCCGGATTGTTTATTGCGAGTTAACCACATTCCAGCCAATTCTACATTATGTTGGCCTTTAATGACTATTGGCAGTTTAGAAATTATTGACGAAGTTTGCCACACATTGATTTTTGGTGAATCAGTCAAATTGATTTTCTTATCATTCACATCATAAACACTTAGCGTATTGTCCGTATTTTTGGTCTTTTTAAATGTTAATTTAACCTGCCAGTCTGAATTGGTTGCCGTTTTTGGGGTAATTTTAATCGTTGCGGAATCTTTTGTTGGTACGGCAATAAAACCGCCGATTGGAAAATCAGGGTTACTCATAGTACGGCTATTTAAAACTTCCCAATTTTTAGTATTCCAACTGACTGCAACATGATTTTGACCTTTTATAGCAACAGGCGGTATCCAACCAATACCGGCATTTCCATATTTTTTTTGCATCAACGTTCTAAATTCACCGGTAAAAAAGTCAGCAGCAGTATGTGAATCGCCGATTTGGGTGATGTTAACGACCTGATTGCTTTTCTTATTTTTTATTAATGAATTTAATCGCATCGACAATTTTTTCGCATTAGGATCACCAAAATCAACAACGCTCGATACAGTGCTAGTCTTGCTTTCTGCCACACTACAACCAACGGCGATAGTGACAGCAATAACTGTAATAATAAATTTAAAAAATCTAATCACTATGGTTATCCTCTAATAATTTGAAAGTGATTTTATCCATAATTGCCTTGGCCAGAATTTTTTGGCCTGTCGGAGTAAAATGAATTCCGTCATCAGTCCTGACTTTAATTTTTTTATTTTCAGACTCAATAAAACTATTGTAATTTGTATAGGTACAACCCAATAAATTATTAGTAGTTAAAAAATGTTGCTGTGCTTTTTTAAGTTCAGATATATATAACGTATTAAGGTAAACCATACCATCATTTAATTTTGATTTACTCATACAAGGTGCTGCAAGCCAGAGCACTTGAACATCATGCTCTCTGGCGCTATTGAGAATGCTGGCAATACGTAAACGATATTGCTCTTCCCATAATTCAGATTTGAATTTAGCATATTTACTGTAACCTTTAACCGGAAAGTCCCAAGAATCATTGGCACCTAAAAAAACCACAAGTAATTTGATAGAAGGATCGTTAGCTAAATTATTTTTGATTGTTTCGGGCCAATCAAAGGCCTTAGGGTAAGAAAGTCCTGTACTTTGTTTACTCAAATTAATGCTTTCTATTTTATATTCTTTAAAAAGCATTTTTTTAACATATGGTGCAACCCCTTGCATTAATGAATCACCAGCAAAAAATACTTTATCATTTTCAGTCAATACAATGGGTAACGGCTCATTATTTAAAGCACTAGTGTGCAAATGAGTTACTGGCACTTTTGGTGAATCGAGTTGCTTAATCTCATCTAAAGTAAAAAATTGCTCTAACGGGTCTAATTTATTAGGATTCTGATTCTTTAATGACGAGCCTGATAATGACTCATCTTTAGGTTGATTGACCTCTTCAACTTTCACTGCTTGTAAAGGGGTATTGCCCAATTTTGCATTAGATTGAGATTTATTGAGCGACGATAAATCAATTTTAGACGATTTAGCCGTTCCGATATCGACATCAGGTTGCTGGATGGCTGATAGATTGCCGTCACTTTGGTTAACCCCTTGAATATTAGATTTTTCTGATACCCCATTTTGTATCATTTGTTCTGATTTTTCTCGTCTATGTGCTGCTTGTTGCTGTAATTCCTTTTCCCGTAATTCTTTTTCCCGTAATTCTTGTTCCCGTAATTCTTGTTCCCGTAATTCTTGTTCCCGCAACTCTTGTTGCCGTAATTCCTGTTCCAGTAACTCTTGTCCCAGTAATTCTTGTTCCGGTTTTAGTTCTTCCGGATCGATTTCCTGAACAAGGCTTTGTGAATTGACTAAATCAAAATGATATGTTTGCTGCCAATAAATAAGCACTGATTTATAATAAATGATTATTAATGCTATAGCAGTCACCAATAGCAATACAAAAACATACCAAGCGGACAATGTTCTTTGGGTATATGCAGTAGCATAATCGAGTTGGCTTGTGTTTTTATTTTGAACAAAAACGTCGTCTGCCAACGAGTCATGACATTGCTGTAAAATATTTAACTCATCTTCCGGGTCATTTTTTGAAATTAATTTTTTACATTTCATATTAATTAAACGTCATACTCAAAAGTTAGCATAAATGAAGTTTGGTACACCAGAAGGTGCAAAATAAATAATTAGCCACAATACATAAATAATCACGAAAGGCAAAAAGTACTTATTGATATTGCTAATGTTCCATGCAAACCAATTGGGAATATCTTTAACTATCGGATAGATTAAAAATAATATACAGAAGCATAAAAATGGTTCCACATAATGTGATTCAATCAAAAAATTTTGAGATAATGCTGTCAAATAATCTGATGCATCAAGCAGACTTTCACAATTAAAAAATATCCAAGCGAAGCATACATAATGAAAGGTAAATAGCCTTGCTATTATCGGTAAGCGCTGCGATAACCAATTTCGTCCAAATAAACGGTCCCCAATATTAAGCGCCACAATACCCAGCCCATGGCATCCACCCCAAATGATAAAATTAATCCCGGCACCATGCCATAAACCTGATAATAACATAGCTAACATGACATTAATTTGAGTACGACTAAAACCTCGACGACTGCCACCTAGTGGAATATAAATATAATCCCGAATCCAATGAGATAAACTAATATGCCAGCGATCCCAAAAATCCCTCAAATTTAGCGCCAGATAAGGAAAATTAAAATTAATGGGTAAGCGAAAGCCCAATAACAACGCAATGCCTGTCACTAGATCCGTATAGCCCGAAAAATTGAGATAGATTTGCACGGCATAAGCATAAAGCCCGACTAACAAATCAATGAAGCTAAATTCTAACGGATTGGCAAATATAGGATTGACCCAATGTTCACTTATTAAACCACCTAAACAATAGACTTTTAGTACCGCTAGCATGATCAACGTAAATGCTCGATAAGGCTCTAATATTTCACGAGGATGAGTAATCGCAATTTGCGGCAAAAAGTCTTTAGCTCGATTAATCGGACCGGCAATCACACTAGGGAAAAAAGATAAAAATAAGGCAAAATCCCAGAATTTAGCGATCGGAATCTCTTTACGTTTTACTGATACCAAATAGCTTATTGAATGAAAAGTATAAAACGAGATACCGATAGGGATTACGACAGTTATAACCGGTAATAATACGGTTAAATCAAGGAAATTTAACAGTGCTTGTAGTTCATAGCGAAAGAAATCAAAATATTTAAATAACGCCAGATTAATAATCGATACGCATAATCCCAATATTAACCAAAATTTGGCATGGCGTTTTGAGGCGTTTATCAGCAAAGCGAATAGATAGATAACACAAGTATAACTAAATAAAATCAGTGCAAATTGCCAACTATAACTAGCAACAATAACGTAACTAAAGACCAATAGCAGCATATTTTGTACTTTAGGTAATAAGCGGCAAGCCCAATAAAAGGCAAAAAAAGCGACAAACAATATCCCGAATTCAATAGATAAATAACTCACCGCTATTCCTTTTTACTTAAACATAGTCTATTTCTGAAACTTTTTCACAGCATTATTTGTTATCACCACTGCAAATAAGTTCAGATTGTGCCAACACATTGTAGATTATTAATTCTTTATTTAGCCCGGTTATTGTCAACAACTGGTTTCTTGCTTGTAACCAAATTTGATAGAGTGCAGATATCTCTTGATGACTTTTGGTTGCTAACAATCTGACGAGTGGAACTTGATCACGATTAACAATAAACCGTCCTACTTTTTGTTTTGCTTTTAATGCATCACTTAATAAGGCACAAAACCAGATAATTCTCTCTAAAAAAGCTTCGTTATCAATAGTTTTTGCTAATTGCCAAAAATCGTTTTGTGCAATGACTGCTGATAAATTTTCACAAAACGCTTTCCGTTGTAGCCACTTCTCTTGATCGAGTAAAGCTAAGGCTGTTAACGGCGCATTTTCGCTCAATAAAAGCGCAGAGGCAAGCTCATTATCGCTATAATGTTGACAATGCTGCTTTTTTAACCATTTAACTGAATCATCTAATTCCGGTACCGGTAAAAAGTAGGAAAAACAACGACTATATATGGTCGGTAACAAGTGACTGTTATGATCATCACTCAAGATAAAATAAGTGTTTTGCGGTGGCTCTTCTAATGTTTTGAGTAAAGCATTAGCCGCCGCTTCTGTCATCAAAGCAGCGTGTTTAACCCAAATCACTTTATTACCACCTTGCTGTGATTTTTCGTAAACTTTGGATGTGATACTACGAACTTGATCAATACCAATTGACTGTTTACCTTGCTCATTAGTCAAAACATAATAATCTGGGTGATGATGCGATAAAAACAGTTGGCAACTATGGCATTTTAAACAGGGTTTAAGTTGCGATGAAGCTTGACACAACAAACGGTTAGCCAACATTTGTACAAGTTCATCTTCGCCACTTCCTTGAATATAATTGATGAGCAAAGCATGGTGGGCACGGTTATGCAAAATCGCTTGAGCCAATTGCTGATAAGGCGATATTAACCATGGATAATCATTGAAAATCATTGCGTAATAACCTGCGTTGCTAACCATGAAGTTAAAATAGTTTGAATTTGCATAGTGACATCATCAATCGATTTAGTCGCATCGATAACAGCAATGGTACTATCTTGCTGTGCAAGCGCTAAGTAGCGATCTCGTATTCGCTCAAAAAATGGCAAAGATTGCTGTTCAATACGATCAAGTTCACCTCGTGATCTTGCCCGCATTAAACCAATTTGCGGCTCCACATCTAAATATAAAGTAAGATCAGGTTTGAAATCACCTAACACCTGTGTTTTTAACGTTTCAATAAATTCCTTATCTAACTGACGACCACCACCTTGATAAGCTTGAGTTGATAAATCGTGCCGATCACCAATCACCCACCGCCCGGCTTTCAGTGCAGGTTTAATTACATTATCAATCAGTTGGATTCGAGCAGCATATAACATGAGTAATTCAGCCTTATCCGTTAATGGCTCATGATCTAAACCATTTTTGATAATATTGCGCAGCGCTTCAGCAATTGGCGTTCCGCCAGGCTCGCGTGTGAACTGCAAATCACAAATATTATTTTGATTTAAAATAGTTGCTACCGTCCTAATTGCGGTTGTTTTACCTGCACCTTCAAGACCTTCGATGACAATAAATTTTCCTGTCATACTTATTTCCTAAACTGTTGATGATGAATCTACGTTGAATATCGCAATATTGTACGCTATTTTTCCCTATTATTTTAGCCAGTAATGTAATTACTTTTATCCAGCAAAAGATAACATCAATTAAAAAGCAAAAAAGCACATACCAGCCTTAACATTATTTGATTATACTCATCCATGCCATGGTTAACGCTTGACGCACATTATGCCAATCCTTAGATCACTAAAACCCCTATCATGTACTGCTTTAGATTAGCGACAAAAACATGCTTTACCTCTATAATTAGATTTAAAATAAATTCAATAAGCAAAACTATTGCCATAACCAATACCAATTGAGAAATTTATGAATCAAACCAATAATAATCAAAATTTGAATAATCAAAGTAGCGATACTTATTTTGGTGAACTGCAATCAAACACAAAACCACCATTGTTAATTTCGATTCTAATAAAACTTAGGCCGTTTTCAATGATTTGGGTAAGTATGGTGTTAATGTATGGGGTAATTTGTATGTATACCAATGGCCTTGGACAAGACGAGTTTTATCGTTTTATCTTTTTTTTACGTAGCCCATTAGCCGTTATAATAAATTGCCTTGCTCTTTTCGTTATGCTCTTTCATTGTTTAAGCTGGTTTAACTTGTTACCCAATGCTATTTTTTCGCCAAGTCATCATAACAAAGCTAAAATCTATCTAATAACATTAGGCTTATGGTTAATAATGATTGCGATATCGACCAGCCTATTATGGTTAGTTTTAAAATAAAGTGGTATTAAATCAATGACAACAAAAAAAGAACATTCAAAACAAAAAACAGGTAAAGTAATCAAAGGTTTATATATTGTAGGTAGTACTTGGGCAGCGATTTTTTCACCAATTGTACTGGTCATTTTAGCCTTTATCATTCCATTTGGTGATGCAATTACACGCTCCTATATTCTTAAATTGGCAAATACTCAAGCGGGTAAAATATTTCTATTTCTAACCATTTCATTACCAATTTGGTTTGCATTACAACAGATTTTAACGCTATTACATCAATATAATATCTACCCTAAACGAGAAAAAGGATTAACTTACCTCTTAGCCTTAGCATGGACAATACATGCTATTTACGTTTTGTTTGTGCGATTATAGTTCGCACATTTAAGCATAATAAAGACAAAAGCGTTAACTTTATGTTAACGCTTGTTTTAAAACATGATTAATAATAAGTAATTGTTCTGACAGTAGTGAGTTGGTTTACATTTTGAAGACTTACCGTTGCGTGGAGCCAATCATTTTTATCATTAAGCCCTGAAAATTCAGTTATTACAGTACCGTATTTGGCGTCAGCTGATGATGTATTTAATTTTATTTCTTTTAACCGCTGAAGATGATCAAAGAGATATGAATAGTGATCCATACGGCTTGTTCTACCGGTACTGTTATAGGAAACGTCTCTTAGATGTTGGTTTTCATAAGTAAAAGTATAAGTAGAATCGCCTTTTGGGCTGTCCACGTTATTGTTATGTTTTATTTCAACGTCTTCAATTTTCCATGTTATTTGTTTTCTCACTAAGCAGTTATTATTATCAAATTGGTAACTATCATTTTGGCTAAAAACAAAATCATCCGATTTTTTAATTTGTTCAGACTCAATAATTTTACCTTGTGCATCAACTTTAAAATTGATAATCGTATGTGTCTTATCAGATTGGTTTTCGATAATAGTTTGCCAACCAAAATCCTTTTTTTGTAAACTTTCAGTATAATCAAGCTGATTGTTTTTTAAATAGAGGTCATATTGGCTTTGAGTGAATAAACCCTTTTCATCATAATCAATGATTTGTTTAGCCATTAATCCATTATTATATTGCAAAGTTCGAGTCTCTTGCTTAATGCCTTTAGCTGGAGTATCGATAAAATCATCGACTTTTAAAATATAGTTGTTTGCTAGAACCACATTTTGTGAAGGATTATCAGTACACATCAACGCCAAAACATCCATTGATGTTATAGATAAACATGTTGCGAATAAAATAGATTTTATTTTTTTTTGCATACTAACCTACTTAGTTGATCGTTATATTAACTTTATAGAACTAACCCTTTATCATTATTTAACATTACTGCTTTCTCATTAACAGTGCATCGGCCCAGTTAATGGCTGAGACTTTCGTTGATTCTGTTTTGTTATCATCCGATTGATCATCATTTTCAATCTTATCTCCATGAATTAGGGTTTTACTCACTTTTCGTGGCGGCTTGTCCAAAAATGAAAGCAGCATCTTGGTATAGTCAGATTCTGGCGAAGAGAAGATCTGCTCACGCGATCCTTGTTCAATAATTTCGCCATCTTTCATCACCACCACTTGATGACATATTGAGTAAACTAAGGCTAAATCATGACTAATAAACAAGTAGCTTAGCTGGTACTTTTCTTGCAATGATTTGAGCAAATTAATAATTTGCTTTTGTATAGAATGATCTAATGATGACGTTGGTTCATCTAAAATTAATAATTCCGGTTGTAAAATCAGTGCTCTGGCAATAGCAATACGTTGCCGCTGCCCTCCTGAGAACTCCGTTGGGTAACGAAAACGCATCTGCGGATCTAGCCCAACTTCTTGCATAATATCAATCACGGCTTGTTCAATTTCACTTTTAGTTAATTTCTTATGAGCCGTTAACCCTTCGCTAATTATTTGCTCAACATTAAACCGAGGATTGAGAGACGAGAACGGGTCTTGAAAAACAACTTGAATACGACTGCGAAAAGGCAGTAATTTTTTACCGGTCAAATTATGGATAGGGTAACTATCAAATAAAATATCACCTTGAGATTTAATCAGTCGCAACACGGCCAAAGCTGTCGTGGTTTTTCCGGAGCCAGACTCACCGACAATTCCAACTGTTTCGCCTTGATGTACCGCAAAACCGATGTTGTTGACAATTTTCTTTTTTTGACTGGTAAATAACTGTTTCTTGGTAACAACTTCAACATCCAAATGGTTGACATTAAGCAAGATACCCGGCGTTTCAGGCAACGGAACGGGGTCACCACTTGGCTGAGAATTTAGCAATGTTTGAGTATATTCATGTTTAGGTCGTAAAAAGATACGATGCTTATTGTTATATTCAACAATTTCACCATGTTGCATCACAGCAACTTTATCAGCTAATTTTTTAACAATGCCTAGATTATGTGAAATAAACAACATGCTCATGTTGAGTTCATTTTTTAGATCTTTAAGTAGCTGAATAATTTGTGCCTGTACTGAAACATCTAATGCGGTTGTTGGCTCATCGGCAATTAACAATTTAGGATGAGTTAATATTGCCATTGCAATCATGACACGTTGTCTTTCGCCACCGGATAGCTGATGAGGATAAGATGAAAGTTTACTTTTAGCATCTTTAATACCTACCCTGTCAAGATATTGTAATATTTCCGAACGAGCGACATTTCGACTCATTCCACGATGTAACGCCAGTACCTCATAAAGCTGCTTCTCAACAGTATGTAATGGATTAAGTGAGACCATAGGCTCCTGAAAAATCATACTGATTTGATTACCACGAATTTTACGTAGCTGTTTTTCTGGCGCGTTCAACAATGATTGCGCTTCAAATCTGATATCGCCGGTTGGATAAGTCACCTGCTCTTTACGCAATAAACGTAATATCGACAATGCGGTAACACTTTTACCGGAGCCGGACTCGCCAACTAATGCTAATGTTTCTTGCTCATGAATATCAAAACTGACCTTTTTGACAACTTCAGATTCAATGCGTGAACCACGTTTGAAGGCAATGCTTAAATCATGGACGGATAATAAAGGAGAACTCATTAGCACACTCCTTTGTTTGGATCGAACGCATCTCTTACTGCTTCACCAATAAAGATTAATAGTGAAAGCAAAGTTGCAATAATTAAAAAAGAACTGATACCTAGCCACGGAGCTTGTAGGTTATTTTTGCCTTGTAACAGTAATCGCCCTAGTGACGGTGAATCGATAGGTAAACCAAAGCCTAAAAAATCGAGCGAAGTTAACGTCGTAATCGCCCCACATAAAATAAACGGTAAATATGTTAATGTTGCCACCATAGCATTAGGTAAAATATGGCGAAACATAATTTTTCTATCGCTTACGCCCAATGCTTTAGCCGCACGGACATAATCAAAATTACGCGTCCGTAAAAATTCAGTACGCACCACGCCCGATAATGACATCCAACCAAATAAAACGGTTATGCCTAATAACCACCAGAAATTAAGGGGTAAAATACTGGCCAATAAAATAATCATAAACATTTGTGGCAATCCACTCCAGATCTCAATAAATCTTTGTCCGAGTAAATCAATCTTACCCCCGTAATAACCTTGAATGGCGCCAATCACAATTGCAATAATTGAGGTTATCGCCGTTAAAAAAATGGCAAACAGCATTGAGAGGCGAAAACCGTATAACATATTAGCAAACACATCAAAACCGGCATCTGTCGTTCCCAGTAAATGAGCGCTGGAAGGCGGTGTTGGGAATGTCCTTTGTGTATCATAAATTAAGGTATTGTAGCTAAAACGAAAAGGCGGCCACAAAATCCAACCGTTATCCTCAATTCGTTTTTGGACAGTCGGATCTAAGTAATTAGTTTGTGTCTCAAATTGCCCCCCGAATGTGGTTTCGGGATAAAAATGAAAAATTGGCGAATAATAGTTATTTTGATATTTAATGAAAATCGGTCGATCATTCACAATAAAATCTGAAAATAGACTGATTAAAAATAACAAGGCAAATAACAAAAATGAGTAATAACCACGACGATTTTGTTTAAATCGTTGCCAACGTTGTCGATTAATAGAATAGTTGTTGGTCATTAGTTGCGTGCCTCAAAGTCAATACGGGGATCAATAATCATATAAGATAAATCAGATATTAATTTAGTAAGAAGCCCAATTAAGGTAAAAATATAGAGTGAACCAAAGATCACCGGATAATCTCGCTGTAAAATGGCTTCATAACCTAATAACCCAAGCCCATTAAGCGAGAAAATAATCTCAATTAATAACGAACCGGTAAATAAAATTCCAACAAAAGTAGCCGGAAAACTCGAAACAATCAGTAAAGTTGCATTACGAAAAACATGACGGTATAAAATTTTCCTTTCAGTTAATCCTTTTGCCCGAGCTGTAAGCACATACTGTTTGCGTATTTCATCTAAGAATGAATTTTTGGTCAACATGGTCAAAGAAGCAAATCCTCCGACAACCATTGCAACCGTCGGTAAACAGATATGCCATGCGTAATCTTTCACTTTGCCCCAAAAATCAAGTTGATCAAAATTGTTTGAAATCAGCCCTCTTAGTGGGAATATATCCCAATAACTGCCACCGGCAAAAAGCACAATCAATAAAATCGCTAATAAAAAAGAGGGAATAGCATAACCAATAATAATTAATGTGCTAGACCAAAAATCAAACGCCGAGCCATCTTTTACCGCTTTACGAATACCTAAAGGAATTGAAATAATATAAACAATTATCGTACTCCAAAGCCCCAGTGAAATAGAAACAGGTAAGCTTTTAATAATCAAACCAACCACAGATTCACTTTTAAAAAAACTATCACCAAAATCGAATAAGATATATTTTTTCAACGTCTCAATATAGCGTTCTAATATCGGTTTATCAAAGCCATATTGCTTTTCAATCATCGCAATCACTTGCGGATCAAGCCCACGAGCACCGCGATAATTCGATTCGTTTTTAGGTTGCTGTGATTGAATCGACGCACTATTTCCGGAAGATAGTAACCCTTGTCCGGACTGTGGTCCCATTTCGATTAAAGCTAAAGCTTGATCAACCGGCCCACCCGGCGCAATTTGTACAATAAAAAAGTTAATTGTTAAAATAACAAACAGTGTTGGAATAATCAGTAATAATCTTCGGATTAAATAATTTAGCATATCAATGTTCCCGATTTTTTGGCAGGCTGGCTGCTTTATCTGCATCATACCACCAACTATCAATCCCTATCGCATATGTAGGCTCAATCGCTGGTTTCCCAAATTTGTTCCAATATGCATAATAAGTTTTACTGTTAAACCACATTGGGATCATAGGATATTCTTGGGTTAAAATACGATCGAGCGCTCTGCCCAAAGGAATTAATGTTTTCTCATCATCGATGTTTTCGTTAATTGCATCAATAAGGTTATCAATTGCTTGATTATGTAACCCCGAACCATTCCAGGATGAATTGAGATATTGGCTACCCCAATAAACTGATAAATTAGAGTTAGGATAATTCATTGCATAATAAACTTGCGGCATCATATCATAATCACGCTTACGCAAACGGCGTAAATGCTGTGACGAATCTAACAAACTAATTTTCATGGTAATCCCTAAACGGGCTAAATTTTGCTGAAAAGGAATTGCATATTTAACATCATCACCCACATAAGCGGTGAGTTCAAATTCAAATGGCTGGTTGGTCTTTTCATTAATTAGTTTGCCTTCTTTTATTACCCAGCCGGCCTGTTTTAATAGCTCCGCTGCTTTTAACAAATTATCACGGTTAAAACCTTGTCCATCACTTTTCGCGACAAAATAGGCATCATCAAAAGCTTGCTCCGGAATGATATCTTTATACGGCATTAACCATGTCAATTCTTGCTCTGTTGGTTTACCAATTGCGGCATAAATGGTGTTTTCAAAAAAACTATAAGGGCGTTTATAGCTGTCATAATAAAAAGCATGATTTAGCCATTCAAAATCAAAAGCTAATGTTATTGCCTGCCGAACTCTAATATCTTTAAACAGATCTTTTTGCAAGTTAAATGCCAGCCATTTGGTATTGGTAGCCGTGGTAACCGGGCGTTCTTGCTTGATAATATTTTTAGCATCAAAGTGTTGCCCTTGATATTGAGTAAACCAATTTTTAGGCTCTGACTCTTCACGTATATCATATTCACCAGCTTTAAAAGCTTCTAAGGCAATACTATTATCCATATAGTATTCAATACGTTTTTCATCAAAATTATTTAACCCTTTATTAATTGGCAAATCTTTTGCCCAATAATCAGGATTAAGTTTATAAACAACATATTGCCCGAGTTTATAATCACTTATATAGTATGGACCACTGGCTAATGGCGGAGTACTCAATGGCTCAGAAAAGTCATGATCTTGCCAAAAGTGTTTAGGAATAACTTTCATCGAACCGGCGAACGACAACAATTTAGTACGGTCTTTTTCCGGTAATTCAATGCGCACAAGATAAGTGTCAATTGCTTGCACAGTTACCCCTTCATAAAAAACCCGATAGGACGGCACACCTTCAGTCATAAATTTATGAAAGGTGAATTCAACATCTCGCGCAGTTATTGGCCGACCGTCTTGAAAGCGAGCGTTAGGGTTAATTGTCACTTCAGCCCAGCGGTAACTATCTGAATAGGTAATAGAGGTGGCAATTAAAGGATAAAAACTTTGAATATCATCTGAAGAGTTAGTAAAAAGCGTATCGTAAAGCGCTCCCGAATTTCGCTCAGGCGCTCCACGGCTTGCAAAGCGGTTAAGATTATCAAATGAACCTATTTCAGCAAACTTAATTACTCCACCTTTGGGCGCATTAGGATTAACATAATCTAGGTGTTCAAAATTATCAGGGTATTTAGGCTCACCAGAAAGTGAAAAAATCGTTTTGTGATAAATTATTTCACTGGGTTGGCTTGTATCAGTCGCATCAATCTGATCATCTTGTGTTAATGGCTCCACTGAATCAACTTCCGTTTGCGTTTCAGTTGAAATCGTATCGGGTTTAGTATCTGCATAAATTGGCACAGAACATATGACTAATCCACTCAGGCAACATGAGATAAGTGTTGTTTTTATATTTTGTTTAATTTGCCCAATCATCCTAATTTAGTTCCTACTTGAATTAACAAAAGATTGTGTATCTCATTAACGGGTTATCAAACTACCCCAACCACTTAATAAGAGCATAATACTTGTTTGTTAAGCTCACTATTTTGCCAAACTTCAAACCAATGAGCAAAACCTAATTAATCACCACGAAAGTAAAAATTATTATAACACTAATCATATCGTTATTGATTTGGTCTTTAATCATTTTCAATTAAACAATCTCATTTCGTCAATAAAATCTTGTCAAGAACTTTCAGAAAATATATACGTTTTAGTATAAAACAGATCGCCATATTACTAATAACATCGATTCAAAACGCCATAAAACAACGTTTTATTTATTGGCTCATCATTATTTTTATACCTTTGATAAAAATTTATGACTAAATCAGATCAATTGACTAAAGGCTTATGAGCTTAAAAATGACTTTTCGCTATCAAAGCGAACTTTTAGACTATAAAACTCATCTTAAACAGTCAATGTCTGAATTTAACATAACCCATTATTTTTATTTATTTTCATCGCATTTGTTAAATTAGTGTATAGAAATTGCAAATTTGATTAAAAATGGTCTTTTTTATATACTCTTTTGATTATCATTACTGATTAAAAAAGTGTTGAAAAGAATTTAATAAAATTAAAAAATTTTAGTTACTCGTAAGAGTAAGGAAATAGAAACCACCGAATGGCAATTACCCACATGATGTAATTGCATATCGATAAAATTGATAAAAATAAGCGTTATTATTTCCTGCCATGATTAGGTTTAACCATTGATACCACTGATATTATATCAATGCCTCCAAATCACCTCAATTTTATTAGCTATCTAAATAACAACACGCTAAAGGAATAATCGATAATAATTCATAACTCATAGTAACTTGAGTTAAAAAAAGGAATTTGTAGGAGAACACATGGCTAGTGGTTTAAATAAGATCATCAATCAAGTTGGTGAGCACTTAATTAATGGATTATCGGGTGCGGTTGCACAAAATCGCTATATTCTCACCATAGAAGAACTTAATTCACCGATCTCTATATTAAAGGTAAAAAGCGAAGAACAATTAAATCAACCATGGCGCTATACGATTACATTTACCAGTACTGATAAAACACTATCGAATGAAACTTTTTTGAACAAGAATGCCTCATTCTCATTTAATCCTGCGACTAACAATACGATTAATTCGACAATTCAATCTCTGATCGATTTAACCTACGGTAACGATAGCAACCAACGCAAAATTTTTGGCATTATCACCGAGTTTAACCAATTATCGTTCAATAAAGATGAAGCTCACTATCAAGTTGTATTATCACCAAGATTAGCCAAACTAGCCTTAAATCACAATTACGCAATATTCCAAAATCAAAGCATTGTTAGTGTTGTCGAGGAAGTTCTTAGAAATCATGGGTTACGAGGCATAGATTACCGGCTTGAACTAAAAGAACAATACCCAGTAAGGGAGTTTATTACCCAATGGGAAGAAAGTGATCTTGAATTTATCCAAAGGCTAATGGCTGATGTAGGTATTTGGTTTCGTTTTGAAACGCATGCCGAACACGACTGCGATGTACTAATCATTAGCGATGATGAACAAGGCTATGAAAAAGTAGCCGATATTGAATACCAACGACCAAGTGGAACTCAAGATAGCATGCAAGAAAGCGTATGGGATATAAGCATGCACAGTAAAATTGTTGAATCTTCGGTGAATGTGCAAGATTACAACTACCGTAAAGCAAAAAACAATTTACACGGTGAAAGTAATACCCAACTGAAAGACATGACCACTTATGGGACAGATTATCGCTATGGTGAGCATTATAACGATCTCAATACAAATCAATTAGATGATGGTGAAGAAATCAGTGGGGATAACAAAACTGAAAGTGGTAACTGGTATGCAAGTATTCGCCACCAACATGCAATCAGTCAACAAATTATTATCCACGGAAAAACAAACTGTTATCACTTAGTACCCGGGCAACTGATTTGTATTAACAATAATCCGCTAACAAACATTGATGAAGGTATCTTAATTACCAGCGTGACAGGTAGCGGCTCTCGCAGTGATGCCTATGAACAAAGCTTTACAGCTATTCCATATAATATTTCTAAACCTTATCGCCCAACACCACTTGATTGGCCACAAGTCGCCGGTACGCTACCGGCGCGGGTAACCAGCCCGGATAACGATACTTATGGATATATCGATACCCAAGGGCGTTACCGAGTAAAATTCAATTTTGACCTTAAAAAATGGCGAAATGGTAAAGAAAGCTTATGGGTTAGACTGGCAAAACCTTATGCGGGAAACACTTATGGTTTCCACTTTCCACTTATTGACGGTACAGAAGTGGCCATTGCCTTTATGAACAGCGATCCGGATAGACCATATATTGCAAACGTCATGCATAACAGTACTCATCATGACCATGTGACTACAATCAATAAACATCGCAATGTCATTCGCACCCCAACCAATAATAAATTACGCATGGATGACAAACGGGGGCAAGAACATATCAAACTTGCCACCGAATATGGCAAGACCCAACTCAATTTGGGTCATTTAGTGGATCAGCAAAAACAACAGCGAGGAGAAGGCTTTGAACTTCGAACTGATGAATGGGGAGCAATTGCTGCCAATCGAGGATTGTATCTCACTACACAAACCGAACCCAAAGCGCAAGGTAAACAGCTTGATATGCAAGGGGCAATTACCGAATTAGAAAATGCTTTATCGATTGCTAAAGCACTTGAAAATGTGGCCGAACAAGCACAAAGCCATGCAGCGGATATAGATTCACAACAACAATTACAAAGTGCAGTAACCAACCTGTCACAACCGGGAATTCTTACTTATGCACAAGAAGGTATTGCATTAACCAGCCCAGAAAATATTCAACTCACTACTGCTCATAGCCTAAGCACCACATCGGCAAATCAAACTGATATTACTGCTTTGAAAAATATAACCCTTTCCACCCCTGAAGCTATTAGCCTTTTGGCACAAAAATCGGGGATGAAAGTATTTGCTAATCAAGGTGATATAGATGTACAAGCCCAAACCGACCAAATAGCGATAGCGGCAAAACAAGATATTCAAATTGATAGTGTTAACAGTCATGTCGATTTTTCTGCAGCAAAAGAGATCAAGCTTATTTGCGGTGGTTCGTATATCAAAATAAGTGAAGCAGGTATTGAGTTAGGCACCCAAGATAATATCTATCTTAAATGTAATGCGATGCAAAAAATGTCACCAGCGACTGAAACCAAAACAATTCAATTAAAATCAAGTGATTTAGATGTTAAACGCTGTTCCGAAATGGATTAAATATGCTTACAGAATTAAATAAAAGAGCCAGTTTCAACAAATATCGCTATCTTCTAGTTGATAATTTAGTCGTTCTAAATTCGGTCAGTCCATTATCACATAAAGGGTTGCAGAGTTTATACGGTGAAGAAAAATCATTTGGCGAAAGAAAACTTACAACGGTTTTGCGCACGGATTTAGATTATGATCCAAGTGTATGTCCGACACTGGTTATGCTTGCTGAACCTTATCAATTTTTAGAACAGGCAATAATTGACAAAATTACGATGCAAGCTACAGTCGAATGTTTTTGGTCTAAACGTTATATCTGTGCATTTATCGTCACTGACCTTAAACCATCAATACTGGCAAAACAGATTATTAATATTGGTAATAACATCGCTAAAACATTGCGACAACGTTATTATCCCTTCTTTGAGCCTTTTCGAATGCAATTTTTACATGAATCCGGTTCAGACCAAGATAACGTATGGCTAAAAGCCCAATTTTCACAAATTGAAAACTATTACTATCCGTCAATTCACAACGGCGAATTTATTCGCTATACAAACGACGACAAACCAATAATAGAAAAAGAATGGAACACTCAATACTGTGAGCGTTTAAAAAAAATAAGGGTCATTCGCACCCTTGTTAATGCATGGGCAAATAACCGCACACAATTTGAAGAACAAAAAAATGTGCCACTTGAAAAGCAGGTAATCATACAAGCAACACAACTGATTGAGCAAGCTGACAAATTAGGCTTAACCGATGTTGCCGATATTCTGTTTTGGGGGTTGAATGGATTACGCTACCAGCATGTATTTACAACACATCCACAAGTTCTTGAACAAATCCCTAAAGCACAACAGTCACCCGGTACATTGTCTAAACATGTCATTGACGCCAATATTAACCTTGAAATCTAAATCCACCCATTAACAGAATAATGGAAAAAGAAAGAATTAAAGAGTATAAGATGAAAAGAACAGAAAACATCGCCATAGAAAATAAAAATGAAGCCAGTGGTAATTGCCTTGCGTGTGGTCGTACAGGAATACCGGTATTTTTGCTGCGTCAAGCAGTAATAAAAATGAAAGAGCATAAAACGCTCAAGGCGAATGTTGATTATCAAGATTTGGCGAATTATGCAAAAAAATTAAATTTTAAATCCCGTATGCCAAATGAAGAATTGCAAGATTATGGTTATATTTTACGGACTTTACGAAACGGTTACATCTATGTTATGCAACAACAAGGTGAAGATATAAATAGTCGAATAATGCATACTTATGAATGTATTGAAGGGGCGTTAAGATTAAAAAACAACCATGAACTTGCTCATACCGAGCCAAGACCGATATCAAAGGCCTGTAAAAACGCCTGTCACACTATTCCGGCAGCATTTATCAATCTACAACAACACTATACTCAAGCATGGGTGGCGTACTGTTCGCAACCGTGGAGTAAAACCGTGATTGAAAATTATTTAAAAGAGCAAGATAATCAAGTATTATCCCGTTTTACACGAATTGATATAACTAACCTAGCGCACTCACCGTCAGAAGCAACTGGTAACCGCGCCGTCCCGTTTACAGATATCTTTGGGCAGGTAAGTAATACCGAAACGCCCAGCAAAGTATTAGAATTTCGCTTTGATGATAATAAATTACCTTTCTTTGAATCGGCGCATCCCTTTAATAGTTTTAAACAACAAAAACAGCAATTTGCAAGGCATACTAGCCAGTTATATAAAGGATCGAAACCAATATCGTGTGGAGTCGTATTAGAAGACACGTTTGGCATTGCCGAAGAACTTAACACGCAGCGAATTGTGCATCTGCATATATTTAATGAAACCCCCTTAACACAAAACGAAATATCGTTAGCAGAACAGCAGATTGATAGTTTTGAAAGTTTAGAACACGAAACCAAAATTTACGAGCAACGCGCGAAAAACATGTTCAAAACCATTAATCCTGAGTTACAACGACAATTTAACTATTATAAACCGGTAATGTTCAAAAAACGCATGATATTGCAACTAATAGAACAATATCGTTCATCTATCGTATCCGTTTATGATCAAGAAATAGCAAGAGCATTGGAAAGCATTGAAAATTTAAAAAATTCGGGGCAAGACAAAGATGGTTATAATGGAATCCCTCAATCGACAAGAATGCATAATAAAATAGGTCATTTGAGTTCAGAAAAAAAAGAAAAGCTTGAGGATTTTGATAATTGCATCAATCTAAATGAAATAAAAAAATTCAATGGTGAATTAGAAGAAGCATATACAGAAGTAGTGAATTACCATAAAGAGTGGTCGATAGACTATTTTACGTATGCACGTTGGTTATTCGGCAAAGAAGGCTTAACCTCAAAATTTAGTGAAAAACAACCGCGCAGCCTTAACACCAACCATTTCTGGCAACGTGAATTTGATTTTAGCACTCAAGAAACGCGACTAGCCTATTTATCGCAAGTGACAAATATGTTACTCGATACCACTCATTCAGAAATAAAATTGGATGAAGATAACGCATTATGGGACGAACTACTAAGTAATCCAGAAAGTATTTATTACATTAGTGAATATCATAACACTAAAGGCATTGATCGTAATGAAACAGTTTACATCGATTTAGAAAATGATCAGTTATTGACGCCAGAAGAAATATTATCTAAAACAACTAACTTCTTTGGGACGGTTTATAATGCTTTTGTAACAGATAAAATTGAAACAGACACCAATAAAAAGATCGAAATATTAGAAAAAAATAAAACCGAGCTTGAAATTAAAATTGAACAAAACAAACAAAAAATAGACGAACTAGCTGAACAAAAAAAACAAATTCCAGATTATGATCCAATAAATCAAAATAAACTCAGGCGCCAAATACGGGGTTATGAAGCAAATCTGATTGAATTGAATAAAAATCTTGAAGCGATAAATAGAGAATTAGCCAATATTGCCAATTCTACCCCAAACTCAACTTCATCGAATGAATTGGGCGAAAGGTTACTTAATCGAACTGCATTAAAAAAACAAGCAATACTGTCAAAAGATAACAAAATCAAACCAATCGAAACGCATTGGATGCGGCTAAATGCTTTTGATGAACTTGCCAAGTTAGGGGCGCTACCGATTGAAATTAATGTGCAGATTAGACCTGAAAATATCGTCAAAATCCAAAATCTATTAACACAAATGCATCGAGGATTTTACAATAGAGGTATCTATCACCCTCATGAATTAGAACTTTTACAAAGTATTGAAATCGACGAACAGGTCACCAATACAAAATCAACCAAAACAAAAAAAGCAAGATTTACATTATGCTTTCCTGATAAAGCCAGTCAAACCGTGTTTATGGACTTTATCAAAAGCACTAATGGTACATTAAGCCCACATGACTTAAAAAAATTTATAGAGAACAACTATAAAAAATATTTCCAATTAATTTATAAACAAAAAACATTGCTAGAAAATATAGACGTTAACAATAAAGGAAGAGCAACAACCGTTGACATATTGGAAAAAACCAGTGAAGAAGCCATTGCCAAAGCAAAAGCTGAAATTGAAAAGCAAAGTTCAACAGCAGCAGAAGCAATAAATAAAATAGAACAGAATAAAGTTAATATAGACAATAAAATTACAATAAAATCAGCGAGCAGCAATATCAAAAGTGGTCGAAAAAACCTTGCAGTTAATCTGGCGGTAAGTGGTATATTAGGCACTATTACTCTAATTAATATTAGCGAGAAACTTGAAGAGTGGGATGAATTTAAAGAAGGAAATGGTGAAACCAATTTAAGAATGCAAATGCTAAATGAGCTGGTCTCACTGGTATTAACTGGCGTTGATTTAATCAATCAATATAAAAATATTCATCTCAATATGCAATTAATTAAAGGCATCAACGCAGGAAAAGATATAGCAAGCTTAAAGAATAAAATCATATTGAACTCGATGATATCTAAAACAGTTAGTGTCTTTACAGCAGCAATTACCATACTCGAAGCTTTTGATGAGTTAAAAAGTGCATTTAATATGGGGAATATGAAAGATAAAAATTATCTCATAATGAGATCCTCTGGCGCTATTATTATGATAATTGGTGCAATTATATTGTTATCTGGTACATTTATTGCTGCAGTTATAGGAGCAAGTTCAATATTTATAGGTGATTTATTTATTAAATCTAGTAAAAAATATGACAACTTTAGAAACATTCAACATTGGTTAAATCGTTGTTGCTTTGGTAAACAACAAGAATTTGACTATTTAGGCTATCAAGCTTACCACGAAGACGAGTTATACACTCATAGTGGCTTTGGTTTGGCGCTCAATGACTATGCGGTTATGACCTATAATATTCAAACCTTTATCCGTTTAAAACCGCTGTATAATCCACCAAGAACGTCTCCCCAGCCCGATTCCCCCAATCTGTTTCAGCGACATATCTATTTTTATTTGGATATTCCTAATTTTGCGAAATACCATCAAAACGAAAGCGCAACTGCGCTAATTAGGATATTTATTAATGATTACCCAAATCTAAAAAGCGAGCCAGACCCAATATCTGAAAAATATATAGACTTTAAGTACCATATTACGTCACATAAAATAGAGTTAATAGCAATCAGCAAAAACTATGGCGATCTTAATCTTATCTGGACTGATAAAGCCGCCTATTTTGAAAGATATGATCGTAATCTCGATATTCTTGGACGCCCGATACCCGATTACTATAAACTTGATGAACCTGACGAATTTAGATTAAACCCATC
The DNA here is from genome assembly GCF_026536565.1 of Gilliamella sp. B2923. Classification (NCBI taxonomy): domain Bacteria; kingdom Pseudomonadati; phylum Pseudomonadota; class Gammaproteobacteria; order Orbales; family Orbaceae; genus Gilliamella; species Gilliamella sp. B2923. The sequence continues at coordinate 42,566 of NZ_JAFNNZ010000001.1, read as the reverse complement.
AATGACTAGCAAAATAGTTGAAAAAACCGATAATGATACGCCATTAGCAAATGAATTAATTATAAATAAATGGGTGGCTGGTACCATAGGTGCAATTAATATTCCAAAATATCATATAATTATTCAATATAATAATCGTGAAGATGTGCCTTTAGTCATTACCAAAAAAAATAAGATAAAATAAGGAGTAAAACAATGCCGTCAAAATATCAACCTCAAATCCCTGGTTGGATAGGTGATTTAGTTAAAGGCGGTAATTATTTAACAGGAGCCGATCAACGTTTATTGTATGCTAATGATAATTATTGCGTTTTTATACGTAAAACATTATTCGATCAACTTTTTTATCTTTCATTATGTTTCATATTGCTATGTGTAAGTAGTCTAATTCTTTTTTTTGGCGCTAAATTATGTCATCTTCTATTAGGGTTCACAATGAAAGAAGATCTAACTGTATTCATTATTATTACAATCGGTTTAATCACTTGTATTTTTGCTTTATACGCAATAGTTGTTCCTTGTTTATTCCAAAACCTTTTCACTCGTAAAGGCAGCCCCATTATTTTTAACCGCAAAACCCGTAAAGTGTACGTCAATGAAAGTTATTTTTTCAATTTTAAGGTATTACGCAATCCATTAACTTTTTTACACCCCAATAAAAAGCGTATTAAAGAATACGATTGGGCGGATTTACACGGGGTGGTTGTGCATAACTTTTCCCGATATTCCCTCAATAGTACCATTTTAATGGTGTGCAAACCCAATACCCATAAAACCATTGACCATATTATGTTAGATCCGCTACGCAATGGCATTGGTAGTTATCTGGTCTGGGGCTGGGTCAATAATTTTATGTGTGCGAACGATTTAATCAGCTTTAATGACGGCAAATATAAATGGGAACAAGAAACCCAATTCAAAAAAGAGATTATTAAAGGGCAAGGTTGGCCTGAATGGATGGTTGAAGCATTCAATGCTACAACGCTAGATGAGTTAGCCGAAATCAAACAAAAGCACCATGTTAATGCGTGATAACAAGCTAGGATGTAAAACAAATAAAAGAAGGAATCAGAAGTTAACATGCCATCAAAATATCAACCCCAAATCTCTGGTTGGATAGGTGATTTAGTTAAAGGCGGTAATTATTTAACCGGAGCCGATGAACGTTTACTGTATGCTAATGATAATTTTTGTGCTTTTATTCGTAAGACATTATCTAATCAGTTTTTATATTTATGTATTTTTTTAATAGTATTTGTTTGTTTGATACCTGTTATTTATGTCTGTATTTTACTTATGATAGATTTCTATACTGAAAAAGAAGATTCAATACTGTTTTTAATTATTTTCATACAGATTATTTCGTTATTTGCAATCTATGTATCTATTCCTGAAATTTATCAGAATCTATTTACACGTCGGGGAAGCCCCATTATTTTCAACCGTAAAACCGGTAAAGTGTACGTCAATGAAAGTTATTTTTTCAATTTTAAGGTATTACGCAATCCATTAACTTTTTTACACCCCAATAAAAAACGTATTAAAGAATACGATTGGACCGATTTACACGGGGTGGTTGTGCATAACTTTTCCCGATATTCCCTCAACTCCACCATTTTAATGGTGTGCAAACCCAATACCCATAAAACCATTGATCATATTATGTTAGATCCGCTACGCAATGGCATTGGTAGTTATCAGGTCTGGGGTTGGGTCAATAATTTTATGTGTGCGAACGATTTAATCAGCTTTAATGACGGCAAATATAAATGGGAACAAGAAACCCAATTCAAAAAAGAGATTATTAAAGGACAAGGTTGGCCTGAATGGATGGTTGAAGCGTTTAATGCTTCAACGCTAGATGAGTTAGCCGAAATCAAACGAAAATATAATATTCATGAATAATTACAAAATTACATATCATCATTCAATAATACAGAACAGCAAGACAGTAAGCCAAAGTATGAACAAAGAAACTAGCAACTATTATCAAATTATCACCGGCAAAATAACCGAATTGGAAGTTATCGACACCGATTTAAGTCTGTTTGGCAAAGGCACGCTTGCCAGTTTGCCAGTACTAGGACAATTAGCATTCGGTAACACCACCGAAGCCGCCAGCCAGATCGGTATGGCTACTGATCAAGAAGAAGCCGTTGACTATCTTAATAGCGTACAATACTTTCGCTGTAAAATTGGTCATTTAACGGTGCAAGGTATTTTTTGTCGGGCTTTTTTTCGCAATGGAGATCAAGTTGAAGTGGTGGTTGAACCGCTAGAAGGCGGTAGCTATTATGCCTACGCCTTACGTCGACCGATTGATCATCGCCTATGGTTATATCCATGGGCTATGAAAGGGACTAAAGCTAGTAGTAAAAAAGCTTTTAAAGGAGCTGGAATTTTTACATTATGTATGTTTATTGGTAGTTTGATTCTCTATTTATGTTTAACACAGATATTATGGATTATTGCTATTTTTATTGGGACTTCTTTAATATTCCATGGGTTAATTTTTCTTTTTTTATTTTGGTTGTATAAAAACATACTAGGTGGTGGCTCTAAAGAAGCTGATAAAATCTTTGCTACCCTTGGCTATCCAGAACCCAAAAACGTGGATATGGAAGAAGAATATATGGAGATGTTCTTTAATAATAAATCAATGAACGAACCCGACTTTTATATCGATGTTACCACCGACGAATTTAACCGAAAAGATCCTGCCGGAGTAAAATGGGTTGCCTTCTACCGTGAAGCGCCAACAATTCCCGATTATATTACCGTGATCCATACCGAAATAGAAAAAAATAAACCCACACCTGCAATAGGTAATACCACAGAATGGAGGTAAAATAAGTTTTGCGCGCTGAGAACTTTTGACTAAGTAGAATTTAAAAGATGATTAAATCTTAAATTGATGAGGCAAGGGAAACTTAACTATATCAATAAAACCCTTTAAAATATAACAACAAAAAACCATAAAACATAATTGTATACCTAAAACAAAATATGACTCATAAATTAAGCATTTTTATCTTGCCAAGTTGAAAAGCTAAAAATTGATTTTGAAATTTTAACGTTGTAAAAATTTGAGTGGAGGGCGGTGTCCATTTGAAAAGTTGCAGACTTTTACGTTACCCCCATAAAATAAAATTTTATAAAAAGCGTTCACTAAATAAAAAATAGCTGTACAGAGATAATTATTATTTACCAGTATTCTATGTCTCTTACTGTGGTTACCTTTTTATTTGAGCCTTGATTTTTTCTAATTGTGGTGGATTTAATCCAGTCTCCATATTCATTATAATCATAAAAATATGTTTCTGAGCCAACTATTTTTTTATTACCCATTACTATTGTTAGTATCATCTTTTCTATCTGTTTTTTTTCATTGTACAAATAGTCTGTTATATTGATTATCCTCAATTCATTGGAGTTATAGAGTAGGGATTCACTCTTAATAGGTAAATCATTTTCCCAGTACATACTTACTTTATTTATTATCTTTCCAACTTCTGTAAGAGATTGAATCAATTTTTTATCTTGATAATTATTTATTGTTTTATATTTTGAGTCATTTTTAAAAATTTGATGATCATTATCGCCTGTATATTCTATAATTTGGTTGTTATGATTTCTTATAAAATTCCCATCAGTTATGTTTACTCTAAATAAATGATTGTAAAGTTTAAATTTGTTTTTCTCATAATCGTATTCAAAAGAAATTCCAAATACATCACTGTTTGTATAATTACCATTAGCTGATAGGATATCTCCTGACTTAGTATACTTAAACACTTGTATGCTATCTAATTTTCCATCGACTTCGGTTTTTATTGTTTGTTGTTTCATATAATGTGAAACAGGAGCAAACATAGGGGGAGATGATTCAAATGCTTTAAATCGATCGAAAGGCTGATGAGATGAATCGCAACCCGTAAGAAATAAAAATAATAAAAAATAACAATAATTTTTCACTTGGCCCTCCTCATAAACAATAAGAAAATAGCATATAAGATTGAATATTAAGATGCAAATTAACAATAAAACCCGTTACTATTTTATATTTAACAATAAAATTTGAGTCACTAACTTATTTTTTCAGCTTTGGAAAGTCAATCTTCATTACTATTTTTTTGACGGTTCTTTTGCTCTTTTATGGATGTACTTTTTTATTTAATAACCAAGGGATTAGCCAAATTATTGTCTAAGCTAAAGGGCTGTTTAAGTCTATATTGTGTATATATTAATATAAGCATGATACAAATATCTTCTTGGATTGAAGGAGGGAATTCTCAAACTGCTTATAAACATCCCATTAAGATAAAAAACTAAAAGATGGTCAGATTCGCGTTTAATCGCGGTCGCTTCCTCTGATTGTAGTTGCTTGTGTAATCTTTCTTTAGCAGATTAAATCTTTTTGAGGTATTCCTATTATAGGTATTTTTAGCCTGAGCGATTCAAGTACTGAGCTTATCCTTAAGGGGCTAAATGGTTTGCCTGATTGGGTAAATAACTCGACTAATGTTCGCTTTAACACTTTATCGCTGATTGGTTGCCATGCATTATCTTTATAGTGGTAAATTTATCTGTAAGTAGATTAATCGCAAGTTTATTACCATAATATTGATTTAACAAGTCAACGCGTTGAAAACTAAAGTTTGCTTGCCAAAAACATCGAAAAATTAAATTATTCCCAAAAAATAGCTATCTGATTGGCTATTGATAGTAGGAAAATCTTAATTGCCAACTAAGAAGAAAAGTTTCACCTTTTAGATAGCGCGAATCGTGCCATAATGATCTACTAAGCAATTATTTATGGGATATAGATAGCCATAGCCCTATTGCTAGGGCTTTCAAATAGTTTAAATTAGCTTTTAGGGACATAATGCTTCATCGCCCAATAACCGAATCATATAGCTTTTTGATAGCTTGATAAGCTCTAGTTTTCGTTTTTTGTAATTCCAACCCATATCAATTAAAGTAATATTTGATTTTTCTAGGTAGGCTAGGTGATTAAGCTGTTGTTCATTAAGATAATCGCGAATATCACCAGTGATATTATGTGCTTTTCTAAAATCCTTTGCAGACATACCAAGCACAATACCATTAATCATATTAAATTCATTGGTGTAGTGATATGGTTTAGTCTCTTTACCGTGTGATAGCCTTTGTAAAGTTAATGCATCACGCATAGGACGGGTATAATCTGCCACCTCAATGCGTGCTTTTAACCGCTTAAGCTCTTTCTTCTCGATTACTGGTGTAATTTCTTTAAAGTGCTGTTCACAACGGATAAAGTACTTTCTAATCGCTCTACCTTTCTCGTTGTTTTCAATCATTGCTAATTCTTTAGCTGTTCCAATTGTCAGTATATAATCTGTACTTTTACAATCTCCATATCGCTTAGTTGTCCATTTTATTTGTTGATTGTTATTTGTACTTTGACTCCTGAATTCTGACAAATCAAACATTAAAAAATCATCATTTTTAATAAGCCCGTATTCTTTTATTCTTCCCTTTATCCATGTTGAAAAATCATTTCCTACTTTTAAGTAATTATGCAAATCTTTTGCGCTAACTGTTTGCTGTAATTTGCCGTTTAATTGCGTTTCGATTACTGGTACTAAATTATTAAAATCTGTCATTTTTTATCTCCAAATATGGCTATTTATTCCCCATTTAGCTAAATTTAGGCAAGGGGATACCGTCAGCGCAAAAATGCGCTTTGTTCTTAAATAATTAACTAAATGGTTATCTTTTTATGTGGACATTTATAGCAAGATTGACTATGATTGGAGTAGTCTAAGTTCCAATCTAAGCCCTTTACTATTTCGTTATATAAAGGGTTTTGCTTTATTTCCATTATGCCACCTCGCGACGTTCTACTTTGCGAGATTCAAGCCAAGAATAAATCTCATCAAAAAAGCATAACTTTGGAATGCCTACAAAAATAGGCTTGGATGCTAATAGGTCAGTTTTGATTAAATTATAGTAGAATCTTTTAATTCTAAATTCTGCATAAGCTAAAAATTTGATAATTGTAATTAATATTTTGTTCATATGTGTATCACTCCGTTTTTTGTTGAACTGGAATGATTAAATCACATTAAAGTACTATCATAGCAACCCTATTAGGGGTTACAGTAATAGTAAAAAAGGAACTGTGTCAGTTACTTAATCATTGGTATTACTGGTTTTATTACTATAATAGTAAAAGTTACTTACTTCTATTAATTGGGCATGAAACTAATTCTATTGCTTTGGCTAGTTGGTCTGTTTGAACATTGTAATTGGTTTTTAAATCTTCACAAATAGCATCTTGTGTAGGTCTAGTTCTTCTATCTTGCTCATTATAATTAGACCATTCTTTATTCCTAATTTTGATTGCTATTAATAATGGGTCATCTTTTCTATATGTGCCGAGTAAAATAGGTACTAGTTTTTTTAGTTTCTCAATTTCTTTCTTAGCTTGTTCTAAATCTTTTTGTAAATCATTATGCGACGTCTGCTTCTTAGGTAAAATGATATTATCACTTTTTCTAATCATTTCTTTGTTAAGATACTTTTGAATAATAAGCTTATCTATAGCAACTTTGTCATATAAAGGAAAACGATGAGTATTACTATCCCATTCATTAATGGGCAAACGATAATTTTCATTATTAATTTTAGTTGCAATACAAATTCCTTCAGCAAATAAATTTAAAAGTTCTCTGGCTTTCGAGTTAAATTCTACTGAATAAGGCTCAATCCCAGATATTAAGGTATACTCGTACATTAAAATGTTATACTTTCTTATTATAAGTAATAATTTTTTTCCAGTTTCCGAAATATCAGTTTGATACTGCTTAGTAATTATGTTTATTAACGCTTTTAGTGAGATAAAATCATTATCAGTAAGGGAAGAATTATCACAATTAATATTGCTGGTCTTCTCAAATTTCTCAATTTTCTGCTTTAATGAAACAATTTCATCTTTTAAGCTTACATTTTCAGAAATAATTTGTTCATATTGAGTTTTATTATTTGAAAAATTAATATTATTTGTTAATGTTCCAAAGGAAGCTGATGTATAAAAATTAATATTTAAATCAGATAAAAGATTTTTGATATCATTTCTCAAAAAACCAATATTAGAGTAATTATATCCATTAATCTTATCTAGTTTATTATCTACTTGGGGAATGCTATTATTAACAATAATTTCTAAAAGAATATCATTTAGATTCAAAAATTCTGCTTCTACAATTTCACCCGTAATTTTTTTATTGTATAGTTTTAGCATAGGGATGTTTTTTTGCATAAGTTTTAATTTCAATGCTTTTGCTAATCTATCAGTTTGGACATCAGGATAGGCATAAGAGAGGTGATGAAACAATTCTACAATAGAAATAAATTGAAATTCATGTTTATCAATGGCATCTAAAAAAACATCTTTATCACTATTAGTTTCACAAAACTTGAAATATTTATTATTTTTCAATATAAAACCTGATTTACTTGCCCACTCAAATAAATCTTTTTTAAAAATAATTGTTTGGTCTGAAGCTATAGGCCAGTCTTTAGTTGTTTCGTTATATTCCCCTTGATCAATAAGGTTACCATTACTATCACGTTTAATCATGTAATAGTATAAAGGAATAATTTCTTTGATTCTTATTGCATAACATATCTGATTAATATTATTATCCAACTCTTCAATTTTTTCAGGAAATTTATCAAAAAAATTTTTTTTGTTTGTTGGCTCCAAATTCATCAATATAAATGCAGCTTCATCAATAGTTAATCGAGTAAGTTTTAAATAATCCATACGTTGCTCACATTCGCTAATAGATATTTGCGTCAGTTCGCTAGGATTTCGAATGTTCGAGGATCAGCCTAGACGCAAATAACACTTTAACATACAGTTATATACATTATAGCAACGTGTTTATATACATTAAATTATTTTAGATATGAAATTATTGAGGTTACTAATCGGGAATTTTTATACACATAGTAATAAGATGATCGTCATCGTCTTTTTTTGTGGGCAATACTCTAAATCCTTGTTTTTCGTATAACTCTATCAATGAGGGATGATTATTACATTCTAATATAGCAAATCTACCGCCAGCCATAGCACGGATTTGTTTAATTATTGTAAAAGTTTCTTGTAATATTAACCCAAGATTTATAGGGTTATTTTCAACTGCGAAATTTTTACCAATTTGACCAATCAAATGAACTTTTATTTCTTTGGCGTGCTTATTAAAGCCATCCATTTTAGAAACTAATGTATTAGATAATTCAAACTCACTTGATTGTATTGATGTAAATGCTAAAGAAAAATAGGCGAGAATATCAGGAGAATCTTCGTTGATAATAAGATAGGTTTTTGATACGTTTCTTTTGCTAAATTTTATTGCTAAATTACATAAAAAATTCTCTAAATCTTTATTTTTATCACATGAGAAACAACAAAGGAGGCTTTTTATTTCCTCCTCGTCATATTCATTAATAAGTTCATCTAAATTAACCGTGAGCATTTTTTTTGGTTAAAACTTTAGAAAATAATTTTATTGCTTTTTTAGATTCGGTTTTCTCGTCTCTCTCGCGAGTTTTTATCGTACTTTGTGCTTTCTCTAATTCGAGAAATACATTAAGATCGCGAGGCTCAGCTAAAACAAAGTTTTTGCTAAATGAAGATGTCGCCATATTATGCCTCCATATAAGTACAATTACACAAGTTGTGAAGTATTATATAGTCCTATTTTGTTATATCAAGATGTATTTAACAAAATATAACTGAATATAAATTAATATTAATGAATATTAGAGTTATATAAAATTTCCCAATCTTGATAAATAAATATATCTACTATGAAAAAATTGCAGGATTAAAATGATATATAAGGATAATTAAATAAGAGAAGTTATAAAAGGCAATAATAAATATATAAGCCATCGGACTGTTTCAAAACATAAAGCGCGCTTATCAGCAAGGTAATGAATAGCCCTTAATAAGCTTTGAAATTTAAACCCATGCAATCAAAATAATTACATTGCTTCTAACGTGTCCTTAAATTCTTCAAGCCAAGTAGGGAGGGATAGTAAATTTCTACAACGCTAATCTTTTTACACCGCCCAGCCTCATTTTTATGCAAAATCGCGAATTGAAATAATTTTTTTACTATCAATGAATGTGCTGACTTTTTATAAGATTGCAATTTTAATACCTGTATGGTGAAAATCACCATAGAGCATTTAGTCTTTTCCTCTAGTAGTAACCATGGATCAACCTTAAAATCACTTATTCTTAATATTATAATTAATATTTATTTTAGTGAAAAAGAAGGTGTATGGAATTATCCTATATTTCAATTACTTAATTATAGAATCATGATTATATTTATATGTGAATAGTAGTGAACACCAAAAAAAATATATAATAAGCACATAATATATTGATATATATAATTAATTTTAAAGAGTCAATACCAGCGAACACTTTTAATGAAAAGTTTAGAATAATGGGGGTAAGTAAAAAAACCAGTTTAATAACTGGTATATGTTAAGGATGATATTTGAAAAAGCTCACCTCACATTTGAGGAGTGGATCTTATTGATAATTGAAAGAGTAACTCAAATATGAGGTAGGATAATTATAGCGTAATACATTTAATGTTTAACTAGCTTTAAATTACGGTTACCTGATAAAGAGACATTCCCTTTACTGGCTTGCTCGACAAAGTACCCCACCAGTCAAGCATGATTCTACGCTGTTTTAGGTAATCGACGTGAGCAGTGCTGCTTTAATAATATTAGGGTTATGCCATCCTTAATTAATTCACGCACTTCATAGCGTTGTTTTCGCGCTTGCTGTGGTGAAACTTCCGGATAACTACCAAAACTGACTATAGTTCTATTATTTGTTATAGGGCGATAATATCTAAATTGCCATTTTTTGTCCCTGTTGACTGGAAAAGCAAAAGCAAACCATTTCCATCATAATGAGAATAATCTTCACTTTGTGACTTGGCGTTCTTAATTTGTGTATCAGTCATTGGAGCTATTTTTTTAGGCATACTTTCACCTTTTGGTGACTACGGATTTATAGGGCTATGTCCGTGAAGTCCTTAATACAGTCCCCAAAAATATGAATGTAAATGTTTCTTACTGATGCTTACAGGGTAATGAAATAGGCTTCAAAGCTTAGTGTTATTATATTTGGTGTGCGTTAGGGGTTTAAAAGAATCTTACGAAATCTTAAATTGGTGGAGCCAAGGGGGATCGAACCCCTGACCTCAACGCTGCCAGCGTTGCGCTCTCCCAGCTGAGCTATGGCCCCAAAATGAAATGAATAAAACTGCGGCTAATAATATGCAACTAAATGGTAGGTGTCAATCGGTTTGATGTTGTTTGTTTGAAAAACAACCGAATTAAACGCTACCGATAAACGGTAGCGTTCAGATATTAACGCAGAATAGCTGGTTGATCTGCACCTTCTACTTCTACTTTTGGTGGCATAAAGTGTTCACGTTTAACGCCTAATTTAAGTGACATATAAGCCGCCACATAAATTGAAGAGATTGTACCAAGAACAATACCAACCCCTAACGTTTCTGAGAATCCTTTTAACATCGATCCGCCAAAAATATACAGAATGATAACAACCGCAAGTGTGGTACCTGAAGTCATTAAAGTACGATGTAATGTTTGAGTTAACGAGATATTAATCACATCGTAAGGGGATGCACGACGAATCTTTCTGAAGTTTTCACGAATTCGGTCAAATACCACGATAGTATCATTTAGCGAGTAACCAATTATCGATAACATCGCCGCAATAATGGTTAAATCTAACTCACGTTCAAATAATGAAAGATAACCGGCTGTGATAATAACATCGTGCGCTAAAGCCACAACAGCACCGGTACCAAATCGCCATTCAAAACGAAATGCAATATAGATTAGGATACAGACTAAAGCGGCGCAAATGGCTAAAATACCGTCTTGTGCAAGCTCAGCCCCGACGGTTGGTCCAACAAATTCAATGCGTTTGATTTGAGCATTTTCATCGATGCTTTTATGTATCAAATTAGAGATTTGTGAACCTAACGCATTATCAATCGCCGCTGAAGCGCCATCTTCTTGTTTAGCAGTAGCTAAACGAATAATGATGTCTTTACTACTACCATAATATTGCACTACTGGCTCATGATAACCAGCTTGACGCAAACTATTACGCAGATCATCAAGGTTAACCGATTTAGTTACCGTCAGCTCAATGGTTGTACCACCAGTAAAATCTTGCCCAAGATTAAAGCCTTTGACAAAGATAACAACAATAGAGGCAACAACCAATAGCATTGAAATGACAAAAGCAATAAAGCCGTATTTTAAAAAGTCGAGGACTCTGCGGCCATGATTGAGCTCTCTAACATCATGATTTTCTTTTTTATCAACACTCACAATAAACCTCTAAATTGATAACTTATCAACACGGCGTCCGCCATAAACAAGATTGGCTAATGCTCGAGTTCCGACAATGGATGTAAACATCGATGTTAAAATACCGATTCCTAATGTAATGGCAAAGCCTTTAATCGATCCTGTACCAACGGCATAAAGAATAATAGCAGTAATTAATGTGGTGATGTTGGCATCAAAAATACTACTCCAAGCGCCAGCATATCCTTCATTAATAGCATGCTGTACTCCTCGCCCGTTACTGAGCTCTTCTTTTATCCGCTCATTAATCAGCACATTGGCATCAACCGCCATGCCTACCGTTAAAACGATACCGGCTATACCTGGCATACTTAACGTTGCTCCCGGCAATAAGGACATCGCCCCAACAATAAGAATTAAGTTAGCCACTAACGCTAAACTTGCAAACACACCAAATAGGCGATAGACCACTAACATGAAGATAACGGAAATGAGTAATCCCCATATACACGATTCTAAACCTTGAGTGATATTTTCTTGCCCCATTGACGGCCCAACTGTGCGCTCTTCAATAATTTGAATTGGCGCAATGAGTGCACCCGCTCGTAGTAATAGCGACAAATTTTTTGCTTCATCAATACTTTTAATATTCGTCACCTGAAAACGATCGCTGAATATACCTTGAATAGTTGCAACATTAATAACTCGCTCTTGTTTTTCAAGAACTGGTTTATCATTTTCATCGCGTTTGCCGGTATCTTTATATTCAACAAATAGCGTTGCCATTGCTTTTCCCAAATTCTTTTGGGTGAAATCAAGCATCGTTTTGCCGCCCGCACTGTCTAAATTGATACTCACCTCTGGTCGGCCATATTCACTAACTCTGGATGAAGAGTCAGTAATATGATCACCGGTTAATACAATTCGTTTAAATAGTAGCACCGGGTAACCGTCTTCCATATATTTCAATTCCGATCCATATGGCACACGCATATCACCATTGATAATAGCGGCAAGGTTTTTTGATCCTTCTTCATTAACTTGTCTAAATTCTAATGTAGCTGTGGCACCTAAAATACGTTTTGCTAATGCCGTATCTTGAATTCCCGGTAACTCGACCACAATACGATCTGCACCTTGACGTTGCACTATTGGTTCAGCAACGCCCAATTGGTTAACACGGTTACGTAAAATAGTGGTATTTTGCTGAACAGCATCATTTTTTGCTTGTTGTAAACGCTGGTCGCTGACATTGATTACGATACTGTCATCAGTTTGGGAAGTTAATTTAAAATCTGGTAATACGTTAAGCTTTGTAATCGCTTTATTGCGATCGTCAGTATTATCAAATTGCATAACAATTTGTTGATTGTTATTTTTATTAAGAGATTTGTACTTTAAATTGCTATTTTTAAACTCAGTTCTTATATTTTCAACCGATTGCTCAGTGAGTTTACTTAATGCAGTTGTCATATCCACTTCCATTAAAAAGTGAACACCGCCTCGTAAATCTAAGCCGAGTTTCATTGGTTCGGCACCTAATACCCTTAGCCAAGCAGGTGTTGCAGGTGCTAAGTTTAAAGCGACGACATAATTATCACCTAAGGCTTGAGAAATTAATTCTTTAGCTTTAAGTTGAGTATCATTATCACCAACACGAATTAAGATAGATTTATTTTCAAACACCAATGATTTGGGTTCGATTTGATTATCACTTAAAAGCTTTTTGATATTATCTTGTGTGGTAACATTAATTTCAGCACCATTAGACGCTGAAATCTGTATAGCGGGGTCTTCACCATAAATATTTGGAAGCGCATAAAGTAGGCCGGCGCAAATAACGACGACCAACATAATGTACTTCCACAAAGGATAGCGGTTTAACACGACATATTCTCTTGTGGGTTTAGGTAATAAACACAATGAACTATAATAGCTAACACACTATTATAATGATTTCATTGTTCCTTTTGGTAAAACAGATGTGATAAAGTCACGTTTGATAACAACTTCAGTTGTATCGTTTAACTCTAACGCAATATAACCATTGTCATTCACTTTTGATACACGACCAATAAGTCCACCATTGGTTAATACTTCATCACCTTTAGAAATTGATGCCATTAACTCACGATGCGCTTTAGCACGTTTTTGTTGTGGGCGCATGATCATAAAATAGAAAAATAACCCAAACACAACAAGCATTATAGGTAAGAAATAAGGATTGTTTTCGCCTGCTGCCCCTTCAACGGCATACGCATTAGAAATAAAAAAGTCCATATTTGTCCTCTTGATATAAATAAAATATTAAAGGTCAGAATTATAACACAATAAATAAATCTGTTATTAACTATTTCTTGTCAAGATCTTTCAGAAATTACCTACGTTTGAGCAAAAAACATACACCGCTTAATAAAGATCTAGGTGCAAAATATTCCGCCTATCAAATGATGAAGGCGGAAAATGGTGGTTATGTGGTTAAATATTGAGCCATGCTAACTAAGTTAAACATCCATTTAGGATATACGCCACAAATTATGGTTAGCAGTGCTGATAAAACAATAAATAACTCACTAAATTTAATATCACGCCATGTTGATTTGCTAACGTTTTGATTGCTATTGAGATCATCACGTCCTACTGGTCTGATATATAAGTTGATAATAAGTCGGGCATAAAAATATAAGCCTAATGTACTACCAAGAACAATAGCGGCATTTAACCACCATAATTCTGCGGTCACACCTAACATTAATAGTAGAAAACGACCAATAAACCCTGCGGTAAGCGGCACGCCAGCTAAAGACAATAACCCCACGCCCATAGCAAGTGCAAGAATTGGGCGGCGCCAGAATAAGCCGGAAAGATCTATTTCGTTTTCGTGATCTTGGAGTTCATCAGAATGTGATTCCAAACTAATCACACCCAATACACAAATGTTAGCTAATATATATCCAATTAAATAAACGCCAATGGTTTCTAATGCCAACACTTGATATTGCACTGCAATTAATGCAACCAGTAAATAACCAAAATGGGCAATCGATGAGTAAGCCAATAAACGTTTTAAGCTAGTTTGCATTAAAGCAAATAAGTTACCCCATAAGATTGAGCAAAATGCCATACAAACTAAGATAATACGGATCGTTTCATTATTCACAATCGGCGCCAACAAAAATAGTCTGGCAATGGCACAAAATACTGCCACTTTTCCAACGGTTGATAATAGCAACGCAACTACGGTTGGCGCACCTTGATAAACATCAGGTAACCATAGTTGAAAAGGAACTAAAGAGAGTTTAAATCCAATACCGACCAACATCAAACACACGCCCATGAGTAATAATGTACTTGGGTAAGACATTGTTGAGAGTTGATAACTTAAACCACTAAAAGTTAGTTCACCGGTTGTAGCATAATAAAAAGCAATCCCCATGATTAAAAATGCACTGGCTATCGATGATAAAATCATATATTTAACCGCCGCTTCTAACGAGTGCGTCTGAGAATATTGATAACCGATTAAACCAACAAACGGTATTGAAAGCAGTTCAATACCAATAAAAAAGGCGATTAAATGACTGGCGTAGACTAATGTCACTCCGCCTAATGCCATGAAAAGTAAAATGACATAAAATACCCCATGATGAATTTTCTCATGAATAAACCAGCGATAAGCTAAGCAAGCAACCACAATAGCAACAATTAAAATCAAGCTGCTATATAGCAATCCATATCCGTCACAGGTAAAAAGTGCAGTAATTTGACGGGCTTTCCATCCGTCATCTGAATCATCTGCCGCCGATTGCTCTTGCGTTGATGTGGCTTGTGCCGCATTGTTGCTATCTTGAGTATTTTCTTGAGTGCTTTCTTGGGTATTATTTTGAGTACTTTGTTGAGTATTGTTTTGTGTACTTTCTTGAGTATTGTCTTGATTGTTATTTTGATTAGCAACGTCATTAGCATTTTGGTTGCTATTTCCGTTACTGTTTACATCACTATTTTCATTAGTATTGGTTTCACTGGTATTCGTTTGGTTAGCATCACTTTCCTCAGTACTGCTATTTTCACCATTATCTGACGGTTGGTTGGCGTCCTCAGTAGAGTCAGCATCAACGGCAATTGTCTCTTCGCTTGACGGTTGCTGATCTTGAGCGGGTGCAGGCGGTGTAACCGATAATTGCATGTTATCATTACTAATATCAGTAATGGCTTGAGTATTGAACGAAATTTTATAGCCGATGATTGACGAACAAAGCAGCGCACAGCTAAGCGCTAACACCGTTAAAATTGTACATAATTTGGTGCCAATCTTGAAATAAAAGAGAGCAATGAGCAAAACAATGATGGCAAAGCTTAATACAAATATTGGCGATAAAGCTATCATAAGTTATTACTCTCCTACTCGTTCTGATGTTATATACTGCTGGGTTTGATTGACAATAGAATAAGACATATCTAACACCACTTGCGGATATAAACCAATAAAAATAAGCACTAACAACACACTCGATAACAATAAAATATCAATTTTACTGAGCAGATGTTTAGTTACCCCGGCTTTATCCACAACGCCATAAAATATCGGTTGCATACGGATAATAAACGAAATAGACAGTAATAATAAGCCAATCACTAACATAATAGTATAGTAAGAAAATGATGAAGAACTGCCTAATAACATCATATAATTACCAATAAAATTGGCAGTACCGGGGATGCCTAACACCGCCAAAATAAAAAATAGCGTAAATGATGATAGATATTGCACTTGTTCTTTTAAACCGGTGAACTGATTGATGTTTCTTGTCGAATAACATTCAGCTAATAAACCACTGACCATAAACATGCCTACGATAGCAAGATTAATGGCTATCATTTGAATCACCACACCTTGATAAGCAACGACCGAGCCACTGTAAATAATTGCGGTAACAAAACTCATTAAGGCAATATGAATATAAGCAATGAGTTTTTTAATATCTGTTTGATTAAAGGCGAGTAAAGCGGCATAAACAACAGTAAAGAGCGCTAAAGCCAATATAAATGGCATAATGACCAGCGTTGCATTTGGGAACAGTGGCACCACAAAGCGTAATAATCCAAATGTTGCGGTATTAAGTAGTAAACCGCTAATCATCATCGAACCGGTGGTTGATGATTCAATATGCGCATCAATAAGCCAGCTATGGAATGGCACAAATGGGATTCGTACGATAAAGGCCGCTAAAAAACCTAGCATAATTAAAAATTCGGTATGGCTCGAAATGGGTGTTTTAGTCAGTATTTGATAATCAAAAGTCCAATGCCCGGTCAAATTCCAGTTAATTAAAGCTAATGACACAATCGAGATTAACATCATTAAACTACTAACTTGGGTATAAATTAAAAATTTACTGGCACCATTAAAGCGCAATTGTGAACTTGAATCCCGTCGACCCCATAAAGAGATGATAAAGTAAATCGGAATGGCAACCGCTTCCCAGAAAAAGAACATTAAAAACAGATCGGTAATGACAAACAACATCATAACCGCTGACGCCATAAATAACAGGCATAGATAAAATAAACCACTGTTAGTCAGGTTTTCTTTACAAGAATAGACAATAGTGAGCAAAACGATGAATAGCGAGGAGGTAATAACAATCATCGATAAACCGTCTAACACTAAATGGAAATGAATGCCCAATAATGGGATCCATTCAAGATTGACTTCCTCAGCCCAACTAGCGCCTTGCTCAATGGTGTTTATCGCATGTGACCATAAAGTAATTGCCAATATTAAAGTTATTAATATGGTAGTGAAAGCAACCATCATAGGCAATTTTTGCCAACGTACTTGTAGCTGGTTAGTGTTGACAGTTCTTTGCAAAAACATATGGCATAACCAGCCAACAAATCCGCCTAATACCGGTAAAAAAACAAGCCATAACAACATGAAAGTTCACACCTTTATCAAATAAAAATCAGTAACATTAAAATCATAATGCTACCTATGACAATTGACACCATATACCATCTAATATGCCCATTTTCTAAGCTGACAATATATGCATTTATTTTTTTAATTCCCAACATGATCCAATTGTCCCATATGGCTAATGGATCAAGTTTTAACAAGTTAGCTAAATAGATATAAGGTTTAACAAATAGCGTGTGTAATAAATAGTCAAAGTGCC
Organism: Gilliamella sp. B2923; assembly: GCF_026536565.1. Taxonomy (NCBI): domain Bacteria; kingdom Pseudomonadati; phylum Pseudomonadota; class Gammaproteobacteria; order Orbales; family Orbaceae; genus Gilliamella; species Gilliamella sp. B2923. The sequence goes on along the minus strand of NZ_JAFNNZ010000001.1, from coordinate 24,954 downwards.
AATCGCTTTTACATAATCTGCCAAAGAATTTAACCATTGGCGTATTAAGCACTTCCTGCACTTCACTATTAGGATGCGCATAAAAGAAGTAAGCGATCACAAAACTCAATAACGTTACAGCGGCGAGTAACAACTGGAATGTTATTCGACCTTTTGTGTCAATATCGGCAATAGGTATAATGCCTTGAATCGGAAATGGAAAATAGATAAATAGCGCTGTAGGAAATATCAATAAGATAAAAATAGGCAAATAATATATCCAGCTAGTTTTGGTTAACTTGCGATGTTTAGATTTATGGTAAAACACCATAAAAATTAAGCGCCAAATACAAAGACTAGACAATAAGATACCAATCAGACCAATCGTACCGGACATTAGACTATCTTGCGCCATAAGTCCCCAAATAATATCCCCTTTGATATAAAATGACGCTGACACCCATGGCATGGCACTTAACGACAGCATAATTAACAAAAATACAACAAATAAGGTTGGGTTAGTCTTGTGTAGACCACCTAATTTAGTGATATCACGCTCACCTTGACAATTTCGAATTAAAATTGCTGAGGCAAGTATTAATAGCGTACTGGTAACAGCGTAGTTGATTAAGCAGTTAAGTGATAAGTCCCAGCTTTTGGTTGAAAATGCATAGAACAAGTAGCTTATCTGAGCCAGATTAATATAAGTCACGATTCGTTTGATATCATTTTGTACCAACGCTATTGAGCTGGCAAATAACACCGTGAGGGAAGATATCAACATCATGATAGAAAGCGTATCAGATGACATCATAAACAAGTTACTTAATCTTAAAACCAGATAAACGCCAGCAAAAATAACGGTAGAACATTGCATTAAAGCAATTGCCGGCATTGGCGCAAGTGTGGTTTGGGCAAACCATGAATGCATAGGGAAAAGGGCTGATTTACTCATCGCACCCAAAAATAGCATAAAGGTTATCCAAAAGATGATATCAGAATCAATAGCTAAATTTTCGTGCGCTTGGGTTAAAATATCATGAATATTTAAAGTTTCGACAGTCTGATAAAGTAAAAAGATACCAATTATCAAAAAGATATCCGTTAAATGCATCATCACAAATGCTTTAACCGCCGCATAACCGTTTCGAGCTTGTTGGTAATAGATCCCAATTAGCAAGTAAGTACTTATGCTCACCCCTTCCCAACCGAGTAACATAACAAATAGATTATCCACCAGTACCACAGTTAAAATACTTGCAACTAATAAGTTACTGTAGGCATAGAAGGTATAGATATCTTGTCTTGATTTTAGATAACAAGCGGCAAAAAAGTAGATTAATATGCCAAAAAAAGAGGTTAAAACTAAAAAGATTAACGATAACCCATCTAAAGTTAATGAGAGAGGCACAACAAAATCACCGACCGAAAACCACGTCCATAAAGATCGGGTATAGACTAAGGTCATATCCGGCACTGTATTGGAATTAAAATCAATACATGAAAAAACGGTAATTAATGCTATAAGCAACATGGTACTGTTACCAAAAATAATAACATCAATTGAACGAATATGCCTTCCCATAAAAACCAGAATTAAGAAAGATATTAAGGGAATAATGATTGCTAAATAAAGTAAATTCATCCTTTCATTTCACTCAGTGAGTCAATATTAGAGATTTTGCGACGGTAAATTAATTTCATAAGTAGAGCAAGACCAACGCAAGCTTGAGCAATAACAGTTATTACAGCTAATAAAGCGAGCACTCGCCCGTCTGATTGTTGCCATGAACTACTTGCAGCAAATAAGGCAACGATTACGCCATTATTCATAATCATCAGGCTGAGTAATAAAAAATATAAATTACGTCGAATCATCACGCCTAACAGTCCGATCACAAATAAAATAGACGCAAGAATAAGACAATGCATAAGTGGTATCATATTATTTCTCCAACAAAAGTCGATGCATAAAATGATAAGCAATTACACCGGCACCTAATAACAGAAAAATAGCTAATTCGACCATTAAAATGTAAGCATATACTGACATTTCATGCATCAATTCGTGCGATTCTCGAAGTTGAGAATAGTCAGTGCTTACAACACCATAAATGAGTATAACCAGTAAAATAAACGCTAAAATGAGTGGACCTAACCAAATTTTAGGGCTAATACCACGCTGACCATTTTCGACATTATCAACCTTTATTTTAAGGAGACTTGCAACCGACATAAACAGCACGATTGCACCACCAATAAAAAAGATCATATATAAAATAGCCGAAAGATAGATTTTAAGCAGAATAAATATCGATGCTGTAGCAAAAAGTGAAATAGCTAGGTACAAAATAGCTTTATCAACACGTAAGCAAATAATCACTTTCATACTGGCAATAACAGCAATAATTGACGCAATATAAAAAATAGCGTTCATTTAATAACCCAATATACATTCACAATTCCCTTAGTATATACCCAAATGCTTATAAGATACAGTTTACTGACAATCTGTTCATGGAAAAACAGACATAAAATAAACAAAAAGGTAAAAAAAACGAAATTATTAGCAGGGTTTGATTAGCTTCACATGGGTATCAACTATAATAAAAACAGTAAAATTAATAAAGTCCATAAAATTTTATTATTTAAATTCAACGAAACATTGTTATAAAGTATATAACCTGAGCATATTAACTCATATTTAAACCTAATTCTTTAAATTGTCATTTTGGTCATACAGCTTAAAGGCGCTTAGGCAAAATATACATAAAAACGAGAATAGAATGAATAGTAAATACTCATCAATGCGAAGCAACGTCAACATGTTAGGCACATTATTGGGTGATGCAATTAAACGTGCCACCGGTGATCAGACATTTGATTTAGTTGAACAAATAAGACAACTATCTAAATCAGCTCAACAAGGAAATAAGCAAGCGCATAGCGAATTGCTTAAATTAATTGAGAATCTTAATGATCATGATTTATTGCATGTTGCACGGGCATTCAATCAGTTCTTAAATTTGGTTAATACTGCTGCCGAATATTATGGCATTTCACCGCATGGGGAAGCATCGAGCAGTCCTAAAAAAATGACCGAGTTGTTTAATTCGCTCAAAAACTTAAATTTTTCCAATGAAACCATAACGCAAGCAATTAACGATCTGTCTATTGAATTGGTATTAACCGCTCATCCAACTGAAATTAATCGCCGCACCATGATTAATACTTACACGGCGATTAACAGCTGTTTATCGCAACTGGATCATAATGATTTAGCCGATTATGAAGTAGAACGCATTATGCGTCGATTAAAACAGTTAGTTTGCCAAGCATGGTATACCGATGAAATTCGCAAAAAACGCCCAACGCCGCTAGATGAAGCAAAATGGGGATTTTCCGTTATCGAAGACAGTTTATGGGAAGGTGTGCCACTGTTTTTACGGGAATTTAATGACCAGCTGGTTGATGCCTTTAATCAAGAATTATCGGTTGAACATGTACCTATCAAATTTACGTCATGGATGGGAGGCGACCGAGACGGCAACCCGAATGTTACGGCTAATGTGACCGAAAGAGTCATGTTACAAGCCAGATTAAAGGCGATCGAACTATTTTTAGCTGATATCCAAATACTAGTGCGTGAATTATCCATGACTGAATGTAGCCAATCGGTGATTGATCTATTAGATGAACCGAATAAATCAGCCTCAGAACCTTATCGCATGGTGATGAAGCAACTACGTTCACGCTTAGTAAAAACCCATAGCTATATTGTTTCATTATTAAATAATGAACAAGTCTTAGCTCCCCATGATATCTTGCTTAAAAATGAACAATTATGGACACCGCTTTATACCTGTTATCAATCTTTGATTGAAAACGGAATGTCAACCATTGCGCATGGTCCACTGCTTGATACGCTACGCCGTATTAAAAGTTTTGGTCTTCAATTGGTAAGATTAGATATTCGTCAAGATAGCTCAGTGCACACAGAAGCACTCGATGCATTAACCAAAGAGCTGAATTTAGGCAGCTATGCGCAGTGGTCGGAAGATGAAAAGCAGGCATTTTTATTAACCGAATTGCAATCCAATCGCCCACTACTTCCATACAACTGGCAACCTGATGAAATGGTACAAGAAGTATTAGATACTTGTCGGGTAATTAAAAAAGCAGGCGAAGAATCAATTGCATCTTACGTCATCTCAATGGCCAAAGCACCTTCAGATATTTTAGCGGTCTACCTATTATTAAAGATAGTTGACTGCCAAAAAAATATCCCTGTTGCCCCGCTATTTGAAACCCTTGAAGATCTAAACAATGCCAAATCTGTCATGCAAAAGCTGTTAGATATTCCTTGGTATCGCCAACAGATCAAAGGTAAACAAATGGTCATGATCGGCTATTCTGATTCCGCCAAAGATGCCGGCTCACTGGCTGCCTCCTGGGCACAATATCGCTCACAAGAAGAGCTGGTCAATTTGTTTGAAAAATACCATGTCAACTTAGTCCTATTTCACGGACGGGGTGGTTCAATTGGTCGAGGTGGCGCACCAGCGCACGCCGCCTTACTTTCTCAACCACCGGGATCGTTAAAAGGGGGACTTCGAGTTACAGAACAAGGCGAGATGATCCGTTTTAAACTTGGTTTACCGGAAGTGGCGTTAAGTAGCTTAATGCTCTACGCTTCAGCAATATTACAAGCTAACTTATTGCCACCACCTCAGCCAAAACAAGCATGGCGAGATATTATGGATGAAATGTCCGACGTTTCCTGCCAATGTTACCGAAGCTACGTTCGTGAACGTGCTGAATTTGTTGACTACTTTCGCGCGGTCACGCCTGAAGCAGAATTAGGCAGATTACCATTAGGTTCAAGACCACAAAAACGGCGAACTGGCGGTGGTATTGAAAGCTTGCGCGCCATTCCTTGGATTTTCGCATGGACACAAAACCGCCTAATGGTACCTTCATGGCTCGGTGCAGGTAGTGCGTTAAGATTAGTAATTAATGCCGGTAAAAAAGATCTGCTACAAGATATGTATCACAACTGGCCATTTTTTAATGCCCGATTAGGGATGCTGGAAATGGTATACGCCAAAGCCGCACCAAATATTCATGAATATTATGAACAAAGGCTTGTCGACCCTATCTTATGGCCGTTAGGCGAAGAGTTACGGACTTTATTAACCGAAGATATCAACACCGTATTAACTATTACTGATGATATTAGTTTAATGGCAGATTTGCCATGGATTGCCGAATCAGTCGCTTTACGCAATATCTATATTGAGCCGCTGAATTTATTACAAGCGGAGCTATTGAATCGTTCACGCAAACATAGTGATGAAAATAGTGTTGTGGAGCAAGGGTTGATGATAACGATATCAGGTATTGCCGCAGGTATGCGTAATTCCGGATAAATCACATAAATAAAAAAAGGGCGTTGTGCCCTTTTTTTATTTTTCTACAGTAAGCTCTTCTAAATAATTTTTTGCATCCGGATCACCTTGTTCACTTGCTTTAGTGAACCAGTATATAGCTTTCTTTTTATCTTTCTCTAAACCTTGACCCTGTAAATATTTAACGGCTAAATTATATTGTGCATCGACACTACCTTGCTCAGCAGCTTTGAAATACCACTCAACCGCTTTTTTCTCGTCTTTTTCAACGCCACTACCGACGTCATACATCACAGCGATATTATACTGCGCTTCGGCATTACCCGCTTCGGCAGCTTGAGTAAACCAATAAGCAGCTTGTTCATTATCAGGGCGAGTACCGCTACCGGTTGCATAGATAATCCCTAAATTAAACATCGCTAATACGTGGCCATGTTGAGCTGCTTGAGTAAAAAAGTAAGTGGCAGCCACATCGTCTTTCGTTAACCCATCACCTTTTTGAGACATTAACCCCAGATAATATTGTGCTTCAGCGTTGTTATCTTTAGCGGCTTGACTAAACCAGTCAGCAGCCGTTATCCGATTTTCCTCTACCCCGTCACCAAAATAGTACATAATACCTAAATTAAGATAGGCATCATACACTCCGCCATCACCGGCTTGGGTCAGATAGTCGATAGCCGTTTGGATGTTTTTTTCGACCCCTTCACCATTTTTATACATCATCGCTAAATTATACTTTGCTAAAGCATAATTTTGATCAGCAGCCATTTTAAAATACTTAATTGCTTGAGGTAAGTTGCGTTTGGTACCTAAGCCATTGAGATACATATAAGCTAAATTATTTTGCGCTTTAGCTAACCCTTGTTCAGCCGCTTTTCCATACCAAAACAGCGCTTTTAAATCACTACTTTGATCACCGGAAGCTTGTTTATAAATAGTGGCAAGTGAGTATTGCGATTCGGCATTACCTTTTTCCGCAGAAAGTTGTAAAGAAGGAATTAATGCATTAGGATCGCTTACCTTTATTTCGGTATCGGTCTGCACTTTGGCTTCATTTGCTGTTACCGTAAAAGTTATCGATAATAGCAAAGCTAATAAAGTTTGTATTTTTCTCATAATTTTCTATTTACCATAACATGGCAGTGATTATACATAATTGCGTCACAAGGCAATAGTTTTTGTTTATAAAACAATAAAGATAACTCAGTTATATCAATTAACTGGATAAAAACCCGTATCATTGTATATACAACTTAAAGCTATCTTTAACTCTCTAGCAACACTTTTTTAACTAAACCAAATAGCATTGAGGTAATAACTAAAAACAGTATTGATAAAACAGACTAAAGACCAAGTTCATCCCAAATATCGTCAATATGCGCAATTATTTTAGGATCTTTTTTAATTATTTTTCCCCATTCACGATGGCTTTCACCCACCCATTTATTGGTCGCATCTAACCCCATTTTAGAGCCTAATCCCGAAACAGGCGAGGCAAAATCGAGATAATCAATCGGTGTATTATCAATAAATGTAGTATCACGATGCGGATCCATACGGGTAGAAATTGCCCACATCACATCTTTCCAGTCCCGGGCATTAATATCATCATCACACACAATAACAAACTTAGTATACATAAATTGACGGAGATAAGACCAAACCCCCATCATAATTCGTTTGGCATGACCGGGATACTGCTTTTTAATCGTAACGATAGCAATACGATAAGAGCACCCTTCTGGCGGTAAGTAAAAATCAACAATTTCGGGAAACTGTTTTTGTAATATGGGAATAAACACTTCATTTAATGCCAATCCCATAACCGCAGGTTCATCCGGTGGTCTGCCGGTGTAAGTGGAGTGATATATCGCATCTTGACGACGAGTCAAATGGGTAACGGTAAATACAGCAAATTGCTCAACTTCGTTATAATAACCGGTATGATCACCAAACGGACCTTCCGGCGCCATTTCATTTGGATCAATATACCCTTCTAAAATAATTTCAGCGCTGGCAGGGACATCCAGTTCGTTGGATAAAGATTTGACAACTTCCGTTCGCCCGCCTCGTAGTAATCCAGCAAAAGCGTATTCTGATAAGGTATCAGGTACCGGGGTTACCGCCCCTAATATCGTTGCCGGATCGGCACCAATTGCGACACTAACCGGAAACTTTTCATTAGGGTATGCTTGTTGCCATTCGGCAAAATCAAGGGCGCCACCACGATGTGACAACCAACGCATAATTAACTTATTTTTTCCTAATAACTGTAAACGATATATCCCTAAGTTTTGCCGATCTTTATAGGGGCCTTTGGTAATCGTCAGTCCCCAGGAAAGCAGTGGCGCGACATCTTCCGGCCAGCAATGCATAATAGGTAAACGATTTAGATCCACTTCGTCATCTTTAAAAATCACTTCCTGACAAGGTGCAGATGATCGGCGTTTAACCGGCATATTTAACACTTGCTTATATTTAGGTAATACATTGAAAAATTGACGAATGCCTTTAGGCGGATCCGGCTCACGTAAAAAAGCTAATAGTTCGCCAATTTCACGCAGTGCGGTGGTATCTTCCCGCCCCATTCCCATAGCAACACGTTTGGCAGTACCAAATAAATTACAAAGTACCGGCATATCGTAACCGATAGGATTTTCAAATAATAGCGCCGGACCTTGCTGACGTAATACCCGATCAGCAATTTCCGTCATTTCAAGATAAGGATTAATAGGGTAAGTTATTCTTTTTAACTCACCTTGCTGCTCAAGATAAGTTAAAAATTCACGAAAAGTAGAAAAATGCATGATTACTCCCGATTAGTCCCGACACTTTTTTTAATTATATTCAAAGTTGATGTGAATAATCCAATTTTGACTATTGATTAATCAACATCGAAATTCAAACTGTAAATAGGCTGTTGTTTATCAGCATTACACTTAACTATTTTGGCTAAAAGAAATTGATATTGATTTTGGTCAAGCTCAGTAAACTCGTCTTTATCAACTTGATACAATAGATAGCTTTTATGTTTATCTTCAAATGTAAATGAAGCTATCCAATCATTACGATCTTCATAATAATCGTTAGTATAGATTTCCACAATCGTGTCATCTTTCAGATCCGGATTGTTGGCGAATTGGTGATCTACAATATTTTCAGAAATGACATTATCGGACTCATTAAACACTAAATAATCATGCGGATTTGTCCTACACTCTTTAATGATGATGGTATCGGCATGGCTATTAAAACTAAAAAAGAACAAACTGCTTAAAACAATAGCGAACTTACTTAATTTCATTGTTGACCTCTTCATTATGTTTCATGATGCTATCAATTTTACCGATCGCCTCAGCATTGTTTGGCGATAAAGTAAGATTTGCAGCGTTTTTTATTGTCATCCATTGATAAGATAAATGTTCAGATAATATTGGGGTTACCTCAGAGGAAATTGGCAGATAAAACCAATGTTCTTTATTTATTTTAACATTTGGAGCATATCTATGTATAAATTGCGGGAAAATCTCAAATTCAACACTATAATTAGCGTCAATTAACTTTAGCTTTTGACCGATTATATCGATACCTGTTTCTTCCATAACTTCACGAATTGCCGTATCTTGCGGCAATTCGTCATCTTCCATACTACCTGTGACCGACTGCCAAAAATTCGGATCGTCTTTGCGTTGCAACATCAAACAGCGTTTGGTTGTTTGACAAAAAATAACAACTAAGACAGATTCCGGTTTTTTAAACATTCGCATCAAATTATCGCTATTTTTTACTGACTTCAATGCCAAGTTCGACCAATGCGGCAGGATTAGCCGGGCTTGGTGCATCAGTTAATAAACAGGTTGCCGCTGTAGTTTTAGGGAAGGCAATAACATCACGAATATTATCAGTGCCCGATAACAGCATAGTTAATCTATCTAACCCAAATGCTAAGCCTGCGTGTGGTGGAGTACCATATTTTAATGCATCAAGTAAGAAGCCAAACTTTTCACGTTGATCATGTTCATCAATCCCCAAAATAGAGAATACGGCTTGCTGCATTTCACTACGATAAATACGCACCGATCCACCACCAACTTCATAACCATTAATCACCATATCATACGCATTTGCCACCGCCGCTTGTGGATTATTGATAAGTTGCTCCGGTGTAAAATCTTTCGGTGAGGTAAATGGATGATGCATTGCACTAAGTCCGTCATCCGTCTCTTCAAACATCGGAAAATCAACCACCCAAAGCACCGCCCATTTACTTTCGTCGGTTAAAGCTAAATCTTTACCAATTTTTAAACGTAAAGCGCCAAGTGCATCACTGACCACTTTATAGCTATCAGCACCAAATAATAAGATATCACCGTCTTTGGCATTAGCACGATCAAGTAACGCTTCCATTTGCGATTGATTGAAGAATTTCGCAATCGGGCTTTGTACCCCGTCTAAACCTTTGCTACGCTCATTAACTTTGATCCAAGCCATACCTTTAGCGCCGTAAACTGAAATAAATTGCGTATAATCATCTAACTGTTTACGTGTTAACTGCGCACCATTAGGTACACACAGCAAAGCAACCCGACCTTTGGCATCATTGGCTGGCGCAGAAAATACTTTAAAATCGACATCTTTAACCAAATCTGCCACATCAATAATTTCCAGCGGATTACGTAAATCCGGCTTATCACTGCCGTAACGGCGCATTGCTTCAGCATAAGTCATTACCGGGAATTTACCCAGATCGACATTTTTGACATGTCGCCAAAGTTCGCGGATCATCTGTTCCATGATTTCACGAACTTGTTCAGCAGTCATAAACGATGTTTCAACGTCAATTTGCGTAAATTCTGGCTGGCGGTCAGCACGAAGATCCTCATCACGAAAACATTTAACAATTTGATAATAACGATCAAAACCTGACATCATTAACAGTTGTTTAAACAGTTGTGGCGATTGTGGCAGCGCATAAAACTCACCATGATGAATACGACTAGGTACTAAATAGTCACGAGCGCCTTCCGGCGTTGCTTTGGTTAACATCGGTGTTTCGATATCTAAAAAGCCGTGCTCATTCATAAAAGCGCGCACAAAAGCCGTGATCTTCGCTCGAGTTTTAAAAATGGTAGACATTTCCGGGCGACGCAGATCGATATAGCGATATTTCAATCGCTGCTCTTCACTGTTATTTTGATTAAAATCGAGTGGTAAAACATCGCTGCGATTAAATATTGTCAATTCTGTCGCCAATACCTCAACTTCACCGGTAGCCATATCTTTATTGATTTGTCCTTCCGGTCTGGCTCGCACTTTACCTTTAATTTGAATACAAAATTCATTACGAAGTTCGCCAGCAAGTTGATATGCTTGTTGATAATCGGGATCAAAAAAGACTTGCACAATCCCTTCACGATCACGCATATCAATAAAAATCATACCACCTAAGTCTCGACGTTTATTAACCCAACCGCATAAAGTGACTTCTTGATTAATATAATTTGCATTGAGTTGCCCGCAATAAATTGTTCTCATTAAAATATCCTGTGTACTATTGCCAAAAATGCTAGTTATTATAGAGCAATTTATCCGGGTATAAAGACTATGATAAAAATAATCATCATTTAATTTACTTATACTCAGTTTTTGATAATAAATTTACTTTATAAATAAGTTATATAAAGTAAATGAAATTCAAAAAGATACCAATTATTCCTTTATAGTACTGACAAATCTCATCAAAACGGTTAATGAAAATCACTTGTCATATCATATATTTATTAATAAGCTTTAACTTTCTTAGCTAATTTGTTTACTTTATATGAAAGCTTTAATTTCAATTGATTACACTAACGATTTCGTTGCAGACAATGGTGCTTTAACGACCGGTTCAGTTGGTCAACATATTGAGTCTGAAATAGTAAAAGTAACGCAATCATTTATTAAAGATAACCATTTTGTCGTTTTCGCCATTGATGCGCATGATCCTTCAGATAGCTATCATCCGGAAAATAAACTCTTTCCACCACATAATCTTATTGGCACTAGTGGGCAACAATTATTTGGTCGTTTAGATTCGCTATATCAAAAACATAAAAATAGTGATCACCTTTATTGGATCAATAAACGTCACTACTCTGCCTTTTGTGGCACAGATCTCGATTTACGCTTACGTGAAAGACACATTAGTGAAATCCACTTAACCGGCGTTTGTACTGATATTTGCATATTACATACCGCCGTCGATGCCTACAATTTAGGTTATAACATCGTGATTCATCAAAATGCGGTAGCTAGCTTCGATCCCGTTGGTCATCAATGGGCTTTGAATCATTTTAAAAATACGTTGGGAGCAACAATAGTTTAAGATAGATAGTTTAAAAAAATTAGACTAATAGCAATAAAAATAAGGAGTTAGGATGGAGGTTTTAAAAGACTATAGAGTGCATTTTCTTGCACTGCTTGTTGTTTTATTATGTGAGTTTATCGGTAAGCAATCAATTTGGACAATTGTGGTTTACCCAATGCTGTTTGCCATGATAATTGGCGGCATTATTAGTTTACCGAAATTGAAGATACTGAAAATTAAAAATATGAATCATGCCAGCACCGTGATGATTATTACCTTAATGCTACTGGTTGCCAAACTTGGAGTATCAGTGGGTCCCAAAATTGATATGATTTTACACGACGCAAAACTCGCTTTGATTTTTCAAGAGCTGGGACATTTTGCCGGTACCATATTATTAGGCTTACCGCTGGCAATGATGCTAGGGATGAAACGAGAAGCGGTTGGCGCTACTTACTCGGTTGCGCGTGAACCCAATATTGCGATTGTTGCCGACAAATATGGCCTTGAATCGCCGGAAGGACGTGGTGTGATGGCAATGTATGTTTGTGGCACACTTTATGGCGCAATATGGATGAGTATTCTTGCCACTTTAATGGCTAAATTTAATATTTTGCATCCTTATGCTTTAGCCATGGGCGCTGGGGTTGGAAGTGGCAGCATGATGGCCGCCTCCCTTGCACCAATCAGCGATCTTTACCCGCACATGGCGAACGAAATTAAAGCTTATGCCACAACCGCTAATTTAATGTCGAGCATTGTTGGCATCTATATTTATACTTTATTTTCTCTACCATTTGCATCATTTTTGTATAATACGCTTGCCCGTTTTCGACGCAATAAAGAGGGCGCATAATTATGAAGATTTTAGAAACACTCTTTTTACTTATTTTAGTTGCAATTATCATGGCTGCTGGCAACTCAGTCGGTTATCACATTGATTTTATGCTTTCACTACAAGCCATGGCTATTTTAGTCGCGATATCCATTGTCGGCTTTTTTATCAGCAAAATTCCGGTGCTCAATAAACTACCGGTTATTTTATGGGTATCGGTTGCCGCTGCGGTGGCGTCCTCCCCAATCTTTCCATTTAATGAGCAAGTGGTATCGATAACCAATGAGGTCTCTTTGCTAGCGGTTTGTACACCGGTGCTTGCCTATGCAGGATTAGCAATCGGTAAAGATCTTGCTTTATTTAAAAGTATATCGTGGCGAATCATTCCGGTATCGCTAGCGGTATTTTCGGGCACCTTTATTTTTGCGGCAATTATTGCTCAAATCACATTACAATGGGAAGGCGTTATCTAATTTAGATAAGGATGATATTGATGACAAAAGAAGAACTTAAAAAACAGGTTTGCCAAGCGATTGCCAACCGTAAAGCAGATATAAAAACCCTTGCTGAAGCGATTTGGGTTGAACCGGAGCTGGGCTATAAAGAGCATAAAACCGCCAAAAAAGTTGAACAAGCGTTTGATGCGCTCGGCGTACCGTATAAAAATAAACTGGCGGTAACTGGCGTTAAAGGCCGCTTAAAAGGGGGGAAAGGTAGCCAATACAGCGTTGCTGTCATTGGCGAACTTGATGCAATTATTTGCGCTGACCACCCGTCCGCAGATGAAACATCCGGTGCTGCGCATTGTTGTGGTCATAATGCCCAAATTGCCAACATGATGGCGGTCACTATGGGATTAATTGACGCCGGCGCCATGCAGTTTTTAGCCGGCGATGTGGTGCCATTTGCTGTACCGGCCGAAGAGTATGTTGAAATTACTTACCGAAATCGCCTTATTGAAGAAGGCAAAATTAAATATATCGGCGGTAAACCGGAACTGATTTCACGAGGTGAATTTGATGATGTTGATATGGCATTACAAATCCATTTAACCAGTGTACCGACCGAACAACAAGACGGATTTATCGAAATCTCAACAACCAGTAATGGTTTTATTGGTAAATTAATCCGCTACAAAGGGGAAGCCGCTCATGCGGCAGCCGCACCACATGCCGGCGTCAATGCATTAAATGCCGCCATGATGGGCATGATGGGCGTTCATGCGATTCGTGAAACATTTCAGGAAAAAGACTATATTCGTTTTCACCCAATCATTACTCAAGGCGGCGATTTGGTCAATGTGGTACCCAGCGATGTGCGTATGGAAAGCTATGTAAGGGCTGGTAACGTTCCGGCGATGATTGATGCCAATGAGCGAATTAATCAAGCCTTAAAAGCCGGCGCAATGGCGGTAGGAGCAACGTGTGAAATTAAAGATCTACCCGGTTATCTACCTTTGCATAATAACCCAACATTAAATACCCTTTTAAAAGCCAATGCTGAAGCATTAATTGGCGAAGAAAATGTATCTGTTGCGCCGCATATGACGGGTAGCACTGACACCGGCGATTTATCACATATCATGCCGGTTAGTCATCCATGGATTGGCTCAGTCAGAGGCGTACTGCACGGTAAAGACTACACGGTATTTGATGAAGATATGGCCTACATCCGCCCCGCTCAAATGATGGCATGTACCATTATCGATCTGCTTTATGATGACGCCCAAACGGCACAAACATTATTATCCAACTATAAACCACTGATGAGTAAAGAAGAGTATTTAAGCTTCTTGTCGAAATTCGATAAATAATGTTTTTCACTTGGCACAATGTTTGTGCCAAGTTTCTGCTATAATAGCGATTTTTTAACAACCAACACAACTTCCTATGCAAGCGCTAACCGATCAAGAACTCTATCGTTATGACAGACAAATCACTTTACGTGGTTTTGATATTGATAAACAGCAGATCTTAAAAAATAGCGCTGTTTTAATAATTGGTCTGGGCGGATTAGGTTGTGCCGCTTCACTCTATTTAGCCAGTGCCGGTATCGGTAAATTAACTTTAGTCGATTTTGATACCGTGTCGGCATCTAACTTAAACCGGCAAATTTTATATACTGCGCAGTCAATCAACAAATTTAAAGTGGATGAAGCCAAACAAGCATTACTTAACATCAATGCGGATATCGAAATAATTGCAATCAATGATAAAATTGAAGATGAGAAGTTAATGGCATTAATTCAACAACACGACATTGTCATTGACTGCACCGATAACTTATCCACCCGGGAACAGATTAATGGCAACTGTTATCAGCTTAAAAAACCGCTAGTTTCTGCTGCGGCTATACGAATGGAAGGGTTATTAACAACCTTTACTTATCAAGCTAATACGCCATGTTACCACTGTTTAAGCCGACTGTTTGGGCAAGATCAACTAAGTTGCGTTGAAGCCGGTGTCATGGCGCCATTAGTCGGCATGTTTGGGTCGATGCAAGCCCTCGAAGCCATTAAAGTTTTAACCAATTATGGCAAGCCATTAGTGGGTCGGGTGCTGATGATTGATACCATGAGTATGCAATTTAATCAGGTTGGACTTTCAAAGCAGCCCGATTGTCCGATCTGTGGTGAAAGCGATAAAAATCGGGTAACACAATGAATATTAACCGAATTATATTAGCACCAATGGAAGGTGTATTGGATTATCATGTCCGACAAATCTTAACTGAAATAAATCAATTTGATTATTGCGTGACGGAGTTTGTGCGCGTCACGCATCATAAATTATCCAATCGAACCTTTTATCGACTTTGCCCAGAGCTTAACCATGGCGGAAAAACCACATCGGGCACACCTGTTCGTGTCCAAATACTGGGACAATCACCGCAATGGATGGCAGAAAATGCGCTCAAAGCGATCGAATTAGGCTCCTATGGCGTGGATATTAATTTTGGTTGCCCGGCTAAAACCGTGGTTGGCAGTCATGGCGGCGCCTATTTATTACAATATCCACAGCAGATCTTCGATATTGTTCAACATGTCCGACAAGCGATTGGCAACGAGCAAATATTATCGGTTAAAATTCGTCTCGGTTGGCATGATAAATCACTTTGCTATGAGATTGCGCAAGCCATTGCCAGTGCCGGAGCTACTGAATTGGTGGTTCATGGTCGAACAAAACAGGACGGTTATCAAGCGGACAAAATCGATTGGCAGACCATAGGCCACATAAAACAAAAAGTGACCATTCCGGTCATAGCCAATGGTGAAATCTTTGCTATTAAAGATGCCCAAAATTGTTTGAATCAGAGCCTAAGTTGCGATCTAATGCTGGGTCGGGGAATATTAACCATACCCAATTTAGCCAATATGATACGCTTTAAACAAGCACCGTTAAGCTGGCAAGACGTTTTACAAATATTAAGTCGCTACGCAAGCAGTCATGTAGCCGATGCCAAACCGTTTTACCATTCTGCTCGAATCAAACAATGGCTGGCATATCTAAGACAACATTATCAACCGGCAGCTTCATTATTGCGCAATATTCGAACGCTTAAATCACAACAAGAGATCATTGGTTTTTTAGAAAGTGAACAACAACAATCATTACTTAAATAACATATGCCCTTTTGTGGAACCGGCAAAGTAATAACGAGTAATTGAAGCGACAATAAAGCACGGGCAAATCATCGATATCAATAACGTTATTAAAGGTAGAATATAGCTAAAATGCGATCGCAAGTTATTTGCCCAATAAATTAATCTAGTATTATTAAACAATAACGCCAAACAAAGCAGATTGAAAATCACCGTAAATAGATTAATTAACAGCGCACTTTTAATAATTCTATCGGTCTGTAGCACTACAAAAGTTTGTTTGAACTGTTTTCGACTAATTAATATAACCAGCAATAAATTAATCAAAAAAACCATAAGTGGGAAGATCTCATTTAACTCACTTGCATGATAATAGTTAGAAATGGTTAGGGTGGTGAACAATAATAAAGCGGTAAACACAACAAACAAGAACATATATAGCGCAATAAACAACACAAAGTGAATACGAGTGCTATTTTGTTGGTTAAGCTCAAAAACCTGTTTACTTTTATCAAACCATGGACTCATCAGTTTAATATAAAAATAGATAATCAGACCGATTAAGGTCAGCTTAAGCACATTATAGCTGATAGCCGCCGTCACAATCCCGCCACTTGAATTAGGCGCGATAAACCTTGCCAATAAGTCACTGTTAACAAAAATGTGATCAAATATTAAGTCAAAGATTTTGACTATAACTACATTGATTTCTAACAAAAGGAGATTTTTCAGCGTGAAAATATGAATATTACATCGATTTAAAGCGAAAGCCGAAACAATAAAACTTAATAAAGCAACCGGAATTAAATTATAAAATTCATTATGCAAGTAGAGGATATAATCGCTAATAATTGACCATAATAGATAAAAATGGTCAATTACCCCAATAAAGGGATACAAAAATAACCATAGAATAATAAGCACACTGAAAATAAAAAACAGTGCAACAAAAGTAAGAGGTAATGTAAAAAAAGATAATTTTTTTGAAACAATGCTTAAAGTCATTTAATACCTTATTTTTATTTCAATTTGGAAATTTAAAATCTGGTTAAAACACGACCTTGAAACATATAATATAGATTAGACAGCATAACCAAAACCGATAAATAAAATACCACAAGCGCAAACAATCACCAATAATATTTTTAATATCTGCCTTGTTTATTAAGGGTTAAACAGTGAAAAACAGTTTATGAATCAATTGGTTAAAAATAATCGTTAGCTGTTTAACCTTAGTGATAATAATAAGCGTATAAACACGCTTCACCAGCTTGAAGGGGGTGAAGCAGTGTAAAAAATGAGTGGAACAATTAACCTAAACCCGATTAACTAAATAGTGGAAAATCGGCTTGCTGAGCAATATCGGTTAAGCGCTGTTTAGCCGTCACGATATTTTGTTTCCAGTTTTGATCTTGTGCCCACATTTCAATTACCAGCGGTGCGGTATAATTCATCTGTTTGAGCGTTCTGAAGATCGCAGCAAAATCGACTTCACCTTCACCGATCACTAAATCACGAAACTGTCCAGCGTAATTGGGTTTAACTTTGTAAGTATCTTTTAGGTGTATTTGCACAATATGTTCACTACTGAGTAATAGCTCGGTGCACACATCATAGTTCCAACCGGTAATATTACCCACATCCGGATAAGCCATAAAATAAGGGGAGTTGACTGATTTTCGTAAAATCTCAAATTTACTGAGCGAATTGAGATAATTGGTATCCATAATCTCAACCGCTAACATCACGCCCCTTCGCTCAGCTTGTTTGGCGCTCCATTGCATTCCTTCAATAAAACGCTGATGAGTCTCTAAATTAGCCGGTTCGTAATAAACATCATAGCCCGCTAACTGAATCACTCTCACGCCTAACTTATAAGCAAGTAAAATGGCTTTATTCATAATGATTTTAGCTTGTTGTCGGATACTCTCCTGCGCTGAGCCAAATGGGTATTTACGGTGAGCGCTTAAACAAATGGAATGAAAATAGATGCCGGTTTGTTCACATAATCGCTTTAAGCTGAAAATCTCTTCATCTGACCAATCGAGCCTTGCTTGACGTTCATCAGTTTCGTCAATCGACAGTTCGATAAAGTCGAATCCTAATGATTTCGCTTGGTTAAATTTTTCTTGCCATGAAAGCGTATTAGGAAGTGCTTTTTCATAAAGACCGATCAAAGGCGATGATTTGATGATATTGATTGAACTTTCTGTCATAGTTTAAACCTAATAGTGATTAAATAAAGCTTGATGCAGTCACCAATTAAGTGGCTGCATCAATCCGCTTACCAATATTTAGCAATTTGATCTCTCAACGCTTGCGCCGTTTGTTGACCGTTTTCATTGGCTAGTGCTCGACCAGCGATAAATGCTTTGGTTTTAATTCCTTTGAACAGATGTATATCTTCCGGCACAATGCCACCGGTAATGGATAACTCTAACCCCAGATCAGAAAGTTGGCGCATTTTAACCAGATCTTCTTCGCCCCAACCAACCCCTGCCAATTCGGCATCTCGTGAGCGATGATAGATCGCTTGTTTGATGCCTAATTTACGCCACGCTTTGGCATCTTCAAGCGTCCAATGACCATACAGCTCAATTTGAATTTCACCGTTATACTCATCAGCCACTTTTTTACAAGCTTCAATGGTTGCAATATGCGCCGCAGCTGAAACCGTGAGCCAATTTGCGCCAGCAGAAAACGCCATTTTCGCCAAAATAGCACCGCCATCGGTGGTTTTTAAATCACACACTAAAATATGATTAGGGTGCTTTTCTCTTAAGGTTTTCACACCAATAATGCCGGCACCAAATGCCAGAATCGTTCCTACTTCGATAATATCGACAAATCCGGCAACATTCTCTGCTACCTCTAAAGCCGGCTTTAATTCTGTTTGATCTAAGGCTATTTGTAACATAGGTTTTGTCATTTTACTTCCCCTTTAAATTCTATTTTTGACCATAATAAGCATTGGCACCATGCTTACGGAAATAGTGTTTATCTGATAAAGCTTGTTGAATATGAATTGTTGGATTGAGCTGACGAGTTGACAGCGCCATTTTAGCCACCTCTTCGAGTACCACTGCGTTATGTACTGCATCAATGGCATCTTTTCCCCAACAAAATGGCGCATGTCCTGAAATTAATGCGCCAGGCATAGCAACCGGATCAAGACCACGACGCTTGAACTCCTCTACAATCACTAATCCGGTGTTTTTTTCATAATCTGACGCAATTTCATTTTCAGTCAATCGCCTTGTACAAGGTACATCGCCATAAAAATAATCCGCATGCGTTGTGCCTAATGCCGGTACATCTAATTCTGCTTGCGCCCAAATGGTGGCAAAAGGTGAATGGGTATGCACTATGCCACCAATGTTGCTAAACGCTTTGTAAAGCTCAAGATGCGTTGCGGTATCGCTTGACGGGTTTAATCGTCCTTCGACTATCTCACCTTCTAGTGACAAGACAACAATGTCTTCGACCTTCATATTTTCATACTCTACGCCGGAGGGTTTAATCGCAATCACCCCTTTAGTACGATCAATTTGCGAAACGTTACCCCAAGTAAAGGTCACTAAGTGATGTTTGGGCAGGGTTAAATTAGCTTGTAATACTTTCTCTTTTAAAGCCTGATACATAAATCAACCTCCCATTAATGCCTTATCGATGACGGCATAAACATCTTCTTTGGTTTTACAAGCTCTTAACTTATCGAGATCAACACCAGTTTCACTGTTTTCATCATCGAGTACTTGTGTCACTTCCATTAACCCTTGCATATGCTCATCTGAAGTACTGCCCGCTAACGTGATAAGCACATCAACCGGTTCCGGTTCGCCGTCAAAGTAGACCGGTTTATTGAGTGTGACTAAAGCAAATGCTGTTCGATTCACGCCGTCTTCGGGTCTGGCGTGTGGCATGGCAAAATTAGGGGCGATAATAATGTAAGGTCCCATGGTTTTTACGCAGTGAATAATCGCCTCATAATAAGAGGGTTTAATCGCTTGAGATGCAACAAGCATATCCGTTCCTAACTTGATAGCTTCCTGCCAAGTGGCTGCATCAGCTTTAAGTAAAATAGAGTTGTTTTCAATCAATGATTCTTTCAAAGCCATGTTGCGCTCCTTTTATATAATTTACTGGGCAAGAACTTTTTTAATCAGTTCAATAAGTTCATCACCAAATGTGTTTGGATTAAGCATATTTTGTACACCTAAAGCATGTTGTCCTTCGTTGACTTCAATCTCGTGGATCAGATGCTTAGAGGCAACGATGATATCGACATTAGGTAAACGGGATTTGTAATCGGTAACTGCACATGAATCCATAACATTGGCTATGCCTTTCTTATCTAAATAATTGGCAATTTTCATTTTCATCATCATTGAAGAGCCTTGACCACTGCCGCATACCGCTAAAATGCGCACCGGTTTACCTTCACTAATTGCCACTTCTTCCATTTTTTCAACGACCGCTTCGTTAACATCTTCAGTTGGATCATCGACCAGCGGTCTGTTTTTTTGTTCTGCTTCTTCTTGACGTAACTGTTTAGCCGCAAAGAACATATAGACTAAAGCTAAAGCGATAAGCACATAGATGAATAAGTAAGAGAAAGATAATCCTTGTAAAATAGGCGGGAACAAGATAGCCCAGTCAGCCATACCCATCCAAGAATCGATTGGTGTACCATTTTGCGCAAAGATATGAATCACCCAGGCAGAGCCAAATACTTCAATCATGCCCATAACAAAACAGATCTTCATCACCGCTTTCCAGCCACCAAAATGGTTAGAAAATACGCCAATGGTCGCATTAGAGAAGAACATTGGGATAAAGCCCGGAATGATCATAATCGGCGATTTAAAGACCAGTAATAAAGCGATAGCTAAAAATTGCCCTAATGCACCCCAGATAAAACCAAACACCATTGCATTAGGTGAAAACGCATAAATCGCCGCACAGTCAATGGCGAGTACCGCATTAGGAATTAATTTTTCAGAAATACCTTTAAAAGCTTCAGATAATTCGGCAACAAACATTCTCACGCCGCCAACAATAACTTGAATTGCTACCGCAAATTTAAGCCCTGTCTCTAAAATATAGATTGTCCAATGGGTTGAACCGGCCATTGTTTGTAAATTATCTAAACCGAAAGAAAGTAGAATAATGCCAAAAAAGATCGTCATGACAATTGCGGTTGCCGCAATGCTATCATGGAAAATATGCAACCATTTCGGAAGTTTTAGATTATCCACTGAATCATTTTTATCACCTAATTTCGGCGCTAATTTAACCGCAATCCACGACCCTAATTGTTGCTGATGACCAATTGAAAACCCAGCTCCACCGGTGACTGCCTCAGTTGGTTTAAACATCATATTGGAAAAAATTCCCCAATATAGCGCCGTAATAACAGCTGAGTAGATGATTGTTTCCCACATGCTAAAACCAAATAGGAAATAAAATAGTGCAATTAAGCCCACTTGTTGGAACATGATATGTCCGGTAAGCATAATTGTCCGAATTCCGGTTATACGGCGGAAAATAACCAATAAAATATTAATCGCAAGCGCTAATAATACCGCATAGCCTACCCATGAATAATACTCACCCATGCCTGTCTCAACCGCCACCATTGAGGCATAAGTATCGATAATTGATCCTTTGATACCATGATATTCAGAAAGTTTGGCGATAACCGGTTTAAAGGTCGAAACCAAAACGCCCGAACCAACTTGCAATAACATGAAACCGACGATAGTTTTAATTGTTCCTTTTAAAATAGTGGTGATATCTTTTCTTAAAAGGCAATAGCCTAACATTGTCACTAACCCAAGTAACAAAGGCGCCTTTGTCATCACTTGGCTATAAAAAATATAAAATATGTTATAGATTACTTCCATAGACCCCTCTCAATGGTAATGGACACTACTGCTTCAATTATTCGAAGAACTGACAACAGATAGATGAATAAATCATCAAAATGTCTCTTATATGGTTGTTAATGATGAAGTTAATTTTGAGATAAATTTAAACTTCATTGGTTAATCAATCGCAAATGACTCAATTAACCGACATCATCTTTTCACAATCACAATTAATCACTCAATGATTATTTATGATTAATTTGACCAAGATCACCTTTCTAATTCATTCGACTTAATATCTGTGATTGTGATCACACTTTTGTTAAAAAAACCGATCCAAACAAATGCAAAAGTTATTTTTTTACAATATATTAAAGAAATATCACTGGAATAGGATTTTTAAAATAATTGACAATATTGTGAATGAAAACTATTATCACAAATAATCAAATTTAATCAAAAAATGGACAACTTGAGGCGATAAATGAACGAAATAACTCGACATAATGAAATTGTTGCTTTAGTGAGCGAAAAAGGGATGCTCAAAGTGACAGAATTGATCGAACTTTTTTCGATCTCACCGGCTACAGCCCGTCGTGATATCACAAAATTAGATCAAGAAGGGCGAGTAAAAAAAGTTCGTAATGGCATTATGCGATTAGAAGAACAAAAAGCGATTTGGGTGCCAATTGACATCAACAACACCGAAAACTATCACGAAAAAGCACGCATTGCGATACGAGCAGCAAAGCTATGCAGTAACGATGAAAATGTGGTGATTAATTGTGGATCAACCGCTTTTTTATTAGGACGTGAATTGTGTGGCAAGCAGGTTTCGATTATCACCAACTACTTTCCACTGGCTTGTTATTTAATTGAGCATGATCATGAAAATGTCATCATTATGGGTGGTTTATATAACAAAACACAAAATATCATCCTCAACCCAATTGCCAGTATCACAGATTCCTATGCCGGTAAATGGATGTTTACCAGTGGCAAAACCCTTACGCCAACAGGCCTTTATAAAAATGAAATATTAAGCGCTGTAGCTGAACAGCAAATATTAGAAAAAGCGGAAAAATTGGTAGTGGTGGTCGATAGTTCAAAAATCGATACCAAAGCAAATTCAGGCATGCTTTTTTGCCCAGTAAGTAAAATTGATATCTTAATTACCGGTAAGCAAGCAAACAAGGAAGTAATTGAGAGCATCAAAAAACAAGGTGTAGAAGTGATTTTAGTCTAATTATTATTGTTAAAAGGAACATAGTATGAGTAAAGTGAACGAAATTACCCGTGAATCGTGGATATTAAATACGTTTCCTGAGTGGGGAACTTGGCTTAATGAAGAGATTGAAACAACCGAGGTTAAACCCAATACGTTTACCATGTGGTGGCTTGCTTGTACCGGGATTTGGTTAAAATCGGCTGGTAATACAAATATCTCGGTGGATTTTTGGTGTGGAACAGGTAAAAAAACTCATGCCAACCCTTTCATGAACAAACAACATCAAATGATGCGTATGGGCGGCGTGCGTGAGTTACAACCCAATTTAAGAACCAGCCCTTTTGTGCTTGATCCTTTTGCAATTAAAGAGATCGACGCAGTAATGGCAACCCACGATCATGCTGATCACATTGACGTTAATGTGGCAGCGGCGGTAATTCAAAATTGTTCACCGAAAGTCAAATTTATTGGTCCTAAAGCTTGTGTCGAATTATGGAAAAGCTGGGGCGTGCCGGAAGATCGTTGCATCGTTGCCAAAGTGGGCGATACCATAGAAGTGGGTGATATCACCATTCGTGTGCTTGACTCATTTGACCGAACTTCTTTAGTAACGCTACCTAAAGGCGTCTCTTCAACCGATAAATCGATTTTAGACGGTATGGATGATAGAGCGGTTAACTATCTGTTTGAAACATCCGGCGGATCACTTTATCACTCTGGCGATTCTCACTATTCTAACTACTATGCGAAACATGGTAACGATTATAAGATTGACGTGGCGTTGCTCTCTTACGGTGAAAACCCTCGTGGTGTAACCGATAAAATGACCTCATCAGACATTTTACGTGCAGCCGAATCACTTAATACTAAAGTCGTGATTCCATTCCACCACGATATCTGGGCAAACTTCCAAAGTGATCCTCGTGAAATTGAAGTGTTATGGGAAATGAAAAAAGATCGCCTTGATTACCAATTCTCGCCATTCTTCTGGCAAGTTGGTGGGCGTTATACTTATCCAACTGATAAAGGTAAAATGCATTATCAACACTATCGTGGCTTTAGAGATATCTTTACTGACGAACCGGAATTACCTTACCGTTCGTTTTTATAGTCGATGTAGTGGCCTGTCAGTTTGACAGGCCAGTTTGTCAAATTTTGGTTAATGTCATTTGATTAAATAAGCTTTTATTTAGTCCTTTGGGTCGGTTAGTTTAACGGCCCCTTTTTGTTAATATCCTTTCTATTTAAGCGTTCGCTGGATTATTTAGTGTTTTGGGTTTTGGTTGAGGTTATTTAGATTTTATACTTAAACGTGGGTGTTTTCTGAAAGTTCTTGTCAAAGGTTTGTGTTTTTGCTTAAACGCCTATGTTTTCTGAAACTTTTTGACAAGGTTTTGTGTTTTTTGCTTAAACACCTATAATTTCTGAAAGTTTTTGACAGGATTTTATGGATGATGAAAGCAATAGGTTTTTGATCTTTAGGTTTCGGACGCTGGGAATTGGTCGATATTTTCATTTCGGTGTCTGCGTACGAATAGGGGGATTTTATGCGAAATCCCCCTATAGCCCCTCGCAGCACCACCCAAAGCGGTCTGGCGACTGCCCTCCGCCTTCGTTCGGTCTTAACGCACCGGCGCTGATTTGTTCCTGACAAAGCAGCGCCTCGCCAAACATCCCTGTT